>CAYJQC010000019.1:62099-93441 GCA_964372215.1 uncultured Rhodospirillaceae bacterium
CTGCCGGAGGGCTACCGGTACGAGTACGGCGGCCGCGGGGGGGGGGGGGGGGGGCCCGCGGGGGCGGGGGGCGCCGGGGGGGGCGCGCAGCCCTTGCGCTGGCTGGTGAACGGGCGGCCGGTCGCCGCCAGCGGACGGCGGTCGGACGGCGAATGGCAGCCTGACGGCACCGGCTTCGCCCGGGTCGAGGTGATCGACGCCGTCGGGCGCAGCGCCGCCGCCGAGATCTTCATCGCGCCGACCGGCGAGCCATAGTCGTACGGTCTACAGCTTGCCGTGGCAGTGCTTGTATTTCTTGCCGGAGCCGCAGGGGCAGGGGGCGTTGCGCGCCACCTTCGGGCCGGCGCTGGCGGGCGCGCCGCCGCCGATCGCCGCCGGTGCGGCCCGGCGCGCGGCGGTCGCCGGGCGCGACGGCATGCCGCCACCGCCGGCCCCGGCCAGGGCCAGCTCCGGCTCGGCGCCGGCGAGCGCGGGATCACGGCGGGTCTCGTGCATCGGCTGCTGGGTCCGCTGCACCACCGCGTCTTCCGGCCGGCTGGCGCGCACCTCGATGTGGCTGAGCACGCCGGTCACGGTCTCGCGCAGCCGGTCGAGCATGGCCTCGAACATGTCGAAGGCCTCGCGCTTGTACTCGTTCAGCGGGTCGCGCTGGGCATAGGCCCGCAGGTTGATGCCTTGGCGCAGGTGGTCGAGCGCCAGCAGATGGTCCTTCCAGGTCTGGTCGAGCAGTTGCAGCAGCAGGGTCTTCTCGGCCATGCGCATGACCTCGGGCCCGAAATTCGCCGCCTTCTCGGCCATCCGGCGATCCGACGCCTGCTGGATCCGCTCGCGGATCGCATCGTCGTCGATGCCTTCTTCCTTGATCCAGTCGGCGATCGGCAGGTTGAGGCCGCACAGCCGCAGGCACTCCTCGTGCAGGGCCTTGCCGTCCCATTGCTCGGCATAGGTGTTCTGGGGAATCGCGCGCGCGACGATCTTGCCGATGACCTCGTGGCGCATGTCGATGACGGTCGAGGAGACGTCGTTGGCGCGCATCAGCTCGCGGCGCTGCTCGTAGATCACCTTGCGCTGATCGTTCATCACGTTGTCGTACTTCACGACATGCTTGCGCGCCTCGAAGTTGCGCGCCTCGACCTTCTGCTGCGCCTTTTCCAGCGCCTTGTTGACCCAGGGATGGATGATCGCCTCGCCCTCCTTGAGGCCGAGGCGCTGCAGCATCGAATCCATGCGCTCGGACCCGAAGATGCGCATCAGGTCATCCTCGAGCGACAGGAAGAAGCGCGAGGCGCCGGGGTCGCCCTGGCGTCCCGACCGGCCGCGCAGCTGGTTGTCGATGCGCCGGCTTTCGTGCCGTTCGGTGCCGATGACGTACAAGCCGCCGGCCTTGAGCGCGACCTCGCGCGCCGCCGCCACTTCCGCGCGGATCCCGGCGATGCGCCGCTCGCGCTCGGCCGGCTCGGTGATCTCGGCGAGCTCGCGCCGGATTCGCATGTCGATGTTGCCGCCGAGCTGGATGTCGGTGCCGCGGCCGGCCATGTTGGTGGCGATGGTGACCGCGCCGGGCACGCCGGCATCGGCGATGATGAACGCCTCCTGCTCGTGATAGCGGGCGTTCAGGACCTTGTGCGGGATCTTCTTCTGCTTGAGCAGCTCGGAAATGATCTCCGACTTCTCGATGCTGACCGTGCCGACCAGCACCGGCTGCTGCCGGATGCGGCATTCTTCGATCAGCTCGGCGATCGCCTGGTATTTATCCTTGGCGGTGCGGTAGACCTCGTCGTCCTGGTCGTCGCGCACGCAGTCCTTGTGGGTCGGGATCTCCACCACATCCAGGCCGTAGATCTCGGCGAACTCGCCGGCCTCGGTCATCGCCGTGCCGGTCATGCCGGCGAGCTTGGGATAAAGGCGGAAATAGTTCTGGAAGGTGATCGAGGCCAGGGTCTGGTTCTCGTTCTGGATCGAGACGCCCTCCTTGGCCTCGAGCGCCTGATGCAGCCCCTCGGAATAGCGCCGACCCTCCATCATGCGGCCGGTGAACTCGTCGATGATGACGACCTTGTCGTCCTTGACGATGTAGTCGACGTCGCGGGCGAACAGCTTGTGGGCGCGCAACGCCTGGCTGGAGTGATGCACCAGCGAGACGTTGTGGATGTCGTAGAGCGAATCGCCCTTCATCAGGCCGCTCTCGCGCAGCAGCGTCTCCATGTGCTCAACGCCCTGCTCGGTGAGCGTGACCTGGCGGCCCTTCTCGTCCTTCTCGTAGTCGTCCTCGGCGAGCTTCGGGATCAGCTTGTCGACCCGGGCGTAGAGCTCGGAATTGTCCTCGGTCGGGCCGGAGATGATGAGCGGCGTGCGCGCCTCGTCGACCAGGATCGAATCGACCTCGTCGACGATCGCGTAGCAGAAATCGCGCTGGACCATCTGCTCCAGGCGGAATTTCATGTTGTCGCGCAGATAGTCGAAGCCGAACTCGTTGTTGGTGCCGTAGGTGATGTCGCAGGCATAGGCCGCCTTGCGGTCCGGGTCCTTGATGCCGTGGACGACGCAGCCCACGGTCAGCCCGAGGAAGCGGTAGATCTGCCCCATCCACTCGGCGTCGCGCTGGGCCAGGTAGTCGTTCACGGTCACCACGTGGACGCCCTTGCCGGTGAGCGCGTTGAGATAGACCGCCAGGGTCGACACCAGGGTCTTGCCTTCGCCGGTCTTCATCTCCGAGATCATGCCGCGATGCAGCACCATGCCGCCCATGAGCTGGACGTCGAAATGGCGCTGGCCCAGCGTCCGCTTGGCCGCCTCGCGCACGGTGGCGAAGGCCTCGGGCAGCAGGTCGTCGAGGCTCTCGCCGGCCTGGTGCCGGCCGCGCAGCGATTCGGTGCGGGCGCGCAGGTCGGCATCGGACAAGGCCTGCAGGTCCGGCTCGAGCGCGTTGATCTGCGCGACCGTCCTCTCCAGTTTCTTCACGTAACGGTCATTGGCGGATCCGAGGATCCGCTTGGCGATGCCGGCGAACATCAATACCTCGGTGGTGGCGGAAATGGGGCGAATGCCCGGCGGGCACGCTTCCCCTCAGGTTGTCACGAAGCCCATGACAGATAGGACCCCGGGGATGGGGTGTCAACGACGGCCGGTCGCGGTTCGTTCACCATGCTTCTTGGCAATTCCTTGACCAAGAAGCTTAATCGGCGATTAGGCGCAATTTGCCGATAATCCGGGCCTGGGCGCCGCTCGCGTCCCCCGCGGGTCGCATGGACCCGCCCGGCCGGTGCCGGCCCAAGCGGCCCGCGCCCGGCCGGCCGACCTCAGGAGGAGGCGCCGATGCTTGCACAAGCCCCCGCTGCGGCGGCCCTGTCGATGCTGAAGGAGCGCGCCGGCCCGCCACTGGTCCCGTTCGGGCACGAGGTGCCCGCCGGCGCCGGCCGCGCCTGGGGCGCCGGTGGGCGCGCCATGGCGCCGCTGCTGGCCAATGCCGTAAGCGCCAGCCCGGCATCCCAGAACCCGCAGCTGCAGTCGCCGTGGGTCGGCGATCTCCTCGACCTGTCGGCCATGGCCCGCGATTTGCTCGGCGGTCTGGACAGCCAGGGCGGCGCCGGCAAGGGGGTCGGGGCGCTGGTCGACGATCTGCTCGGCGGCGAGCTCGGCAGCTACCTCGACGCGGCGCTCGAGCGGATGACCGGCGAGATCGAGACCATGTTCCGCGAACTCGGCATGTCGGCGGCGGATGCCGCCAACGCGGCTGCCGGGATCGGCGCGCCGGCCGCCGCCCAGGCACGCGCGGGCATGCTGAGCTTCCATGCCGAATCCTCGGAGATGTCCGCCTCCTCCAAGGTCACCGCCACCGGCAGCCGGCAGTCGCTGTCGCTGGTGATGCAGTCGATCGACATCGCCATCGACCCCGGGAACGGCACCATCACCATCAGCCAACAGCGCCTCAGCGTCGCCATCGAGGTCCGGACCGGCGACCAGGTGCCGGGCAATCCGTTGACCCTGGATTTCGCCGATGCGGGCCTGGGGTCGCCTGGCGCCATGGGCCGGCTGTTCGATTTCGACGGCGACGGCAGGCTGGACCGTGTCGCCGAGCTGCTCGGCGACGACCGCCGGGACGGCCGGGCCGACCACGGTCCCTTGCGGCTGCGGCTGGACGCGGTGGTGCCGCTGGGCATCGATCTCGTCGACGGCCGCCTGGTTCCGGCCGGCCGGTCCGAGCGTGCCGAGGGTGGCCTCGGCCCGGTCGCCGACGCGCTGCTCGACCTGACCGCCTGATCCGCGATCCCGTCGCGCCCCGCGCGCGACCGCCGTCGGCGTCTCGTCCGAAGGCGCAACGCAGGCCGCCCATTGCGGCCTTGTGCGGCCTTTTTCCCTGTGCATGATGCTGCGCCATGCGCGGGTTTCGAGGGTGGCAGGCGTTGCCGCCTGCCCGCCCCTCGAAGGATGTCCCATGCGATTGCACCGAATCCGGGTGTTGGCGCCGGCATTGGCCGCTGCCGGGATGCTGCTGCTGGCCCAGGCGCCCAGCGCCGCCGCCCAGGATGCCGGCGACGACCCGGTGGTCGCCACGGTCAACGGCACCGAGCTGCACGTCTCCGACGTCATCGCCTCGGCCCGTGATCTGCCGCGTGCCTATCAGGAACAGATCGGCCAGTATTTTCCGGCCCTGGTCGAACGGCTGATCGACCTGGAGCTGCTGGCCGAGGAGGGCCGGCGCCAGGGCCTGCAGAACGACGCAGAGGTCAAGGCCCAGGTCGCCGATTTCGAGAGCCAGGCGGTCCGCGCGGCGCTGCTCGACCGGTACGTCAGGGCCGGCCTGACCGACGACGCGGTGCGGGCGAAGTACGACGAGTTCGTCGCCCAGTTCCAGCCGGAGCGGGAAATCCGCGCCCGCCACATCCTGGTGGCGACCGAGGACGAGGCCAAGGCGATCATCGCCGAGCTCGATGCCGGCGGCGACTTCGCGGCGATCGCGAAGGAAAAGTCGACCGACACCGGCTCGGGCGCCCAGGGCGGCGATCTCGGCTTCTTCACTGCCGAGCAGATGGTGCCGGAATTCTCCGCCGCCGCCTTCGCGCTCGCGCCGGGCGCCTACACCGCCGCGCCGGTGAAGAGCCAGTTCGGCTGGCACATCATCAAGGTCGAGGAGGCCCGTGAAACCGCGCCGCCGAGCTTCGAGCAGGCGCGCCCGCAGATCGAGGACGCGCTGTCGCGCGACCTGGTGACCAAGCTGCGGCTGAGCCTGCGCGAGACCGCCGAGATCGTGCTGCCCGAGCCGCCGGCGGCCGAGGCACCGGCGCCGGCCGAGGCCGGCGAAGAGGTGCCGCCGGCCGCGGACAGCGAGGAAGCGGCGCCGGCGCCGGAGTGAAGGCCGCCAAGGGAACGGGAGAGACGCCGCCATGCCACCGCTTTCGCCGCTCGCGCCGGCGAGCTTTGCCGCGCTGCCGCCGGTGGCGGGGGTGCGGCTCGCCGTCCTCGATTGCGGGGTGCGCTACAAGAACCGCAGCGATGTCTGCCTGATCGCGCTGGCGCCCGGCACCACGGTGGCGGGGGTGCTGACCCGCTCGCTCACCGCCTCGGCGCCGGTCGAGATCTGCCGCAAGCATCTGACCGGCGGCACGGCGCGCGCGGTGCTGATCAACAGCGGCAACGCCAACGCCTTCACCGGCAAGGCCGGCAAGGCGGCGGCCGACCGCAGCGTCAAGGCGGTCGCCGACATCGTCGGCTGCCGGGCGCGCGAGGTGTTCGCCGCCTCGACCGGGTTGATCGGCGAGGTGCTGCCGGACGAGCGCATCACCCGGCGCCTGCCCGATCTCACGAAGGCGCTGGCGGCCGACGGCTGGGACGCGGCGGCGCGGGCGATCATGACCACCGACACCTTCCGCAAGCTGGCGACGCGGACCGCCGAGATCGACGGTGTCGCGGTCACCATCAACGGCATCGCCAAGGGCTCCGGCATGATCGCGCCCGACATGGCGACCATGCTGGCCTTCGTCGCGACCGATGCGAAGATCCCGGCGCCGGTGCTGCAGAAGCTGCTGTCGGGCGGCGCCGACCGCTCGTTCAACTGCACCACCGTCGACGGCGACACCTCGACCAGCGACACCCTGCTGATGTTCGCCACCGGCCAGGCGCCGCACCGGACGGTGAAGACCGCCGGCGAGCGGCGGCTCGCGGATTTCCGCGCCAAGCTCGACGACCTCCTGACCGATCTCGCCTGCCAGGTGGTGCGCGACGGCGAGGGCGCCCAGAAATTCGTCACCATCGACGTCGCCGGCGCCGCCTCCGACAAGGCGGCGCGCATCATCGGCCGCGCCATCGCCAACTCGCCGCTGGTGAAGACCGCGATCGCCGGCGAGGACGCCAATTGGGGCCGCATCGTGATGGCGGTCGGCAAGGCCGGGCAGCGGGCCGACCGCGACCGCATGTCGGTGGCGATCGGCGGCACCGTGATCGCCGAGCAGGGCGGCCCGCGCCCCGGCTACGACGAGGCGCCGGTCGCCGCCCACATGAAGGGCCGTGAGATCGGCATCGCCGTCGATGTCGGAATCGGCAAGGGCCGGGCCCGGGTGTGGACCTGCGACCTGACCCACGGCTACATCGACATCAATGCCGACTACCGGAGCTGACGCGGACAGCCTGGACGAACGGCTGCGCGCGCTGCCGGCCGGGCTGCGGCTGGTGACCGCCGAGCTCGATCTGCGCCCGCTCGAGGCGGCGGATGCGCCGGCGGTCGAGGCGCTGGTCGGCGACTGGCAAGTGGCGCGCTGGACCGCCAACATCCCGCATCCCTACGAGCCCGGCATGGCCGCGGCCTGGATCGCCGAGAACCGCGCGGAATGCGCGCGCGGCGAAGCGCTGGTCTTCGCCATCGAGCGGCGCGCCGACCGGACGCTGGTGGGCGCCATCGGCCTCAGCTTCTACGTCGACGAGGACGCGGCCGAAATCGGCTACTGGATCGGCCGGCCCTATTGGGGCAAGGGCTACGCGACCGAGGCCCTGCATGGCTTGTTGCGCCTGGGCTTCGGCCGGCTCGGGCTGGAGCGCGTCACCGCCTCGGCGGTCGACGGCAACTTCGCCTCGATGCGGGTACAGGAAAAGGCCGGGCTCGCCCTGGTCGGCGATACCGAGATCAACGCGCCGGCGCGCGGCGGCAGCTTCACCGGCAAGCAGCGCGAGATCACCCAGGGCGCGTTCCTGGCGCGCGCGGCCGCACCGGTGGCGACCGTGCTGGTGGTGGCGGTCGCCCTGGTCGACGCCGACGGCCGCGTGCTGCTGGCGCGGCGTCCCGCGGGCAAGTCGATGGCGGGCTTGTGGGAATTCCCCGGCGGCAAGGTCCACGCCGGCGAGATGCCGGAGGCGGCGCTGGTGCGCGAACTGAAGGAGGAGCTCGGCGTCGACACCGCGGAAAGCTGCCTGGCGCCGCTCACTTTCGCGTCGCACCGTTATGACGGCTTCCATCTGCTGATGCCGCTCTATGTCTGCCGCGTCTGGCAGGGCACGCCCCATCCGCACGAGGGCCAGGAACTCGCCTGGGTGCGCCCGCAACGCCTCGCCGACTATCCGATGCCGCCGGCCGACATCCCGCTCATCCCGGTGCTCAGGGATCTGCTTTAGCCGGGCTTCGGCGCCTTCTCCCCCGCCGGCCGCTCCGCCGCACCCAGCGCGTCGGCGAGGCGCGCGGTGGCGCTGCCCGGCCTGAGCGGCTTCTGCTGCGAGTCGTGCGGCGCCCAGGCGGTCAGATAGACCACCTGAAAGGTCGCGGGCACGCGGCCTTGCGGGTCGCCATGGCCGGCGCGATAGCGCGCGGCGGCCTCGAGGAACAGCGCGCGCCGTGCCGGGTGGCGGCTGCGCGCGGCTGTCGCGTTGGTCTCGCCCATGCCGCGCAGATCGGCCATCAGGCGGAACGCATCGGCATAGGTCACGGTGATGCTGTCGCGGTCGACCACCGGCAGGGCGAAGCCGGCGCGCTGCAGCAGCCCGGCGAGGTCGCGCATGTCGGCGACCGGCGAGACCCGCGGGCTGGCGCCGCCGGCGACCGCGATCTCCGCCTCGATCAGCGCGTCGCGCAGCTCCGTCAGGGTATCGCCGGCGAGCAGCGCCGCCAGGAACAGCCCGTCGGGCTTGAGGCAATGACGGATCTGCGCCAGCGCGCCCGGCAGGTCGTTCACCCAGTGCAGCGAGAGGTTGCTCAACACCAGGTCGAAGGCGCCGGCACCGAACGGCATTGCTTCCTCGTCGGCGCACAGCGTCGGGCGGCCGGCCGCGCGGGCCTGCCGCGCCATGGCCGGCGACAGGTCGCATTGCGCCAGGGTCTCGATCCCGCCGGCCATGCGCCGGCCGCCAGCCCCGAGCGCCGCCGCGACCTCGCCGCCATGGCAGCCGAGATCGAGCGCGCGCGGGAACTTCCGGGTGATGTCGCCGAGCCGGTCGACCAGCCGCTCGGCCACCTCGCGGAACAGGAAGTCGTGCGCCGCCAGGCCCGACGCCGCTCGCTCGCGATGGGCGCGCAGCGCCTTGCGGTCGAACGGCGCGTTCAACTCGGCGGGAGGAGAGGGTTGGCCGGTCATCGGCAAATCCCGGAACGGCGCGCGACCTCGCCCTTCGACAGGCTCAGGGTGAGGTCGCTCGAATCGAGGGAGTCCCCTCATCCTGAGCCTGTCGAAGGATGAGGAGGCGGCACGAGCTCGAGCGGACTATGGCCGCAGGCCCGCCGTGACGCAAAGTGCGGATTGACAGGGCACCGCGCGCCCGGCTCCGATGAGCGCCATGACGCTGCCGATCGACACTGCTTCGGAAGCCGATCCGCTGGTCGCCTGGCGCCGCGCGCTGCGGCTGGCCGGCGCACGGGCGCTCGACGCGGTGCTGCCGCCGCGCTGCCTGCGCTGCGGCGCCACCGTCGACGCGGTCGGCGCGCTGTGCGCCGACTGCTGGGGACAGATGGAATTCCTCGGGCCGCCGCAGTGCGCCTGCTGCGGCTATCCCTTCGACTTCGAGATGGGGGCGGGCGCGTTGTGCGCCGCCTGCACCCGCGAGCCACCGCCCTATGCCCGCGCCCGGGCGGTGCTGCGCTACGGCGATGCCAGCCGCGACCTGGTGCTGGCCTTCAAGCATGCCGACCGCACGGACGGCGCGCCGGCCTATGGCAGCTGGCTGGCGCGCGCCGGGAGCGACCTGCTGGCGACGGCGGAGATCGTCGCGCCGGTGCCGCTGCATTGGACCCGGCTGTTCGGGCGGCGCTACAACCAGGCGGCGCTGCTGGCCCTGGCCCTGGCGCGCGAAACCGGGCTGCCGGCGATTCCCGACCTGCTGCTGCGGCGCCGGCGCACGCCGTCCCAGGGCCGGCTGTCGGCGGCCGGGCGGCTGCGCAACGTGGCCGGCGCCTTCGTCCTCAATCCGCGGCATGGTGCCGCGGTCGCCGGCCGCCATGTGCTGCTGGTCGACGACGTCTTGACCACCGGCGCGACCGCGGAGGCCTGCGCCCGCGTGCTGCTGCGCGGCGGCGCGGCGGCGGTCGACGTGCTGACCCTGGCACGGGTGGTGCGACCGCAGGCCTGAGATCGGCCGGATATGCAGGTCTGGACTGCGCTATCCGCAAGATCAGGTGACAAATCCGCGGCGGAATGCCACGTAATTGGTGTGCGCGGCGCGGCGCAACGGCGGATCGTCATGGCCAAGGTCGAAATCTACACCTCTCCCTTCTGCGGCTACTGCCATCGGGCCAAGAAGCTGCTGGCCGATCGCGGCGCCAGCATCACCGAGATCGACGTGATGGCGGCGCCGGACAAGCGCCAGGAGATGATGAGCCGCGCCGGCGGCCGGCGCACGGTGCCGCAGATCTTCATCGACGGCGCCCATGTCGGCGGCTGCGACGATCTCTACGCGCTCGAGCGCGACGGCAAGCTGAAGCCGATGCTGGAACCGGCGGGATGAGCGGCCGGTTCACGGTCGCCTGCGTCCAGATGACCGCCGGCCGCGAGGTCGGCTCCAACCTGGCGGCGGTCGGCGCCGCGATCCGCGCGGCCCACAAGGCCGGTGCGCGCCTCGTGCTCACGCCGGAGAACACCGGTATGATCGAGCCGCTGAAGCCGCAGCTCCTGGCCAAGGCGAGGACCGAGGCCGAGCACGACGCGCTGCCGGCCCTGCGCGCCCTGGCGGCCGAGCTCGGCATCTGGCTGGTCGTCGGCTCGCTGCAGGTCAAGCTCGACCAGACCAGCCTCGCCAACCGCTCTTACCTGATCGACGAGACCGGCGCGATCGCCGCCCGCTACGACAAGATCCACATGTTCGACGTCGACCTGAAGGCCGGCGAGAGCTACCGCGAATCCGCGACTTTCCGGCCTGGGGCGCGCGCCGTGCTGGCCGCCACCCCGTGGGGCCGGCTGGGGCTGACCGTGTGCTACGACCTGCGCTTCGCCTATCTGTACCGGGCCCTGGCCCAGGCCGGCGCCAGCTTCCTGAGCGTGCCGTCGGCCTTCACCCGGCCGACCGGCCAGGCCCATTGGCACGTGCTGCTGCGCGCCCGGGCGATCGAGACCGGCGCCTACGTGTTCGCGCCGGCGCAATGCGGCGAGCATGCCGAGGGCCGCAAGACCTTTGGCCATTCCCTGATCGTGGCGCCCTGGGGCGAGGTGCTGGCCGATGGCGGCGAGGCGCCCGGCATCGTCCTGGCCGAGATCGACCCCGCCAAGGTCGCCGAGGCCCGCGGCATGATCCCGGCGTTGCGCCACGACCGCAGTTTCGTCGCCCCCGAGGTGCCGGACTTCGCCCTGCAAGACGCCGGCGCGTGAGGCTCAGCGCCCGCCGGCACCGCCGCGGCTGACGGCCGCGATCCGCTGCACCAGGGCCGGCTTCGGCTCGGCGATCTCCAGGTTCTCGTAGGCCACCACCTCGAGCCGGTCGCGCACCGCGTCCAGCAGCTCGCCCGGCCGCAGCAGGAAATCCGGATTGCGCGGCCGGCCGAAGCGCTCGTTGCCGGCGGCGAAGGTCTGGTAGATCAGCGCGCCGCCGGGCGCCACCGCCGCGACGATCGCGGGCAGGATCGCGCGGTGCAGGTAGTTGGTGACGACCACCCCGTCGAAGAGCTGCCCGGCCACCGGCCAGGGGCCGCCTTCGAGGTCGGCCGCGATCACCCGCAGCCTGGGCGATCCGGCGAGGTCGGCCAGGCCGGCCAGGTCGATGTCGACGGCGGTGACCCGGCAAGCGCGGGCCAGGAAGAACCGGGCATGGCGGCCGTCGCCGCAGGCGAGGTCGAGGACATGCCCGCCCGCCGGCACCAGCCCGGCGAAGCGCGCCACCCAGGGCGCCGCCGGACCGCCGCAAGGGCTTGCGGGCGCAGGAGAAAGCGGGCCAGGCGGCGGGGTCATTGGCACTCTCGCGTCCCAAGCGCTTGTCGCCGGCGCATACTTGCGCCATCTATATCGGGTGCCGGATTGGTTACGGCAGGCAATTCGAGTCGTCCATGATCCTGTTCAATCTGCGATGCGCCAAGGACCACGTGTTCGAGGGCTGGTTCCGCAGCGGCGACGCCTATGACGAGCAGGCGGCGACCAAGAAGATCGCCTGCCCGGTCTGCGGCGGCCGCCGGATCGAAAAGGCGCCGATGGCGCCGCGCATCGGCAAGGGCGGCGCCAGAGGAGGGGACACCGGCGAGGGCGCGCCGGCCGCGCCGCCGAGCGCGGCCGCGGCGAAGGCGGCCCAGTTCCAGAAGGCCCTGCGCGAGCTGCGCGCCAAGGTCGAATCCGAAAGCGACTATGTCGGCGGTCGGTTCGCCGAGGAGGCGCGGCGGATTCACTACGGCGAGGTCGAGACCCGCAGCATCTACGGCGAGTCCAGCGACGAGGAATCCGAGGCGCTGCGCGAGGAAGGGGTTCCGTTCGCCCGGATTCCCTGGCCGCCGAGCCACGACAGCTAGGTCACGGCCCGCTCAGGCATAGAGCGCCGGAGACAGCGCGCGATCCGCGGCGTCCAGTTCCGCCGCGACCCGCGCCACCGCGGGCCGCGCGCCGACGCGGGCGTACCAGGCGGCAAGGGCGGGATGGCCGTCGAGCCCGGGCCCCTTGAGGCGCAGGGCGAACAGCACGGTCATGAACAGGGCGATGTCGGCGGCGGTGAAGCCGCCGCAGAAGAACCCACCCGACCCGAGCCGACGCTGCAGCAATCCGTAGTGTGCGGCGATGGCGGTTTCGGCGCGCTGCGCGCCGTCTTCCTGCGCCAGCCGCCGCGCCGCATCGGCCTCGGGCGGCACCGACCGGTGCATCAGGGCGCGGACCGGGACCAGCAGGATCTCGTCGGCGGTCAGCTCGAGCAGGCGGCAGCGGGCGCGCTCCCGCGGGTCGGCCGGATAGAGCGCCGGCCGGGGGTAGGCATCCTCCAGGTACTCGAGGATCACCGTCGAATCGAACAGCGTGAGATCGCCGTCCACCAGCACCGGCACCTCGCCCTTCGGGTTGGCCGCCAGCACCGCCGGATGCTTGGGCGCATAGCCCTGGGCCTGGCTGAACGGCACCAGCTCGCGCTCGAAGGGCAATCCCTTCTCGGCCAGCGCGATCTCGATCTTGCGGGCAAACAGGCTGATCGGGCCGGAGTAGAGCTTCATGCCGAAGGTCCGCCGAGGCCGCGCGGCAGGATTGCCGAACTTGACCCGATCAAGAACATATCATGAACTTCGCGACCGGGGCAACGCGCCGTGTGGGACGGCTGCTGGTCAGACGGAGTGGATTCCGATGCGGAGCGGCGGTGGCCGGTCAGGCGATCAGGTCGATCAGCCGGCCGCGGCCGGCGGGCGGCGCGCTGCGCCGGGCCGGCTCGGCGTCGGCACTGCCCTGCAGCAGCCCGGCGGGCTGCTGGTTCTGGCGGCCGGTCGCGCCCTGGATGGCCGCCACGCCAGCGGCCGGCGCGTTCGGCTTCCCCGGATTGACGCCGCGCCGGGCCAGCGCCGTATCGGCGGGGTTGTGGCAGGCGTAGCCGTTGATCTGCTGAACCATGGCGCGCGATGGTCTGTCGGCGCCATTAAGAAGCCGTTAATCCGTCCCGTTCGGCCACCGCCAGGTAGTTGACGTCGAGGTCGCGCCCGAGCCGCCAGCGGCCGCTCAGCGGCTCGTAGGAGACCCCCGCCAACTCGGCGATGGCGATGCCGTGGGGCCGCAGGCCCGCGGCCAGCTCCGACGGCTTCACGAACTTGTGCCAGTCATGGGTTCCGCGCGGCAGCCAGCGCAGCACGTACTCGGCGCCGACGATGGCCAGCGCGAAGGCCTTGGCGGTGCGATTGAGGGTCGCCACGAACATCAGGCCATCGGGCGCCAGCAGGTCGGCGCAGGCGCCGAGGAAGGCGTCTAGATCGGCGACATGCTCGACCACCTCCATGTTGAGCACCACGTCGAAGCGCTCGCCGGAAGCGGCCAGGTCCTCGGCGGTGGCATGGCGATAGTCGATGTCGAGGCCGCTCTGCCCGGCATGCAGCCGGGCGACCTCGATGTTGCGGGCGGCGGCGTCGATCCCGCTCACCCGGGCGCCCAGCCGCGTCATCGGTTCGGCCAGCAGGCCACCGCCGCAGCCGATGTCGAGCAGGCGCACCCCCTCGAGCGGCCGCGGCGCCAGCGGATCGCGACCGCGGCGCGCCGCCACCCGGTCGCGGATGAAGCCGATGCGGACCGGGTTGAAGCGGTGCAGCGGCGCGAACGTCCCGGTCGGATCCCACCAGGACTCGGCCATCGCGGCGAAGCGCGCGACCTCGTCGGGGTCGACGCTCGGCCCGGCCGCCAGCGGCCGGGCGTCGGCGTCGGAATCGCGGCCCGGCCGGGTTGCGCTCGCTGCCACGGGAATCCTCCTGATCCTGCCGCCGAGCACCCTTGCCTCGGCACCGTCGAATCAGTATGGATACGCGCCGTTCCAGCGGCAACCGGCGTCCGTCGACCGCGAGCAGTCCGCGGGAGTAGAAGGGTCCGATGGCCGGCAAGCCGCAGCGCAAGTCCCGCATCGTCATGAAGTTCGGCGGCACCTCGGTCGCCGACACCGATCGCATCAAGGCGGTGGCCCAGCGCATCAAGCGCGAGGTCGACTGCGGCCACGAGGTGGCGGTGGTGGTGTCCGCCATGGCCGGCACCACCAACCAGCTGGTCGAGTGGACCCGCGCCATCTCGCCGCTGCACGATGCGCGCGAGTACGATGCGGTGGTCGCGGCCGGCGAGCAGATAACCGCCGGCCTGACCGCCATCGCCTTGCAGGAAGTCGGGGTGCCGGCGCGCTCCTGGCTCGGCTGGCAGATTCCGATCCGCACCGACGACGCCCATTCCAAGGCGCGGATCCAGGCGATCGAGACGGCGGAACTGGATCGCCGCTTCGCCGAGGGCCAGGTGCCGGTGGTCGCCGGTTTCCAGGGCCTGGGCTCCGACAACCGGATCACCACGCTCGGGCGTGGCGGGTCCGACACCTCGGCGGTGGCCCTCGCCGCCGCGCTCAGGGCCGACCGCTGCGACATCTTCACCGATGTCGATGGCGTCTACACAACCGATCCGCGCATCGTTGCCAAGGCCCGGAAGCTCGATAAGATCACCTATGAGGAGATGCTGGAGATGGCATCCCTCGGCGCCAAGGTGCTGCAGATCCGCTCGGTCGAAATGGCGATGAAGCACCGGGTGCGACTGCAGGTCCTCTCCAGCTTCGAGGACAAGCCCGGTACCCTGGTGGTGGATGAGGATGAGATCGTGGAGCAGGAAGTCGTCAGCGGAATCGCCTATAGCCGGGACGAAGCCAAGATCACCCTTCTGGCGGTTCCCGACCGGCCCGGCGTCGCCGCCGCGATCTTCGGCCCGCTGTCCGACGCCAACGTCAACGTCGACATGATCGTGCAGAACGTGTCGGAAGGCGGCGTCACGACCGACATGACCTTCACCGTGACCAAGGGCGATTTCGAGCGCGCCCTCAAGGTGCTCGCGGACGCGCGCGAGCGGCTGGGCTTCCGCGCCGTCATCAGCGACCCCAACGTGGTGAAGGTATCGGTGATCGGCGTCGGCATGCGCAGCCACGCCGGCGTCGCCCAGCGCATGTTCAAGGCGCTGGCCGAGAAGGGCATCAACATCCAGGTGATCTCGACCTCGGAGATCAAGGTCAGCGTGCTGATCGCCGAGGAGTACACCGAGCTCGCCGTGCGCAGCCTGCACACCGCCTATGGCCTGGACGCTGCCTGACCATATGACCCGCCGCTCCGCCAGGGACCGACTCGACAGGCTGTGGAGCCGGGGTCGCGAGCTGCTCGGCTGCGAATTCGCCATCATGGGCGGCGCCATGACCTGGGTTTCGGATCGCCACCTGGTTTCCGCGATTTCCAATGGCGGCGGGTTCGGCGTCATCGCCTCGGGCTCGATGTCGCCCGACCTGCTGTCGGCCGAGATCGCCGGCACCGCCGAGCTCACCGGCGGTCCGTTCGGGGTCAATCTGATCACCATGCATCCCGAGCTCGAGGCCTTGATCGACGTCTGCCTCGACCATCGGGTCGGGCATGTCGTGCTGGCCGGCGGCATGCCGCCGGCCGCGGCCATCGCCCGGGTCAAGAAGGGCGGCGCCAAGGTCGTATGCTTCGCGCCCGCCCTGGTGCTCGCCCGCAAGCTGGCGCGTTCGGGCGTCGACGCGATCGTGATCGAGGGCATGGAGGCGGGCGGCCATATCGGCCCGGTATCGACCAGCGTGCTCGCCCAGGAAATCCTGCCGGTGATTCGCGACGTCCCGGTGTTCGTCGCCGGCGGCATCGGCCGCGGCGAGGCGATCCTCGGCTATCTCGAGATGGGCGCCGCCGGCTGCCAGCTCGGCACCCGTTTCGTCTGCGCCGCCGAATCGATCGCCCATCCGCGCTTCAAGCAGGCCTTCATCCGTGCCGCGGCGCGCGACGCGGTGCCGTCGGTGCAGCTCGATCCGCGCTTTCCCGTGATTCCCGTGCGGGCGCTCGCCAATGACGGCACGCGGCGCTTCACCGAGTTCCAGCGCCAGGTGATCGAGCGTGTCAACCGGGGCGCGGTCGACCAGAAGGCGGCGCAGCTCGAGATCGAGCATTTCTGGGCCGGCGCGCTGCGCCGGGCGGTGATCGAAGGCGATGTCGAGAACGGCTCGGTGATGGCCGGCCAGAGCGTCGGCATGGTGACCGACGAGCAGCCGACCGCGGTGATCCTGCAGGAGCTGGTCGACCAGGCGCTGGCCGCCCTCGAAGCGCGCGACGACGCCGATCGCGACCCGGCGCCAGGCCGCCGCATCCCAAGCCGCCAGACGGGGACCATCGGCTGATGCCGCAGTCCGGCGTGTCCGGCTCGCGGCTGCTGCTCCGACGACTGCGCGATGCCATGGCCGGCGAGGGCAGTGCCCAGGACCGGCTGAACCGCGTGGTGACGCTGATCGCCGCCGACATGGTGGCGGAGGTGTGCTCCTGCTACATCATGCGCGCCGGCGAGGTGCTGGAGCTGTTCGCCACCGAGGGTCTGAAGCTCGAGGCCGTGCACAAGACCCGGCTGCGGGTCGGCGAGGGCCTGGTCGGCGACATCGCCGCCCAGGCCCGCCCCCTGGCCCTGGCCGACGCCAAGTCGCATCCCAACTTCGCCTACCGGCCTGAGACCGGCGAGGAGATCTATCATTCCCTGATGGGGGTGCCGATCCTGCGCGGCGGCCGGGTGCTCGGCGTGCTGGTGGTGCAGAACCGCACCCGGCGCCACTACACCGAGGAAGAAGTCGAGGCGCTCGAGACCATCGCCATGGTGCTCGCCGAGCTGGCGGCGAGCGGCGCGCTGGTCAGCCGCGACGAGCTGCGGCCCGCCGAGGGCATCGCGCTCCTGCCGGTGCGTCTGGAGGGCACCTCGCTCAATGGCGGGCTGGCGCTCGGCCAGGCCGTGCTGCACGAGCCGCGGATCATGCTGCGCCAGATCGTAGCCGAGGACCCCGTGCGCGAGATGGAACGCTTCCGCGCCGCGGTCGCCGCCATGCACAGCGCGCTCGACGATCTGCTGGCGGCGTCCGACATCGCCGGCACGGGCGAGCATCGCGACGTGCTCGAGGCTTATCGCATGTTTGCCGAGGATCGCGGCTGGCTTGAGCGCATCGGCGAGGCGATCAAGACCGGATTGACCGCCGAGGCGGCCGTGGAACGGGTGCGCGGCGATACCCGCCTGCGGATGTCCCATGTCGCCGATCCCTACTTGCGCGAACGCCTCAACGATCTCGAGGATGTCGCCAACCGCCTGGTGCAGCATCTGGTCGGGCAGGCCGCGCCGATGCCGCCCGAAGCGATGCCGGACGACGCCATCCTGGTGGCCCGCAACATGGGGCCGGCGGAACTGCTGGACTATGACCGGCGCCGGCTGCGCGGGCTGGCGCTCGAGGAAGGCTCGCCGAACTCCCATGTCGCGATCGTCGCGCGGGCGCTCGACATTCCCGTGGTCGGGCGCATTGCGAACCTGCTGTCGCGGGTCGAGCCGGGCGACAGCATGGTGCTCGACGGCGACAACAGCCAGCTCTTCATCCGCCCGGCCGAGGACATCCTGCAGGCCTTTGCCGACAGCATGCGCAACCGTGCCGAGCGGCGCGCCGCCTACGCCGCCACCCGCGACCTGCCGGCGGTGACCCGCGACGGCGAGCGGGTATCGCTGCAGATGAACGCCGGGTTGCTGATCGACATGCCGCATCTCCTGGCCAGCGGCGCCGACGGGGTCGGGCTCTACCGCACCGAGATTCCCTTCATGGTGCGCGCCGAGTTTCCCGACGTCGCCACCCAGACCGAGCTCTATCGCAAGGTGCTCGACCAGGCCGAGGGCCGGCCGGTGGTGTTCCGCACCCTCGACATCGGCGGCGACAAGGTGCTGCCGTACTGGAACGCTGCCGGCGAGGAGAACCCGGCCATGGGCTGGCGCGCGATCCGCATCGCGCTGGACCGCCCGTCGATGCTGCGCCAGCAGCTGCGGGCCTTGCTGCTGGCCGCGTCCGGGCGCCCGCTCAGCCTGATGTTTCCGATGATCGCCCAGGTGGCGGAGTTCGAGTCGGCGCGGCGCATTCTCGACCTCGAGCTGGCGCGCCTCGCCAGCCATGGGCGCACGCCCCCGGCCGCCCTCAGGGTCGGCGTGATGTTCGAGGTGCCGGCGCTGGCCTGGCAGATGCCGGCGCTGCTGGCGCGCGTCGACTTCGTGTCGGTCGGCTCCAACGACCTGCAGCAGTTCCTGTTCGCCAGCGATCGCGGCAATGCCCAGCTCGCCGGCCGCTACGACACCCTGTCGCCGGCCCTGCTCGGCATGCTGCGCGATCTGGTGCGCGCCGGCGACGCCGCAGGCGTGCCGTTCGGCCTGTGCGGCGAGATGGCGGGCCGGCCGCTCGAGGCCATGGCGCTGATCGGCCTGGGCTTTCGATCGCTGTCCATGCCGCCGCCGGCGATCGGGCCGGTCAAGACCATGGTGCGCAGCCTCGATGCCGGCCGCCTGCACCGTTTTCTCGACCCGCTGCTCGGCCATAGCGGGCCCACCCTGCGGGAGCATCTGCGGGCCTTCGCCCGCGACCACGGCGCGGCGATCTAGCCGGGATCGCCTGCCGCGCGCGAACGCCGCGGCGGGTGCCGGCCGGGCCGTTTCCGAGACGGTTTGTGAACAAGTTGCTCCAGGCGGGTTGATTTTGCTAGAAAGGCCGATCTGGTCAGTAATGCTTTCTTTACCGATTCGGTGACGAATGTTGACCAGGGAATCGACCAAGAAGCTGTCACGTGCCGGGCGAGTGGCCGGGTTACAGGACGAATCCGGAGGCGAGCCCCTGCACCACCCTGATCATGCAGTCCTGACGGACGGGTAGATGACGCGACGCAGAAGGCAGCTTCTCAACACCTCCGAGGATCTCCGCCGGCTTGGCGATCTCGACAACGTGACCCAGTTCGAGCCGCGGCGCGAAACCGTCGGCGACCTGCTGCGCCGCGCCCGCGAGGGCAAGAGCCAGCCGCTCGACCTGGTCGCCACCCGTCTCAAGATCCGCTCCGGCTATCTCAAGGCGATCGAGGAAGGCCGCTTCCAGGACCTTCCGGGCCTGACCTACGCGGTCGGGTTCGTGCGCACCTACGCCGAACATCTCGGCCTCGATTCAGAGGACGTGGTGCGCCGCTTCCGCGACGAGGTGACCGAGCTCAAGAGTCAGACCCAGCTGATCTTTCCGGTGGTCGCCTCCGAGGGCAAGATCCCGCGCGGCGCGATCCTGCTGCTGTCGGCCGTGCTCGCGGCGATCGCCTATGGCGGCTGGTACTACCTGTCCGAACGCGAACAGAGCGCGCTCGACCTGATTCCCGAGCTGCCGGCGAAACTGAAGGCGCTGATCTCGTCCGACGACACGGCCGAGGAGCCGCTCGTCGAGTCCGTGCCGGTGCCAACGACATCGACCACCGCCGCGGTCGCGCCGTCAGGCGAGGCGCCCGCGGCCCCGCTACCCCCGACCGACGCGGCGGCGTCCACCTCATCATCGGCGCAGCCTGCGCCCGCTTTGGCGCCGAGCGACGACGACGTGGCGGAAAGCGCGGTGGCGGCCTCGGCGCTGCCCGGCGATGCGACGACGCCGCCGGAGCCGGAGAGCGGCGTCGTCGATGCCACCGCCTCGAGCGCCGCCGCGGCCTCGGCCTCGACCGAACCCGTCGAGCTCGCGCCCGCTTCGGTGGAAGCGACGGCGGAGCCGGTCGCCCCGGTGCCCGATGCCGCCGCCGCGGGCGATGCGCCGCCGCCGGCCCCGAGCCTGGGCGTCTCCGCCCTGCCGTCGGTCAGCGCGCCGGCGGCGCCCGCCACCGGCGGCCTGGCGAGCGCCGCGCCGGCGCCGGACGGCGCCGTCCTGCCGCCGGTCGCCGATGGCCAGGCGTTCGGCGCGACCGAGGGCGACTCCCGCATCGTCCTGGTCGCCCGTCTCGAAAGCTGGGTCCAGGTGACCGACCCGGAGACCAATGCGCTGCTCACCCGGGTGCTGCGCGCCGGCGATCGCTACTACGTCCCGGACCAGCCCGGGCTGATGCTTGCCACCGGCAATGCCGGCGGGCTCGACATCTGGGTCGATGGCCGCCCGGCGCCGTCGCTCGGTCCGGTCGGCGTGGTGAAGCGCGGCGTCACCCTCGACGCCCAGCGCCTGGCGGATGGCACTGCCCTGACGGAATAGCCTTCCGGCCCTGCCGGGGCCGCGAGCCGACGGCGGCCGGCCGCTCCGGGCCGTCTGGACGCAAACCCCGCCGCGCTTGATCTTTGCGGGGCGGGCGCGCATGTTGCCGGCTGCTTTCCGGCGCCGCGGCAAGGCCGGCGGCCACCATGCGAACCCCTTGATCCGAAATGAGCATTCGCCCCTATCGAGACATTCAGCGGCGCCAGTCGCGGCAGATCCGGGTGGGCGGCGTCGCGGTCGGCGGCGACGCCCCGATCTCGGTGCAGTCGATGACCAATACCCTGACCGCCGACGCCGCGGCGACCATCGCCCAGATCCGGCGCATGGAGGCGGCGGGGGCCGACATCGTGCGGGTCTCCTGCCCGGACGCGGAGTCGACCGCGGCTTTGGCGGAGATCGTGCGCGGCGTCCAGGCGCCGATCGTCGCCGACATCCATTTCCACTACAAGCGGGCGATCGAGGCGGCCGAGGCCGGCGCCGCCTGCCTGCGCATCAATCCCGGCAATATCGGCTCGGCCGCGCGGGTGCGCGACGTGGTGCAGGCGGCCAAGAATCACGGCTGCTCCATGCGCATCGGCGTCAACGCCGGCAGTCTGGAGCGCGATCTGCTGGAAAAATACGGCGAGCCCTGCCCCGAGGCGATGGTGGAAAGCGCCCTCGACCACGCGCGCATCCTCGAGGACAACGACTTCTTCGAGTTCAAGATCAGCGTCAAGGCGTCCGACGTGTTCCTCGCCGTCGCCGCCTATCAGGGCCTGGCGGAGGCCTGCGACTATCCGCTCCATCTCGGCGTCACCGAGGCGGGCGGCCTGCGGACCGGCACCGTCAAGTCGTCGATCGGCATCGGCTCGCTGCTGTGGGCCGGGATCGGCGACACCATCCGCGTCTCGCTCTCGGCCGATCCGGTCGAGGAGGTGAAGGTCGGCTTCGACATCCTGAAGTCGCTCAACCTGCGGCATCGCGGCGTCAACGTGATCTCCTGCCCGTCCTGCGCGCGCCAGCAGTTCGAGGTGATCAAGACGGTCGAGCTGCTCGAGCAGCGTCTGGCGCACATCACCACGCCGATGACCGTCTCGGTGATCGGCTGCGTGGTGAACGGGCCCGGCGAGGCGCGCGAGACCGACATCGGATTCACCGGCGGCGGCAACGGCACCCACATGGTCTATGTGAACGGCCTGCCCGACCACCGTCTGAAGGACCAGGACATCGTCGACCACCTGGTCGCGCAGATCGAGCGCAAGGCGGCGGAGATCGAGGCCGCGAAGCGCGGCGAGAACGCCGCCGAACCGGCGCGACCCGCGCGGCCACGGGCCGCCGCCGCTTCCTAGGCCGCGACCGGAGCCCGCCCCATGTCGAGCCTGCAGCCGGTCCGCGGCACCCATGATCTGTTGCCCGAGGAATCGCGGCGCCACCGCGCGGTGGTCGATACCGCCCGCGATGTCGCCGAGCGGTTCGGCTATGGCGAGATCGCGACGCCGATCTTCGAGTTCTCCGAGGTGTTCAAGCGCACCCTCGGCGACACCTCGGACATCGTCACCAAGGAAATGTACAGCTTCACCGACCGCGGCGGCGAAATGCTGACGCTCCGGCCCGAGGGAACGGCGGGGGTCGCCCGCGCCATGATGTCCGGCGGGCTGACCCCGAACCTGCCGCTCAAGTTTTTCTACAACGGTCCGATGTTCCGCTACGAGCGGCCGCAGAAGGGCCGCATGCGGCAGTTCCACCAGATCGGTGTCGAGTTGCTCGGCGTGGCGCAGCCGCTCGGCGACATCGAGGTGATCGCGCTCGGCGTGCAGATCCTGCGCGATCTCGGAATTCTCGCGAGCACCACGCTGGAGCTGAACACCCTGGGCGACGCGGACAGCCGGCAATCCTATCGCAAGGTGCTGGTCGAGTACTTCACCGGCCATCACGACCGCCTGTCCGAGGACAGCCGCGACCGCCTCACCCGCAATCCGCTGCGGATCCTCGATTCTAAGGACGAGGGCGACCGCCGCCTGGTGGCCGAGGCGCCGCTGTTCGGCGATCATCTGAACCAGGCGAGCCGCGATTTCTTCGCCGAGGTGACGTCGGGTCTCGATGCGCTGGGCATCGCCTATCATCTCAACCCACGGCTGGTCCGCGGCCTCGATTACTACTGCCACACGGCCTACGAGTTCACGACCGACCAACTGGGCGCGCAAGGCACGGTCTTGGCCGGGGGCCGCTACGACGGCCTGGTCGGCATGATGGGCGGCAGCGAGACGCCGGGGGTGGGCTGGGCCGCCGGCATCGAGCGTCTGGCGCTGCTGTTGAAGGATCCGCCGCGCGCGCCGCGGCCCATTGCCATCGTGCCGGTGGGCGCCGAGGCCGAGACCGTGGCGCTCAAGCTGGCGAACGAGCTGCGCGGCGCCGGCCTGGCGGTCGAGCTCGGCTATGGCGGCAATGTCGGCAAGCGCATGAAGCGCGCCAACAAGCTGAACGCGCGCGCCGCCGTGCTGATCGGCACCGACGAGCTGGCCCGGCAGGCGGCGACTCTGCGCGACCTCGACTCCGGCGAACAGGAAGAGGTGCCGCTGGCAGCGCTGAGAGAGCGCCTCGCCCAGTTCCGGTAGCGACGCCGTGGCGCACCCGCCCAGCGAGCCGGTCGGGATGGTGGTGGTCGGCGCCAGCCACAAGACCGCCCCGGCCTCGCTGCGCGACCGGCTGTTCGCCGAGGAAGCCCAGCTGCCGGCGCTGCTCGACGCGCTGATGGCGGCCGGACTGCGCCAGGCGCTGCTGCTGTCGACCTGCGACCGCACCGAGGTCCAGGCGATGAGCGCCGATCTCCCGGCCGCCGCGGCCGCGATCACCGCGTTCCTGGCGGCGCGGGCCGGCGTCGCGCCGGCCGAGCTGAGTGCGGCCGGCTATCGCCTCGAGGGCGATGCCGCCCTTCGGCATCTGTTCGCGGTTGCCGCGTCGCTCGACAGCGCCGTGGTCGGCGAGCCGCAGGTACTCGGCCAGGTCAAGGAGGCGCATCGCCTGGCCGGGATGGCAGGCTTGGTCGGCCCGGAACTCGAGCGCGCATTGCGGGCCGCCTACGGTGCCGCCAAGCGGGTGCGCAGCGAGACCGCGATCGCCGAGCGCGCGGTGTCGGTGGCGGCGGTGGCGGCGCAGCTGGTGCGCGATCTGCACGGCGATCTCGGGCGCTGCGCCGGTCTGGTGCTCGGCGCCGGCGAGATGGGCGAGTTCCTGGCGGCGCAGCTGCGCCAGGCCGGGCTGGTGCGCTGGACCGTCGCCCATGCGTCGCCGCGGCGCGCCGAGCTGGTGGCCCATCGCTTCGGTGGGCACTTCGTCGCCCTCGAGGAGCTGCCGGCCGCCTTGCCGCGCGCCGATCTGGTGCTCGCCGCCTACGGCACCGGGCGCTCGCTGATCGAGGCGCCGGCGGTGCGGTCCGCGTTGCGGGTGCGCCGGCAACGTCCCATGTTGTTCGTCGACGTGGCGGTGCCGCGCGACGTGGCGCCGGAGGTGGCGGACGTCGAGGAGGCGTTCCTCTACGATCTCGACGATCTCGAGCGGCTGGCCCTCGCCGGCCGCGCCGGTCGCGCGGCGGCGGCCGACGACGCCTGGGCGATCCTGGAGCAGGAGCTGGCGGCATTCCGGGCAAGTCGGATCGCGCGCCAGGCGGTGCCGGCGCTGGTGGCGCTGCGCCGGCGCTTCGAGTCGATGCGGGCCGACGTGCTGGCCGAGGGCACGCTCGATGCCGGCGAGGCGACCCGGCGGCTGGTCAATCGGCTGCTGCACGATCCGTCGGAGAGTCTGCGCAGGCTGGTGGCCGAGAACGGCGACGCGGCGGCGGCGGAAGCCATGCTGCACCGGCTGTTCGCCCTGGAAATCGATGCGCCGCCGGCAGGCTCCGGCGGCGATGAGGAGAATGACCGGTGAGCCTCGATGAAAAGCTGGAGCGGGTGGTGCGCCGCCACGACGAACTGGCTGCGCTGATGTCGGCCGCGGGACGGCGCGACGCGCAGGAGTTCGCCCGCATCTCCAAGGAGTATTCCGACCTGTCGCCGATCGTCGAGGCGATCGGCGCGCTGCGCAAGGCGAAGCGCGAGCTGGCCGATGCCGAGGCGCTGACGGCCGATTCCGCCGCCGACGCCGAGATGCGGGCGCTGGCCGAGGACGAGGCGGCGGACCTGCGCAAGCGCATCCCGGCGCATGACCGCCAGGTCCAGCTGCTGCTGCTGCCGAAGGACGAGGCCGATGCGCGCAACGCGATTCTCGAGGTGCGCGCCGGCACCGGCGGCGAGGAGGCGGCCTTGTTCGCCGCCGAGCTGTTCCGCATGTACCTGCGCTATGCCGATCTGCACGGCTGGAAGACCGAGATCATGAGCGTCAGCGAGACCGGCATCGGCGGCTACAAGGAAGCGATCGCCACCATCAGCGGCCGCGACGTGTTCGCGCGGCTGAAGTTCGAGTCGGGAACCCATCGGGTGCAGCGCGTGCCGCTGACCGAAGGCGGCGGGCGAATCCATACCTCGGCAGCGACCGTGGCCGTGCTGCCCGAGGCCGAAGAGGTCGACGTCGTGATCGACGACAAGGACCTGCGGATCGACGTGTTCCGCTCCAGCGGTCCGGGCGGACAATCGGTCAACACGACCGACAGCGCCGTCCGCATCACCCATCTGCCGACCGGCCTGGTGGTGCAGCAGCAGGACGAGAAATCACAGCACAAGAACAAGGCGAAGGCGCTCAAGGTCCTGCGCGCCCGGCTCTACGAGCAGGAGCGCGCGGCACGGGATGCCGAACGCTCGGCCAGCCGGCGCAGCCAGGTCGGCAGCGGCGACCGCTCGGAGCGCATCCGCACCTACAACTTCCCGCAAGGCCGAGTCACCGATCACCGCATCAACCTGACGCTCTACAAGATCGACAAGGTGATGAGCGGCGAGGCGCTGGACGAGATCGTCGAGGCGCTGGTCGCCAGCGACCAGGCCGAGCGCCTGGCGGAGCTGGCGTGACCGTCGTCTCGGCCACGCCGCCGGCGGCCCGGCGGCAGCCGACCGTGCAGGCGCTGATCGAGCGGGTGTGCGCGCGGTTCGCCGGCGCCGGCGTCGATTCGCCGCGGCGCGATGCGCGCCTGCTGCTGGCGGCGGCGATGCGGGTCGATTCGGCGGCCGTGCTGGCCGGCGCCGATGGCCTGGTCGGCGACGCGGCGGCGCGGCGCTTCGAATCGTTCGTCGAGCGGCGCGCCGGCCGCGAGCCGGTGTCGCGCATCCTGGGCACGCGCGAATTCTGGAGCCTGCCGTTCCGCCTGGCTCCGGCGACCCTCGATCCGCGGCCGGACAGCGAGACCCTGATCGAGGCGGCACTGGCGGAGATTGCCGACCGGGCGGCGCCGCTGCGGCTGCTCGATCTCGGCACCGGCACCGGCTGCCTGTTGCTGGCGCTGCTGTCCGAGCTGCCGAATGCCACCGGGGTCGGCGTCGACCGCGACCCGGCTGCGCTGGCAATCGCGGCCGCGAACGCCGAAGCGCTCGGGCTCGCCGGCCGTGCCGCGTTCCAGACTGGCGACTGGACGGCGGGGATCGCCGCGCGCTTTAACCTTGTGGTCGCAAATCCGCCCTACATTCCAGACCACGAGATCGCCGCCCTGGCGCCCGAAGTGGCATGTTTCGAGCCGCGCGGGGCCCTCGCGGGGGGCGTCGACGGGCTCGACGCCTATCGCGCCCTGGCGCCGGATCTGGCGCGCCTGCTGACCTCCGACGGACGCCTCGTGCTGGAGTTCGGCGCCGGGCAGCAGCCGGCGGTGTCCGCCATGCTGCAGGTTGCAGGCCTTGCGACACTGGGCGTCCGGCGCGATCTGAACGGCATCGTGCGCTGTCTGGTCGCGGGCTGCGGCGGCGCAAAAAAGTAGTTGGAAAGGCAAGGTTTCCCCATTAGGGTGACTCGCACCGAGGGCGCGGAAGGAACCGTTTCGGACGGATACCGGCCCTCTTCCCACCCCCCAAAGTTGCCCTTTTTCAGACGGGCAGTCGCCGCGGACAGGTTGGCGCGGAGCGGCTTGGGAGCGGGGGAATCCCAGACCAGCCACGTGATAGTGACGGTACGATGAGACAAGGTCCGAACAATCGGCGGTCGCGCGGTCGCGGCCCCCGAAAGCCGCACGTCAACGTCAAGCAGCAGACTTTCGACAGCAACGGCCCGGACATCCGGGTGCGTGGCAACGCCTATCAGGTGCTGGAGAAGTACCTGGCGATGGCGCGCGATGCCAGCGTCGCCGGCGATCGCGTCGCCAGCGAGAACTACCTGCAGCATGCCGAGCACTATTACCGCCTGATCAACAATTCGACCGACGGCGACGGCAATCGCCAGCGCCAGGCGCCCCGCCAGGACGGCAATGGCCACGACGCCGATTCGGACCAGCCCGCGGTGTCCGACGAGTCGGCCGCCGGCCAGGACGAGGCCGCCGAAGGCGCCGCCTGAGGCGTCGGGCTGCCGCCGGTTCGCGGACGCCATCGACCACCGGGCCCCGGCACCGGGGCGCTCAGACCTGCCCGCGCGGCACGACGCCTGAACACAAGCACCGGCCGTCGGCCGGATCGCATGCCCAGGCCGCCGGAACCGCGGCCGGCTCACCCTTGCGCACCCTTCGCCGAACCCCATATCCGTGATCGGAGGCCTGTCTGGGCGGACGGGCGCCGGATGGGGGTGTCCAGCCTCTGATTCAGGTCAAAGCATCTTCGATCGCGTGCCGCTAGCGTAGGGCGCGATCCGTGGAGGGCATGGAATGGACTTCGAGAAGTACACCGAGCGTTCGCGCGGCTTCGCCCAGGCGGCTCAGGGCCTGGCACTGCGCAGCAATCATCAGCGATTCACGCCCGAGCACCTGCTCAAGGTGCTGCTGGACGATCGCGAAGGACTGGCCGCCAACCTGATTCGCGCCGGCGGCGGCGATCCGGCACGGGCGCTGGCCGATACCGAGGCCGCGCTCGCCAAGCTGCCCCAGGTCGAGGGCAGCGGCGCCGGCCAGGTCTATCTGTCCCCCGAGAT
The DNA here is from genome assembly GCA_964372215.1 of uncultured Rhodospirillaceae bacterium. Taxonomy (GTDB): domain Bacteria; phylum Pseudomonadota; class Alphaproteobacteria; order Dongiales; family Dongiaceae; genus DAIMFL01. Next base: position 89,235 of record CAYJQC010000019.1, read on the forward strand.
GGCCCGCGTGTTCGACCAGGCCCAGCAGCTCGCCGAGAAGGCCGGCGACGGCTTCGTCACCGCCGAGCGGCTGCTGCTGGCGCTCGCCATGGCGGCGGGCACCGCCTCGGCCCAGGCGCTCAGCCGGGCCGGCGTGTCGCCGCAATCGCTCAACCAGGCGATCAACGAGCTGCGCAAGGGCCGCACCGCGCAGAGCGCCTCGGCCGAGGACAACTACGACGCCCTCAAGAAATACGCCCGCGACCTGACCGAGGCGGCGCGCGCGGGCAAGCTCGATCCGGTGATCGGTCGCGACGAGGAGATCCGCCGCACCATCCAGGTGCTGTCGCGCCGCACCAAGAACAATCCGGTGCTGATCGGCGAACCCGGAGTCGGCAAGACGGCGATCGTCGAGGGCCTCGCGCTCCGCATCGTCAACGGCGACGTGCCGGAATCCCTGCGCGAGAAGCGGTTGATGTCGCTCGATCTCGGCGCGCTGGTGGCCGGCGCCAAGTTCCGCGGCGAGTTCGAGGAGCGGTTGAAGGCGGTGCTGCAGGAGACTTCCGCGGCGGCCGGCGAGATCATACTGTTCATCGACGAGCTGCACACGCTGGTCGGCGCCGGCGCCGCCGAAGGGGCAATGGATGCCTCCAACATGCTGAAGCCGGCGCTGGCGCGCGGCGAGCTGCATTGTGTCGGCGCCACCACGCTCGACGAGTATCGCAAGCGCGTCGAGAAGGATGCCGCACTCGCCCGTCGCTTCCAGCCGGTCTTCGTCGCCGAGCCGACGGTCGAGGACACCATCTCGATCCTGCGCGGCCTGAAGGAGAAGTACGAGCTGCATCACGGCGTGCGCATCACCGATTCGGCGCTGGTCGCCGCCGCGACCCTCTCGCACCGCTACATCACCGACCGCTTCCTGCCCGACAAGGCGATCGACCTGATGGACGAAGCCGCGAGCCGGCTGCGCATGGAGGTCGACTCCAAGCCGGAGGAGATCGACGAGCTCGACCGCCGCCTCATCCAGCTCAAGATCGAGCGCGAGGCGCTGAAAAAGGAGAACGATGCGGCCTCGCGCGACAGGCTCTCGAAGCTCGAGGGCGAAGTCGTCGAGCTGGAGGAGAAGTCGGGGTCGCTGACCGCCGAATGGCGGGCCGAGAAGGACGAACTCGCCGGGGCGCAAAAGCTCAAGGAGCGTCTCGACCAAGCGCGCATCGAGCTGGAGCAGGCGCAGCGCAACGGCGATTTCACCCGCGCCGGCGAGCTCGCCTACAGCATTATTCCCGATCTCACCCGGAAGCTGGGGAGCATCGAGGAAGGCGAGAATCATCGCATGCTGAACGAGGTGGTGAGCGAAGAGGACATCGCCGCGGTGGTCTCGCGCTGGACCGGCATACCGGTCGACAAGATGCTGGAAGGCGAGCGCGAAAAGCTGCTGCAGATGGAGGCGGCGCTGAAGCGCCGGGTGATCGGCCAGGACGAGGCGATCGTCGCGGTGTCGAACGCGGTGCGGCGCGCACGCGCCGGCCTGCAGGATCCCAACCGGCCGATCGGCTCGTTCCTGTTCCTGGGGCCGACCGGCGTCGGCAAGACCGAGCTCACCAAGGCGCTCGCCGCCTTCCTGTTCGACGACGATACGGCGATGGCGCGCATCGACATGTCCGAGTACATGGAAAAGCACGCGGTCGCCCGCCTGATCGGCGCGCCGCCCGGCTATGTCGGCTACGAGGAGGGCGGTGCGCTCACCGAGGCGGTGCGGCGGCGGCCCTACCAGGTGGTGCTGTTCGACGAGGTCGAGAAGGCTCATCCCGACGTGTTCAACGTGCTGCTCCAGGTGCTCGACGACGGGCGCCTGACCGATGGCCAGGGCCGCACCGTCGATTTCCGCAACACGCTGATCGTGCTGACCTCGAATCTCGGCAGCGAGGTCCTGGCCAACCAGCCCGAGGGCCAGGATTCATCGGCGGTGCGCGAACAGGTCATGGAGGTGGTGCGCCGCGCCTTCCGGCCGGAGTTCCTGAACCGGATCGACGACACCTTGCTGTTCCACCGGCTGAGCCGCAGCCAGATGGCCGGCATCGTCGACATCCAGCTGGAACGGCTGCTCAAGCTCCTCGCCGACCGCAAGATCAGGCTCGAGCTCGACAAGGCGGCGCGCGCCTGGCTCGCCGATGCCGGCTACGATCCGATGTACGGCGCCCGGCCCCTGAAGCGGACGATCCAGCACGAGTTGCAGAATCCGCTGGCGCAGATGATCCTGGCGGGGCGCATCAAGGACGGCGACACGGTGAAGATCGGCGCCGGCGATCGCGGCCTCACCATCAACGGCGCGGTGGCAGCCGAGGCTGCCTGAGCGGTCGCCGCAACGCGGCTTCCCGGAAACGCGAAAGGGGCATCCATAGCGCGGATGGCCCTGGCGTGAGCGCCGCGATGGCGGATCAGTGGCTGGGGCGGTTGGCCACCAGCACGGGGGCTGACAGGCCGCGCCGCAAGGCATCGATTTCGTCCTTGCGGGCGAGGAACAGCCTCAGCTCCTTGTCGGTGAGGGTCTGTCCGGTCGGCAGCTTGACGTCCGCCGGATTCACCTGCTTGCCGTTGACCAGCACCTCGTAGTGCAGATGCGGGCCGGTGGAGCGGCCGGTCGTGCCGACATAGGCGATCACGTCGCCCTGGCCGATCCGGCTGCCCTTCTTCAGGCCCTTGGCGAACTTGCTGAGATGGGCGTAGGCGGTGGCGTAGCCGCTGCTGTGCTTGATCTGGATGTAGTTGCCGTAGCCGCCGTTGCGGCCGATCTTGACGATCGTGCCGTTGCCGGCGGCGAACACCGGCGTTCCCGTCGCGGCGGCGAAGTCGACGCCCTTGTGCATCTTGCTGTAGCCGAGGATCGGATGCTTGCGCATGCCGAATCCGGAACTGATGCGGGCGCCGTCGATCGGGGTTCGCAGCAGCGCCTTGCGCAGGCTGTGCCCTTCGGAATCGTAGAAGTCGGTGAAGCCGTCGCGATCGGTGTAGTGGTAGATGCCGATCGCCTTGCCGCTCAGGGTCAGCGAGGCATACAGCACCTCGCCGGTGCGGGCCAGGTTGCCGTCCTCGTCCTCGAAGCGCTCGTACACCACCTCGTAGAGGTCGCCGGGCTGGATGTCGCGCTGGAAGTCGACGTCGTAGCTGAAGGCGCGAATCACGTCGCTGAGCACCGTCAGCGGCACGTCATTGGCCTGGCCGGCCTCGAACAGGCTCGATTCGATGCTGGAATGGGCCAGCGCGACCTCGAGCGAGAGCGGACGCTCGATCGCCTCGGCCACGAAGCCGCCATCGAGACCGCGGGTCACCTTGACGTCGCGCTCCAGGCTCGGCTTCAGGCTCAGCCCGACCAGCTGCGGGGCGGCTTCGCTGACGAACCGGACCGGCTCCAGCGACAGATTGAGGCGAAGCTCCTGCCCCGGCTTGAGCTCGCGCGGCGCGAACACCGCCTCGAGGGCGGCGATGGCGCTGTGCGCCTCGTCGCGGCGCACGCCGGCGTCGATCAGCAGGCCCATCAGGGTATCGCCCTTCTGGACCTCGACGATCTGTTCGATCGGCAGCATCGGCCCGCCGGCAATCTGCAGGATCGCGCCCCGGTTGTCCGGGCGGCCATGCGGCGCGGCCGCGGCGTCAAAGCCGGGCTGGGCCATCGAGAGCAGATCCGCGGCATCGACGCGCGTCGTCATATGGCCGACATACCAGACCGATCCGGCGAGGCCGGTGGCGAAGAGCGTGGCGCTGGCTTTAGAGACGAATCGTCGGAATCGATTGGCGGTGTGAAGGTGAGCCCGCGGCAATACCTGTTCCCCTTCCAGGATTGTCTCGGCCGAAGCCGTTTTAGTTGGCGTCGATTTGACGGACCGACACTAGGGTAGACCCAGTGTAGATTTGGTTAATTGGTTAACCCCGGCGAGAATGCCCGCGGCCAGGATCGGCTGTCAACCTTGAATGTCGTTGCAAATCAGAAATTTCGCCGGCATCGGGGCGGGTGCGGCCGGGGCTGGCGCGAGGGGCGCGGCGAGCCGCCGGACGGCGGCTGGAGCAATGAAACATGCCGGTCACAAAGCGTTTGACACTGCCCGCGGCCGGAGCGTATAAGCCCGCTCCTCGACGCGCCCCCCGGGGCCGATGCCCCGGGCGCGCGTTGTCGGCTGTTGTTTGACATTGTTGATAGAGGGAAGGGATGCGTGGACGGCGGTGCTGGCTG
>CAYJQC010000020.1:0-78624 GCA_964372215.1 uncultured Rhodospirillaceae bacterium
CCAAATCGATCATCCATGACTACTCACCCCTGTCCAGATACAAGGGTGCCGAGCGTCGGCGAGGCGGTTGAGGGCTACTTTCCTCAGCCCCCGTTGATCGGGTCCGCCCGCGCGCTCGGGTGGTAGCGGATCAGCAGGCGCTCACCCGGCAGCACGCGCGAGCGCGCGCCAAGGCTCGATGCTCCAGTAGCCGCGAGCAGCGCCGGATGTCGACGGCAATACGAAGATCTTGGTGTGCCCGATCTGCCGTGACGCCAGACCGTAACCCGTTGCCTCGCCGAGAACGAGCCTCGCCGCACCCTTGCCGTTGAACGCGAGAATCCCAGGTCCGAACCGCGTTGTCTTGCCAATCACCCGGTCGGGATCATGCCGATCGGGCGATAGCTGACGGTCCGTTCCCGACTCGACCTTGTTCACGTCTGTGAGGCCGATTCCAAACTCCGGCAGGCGGCCGAAATCCGCTGGCCTCAACTCGAAGGGCGTGAGCCCTATCTCGAAGAGCGTTGCCCAGAAGCGGTTCCCCGGCCCTGCATAGTACGCCTGCCGCTCGGCAGACTTGCGGCTCGCCGCCATTCCGCAAAAAACGATGCGAAGTCCTGGCGCGAGGACATCGGGAAGGGGTGAGGGCACCTCGATCTTCCGCATTTCGGCCACCGACGGTCAAGTGCGGCTGTCAGCGGCCGCGCCGCTCACGCCGTCGCGGCGGCCTCGGCGGCCCGCTCGCTCGCCCGCTTGCGGATGCTGGCGGACTTCAACTGGCCGCAGGCGGCCATGATGTCCTCGCCGCGCGGAGTCCGGACCGGCGCGGCGTAGCCGGCGTCGAACACGATCTGGCTGAAGGCGGTGATCGCCTTGTCGGTCGAGCGCTCGAACGGCGCGTTCGGCCAGGGGTTGAACGGGATCAGGTTGACCTTGGCCGGCACGCCGTCCAGCAGCTTCACCAGGGCGCGCGCCTCGGCCGGGGTATCGTTGACGTCCCGCAGCATGACGTACTCGAAGGTGATGCGCCGGGCGTTGCTGAGGCCGGGATAGTCGCGGCAGGCGTCCATCAGCTCGGCGATCGGATACTTGCGGTTGATCGGGACGAGCTGGTCCCGGAGCTCGTCGGTCACCGCGTGCAGGGAGATCGCCAAGTTGACGCCGAGCTCGGCGCCGCTGCGGCGGATCATCGGCACCACCCCGGCGGTCGACAGGGTGATGCGCCGGCGCGAGATCGAGATGCCCTCGTGGTCCATCACGATCTTCAGCGCCTTGGCGACGTTGTCGAAATTGTAGAGCGGCTCGCCCATGCCCATCATCACGATGTTGGACAGGAGCCGGCCGTCGGGCGGCGACGGCCATTCGCCGAGCGCGTCGCGCGCCAGCATCACCTGGCCGACGATCTCGCCGGCGGCCAGGTTGCGCACCAGCTTCTGGGTGCCGGTGTGGCAGAACTTGCAGGTCAGGGTGCAGCCGACCTGGGAGGAGACGCAGAGCGTGCCGCGATCCTCCTCGGGGATGTGCACGCTCTCGACCTCCTGGCCGTCGGGCAGGCGGACCAGCCATTTGCGGGTGCCGTCGGCCGATCGCTGCGCGCTGGAAACCGCCGGCCGCGCCACCACGTAGCGCTCGGCCAGCCGGGCGCGGAACGCTTTCGACAGCGTGGTCATCTCGGCGAAGTCGGCGACGCCGCGGTGATAGATCCAGTGCCAGAGCTGGCGCGCGCGGAAGCCCGGCTCGCCGAGCCGCTCCAGCTCGGCGGCGAGTTCGGCCCGGTCGAGTCCGATCAGGTTGGTGCGGCCGCCGGCATGGGCGGCGGGCGGCGCGAATTGCAGGCTGTGACCGGCGGAGCTCATGGCTGCATCAGCGCGGGCAGGCGTCGCCGATCGCCTGGTAGGCCTTGGAGAAGCCGTTCAGCGAATAGGTGTCGGTGGTCGGCGTGCCGCGCGTCGACTTGCCCTTCACCACCATGCGGTTGCCCTTCTTCATGGCGTCGACCAGCTTCTTGTCGGCGCCGGCGTCGGGCGCCCAGGCGCTGTCCTGGCTGGTGAACAGGGCGAAGTCGGTCTGGTCGATGGTCACGCTGACCGCGCTGTTCTCCAGATACGCGTAGCCGGCGACGAAGCTGACGACGTCATAGGTCTTGTCGGCCGGGCGGTGGGTGACCAGCACGTAGACCCGGCCGCGCGCGCTGTACTTGCCCTCCTCCTTGGTCGGCCTGCTGGTGATGTAGCAGCCGGTCTTGCCGTTCTCGTCGAAGGTCACCGCCTGCCAGTCGTCGAAATTGCCGATCGACTGCGGCTCGGCGGCATGCGCGGGACCGGCCGCGCCGACGGCGACGGCGAGCGGCGCCGCCGCGGCCAGACCGATGGCGAGGGCGACGCCGGCCCAGGGGCGATCACCGCGCCGGCGATCACCGCGCCGGCGACCAGCGAGCTGACGGTCGGCCACGCGGCGGCCGAAGGAGCAGGACGCAGGTTTCATCAAATCCGATCTTTCCTCGATAGGGCCGGTCGACGGCCGGGAGAGCCGGCCCCGGCGCGCCGGCCGGGAAGACGTCCCTCAGCGATTTATGGGAGCGGCTCGCCGGTTGCAAGTGACTTCGCCGACAGGGTGGCCTCGGCGGCGCCCCCGCCGGCGGCGTGCTCCCCCTGCCGCTCGCCCCGGACCCCGGCCGGGGGCAGCCCCTGGCGCTCGCGGGCCGCCCGCCGCCGCTCGCCGCGCAGCACCGGCCCACCCTGGACATGGGCGGGGGGCGAGACGGTCGGTCCGCCGGCCCGCACCGGACGTTCGGCGAAGCGGCCCATGGACAGCATCCGGTCATACATGACCAGCGCCCCGGCGACCCCCAGATTGACGCAGAATTTGGTCGGAATCTTGACCAGGAAGTCGCAGCGCGCGGTCAGTTCCGGCGACAGGCTGCCGCGCTCCGGCCCGAACACATAGGCGGCGCGGGCCGGGTGGCGGAAGCTCGGCATGGCCACCGCCTCGGGCAGCAGTTCGACCCCGACCAGGCGGCAGCCGAGCGGCAGGTCCAGGGCCGCCACGTCGGGATAGACGTGCAGCGGCAGGTTTTCGGCGCTCGCCGAGGTGTCCGCCCGGCCCACCGCCCGGGGCTCGAAGCCGGCCCCGATGGTAAAGGCGAAGCTGGCGCCGAAAGCGTGGGCGGTCCGAAGCAGGCTGCCCAGGTTCATGGGCTTGCTGATCCGCTCGGCGCCAATTCCGAAATAGCCTCGCATGCGGCGTAACCTTGCACGCAGGCCCCCGGCGAGGCAAGGTGAGCGCCGATTTCCCGGCCCCGCGGGGCCGCGCCCCGCCATTCCCTGCCGCCACCACCGCGCCCGCCATGGCCCATGACTCCGTCACCGCCGCCGCCGGAACCGCCAACCCGCTGATGGTCGAGGTGACCCGCGGCGGCATGGTGGAAAGCCGCCACCGCGCGGCGGCGGCGGTGGTCGACGCCCAGGGCAAGCTGGTCGGCGGCTGGGGCGATTTCGAGCGAACGGTCTATGGCCGGTCGGCGATCAAGCCGCTGCAGGCCCTGCCGCTCGTCGAATCCGGCGCCGCCGACCGCTTCGACGTCAGCCGGCAGGAGCTGGCGCTCGCCTGCGCCTCCCATAGCGGCGAGCCGCAGCATGTCGCGGCGGTGTCCGCCTGGCTGGCGCGGATCGGGCTCGTGCCCGGCGATCTCGAATGCGGCAGCCATCTGCCGACCGCCGATGGCGCGATGCAGGATTTCATCCGCAGCGGCGCCGACCTGACCGCGGTCTACAACAACTGCTCGGGCAAGCACACCGGGTTCCTCGCCACCGCGCTCCATCTCGGCGAGCGGACCCGAGGCTACATCCGCTTCGAGCACCCGGTGCAGCAGCGCATCCTCGGCGTGCTCGAGCAGATGTGCGGCCTCGATCTCGGCGCCAGCCCGCGCGGCGTCGACGGTTGCGGCATTCCGGTGATCGGCATCCCGCTCGGCAACATCGCCCTCGGCATGGCGCGGCTGGCGGATCCGCGGGATCTGCCGCCGGCCCGCGCCGCCGCCGCGCGGCGCATCGTCGCGGCGATGACGGCGGAGCCGTTCATGGTCGCGGGATCGCAGCGGTTCTGCACGGTGGTGATGTCCGCCCTGGGCGGCAAGGCGGCGATCAAGACCGGCGCCGAGGGCGTGTACTGCGCGGCCCTGCCCGAACTCGGCCTCGGCGTCGCCATCAAGGTCGACGACGGGGCGGGGCGCGCCGCCGAGGTGGCGATGGGCCGGCTGCTGGTCCATCTCGGCGTCATCGACGATGCCGCCGCCGCCCGGCTCGCCGAGACGCTGGCGCCGCCGGTCGCCAACCGCGCGGGCCTCGAGACCGGCCGCGTTCGCCCCGCCCCCGACTGCCCGTTCTGAACCGCCCGGCATGACGAGGGGAGCCGATCGCATGCGCGCCCTGCTGTGCCGGGCCCATGGCAGCCATCGCGACCTCGCGGTCGAAGACGTGCCGGTGCCGCCCGCGCCCGGGCCGGGCGAGGTGAAGATCCGGGTGCGCGCCGCCGGGCTCAACTTCGCCGACCTCCTGATGGTCGGCGGCAGCTATCAGGAGAAGCCGGCGCTGCCGTTCAGCCCGGGCCTCGAGGCGGCCGGCGAGGTGATCGCCGTCGGACCGGATGTGCCCGGCATCGCGCCGGGCGCGCGGGTCATGGCGCTGCTCGACCACGGCGCCTTCGCCGAGCAGGCGCTGGTGCGCGCCGGCGATGTGCATCTGCTGCCCGACCACATCGACGACGTCACCGCCGCCGGCTTCGCCATCGCCTATGGCACCGCCGACGGCGCGCTGCGCTGGCGCGCCGGGCTCCAGCCCGATGAGCGCGTGCTGATCCACGGCGCCGGCGGCGGCGTCGGCCTGGCCGCGGTCGAGGTGGCCAAGGCGATCGGCGCGACCGTGATCGCGACCGCCGGCGACGCCGACAAACTGGCGATCGCCGCCGCCCACGGCGCCGATCACCTGATCGACTATCGGACCGAAGCGCTGCGCGAGCGGGTCCGGGCGATCTGCGCCGCCGACGGCGGCGGCGGCGGCGTCGACGTGGTCTACGATCCCGTCGGCGGCGCGGTCTTCGACCAGTCGCTGCGCTGCATGAACTGGTCCGGACGGATGGTGGTGATCGGCTTCGCCAGCGGCACCGTGCCGCAGGTGCCGGCCAACATCCTGCTGGTGAAGAACCTGGCCGTGCTCGGGCTGTACTGGGGGTCGTACCGGCGCCACCGCCCGGACCTGGTGGCGGCGTCGTTCGCCGAGCTGTTCGCCTGGCACGCCGAAGGCCGCCTGAAGCCCCATGTCTCGCACCGCCTCGACCTCGCCGAGGCGGTCGCGGCGCTCGATCTGCTGAAGACCCGGCGCTCGACCGGCAAGGTGGTGCTGACCATGGCGGAGCCGCGCTGATTGCGGCGGGCGCGATCGCTTTTCGGCGGCATTCCCGGGCTTTCGCGGGGCCTGCGCGAAGCCACTGCCCAGCCGGCATAGGGTCCTGTAATATCGCCGCAAAAGCGGCATCCTATCGTCCGTCACGAGTCGCGCGAGCGCGAGTCGCCGAAGCCATGACGGGCCGCTCGCGCGACGGTCGACCCGCCGGAATCCGGTGCGCCGGGCGACCCAGGAAGCTGCACCGGGCTGAACCAGTCGAGAGGTTCGTGAGCCGCATGTACACGGAAAGCCAGATGTTCCTGCGCCAGTGGCTGCGCAATCCGCTGCGGATCGGTGCGGTCGCGCCGAGCAGCCGGGACCTTGCCGCGGCGATGGCGCGGCTGGTGCCGATGCCGCTGCAGGGCCCGGTGGTCGAGCTCGGCGGCGGCACCGGGCCGGTGACCGCGGCGCTGCTGGCGGTCGGCATCGCGCCGGAGCTGCTCTACGTGGTGGAACGCGACCCGATGCTGCATCGCCATCTGGCCGCGCGCTTTCCCGGGGTCAACGTGGTGCGGGGCGATGCGGCGCATCTGAGTTCGCTGCTGGCGCCGCTCGGCGTGCACGACGTGGCCGCGGTGGTCTCGGGGCTGCCGCTCCTGTCGATCAAGCGGTCGGTGCAGCGCGCGATCGTCGATGGCAGCTTCGCGCTGCTGGCGCCGGGCGCGCCGTTCATCCAGTTCACCTACGGGCTGTTCTCGCCGGTGCCGCGGCGCGCCTTCGGGGTGATCGGCCGGCCGGAAAGCGTGGTGCTCGGCAACCTGCCGCCGGCCCGGGTCTGGGTCTATCGCAAGCTGTCGCGGATCAACGGCGCCACCGCCCAGCGCGCCGCCTGAGCCGCCCAGCGGCCTCAGGCGGCGTCGTCGGGCAGGAAATACAGCAGATCGAGCGGCGGCGGTGCCACGCCCGTCCCCGACAGCAGGCAGTGCGCCTGGCCGCGGTGATGAGTCTGGTGGTTGAAGAAGTGGGCGAGCGCCCAGCCGAGCGGGGTGCGCTTCGGCGCGCCGGCCATGTTGCGGTACGCCAGGTCGGCGCCGAGCGCCGTGGCCTCGAGCCCCGCGGCATAGCGCTGGATGCGGGCGTCCTCCGCGATCCGGGCCGCGCGCAGTTCGGCGAAATCGTCATGCAGCATCTGGTCGAGGGCGGTCACGCCGGGGTCGACCGCCTCGAACCGGCCCATCCAGACCCGGTCGCCGGCCAGCAGATGGTTGAGCGTGCCCTGGATCGACCCGAAGAAGCACGGCCGCGGCGCCGCGTAGTCGTCGCGTGACAAACCTGCACAGGCCTCGTAGAGCCGGCGGTTCGCCCAGGCATTGTAGCGGGCGAGGCGCTGGAAATAGGCCGGTGTCATGGCGCGGTCCCACAGGTTGCGACGGACGCCGCCTGAGCCTCGCGGATCGGGGCGGCCGGATCAAGCCGCCCCGATCTGGATATCCACGCCCTGGCGCATGTGTTCATGCCCGCCAGAACGGCTTCGACACTTCCCGCTCGACCTCGCCGCGGCTGACGCCGATGTCGCGCAGCAGCCGGTCGTCGAGCGCCTGCAGCGTGCGGCGGTCGCGCTCGCGCTGCAGCCAGGTGACGGCGGTGTCGGCGGCCCGGGCCAGGGCGCTGCCGAAGCCGGCGCCGGGGATCGGCTTGCGCGCCGACAGGCCGGACGGGAAAACCCGAGGCAGAGAACTGGTGGTCATCGTCGTTCTCCTTGCGTTCTGTGAATATGTCTCGCAACAATCCGGTCATCAAGCGCGGGACAGAAGCGAGGCGATGACCGGAAGATGCGGGTTTTCCGGCTTGGCGACAAACGATCATTTCTCGTATGATCTGTTAGTTTTTCTCGTGTGAAGGGGAGGTCCGTGGCGAACCGGGAACGGCTGCCGCCGCTGACCGCGGTGCGCTATTTCGAGGCCGCGGCGCGGCATCTCAGCTTCACCAAGGCGGCGGCCGAGCTGAACGTCACCCACGGCGCCATCAGCCACCAGGTGAAGGCGCTCGAGGAATGGCTCGGGCTGCCGCTGTTCCGCCGGCTCAACCGGGCGCTGGCGCTGACCGAGGCCGGACAGACCTACATGGTGCCGGTGCGCGAGGCGCTCGAGCGGCTGGCCGACGGCACCCGCGCGGTCCGGGCGCGCGACGGCAGCGGCGCGCTCACCGTCAGCGCCCTGCCGTCCTTCGCCGCCAAGTGGCTGGTGCCCCGGCTCGGCAGCTTCCGCGCCGCCTGGCCGGACATCGACGTCCGCGTCTCGGCGACCCAGAAACTGGTGGATTTCAACCGCGAGGACGATGTCGACTGCGCGATTCGCCACGGCCACGGCCCGACCTGGCCGGGCAGCGAGGCGCTGCTGCTGATTTCCGAGGATTTCTCGCCGGTCTGCAGCCCCCGGCTGCTGGACGGGGCGGCGCCGCTGCGCGAGCCCGCCGATCTCGCCGGCCACACCCTGCTGCAGGACTACGACTGGAACGTCGATCTCTGGGATCGCTGGCTGGCGGCCGCCGATGTCGCGCTGCTCGGGCGGCGCCGGGCGCTCAGCTTCAATTCCTCCAGCCTGATGCTGCAGGCGGCGATCGACGGTCTCGGCGTCGCCTTGACCCAGAGCGTGCTGTCGGGCGACGACCTGGCGGCGGGACGGCTGGTGCGGCCGTTCCGGCTGACCGTGCCGACCGATGCCGGCTACTACCTCGTCACGCCCAGGGGCGGCATGGAGCGGCCGAAGGTCGCCGCCTTCCGCGACTGGCTGTTCGCCGAGACCGAGGTCTACAAGGCGCAGCAGGCGGCGTGGGAGGCGAAGAGCGCCGGCCCGCCGCGCTGAGCCATGGGTCCGGCCGCCCGGAATCGATCCCCGGGGGTCGAGCGTCGCCGGCCGCACCGGCTCACGGCCGCGTCGGTCTCGGCCGGCCCAGCACGACCAGGTTTCCCGCCAGAACCAGGGCCACGCCGAGCGCGGCGAGCAGCGTCCAGCGATAGCCCTCGACCAGGGTCGAGAGGCCGAGCGCCACCAGCGGGAACAGCACCGATGTATAGGCAGCCCGGTCGGCGCCGATCCGCTGCAGCAGGGTGAGATAGGCGCCGAACCCGAACACCGAGGCGAACAGCGCCAGATAGACCAGCGACACTCCGTAGGACCACGACCAGTCGAAGACCAGGGCCTCGCCGCGGCCGAGCGCGACGGCGAGGGAGAGCGCCGCGCCGTAGCTCATGCCGAGCGCGTTGGCCTCGATCACCGGGATGGCGCGGCCCTTGTGGCGCACCGACACCATGTTGCCGAGCGACGCGGAGTAGGTGGCGACCAGCGACAGGGCGAGACCGAGCAGGGCCGCGTGCGATAGTTCGACGCCGGCAATCTCGGGCCAGTAGACGAGCGCGAGGCCGACGATGCCGGCGAGCGCCCCGACGGCGACTCGACGGTCGATCGCGTGCCCGAACAGCAGCGCCCCGTTGCCGATGTTCATCACCGTGATGGTCGAGAACGCCACCGCCAGCAGCCCGCTCGTCAAGGAGCCGGCCGCCACGTAGAACAACAGGTAGTTGAGCGAGAACAGCGTCAGGCCCTGGGCGGCGAAGAACAAATGATCGCGCATCGGGAATCGCAGGCGCCGGCGTCGCGCCAGGCAATAGACGAGCAGAATTCCGGCGGACAGCATGAATCGATAGGCAATCGACAGATCCGGCGGCACCTGGCCGAGCTGGAACTTGATGCCGAGCCAGGATGATCCCCAGATCGCCACGACAATCGCGTAAAGCAGGGTGACGGGCATGGCGGACCGGATCGCGGATCGGCGGGTAAGCGGATAAGCCGCAGCAGCTATAGGCCGCCATCGCCGATCCCGCCAGTCCCGCGTGTCACAGCGGAGCGATGCGCCGGACGCGCCACCGCGTCGGTCCGAACTGGGGGATGATTGGCTTGCAGAAGGGCGGCCGGGCGGTCGACAGTGCCGCCGTCGAGCATCGGCCACTTGGCGATTTGACATGCAGCTTTACCGCCCGACCGGACCAAAGGAACTGGCGCTGATCCGCGACAGCGGCTGGCGCAAGTTTCCGCCGCGCCTGCCGGAGCAACCGATCTTCTATCCGGTGCTGAACTTTCCCTACGCCGAACAGATCGCGCGCGACTGGAACTCGACCGACCCGGCGTCCAGGAATCTCGGCTTCGTCACGGCGTTCGCGGTCGAGGACGTCTACGTCTCGCGGTTCGACGTCATGGTGGTCGGCGGTGGCCAGCATCGCGAGCTCTGGGTGCCGGCGGCGGATCTCGAAGAATTCAATGGCCGGATCCTCGACGTCATCCGGATCGCCGCGGCCTATCGCGCGGGCGTGCAGATCGCCGACTTCGATCCGGCAGGGCTGTGAGCTGCCTCCGTCAGCACCAGGCGCGCCGCGCGTCCGCCGCCAGCCGGGCGGCGATGTCAGGCATGGTCGCGGCGTCGACATTGGCGAAGGCGATGCGCAGGAATTCCTCCTGCTGCGGCCCGAACATGGTGCCGGGCAGGCACAGCATGTTTTCCTCGGCGGCCAGGCGCCTGGCCACCTCGGCCGCGGGCCGGTCGCGGAACGGATGGCGCAGATACGCGAAATACGCGCCGCAGCTCACCAGCTCGTAGCCGAGGTCGTTGCGCTTCAGCGCCTCGACCAGCGCGGCGCGCCGCGCCCGCATCAGCACGGTGTTGCCGCGCCGCCATTCGTCGAGATGCTGCAGGCCGTACTGCGCCGCCTCCTGCCCGATGCGCGGCGCGCAGATCGCCACCGTGTCCATCGCCTTGGCGATCTCGGCGATCAACTCCGGCCCGGTCGCCAGCGCGCCGACGCGGTAGCCGGTCAGCGCGTACACTTTCGAGAAGCTGTAGAGATGGACCAGGTTGTCGCGCCAGTCGGCGCTCCGGAACAGCGCGTGCGGCGCGCCGTCCGCCGGCATGAAGTCGCGATAGGTTTCGTCGAGCACCAGGGCCAGCCCGCGGGCCCGGGCAAGGTCGTGGAACGCGGCGATCGCTTCGGGCGGATAGACGGCACCGGTCGGGTTGTTCGGGCTGACCAGCACGATGGCGCGGGTCTTCGGCCCGATCCGCGCCGCCGCGTCGGCCGGGTCGGGGACGCCGCCGCGCTCGGGCCGGAACGGCAGGTGCACGACGCCGACGCCGATCATCTCCAGCCACATCTGGTGATTGAAGTAATAGGGCAGCGGCAGCAGCACCTCGTCGCCCGGCCCGGCCAGCGCCAGGGTCGCCAGGCAGAACGCCTGGTTGCAGCCCGCCGCGATCAGCAGGTCGTCGGCGCCGACATCGCCGCCATAGAGCCGGTTGATGTCGGCGGCGAGGCCGGCGCGCAGCGCGGGCGTACCGACGATCTCGGTGTAGCGCGCCATCTGCGGCTCGCCCACCACCCGCGCCAGATGCTCGGTGAGGGCGGCAGGCGGCGGATAGCCCGGCACCGCCTGGGCGACGTCGATCAGCGGCTTGTCCGCCGGGAACACCCGGCCGCGGATCCAGCCATGGGCCTCGGCGATCGGCGGCTCGGCGACCGCGGCAAGCAAGGGGTTGGGGCGCAATTTCATCGGCCGCCAGATGTAGCCGAGGCCGGACCGACTGTCATCCGGCGTCGCGCCCGGGCGCGATCGGATCGCGCGGCGGCGATGCGATCCATGCGACATGCCGCGCCTTAACAGGAAAGCAACCAAGACCGTCTCGAAACGATTCAGTTCGAGACGGATTTGGCGGGTAGTTCGCGCCGACCGACGGCCTGCCGGGGCCGGCTGGCGCGCGCGGCCAGGGCCCTCTTAACATGAGATTAGGACTGCCTATCGTATTATGGTGGCGCGATTTCCCGCGCGTCGAGGACCCGGCATGCGACGATTCACCGACCGCCTCGGTATCCGCGGCAAGATCTTGGCCGGCAATGCGGTGCTACTGCTGCTGTTCGTGCTTGGGCTGGGGGGCGGACTGTGGGTGACGAACCGGGCCGGCGAGGCCGCGCGCCATCTGCGCGAAGAGGCAGTGCCGACGCTCAACCTGCTCGGCGACATCCACGGCGCCGGCGCGCGGCTGCTCGCCGAGACCGGCAACTACGTGGCGTTGGCGTTGCTGAATCGCGAGGATGCCGCCGGAGCGGCTGCCGATGCGCGGTTCCGGGAAAAGGAGGCGCGGCTCACCGCCGACGAGCGCGCTCAGCTCGGCGAGATGCAGGATCGGCTGCGCGATGCCTTCGCCGCCTTGGAATCGATTTCTCTGCACAGTGACGAGGGGGAGAAACCCGGCGACCATGCGATGATCGACGATCTGCGTCAGCACCTGGGCAATCTGGTCGCCGCAATGATCGGGCAGTCATCGGAGATCGAACGGCTCGCGCAGACGGCGACCAAGGCGGACACGCTCGAGCGGCTGGAAGTGCTGGAGGCGACCGAGCAGTCCTTCGAGGAAACGATTCAACACACCAAGCGGCTGGAGGTAGCCGAAGCCGAGGCGCTGCAGGCTGCGATCGATCGCAGGTTGAGCGCGGCCTTGTGGATGTCGGCGGCGGCGCTGCTCGCCGGTGTCGTGCTGGTCGGCGCCAGCTCGCTGTTCATCGCCCGCCGGATCGGCGGCCCGATCGTCGCGCTGCGCGACATGGCGCGCCGGCTCGGCGCCGGCGATCTCGATGTCCGGCCGGCGCGCGGGTCGGCGGACGAGATCGGCGAACTCGAGGACGCCTTCGTCAAGATGGCGCAGGATCTCAGGGACTCGATCGAGCGCCAGACCCGGCAGAGCCGCCTGGCCGGGCTCGGCGAGCTCGCCGGCACGGTCAATCACGAGCTGCGCAATCCGCTCTCCACCATCTGCAACTCGCTGGTCACCCTGCGCCGCCGGATGCCGGCGGCCGACGGCGAGACGGTCAGGCTGCTCGACCGCATCGACCGCAATGTCGAACGCTGCATCCACATCGTCGGCGACTTCCTCGACTTCGCCCGGCCGCCGGTCGCGGCGCGGGCGCCGACCGGGTTCGATGCCTGGCTGATAGAGGTCCTGGAGGAGTACCAGTTCCCGCCATCGGTCGATGTCGAGCGGGTGCTCGCCGCGCCGGTGAAGGTCGAACTCGACGGCGAGCGTTTCCGCCGGGTGCTGCTGAACCTGCTCGACAACGCCGTGCAGGCGATGACCGATGCGGGCTGGCAGCCGGCCCCGGCCTCGCCGCGCCGAATCACCGTACGAACCGCCGTCGCGGGGCGGGAACTGCTGCTATCGGTCGCGGATACCGGTCCGGGAATACTGCCGGAGCACATGGCCAAGGTGTTCGAGCCGCTGTTCACCACCAAGAGCTTCGGCATCGGCCTGGGACTTGCCGCGGTGCGGCGGATCGTCGGCCAGCATGACGGGACCATTGCAGTTGATGGTTCCACCGGACCGGGTGTCTGCTTTACAATCCGCCTCCCTCTCGCCCGGCAGGACATGCGCGGAGCCGCCTGATGAGCCGTACCGTGCTGGTTGTCGACGACGATGCCGACGTGGCCGAGAGCTACGCCGAGATTCTGCGCGCCCATGACTGCGAAGTGGAGATCGCCCGCAACGGCCAGGAGGCCCTGGACCGCTTCGGGGCGCAGGACTACGACGTCGCCTTCATGGACATCCGGATGCCCGTGATGAACGGGGTCGACAGCTTCCTGGCGATCAAGCGGCTGAAGCCGGAGGCCCGCATCGTCCTGATGACCGGCCACAGCGAGGAGCGCGCCGACGAGGCCCTGGCCAATGGTGCGCTCGCGGTACTGATGAAGCCGATCCGGATGCGCCAGCTCGTCTCGTTTCTCGACGGCGCCGGCTGACCCGGCTTCGCGCGCTACTTCAAAAAAAGGTAGACCAGGATTCACGCCTCGGATCGATTCAAACCGAGGCGATCTTGGTCTAGGCTCGATCGCCCGCGTTTTCCGCGCGGTCGACGGGCTGACGATGGAGGGACGGCATGGCGGCGGTCGAGAGCCGCGACCCGGCGCGGGCCGCGAGCGGCATCCATCCCCAAGGTGCGGCCTGGGCCGAGGGCCGGATCGTGGCGGTCGCCGACGCCCGCATCCCGATCACCGACTGGGGCTTCACCCATTCCGACGTCACCTACGACGTGGTGCATGTCTGGAAGGGCAGCTTCTTCCGGCTCGACGACCACATCGCGCGGTTCCAGGCTTCGATGTCCGGGTTGCACATGGCGATCCCCCATGACGGCGGCGACATCGCGCGCATCCTGCACGGCTGCGTGCGGGCGAGCGGACTGCGCGACGCCTATGTCGCGATGATCTGCACCCGCGGCAACCCGGCGCCCGGCGGCCCGCGCCATCCGGCCAACTGCGTGAACCGGTTCTGGGCCTTCGCGCTGCCCTGGGTCTGGGTCATGTCGCCGGAGATGCAGGCGCGCGGCGCCCATCTGATCGTGGCGAAGACGCCGCGCATCCCGCCGGAATGCGTCGACCCGACCATCAAGAACTATCACTGGGGCGATCTCACCCGCGCGCTGTTCGAGGCCAGGGACGCCGGTGCCGACAACGCCGTGCTGCTCGATTTCGACGGCTACGTCACCGAGGGCCCGGGCTTCAACGTGTTCGCGGTGATCGGCGGCACGGTGGTGTCGCCCGACCGCGGCGCGCTCGAGGGCATCACGCGGAAATCGGTGCTGGAGCTGTGCGACGAGCTCGGCATCCCGTCGAAGATCGGCCGCATCACCAGGCAGGAACTGCTCGACGCCGACGAGGTGTTCACTGCGACCACGGCCGGCGGCATCATGCCGGTCAGCCGCGTCGACGGCCGCATCTACGGCAACGACCGCCCCGGCCCGATCTCGGCGTGGCTGCGCGAGCGCTACTGGCAGAGGCACGACGAAGGCTGGTGCGCGACCAAGGTGGACTATGAGTGAAGGTCGAGGCTTCGCCTGGAGCGTCCCATCGAGGATCAGACGAGCGGCACCATGGATGCGCGGATCAAGTCCGCGCACGACAGGCCTCTATCGGGCTTGGCGGTCAACTTCGGTCATACGCCGCGAGAAATTCACCCCGCGATATCCCGGACTGGCCGAGTATAGCCCGGAGCGTCGACCCCTTGAGCGTGCGATGGTTCGGCATTGTGAGCGGCGTGTTCGATCCATCGGGATTGGTGCGGCGCATCGCTATGTGGTTGCCGTCCCGCACCAGTTCGAATCCTAGCAGTTTCAGCGCTGCAATCACCCGGTGCAACGGGGCGTCGACCGGGAACTTCGGCATCAGGCGGGAACCGCGGCCTCGTCGACGAATGCTTCGAGAATGTCGTCGGGGCCTTCAAAAACCTCTTTGCCGAATGTCTCGACGTGGAACGCGACAGCCGATTTCACGTTGTCCAGTGCTTCCTCGTAGCTGTCGCCCTGCGCCACCACGACGCCCTTGAGGCCCAAAGGATAGGCGACATAGCCGTCCGGATGCCGCTCCACGATGATCTTGAGCTTCTTCAAATGAATCCCTCCGGCAAGAGTCGGGGAAGTCTATGCGCAGATCGTGCCGATGAGAAGTGGCCTGCCCGGAACGCCTCAATTCTTCAACTCCGCCAAATCCCTGTACAGTTCCAGCGCCTCGGGGTTGGCCAGGGCCTCCTTGTTCTTGACGTTGCGGCCGTGGATCACGTCGCGCACCGCGAGCTCGGTGATCTTGCCGCTCTTGGTGCGCGGGATGTCCGCGATGGCGACGATCTTCGCCGGCACGTGGCGCGGCGTGGTGTTGGCGCGGATCTGGCTCTTGATGCGCTTCTGCAGGGCCTCGTCGAGCACGACACCCGGCTTCAGCCGCACGAACAGCACGACCCGCACGTCGCCGTCCCAGTCCTGGCCGACCACGATGCTCTCCAGGATCTCGGGCAACTGCTCGACCTGGCGGTAGATCTCGGCGGTGCCGATGCGCACGCCCCCGGGATTGAGCACGGCGTCGGAGCGGCCGTAGATGATCATGCCGCCGTGGCGCGTCAGCTCGACATAGTCGCCGTGGCACCAGACGCCGGGGAAGCGCTCGAAATAGGCGGCGCGGTACTTGGCGCCGTCGGCGTCGTTCCAGAACCCGATGGGCATGGACGGGAAGGGTGCGGCGCAGATCAGCTCGCCCTTCTCGCCCACGACCGGCTTGGCGTCCTCGTCCCACACCTCGACCTTCATGCCGAGGCCGCGGGCCTGGATCTCGCCGCGCCACACCGGCCCGATCGGGTTGCCGAGCACGAAGCAGGAGATGATGTCGGTGCCGCCGGAGATCGAGGACAGGCAGAGGTCGGACTTCACCGCGTCGTAGACATAGTCGAAGCCCTCCGCCACCAGCGGCGAGCCGGTCGAGGCGAGGGTGCGCAGCGCCGACAGGTCGTGGCGGTCCCGGGGCCGGATGCCGGCCTTGGCACAGGCATCGATGAACTTGGCCGAGGTGCCGAACAGAGTGCAACGCTCGTCGGCGGCGAAGTCGAACAGGGTATTGCCGTCGGGATGGAACGGCGAGCCGTCATAGAGCAGCAGCGTCGCCTCCGACGCCAGCGCCGAGATCAGCCAGTTCCACATCATCCAGCCGCAGGTGGTGAAGTAGAACACCCGGTCGTCCTTGCGCACGTCGCTTTGGAGCTGATGCTCCTTGAGATGCTGGATCAGGGTGCCGCCGACGCCATGGACGATACATTTCGGCACGCCCGTCGTGCCCGAGGAATACATGATGAACAGCGGGTGATCGAACGGCACCCGCGCGAAGTCGATCTCGCCGGCGGCAAAGGGCGCGACGAAGTCGCCGAGCATCACCGCCTTCGGCACGCCGTCGAGCGGCGGGGTGTCGTCGAGATAGGGCAGCACCACGACGCGCTCGACGCTCGGCAGGTCGGGCAGGAACTCCCTGACCTTGGCGAGGCAGTCGAAGGTCTTGCCGCCATAGTGGTAGCCGTCGGCGGTGATCAGCAGCTTGGGCTCGATCTGGCCGAAGCGGTCGATCACGCCGCGGGTGCCGAAATCCGGCGAGCAGGACGACCAGACCGCGCCCAGGCTCGCGGTCGCCAGGGTGGCGACGATGGTCTCGGCCATGTTGGGGACGAAGCCGGCGACCCGGTCGCCCCGCTGCACCCCGGCCGCCCGCATCGCCTGGGCGAGGCGCGAGACCAGCTCGTGGAGCTGGCGCCAGGTCATGCGGCGGCGGACCTTGTCCTCGCCGCGGAACACGATCGCCTCGCCATCGTCGCGCCGGCGCAGCAGGTTCTCGGCGTAGTTCAGGCGCGCCTCGGGGAAGAAGCGGGCGCCCGGCATCTTGTCGCCATCGGCCATCAGCGTCCCGCCCTTGGTGCCGATCACGCCGCAGAAATCCCAGACCGAGTCCCAGAACTCGGCGCGCCGGTCGACCGACCATTGCCACAGGGCGTCGTAGCCGTCGACATGCACGCCGCGCGTCGCCTCGAGCTGCCGCATGAAGGCGGTCAGGCGCGTGGCGGCGACGCGCGGGGCGCTCGGAGTCCATAGCGGCTCGGTCACGGTGGTCGTCCTCTCCAGATGCCGCGGTCCTCGGCCTCGGCGCCGGCGCCGCCGAGAAGCCGGCAAATCGATAGCAGTTCACGGTATCCGCGGTCCCGTAAGTGCCACATCGGCGTGTTTGATGCCAGTGGCGGCCGCCGATCACAGCCTCACCCTTCGACAAGCCCGGGGTGAAGCTCTATTAGTGGCACCATCATGCCCTCACCCTTCCCACGGCTCCTTCGCTAGGCTCAGGAGCCGCGGGCCCCTCCCCTCTCCCGCGAGAGCGGGAGAGGGTGCCGAGCGTCGGCGAGGCGGGTGAGGGTTGCCGCAACAGCTTCGCTCGCAGCATGCCCCGCCTGCCTGCTCCGCTTCGGGATCTCGCCGACCGTGCCAGCGCGCGGGTGACGGCCCGCGCCGCCGCCCTGCCGGCGCCGGTGATGGCGGCGATCTGGATGGTCGGCTCGGGGGTGTTCTTCACCGGACTGTCCGGCGCGATCCGCCATCTCGGGCAGGAGATGCATCCGTTCGAGGTGGCATTCTTCCGCAACCTGTTCGGCCTCGCCTTCATGCTGCCCTGGCTGTTCACCGCGGGCTTGGCCGGCCTCAAGACCGGGCGCATGGGGCTGTACCTGCTGCGCTGCGTGCTCGGCCTCGGCTCCATGCTGTGCTGGTTCACCGCGCTGGCCTGGCTGCCGCTCGCCCAGGCAGTGGCGCTGTCCTTCACCGCGCCGCTGTTCGCCACCGTCATGGCGGCGGTGTTCCTCAAGGAAACCGTCAGGCTGCGGCGCTGGACGGCCACCTCCCTGGGGCTGGTCGGCGTCGTGGTCATCCTGTGGCCGCAGCTCGCGCTGCCCGGCGGCGCCATGATTTCCGGCGGCGTCGGCCTGGCGATCCTGTCGACCATCCTGTCGGTCATCGTCTCGCTGATCGTGAAGCGCCTATCGGCCACCGAATCGGCCAACGCCATCGTCACCTACATGGTGCTGATCATGACGCCGATGTCGCTGTTGCCGGCGCTGCTGCACTGGACCTGGCCGCCGGTCGACACCTGGTTCTGGCTGGTCGCCATGGGCGCGCTCGGCAGCCTCGGCCATCTCTGCTATGTCCGTGCCTTCGCCATGGCCGACGCCTCGGCGGTGATGCCCTATGACTACACCCGCCTGCTGTTCGCCGCGATCATCGGCTGGGCGGCGTTCGGCGAGCTGCCGACCGCCTATACCTGGGTGGGTGCGGCGATCATCGTCGCCTCGGCGATCTACATCGCCCATCGCGAGGCGCGGCTGCGGCAATCGGCGGCGACCCACGCGGCGCTCAGCGTGCCGGCCAAGATGGTCGGCGCCCAGCCGCCAATGACCGATAGGGGTCCCGGGGACCGCCGCGCGTGACGGTCCGCCCGACCGCACGGGCCGCGGCTCGGCTCGGGGCGCGCGCCGGCGCCGGCTGGCGGCTGCTGCCGGGCAATGTCCGCGGCGCCGCCTGGATGGTGGGGTCGGGCATCGGCTTCACCTTCATGGCGCTGATGATCAAGCTGCTGGGCGACCGGCTCGACAGCTTCCAGATCGCCTTCTTCCGCTGCCTGATCGGCTTCCTCGCGATCCTGCCGTTCGTCGCCGGCTACGGTATCTCGACGCTGCGGACGCGCTCGCTGAAGATCCACCTGCTGCGCGGCATCTTCGGCCTGGTCGCCATGTTCTCCAGCTACTATGCCGTCGCCCACATGCCGCTCGCGTCCTACACCGCGCTCAGCTTCACCAAGCCGCTGTTCGCCACCGTGCTGGCGGTGCTGATCCTGCGCGAGACGGTGCGCTGGCGGCGCTGGAGCGCGACCCTGGTGGGTTTTCTCGGCGTCGTCGTCATGGTGCGGCCGGGCGCGGGCATCATCGATTCCGCGGCGCTGTTCGCGCTCGTCGACGCCCTGTCGATCGCCTTCCTGGTGACCCTGGTGAAGCGCCTGCCGCCGGGCGAGACGACGCTGGTCATGCTGTTCTATTTCGGGGTGTTCTCGACCATCGCGGCGCTGCCGCCGGCGCTGCTGGTGTGGCGCGCGCCGGCGCCGGGCGAATTCGCGCTGCTGATCGGCATCGGCGTGCTCGGCGTGCTGTCGCAGTCCTGCTGGATCCGCGCCTACCGCGCCGGCGAGGCCTCGGCGGTCGCGCCGTTCGACTATCTGCGGCTGCTGTTCGCCGCCATCGCCGGGTTCCTGGCGTTCGGCGAACGGGTCGATGCCTGGACCCTGGCCGGTGCCGCCATCATCGTGGTGTCGACGGTCTACATCGCGCGTCGCGAGGCCCGGCTGCGCCGGGCCTCCAGCATCGCCGCCTCGCCGGTCGCCGTGCCGGCCGGCGATTGAGCGGCCGGCTTCAGTCCCTGACCAGCGACTGGGTCAAGACCAGCGTGCGGTGCCCCACCGGATAGTCCGCGAGTTCCAGCACCACGCGATAGCCGAGGCCGAGATAGAACCCGGGCACCGCGAAATCGTAGGTGTTGACGCAGGCGCCGTGGCAGCCGCGGCGCGCGGCCTCGTGCTCGGCCATGGTCATCAGGCGGCGTCAGGACAAAAAGTCGCAGGCCGCGTGAATCTCGCCCGGCGCCGAGAAGGCGCGGAATCCGCCGGTCAATCCGCCGATGGCATCGGCGTAGCGCAGCCGGTGGTTGGCCGACATCGGCTCGGGCAGCGCGTCGGCGCGAAAGAATCCGATCGCGCTGATCTCGTCGCTCGGGCGCCACGGCAGGCATTCGCGCACCGATGCGCGGAACACCAGCACCAGGTCGTCGCGGTACGGCGCGGCATAGGCGCCGACGAAGCCGCTGACCGCGATCGCCACCGCGGCCTCCTCCATCACCTCGCGCTCCATCGCGGCGATCGGATTCTCCCCGGGTTCCAGCCGGCCGCCGGGCATGCCCCAGTGAAAATCGCCGTAGTTGTGCTTCACGCACAGCACGCGCGCGTCGTCGTCGGTCACCAGCGCGAACACGCCGATCGTCGTCATCGCCCTGGACTCCTCGTGCATCTTGTCATGGCGACAGCTTCCGCTGTCGCGCATGCTTCGTCCAGAATGTGAAGTCGCAGGCGCGCGCATGCACGCGCAATCGCGTGACGGAATCGTCATCGTCGCGCAATCTCGGTTTGCGTCGGCGCGCCGGCGCTCTAGGATCGAGCGGACCGCAGCGCAGGGGACGGCGACACAATGGGTTTCGAACAACGGCACTCGCCGGCGCGGGTCGGATATCTTGCGGAGATGACGTGACGCTCGATCGCAGCAGATGGTGCGGGGCCGATGCGCACGCCGGCATCGACCTGGCGGCGCTGACCCGGATGATCCGGCCGGCATTGCCGGCGCGCCGGGTGACCGCCGCCGCCGTCGTCAGC
Source organism: uncultured Rhodospirillaceae bacterium (assembly GCA_964372215.1). Lineage (GTDB taxonomy): Bacteria > Pseudomonadota > Alphaproteobacteria > Dongiales > Dongiaceae > DAIMFL01. The sequence continues at coordinate 20,219 of CAYJQC010000020.1, forward strand.
GGCGGACTCGCCAACGAGAATTTGCGGCTGCGGCTCGACGGGCCGCCCGATGCGGTGCGCCTGCGCCTGTTCCGGCGCGACGCGGCGCAGGCGGCCAAGGAGGCGGCGCTGCATCGCTGCCTCGCCGGCAGCGTGCCGCTGCCGCGGCTGCTGCATCTCGGCGCCGACAATCCGCTGACCGGCGAGCCCTATGCGGTGCTCGACTGGGTCGACGGCGAGCGACTGGAACGGGTGGCGTCGCGGCTCAGCCTCGAGACCGCCGCGCAGCTCGGGCGCGAGGTCGGGCGCGTGCTCGCCGCGATCCATGCCGTGACCTTTTCCGTGGCCGGCTTCCTCGACGCCCGCCTGCAGGTGGCGGCGCCGCTGCCGACGGGCGGGCTCGCCGGCTACCTGCGGTCCTGCCTGGCCGAGGGCGTCGGGCGCCAGCGGCTCGGCCCCGACCTCGCCGATGCGGCTCTGGCGCTGGCGGCGCGCGCCGGCGAGCGCCTCGATGACTGGCCCGATGCCTGCCTGGTCCATGGCGATTTCGGCGGTTCCAACATCCTGGTGTGCGGTCTTCCCGAGCGGCCGGCGGTCGCCGCGGTACTCGATTGGGAGTTTGCGCTGAGCGGGCCGCCGGCGCTCGATTTCGGCAATCTGCTGCGCCCGCCGCTGGGCGACCTGCCGGGATTCGAGGACGGGGTGGCCGCCGGCTATCGTGGCGCCGGCGGCTGGCTGCCGCCGGACTGGCGCGATCTCGGCCGGCTCGCCGATCTCACCGCCTGGGCCGAGTTCATGACCCGGCCGGCCGCGAACGGCGCGCTGGTCGCCGATGCGCGGGCGATGGTCAGCCGGACGATCGCGGCATTTCCGGCGCCGTAGCGGTCGCCGCCGTCCCGTCCGGCGCCAGGCGATCGATCGCCGCCTGCGCCCGGTCGCGGTGGTGGCCCTTGATGTGGGGGGAGATCATCTGGATCGCCACCAGCAGTACGGTGGCGTCGTCGGTGAAGCCGAACCAGGCGATGAAATCGGGCACCAGGTCGGCCGGCATCACGAAATAGGCCAGCGCCGCCATCAGCACCGCCTTGACCTGGAGCGGCGTCTCCGGATCGCGGGCGCAGTAATAGGCGGCGAGGGCGTCCTTGAGGAACGGCACGCGCCGGCCATGGCGCCTGAGCTTGGCCCAGAAGCCGCGCTCGACCCGCGCCTCGTCGCGGCGATGCCTGGCCGGATCGTAGGGCGCGAGATCGGTCCCGGTCATGAGTTCGCATATGGCCCCGGTCGCGGCGTCCCGCAATGGGGTCGATCCGGGGTGGTGATGCCGAGGTGTCGCCTCGGGCGCCTCGATCTGCTAAGAACCCGGGCCGTTTTCCCCCGGGAGGTCGGCAGGTTCGGGGCATGGGTTACGAGAGGAAACGATGAAGCTTCAGGGACAGGCGGCGCTGGTCACCGGTGCCGGATCGGGGATCGGCGCCGAGGTGGCGCGGGCATTTGCCAAGGCCGGCGCCAAGGTCGCGGTGCTCGACGTCAACATGGACGGCGCCGCGGCGGTGGCGAAGGAGATCGGCGGGCTCGCCGTCGAATGCGACGTGGCGAGCGCCGCCAGCGCCGAGGCCGCGGTCGCCACCGCGCGCGCCGCCCACGGACCGGCCCGGGTGCTGATGAACGTCGCCGGGATTCTCATTCCCGGGCGCATCGTCGGCAAGGACGGTCCGCTGCCGCTCGAGAAGTTCGCCCGGGTGATCGAGGTCAACCTGATCGGCACCTTCAACATGATGCGGCTCGCCGCCGCCGACATGGCCTGCCTGCCGGCGCTCGAGGACGGCGAGCGCGGCGTCATCATCTCGACCTCCTCGGTCGCCGCCTACGAGGGCCAGATCGGCCAGGCCGCCTATGCGGCGTCCAAGGCCGGCATCGTCGGGCTGACCCTGCCGGCGGCGCGCGACCTGGCGCGCTCCGGCATCCGGGTGCTGGCGATCGCGCCCGGCCTGATCGCCACGCCGATGATGCTGAACCTGCCGCCCGACATCCAGAAGAGCCTCGGCGATTCCGTGCCGTTCCCCTCGCGCCTCGGCCATGCCGACGAGGTCTCGCGCCTGGTCATGCACATCATCGACAACGTGCTGCTGAACGGCGAGGTGATCCGCCTCGACGGCGCGCTCCGCCTGGCGCCGAAGTAGGCCCTCAGCCGAGCGCCGCGGCGATCGCGTCGATCGCGGCCAGCGTCAGCAGCAAGCGGTCGAGATTGGTGAAGTCGGGCCAGGTCGAGAGCTTGACGATCAGCAGCTCGCGCCCGGGATCGACATAGATCATCTGGCCGAACACGCCGCGCGCCATGGCGCTGCCGGCCTTGGGATCGCGCACCCACCACTGCCGCGAATAGGCGCCGCCCGGCAGGGCGTCGGTGTAAGGCGCTCCGAACACCGACGGGTCGCCGCGCCGGCAGCCCTCGACCCAGGCGGCCGGCACGATCTGCTTGCCGCCGAGCTTGCCGCCGTTGAGGTAGAGCAGGCCGAAGCGCGCATAGTCGCGCAAGGCGGCGTTCAGCCCGCCATCGGCCAGCGCCGTGCCGCCGCGATCGACGGTGAAGCAGGCGTCGTACTCGGCGCCCATGGGACGCCAGATCAGTTCGCTCACGAGATCGCAGAGATGGCGCCCGCTCGCCCGCTCGCAGACCCAGCCGACGACGTCGGTCTCGATCGAGCGGTACTGGAACGCGCCGCCGTGATCGCGCTCCTTGGGCAGGGTCAGGATCAGGTCGTAGATCGCGTTCGGCATGTCGGGCCGGTTCGGCTTCCAGCCGACCACCGAATCCAGCTTCGCGACGTCCGACTCCGGATCGGTATAGGTCTCGTTGAAGCGCACGCCGCTGCGCATGTCCAAGACCTGGGCGAGGGTGGCGTCGGCATAGCCGCAGCGCGCCAGCTCCGGCACATAGGCCGACAGCTTGGCATGCGGGTCGATCCGGCCGTCCTCGATCAGGATGCCGGCGACGGTGCCCACCACCGACTTCGACATCGACTGCGACAGGTGCAGCGACGCGCGCTCGAGATGGCCGAGATAGCGCTCGAACACCACGCTTCCCCGGTGCAGCACCAGGAAGCCGTCGGTGAAGGTCTCGTCGAGGAACCCGGCGATGCTGCGCCTGGCGCCGTCCGGTCCGGCGAAGCCGAGCGCCGCCAGATCCTGCTTGCGCTCGGGCAGCGGGCTGGACGGGCCGTCGCCGCGCGACACCGCGCGGGTCGGCAGCACCTGGCGCAGGTTGCAGAAGGCCCAGCGGTTGAACGGCGGGGAATCCCAGTTCTGGTGGGTCACCCGCGCCGCCGCCGGCGGCGGAAATCCCTGCATCAGATCAGCCGCGTCCACCCGCTTGTCCGCCATCGCGATTCTCCTGCCATGAATTGCCGGCGCATCATGGCGGGCGGATGGCGGCCTGACAACGTGCCCGGCACGCCGCTTGGCGCGCGACCCGCCGCAGGCTAACGTGGCCGCATCATGGCTATCGTTGCTCCGCCGGACCGCCGGTTCACCACCGCCCCCAGCCTCGGCGACATCGAGGCGCTCGCCGCCGAGGCCTACGCCACGATCCCCGACGAGCTGCGCCGCAATGTCGGCGACGTCGTGATCCGGATCGAGGAATTTCCCGACGCCGAGACCGAGGAGGAGATGGACCTCGACGGTCCCTTCGACCTGCTCGGCCTGTATCGCGGCGTCGCGCTGCCGAACCAGGCCGTCGGCGACGTGCGCAGCGACATCGACATGATCTTCCTGTATCGCCGGCCGCTGCTCGACTACTGGTGCGAGACCGGCGAGGATTTCGCCCATCTGGTGCGCCATGTGCTGATCCACGAGATCGGCCATCACTTCGGCTTCTCCGACGAGGACATGGAGACGCTCGAGGAACTCGCCGAAGCCGAAGCCGCGCGCCGCAGCCAGGCGTGAGCTCCGAGCCGACTCACTCCTACCCCCTCCCCTCGCCGGAGGGGGAAGGGGGAGGGGGATTCCTATCAGGCTCCGGTTTCGCGCTGGCGCCAGTCTTCAGCACCTCCCGCACCCGCGCGCGCAGCACCGGCAGCAGCTCGGTCTCGAACCACGGATGTCGCTTGAGCCAGACGGTGTTGCGCCAGCTCGGATGGGGCAGGGGCAGAAACTCGGGCAGATAGTCGCGCCAGGCGGCCACCGTCTCGGTCAGGCCGGTCTTGCGGCGGGTGCCGAGATGGAAGCGCTGGGCGTACTGGCCGACCAGCAGGGTGAGGCCGATCTCGGGCAAGAGCGGGCGGATCCGCGGTTGCCACAGCGGCGCGCACTCGCGCCGCGGCGGGCGGTCGCCGCCCTTCGCGTCGGCGCCGGGATAGCACAGGCCCATCGGCACGATGGCGATGCGCGTCGCGTCGTAGAAGGTGTCGCGGTCGATCGCCAGCCACTGGCGCAGCCGGTCGCCGCTCGGGTCGTTCCAGGGGATCCCGCTGGCATGGACCCGGGTGCCCGGGGCCTGGCCGACGATCAGCAGCCGCGAGGTCGCCGCCGCGCGCAGCACCGGCCGCGGACCCAGCGGCAGGTGGGCCTCGCAGACCCGGCAGGCGCGGGCCTCGGCCAGCAGGTCGTCGAGCCGGTCGCGCGCCGGCGGCCGCGCTGCGCTCATCCGCTGTCGATCAGGCGCCGCACGAATTGCGGCACCACCGCGCTGGCCGGGCCGTAGATGCGCTCGTCGAACAGGCCGTGGCCTTCGCTCGGCTCGAGATTGAGCTCGACGGTGCGCGCGCCGGCCACCCGCTTGGCCTGCTCGACGAAGCCGGCCGCCGGATAGACGCTGCCCGACGTGCCGATCGCGACGAACAGCTCGCAGGCGGCGAGCGCCGAATCGACCCGCTCCATCTCCAGCGGCATCTCGCCGAACCACACGACATGCGGCCGCAACGTGCCGGTCGCCGCGCAGGCCGGGCACCGGCTGCTCGCGTCGATGTCGGCGCGGCAGGCGGCGACGGCGCCGCATCCGGTGCAGCGCGCCTTCAGCAGCTCGCCATGCATGTGCAGGAGATTGCGGCTGCCGGCGCGCTCGTGCAGGTCGTCGATGTTCTGGGTGACCAGCAGCAGGTCGCCGGCGCGCCGCCGTTCCAGCTCGGCGAGCGCCAGATGCGCCGCGTTCGGCCGCACCTCGGCGTCGACCAGGCCGCGGCGGCGCGCGTTGTAGAATTCCTGCACGCGCGCCGGATCGCGGGCGAAGCCCTCGGGCGTCGCCACGTCCTCGAGCCGCACCTTCGACCAGATGCCGCCGGCGTCGCGGAATGTGTCGAGCCCGGATTCCCTGGAAATGCCGGCGCCGGTCAGCACCACGATCGGCTCAGCCACGGCGCCGCCCATCCTGTCCCGCCATCGCCTCCGCATCGATCGCGTCGATCGCGTCGTCGCCGTCGTTCGCCGCCGCGTCCTCCTCGTCGTACTCGTCGCCCGACCAGCCGCGCAGCAAGGGATAGCGGCTCTCCTCGCGATAGATCGCGTTGGTGTGGGCCAGGAAGCTCGAGAACAGGGTGAAGCGCGAGACCTCCCAGGGATCGCTGCGGAACAGGCTGTGGGCCGACAGATAGTCCTGCAGCTTGGGGATCGACGTGCCCTTGGGCCGGCTGAGCGTGACATGGGGCGTGAATTTCTGCCGGTCCGGCGCCAGACCGGCGCGCACCACCGCCGACTCGATCTTGTCGTGCAGATGGAACAGCGCGGGATCGCGGGCGACCCCGGCCCAGATCGCGCGCGGCCGGGCGCCGTTGCCGAAATGGCCGACGCCGCCGAGTGCCAGCGAGAATGCCGGCGCGCTGATCCCGGACAGGGCCGCGTCGACATCGTCGATCACGTCGCCCGACAATTCGCCCAGGAACCGCAGGGTGACGTGCATGTTCTCCGGCGGCACCCAGCGCGCGCCGGGCAGGCCGGCGCACAGCGACGCCAGGGTCTTGCGGATGGCTTGCGGCAGGGGCAGGGCGACGAACAGCCGCATGACGGAGCTCCTCGAACGCAGGGCGGCGCGCCGGGGCCGGCGGCGGGGGCCAGCCTCACGGGCAGGGGTAAGTATAGACCTGATGAATCGCCTCGATCGCGTCGAGAATCTCCTGCCCGAGCGCGAGCTCGATGCTGGCGATGTCGCTGGCGAGCTGGGCCTCGGTGGTGGCGCCGATGATGTTGGCGGTGACGAATGGCCGGGAGGTGACGAAGGCCAGCGCCATCTGTGCCGGGTCGAGGCCATGCTCGCGGGCGAGCGCCACATAGGCCGACGTCGCCTTGTCCTTGTGCGGCCCGCGATAGCGCTTGAAATGCGGATAGAGATTGAGCCGCGCCTGCGGCCCGGCGGAACCGTCGAGATACTTGCCGGAGAGCGCGCCCATGGCGAGCGGCGAATAGGCCAGCAGCCCGCAATCCTCGCGCAGCGCCACCTCGGCCAGGCCGGCCTCGAAGCTGCGGTTCAGCAGGCTGTAGGCGTTCTGCACGCTCATCATGCGCGGGCCCTTGCCGGCGTCGCTCAGGCCGAGCAGGCGCATGACGCCCCAGGCCGACTCGTTGGAGCAGGCGACGTGGCGCACCTTGCCGGCCGCGACCACCTCGGCGAGCGCCGCCAGGGTCTCCTCGAGCGGGGTGCCGTCGTCCCGCTCGGCGTCGCGGGCAAAGCCGAGCCGCCCGAAATTGCTGGTCCGCCGCTCCGGCCAGTGCAGCTGGTACAGGTCGATGTAGTCGGTGCCCAGGCGCTGCAGGCTGGCATCGACCGCGGCGGCGATGTTCCTGCGGTCGAGCCGCGGCTTGCCGTCGCGCAGATAGGTCAGCCGCTCGTCGGGACCGGCGACCTTGCTGGCCAGGATCACCTTGTCGCGTTTTCCGCGGGACTTGAACCAGCTGCCGATGATCTGCTCGGTCCGGCCATAGGTCTCGGCCTTGGGCGGCACCGCGTACATCTCGGCGGTGTCCCAGAAATTGACGCCGCGGTCGAGCGCGTAGTCCATCTGGCGATGGCCGTCGTCCTCGCTGTTCTGCTCGCCCCAGGTCATGGTGCCCAGGCAGATCACGCTGACCATGAGGTCGCTACGGCCGAGCCGCCGGTATTCCATTGCGCCACTCCGGAAAATTCCACGCCGCGCCGTGCGGGCGGGCGGTCAGAGGAACAGGGTCAGGACCCCGGTATAGCCGTACAGCCGGTCGCGGCAAATCTCGCCATTGGCGAAGAACCCGACCAGCGGAAACGCGCCCAGGGCCTCCGCGATCAAGGCGAGCTCCTCGGCCTCCGGCCCGAACAGGTTGGGGCCGCGGGCGATGCAGGAGACGTAGACGCCGCCCTTGACCGTCCCGCCGGTCCGCTTCGCCAGCCCCGCCAGCATGCGCCGCATGTCGGCCCTCGCCGCGTCGTGGTCGCGCCGGGTGAACAGGATGGCGTCGCCCACGGCGATGTCGGCGCCGATTCCGATCAGGCCGCGCGCCGGGTCGATGCCGACCAGGTTGCGCACCAGGTAGTCGCCGGTATCGGAGCCGGGGATCGGCAGCGCCGCGTGGATGTAGCCGAGCGCGCGCTTGAGGTCGCGCGACAACAGCTCGCCCATGTCCGCCTTCAGCACCTCGAGCGCCGGTCGGTCGTCGATCTCGGCGACCACGTTGTCCTGGGCCGCGGTGATCGTGTGCACCGGGCCGATCGGCGAGCAGCCCTGGCTCAGGCCGGTGGCGACCGCCACGCTGTCGGCGAACAGCACGCCGGAGGCGCCGCCCTCGACCACCTTGTCGGCGATCTGCGGAAAGCCGGCGCGCGACGAGGTCAGGCCGCCCACCAGATAGGCACCGCTCGCCTCGGCCAGGCCGCTCACCATCTCGACCGCCCGCGGCGCGCGCGGGTCGGCGTGAACCAGGCCGAGCAGCGGGTGATGGCCCTCGACCCAGCTCGAATGGGATTGCATGAAGGCGCCGAGACCGTCGGCCACCGGCTCGAAGATGCGGAACGCGCCGGCGGGAAAGGCGCCGACCATCGCCGCCACCGCCGGAAGGTCGAAATGCTCGGCCCGCGCCGTCGTCCCGGCGCCGGCGGCCAGCACGCCGATGCCGACCGTGCCGACCCAGTCGGCGATTCCGGTGCGGCTGCGGAGAAAAGCCAGGATCGAGGCGAGATCGCCGGCGAGATGGTCGGTGACGTACAGGAAGCCGAGATTGGCGCCGGCCGGCAGCCCGCCATCCTGCAGCAGGTCGGCCGCCGCCTTGGCCGCCTGCGCCCAGTCCTGGCCGGTGGCATGGGCGGCGCGGAACGCAGCCGGCGGGTTGAAGGCGGCGCACATCGCGGGCTCAGCCCGCCGGCGCCGCGCGCCGCGCCTGCTCGATCAGCGCGCGCACCTGGGGCAGCATGCGCGCGACGATGACCGCCACGCCGCTTGCGTTGGGATGGATGCCGTCGGCCTGGTTGAGCTCCGGCACGGCGGCGACGCCCTCGAGGAAGAACGGGTACAGCGCGGCGCCGTGCTTGGCCGACAGCTCGGGATAGATCCGGTTGAACGCGTCGCCGTATTCCGGGCCCAGATTGGGCGGCGCCAGCATGCCGGCCAGCAGCACCGGCCGGCCGGCGTCCTTGAGGCGACTCAGCAGGGCGTCGAGATTGCCGCGGGTGGCGGCGGGATCGAGCCCGCGCAAGCCGTCATTGGCGCCGAGCTCCAGGATCACCGCGTCGGGCTCGTCGGCCAGCGCCCAGTCGAGCCGGGCCAGCCCGCCGGCGGTGGTGTCGCCGGAGACCCCGCCATCGAGCACCTGGGCATCGAGGCCGGCGTCGTCGAGGGCGCGCTGCAACTGGGCGACGAAACCGTCCGCCGGCGCCAGGCCGTAGCCGGCGGTCAGGCTGTCGCCGAGCGCCAGGACGCGCAGGGCCGGGCCGCTCGCCTGGGCGGGATCCCCGGTCCCCGCCGCCTCGGCGCGGGCGGCACCGGCCATCACCAGCCCGACGGCCAACGCGACCGCCACCGCGCGCCGCCACGGAAAAGCCCAGGTACAGCCGCGCTGCGGCCGCGTCCGGTTGATCCCCTCACGGTTGATCGTGGCGCCCCCGACGCCATATCGAGAAGGTTGCGCGCCCCGGGGGACCGCGGCGCTAACCTGCGGGGAACGGTGGAAAATCTGGATGGCTGAGCGGGCGAACGGGGGCGACTGCATGATCCGACTCGAAGATGTCTCGCTAAAGCTGGCGAGCGCGGCGGGCGAGGTCAACATCCTCCGTGGCATCGATCTTGCGGTCGACACCGCGGAAACGGTGAGCGTGGTCGGTCCGTCCGGCTCCGGCAAGTCGACCATGATGATGGTGATCGCCGGGCTGGAGCGGCCGAGCGCCGGGCGGGTCACGGTCGCCGGGGCCGATCTCGGGCCGCTCACCGAGGACGCGCTGGCGCTGTTCCGGCGCGACCGCATCGGCATCGTGTTCCAGGCCTTCCACCTGATTCCGACCATGACCGCGCTGGAAAACGTCGCCGTGCCGCTGGAGCTCGCCGGCCATCGCGGCGCCTTCGCGCGGGCCGAGGCCGAGCTGGCCGCGGTCGGCCTCGGCCACCGCCTGACCCACTATCCCGGCCAGCTTTCCGGCGGCGAGCAGCAGCGCGTGGCGCTGGCCCGCGCCTTCGTCATCGCGCCGGCGCTGCTGCTGGCCGACGAGCCGACCGGCAATCTCGACGGCGAGACCGGCCGGCAGATCATCGAGCTGATGTTCGAGCTGTCGGCACGGCGCGCCACCACCCTGGTGCTGATCACCCATGACCCGGCGCTGGCGGCGCGTTGCGGGCGACAGATCCGGCTCGCCGACGGGCGGGTGGTCGACGGCAACGCCGCCGCGCCGCCGGCGACCGCAGCGTCCCGCGCGGGAGCCGGCCGCTGAGCGCCGCGGCGACAGCCGCCGCCGCGGGCCGCGCGTCGCAAGGGCAGGGCCGCGCCAACGGCTGGCGCATCGCCCTCGGCCTGGCGCGGCGCGAGCTCCGGGGCGGGGTCCGCGGCTTCCGCATCTTCCTGCTGTGCCTGATGCTCGGCGTGGCGATCATCGCCGCGGTCGGCTCGCTCTCGGCCTCGGTGGTCGCCGGCATCGCCGCCGACGCCCGCAGCATTCTCGGCGGCGACCTCGACATCCGCCTCATCTATCGCCAGGCCAGCGCCGCGCAGCTCGCCGATCTCGCCGCCGCCGGCACGGTGTCGGCGACCCGCGAGAGCCGCGCCATGGCGCGGCCGGCCGATCGGGCCGACAGCGCCGAGCGCGTGCTGGTCGAGCTCAAGGCGGTCGACGGCGCCTATCCGCTGTACGGCACGGTGACGCTCGCGCCCGACATGGCGCTCGGCGACGCGCTGGCGCAGCGCGACGGAACCTGGGGCGCGGTCGCCGACCCGGCGCTGCTGCAACGCCTCGGCCTCGCGGTCGGCGAGCGGGTGCGCGTCGGCGCCCTCGACTACGAGCTGCGCGCCGCCCTGACCCACGAGCCGGACCGCGGCGGCGGAGTGTTCGCGCTCGGGCCGCGCTTCATGGTGGCCCAGGACAGTCTGGAGGCGACCGGGCTGGTGCAGCCGGGCAGCATGATCTACAGCCATTACCGGGTGCGCGTGAACCCGGGGGTCGATGCCGGCGCGCTGACCGCCCGGCTCGACGCGGACTATCCCGATGCCGGCTGGCGCATCCGCGGCCTCGACGAGGCGGCGCCGGGGGTCAAGCGCTTCGTCGATCGCACCGCCATGTTCCTGACCCTGGTCGGGCTGTCGGCGCTGCTGGTCGGCGGGGTCGGCGTCGGCAACGCGGTGCGCGCCTATCTCGACGGCAAGACCGCGACCATCGCCGTGCTGAAATGCCTGGGCGCGCCGGCGGCGCTGGTGCGCCGGATCTATCTCGGCCTGGTGGTGGCGCTGGCGCTCGGCGGGATCGCCGCCGGGCTGGCGCTCGGCGCCGCGGTGCCGGCGGCGCTCGCCGGCCTGCTGGCGGCGCGCTTCGATCTCGCGGTCAGGCCGGGGCTCTATCCCCTGCCGCTCGCCGAGGCCGCGGTGTTCGGGCTGCTGATCGCCGTCGGCTTCTCGCTCTGGCCGCTGGCGCGCGCCGGCGCGGTGCCGGCCGCCAGCCTGTTCCGCAACCTGGTGGCGCCGACCGCGCATCGCCCGCGGCTGCGCGATCTCGCGGCGATCCTCGGCGTCGCCCTGCTGCTCGCCGGCTTCACCGTCGCCACCGCCCGCGATCCCCTGATCGCCGCCGGCTTCGTCGCCGGCGCGCTGGCGGCGCTCGCGCTGTTCCGCGGCGCGGCCATGCTGGTGACCGCGGCGGCGCGCCGGCTCTCGGCCCGCGCCGGCAACCACCCCGGCCTGCGGCTGGCGCTCGCCAACCTGCACCGGCCCGGCGCGGCGACCGCCAGCGTGGTGCTGTCGCTCGGCCTCGGCTTGACCGTGCTGGTGGCGGTGGTGCTGATCCAGGGCAATCTCGGGCGCGAGATCCAGGAGACCCTGCCGGGTGCGGCGCCCTCGTTCTTCTTCATCGACATCCAGCCGGCCCAGGCGGCCGAGTTCGACGCCCTGGTCGAAGCCCAGCCCGGCGCGGCCGACCTCGAGCGGGTGCCGATGCTGCGCGGCCGGATCACTGCTGTCGACGGCGTGCCGGCCAGCCAGGTGACGCCGCGCCCCGACGTCGCCTGGGTGCTGCGGGGCGACCGCGGGATCACCTGGTCGGCGACCCTGCCGCGCGGCAGCCGGCTGGTCGCCGGCGCCTGGTGGCCGGCCGACTATGCCGGTCCGCCGCTGGTCTCGATGGACGCCGAGGCGGCGGCCGGGCTCGGCCTCGGCCTCGGCGACACCGTCACCGTCAACCTGCTCGGGCGCGAGTTCACCGCCACCATCGCGGCGCTGCGCGAGGTCGACTGGACCAGCCTCGCCATCAACTTCGTCATGGTGTTCTCGCCCGGCCTGCTGGAGGCCGCGCCGCAGACCCAGATCGCCACGGTGCGGGTGGCGCCGGACCAGGAACTGGCGCTGCAGCGGGCGGTCACCGACCGCTTCCCGAATGTCTCGGCGATCCGGGTCAAGGACGCCCTGGAGTCGGTCAACCGGATCCTGGGCTCGGTCGGGGTCGCGGTCCGGGCGACCGCCTCGGTCACCCTGGTGGCCGGCGTGCTGGTGCTGGCCGGGGCGGTGGTCGCCGGCCACCGCCGCCGGGTCTACGACGCGGTGGTGCTGAAGGTGCTGGGGGCGACCCGGGCCGACGTGGCCCGCGCCTATCTCCTGGAATACGGCCTGCTCGGGCTGGTCACCGCCCTGATCGCCGCCGCCGCCGGCAGCCTGGCCGGCTGGGTGTTCCTGACCCAGGTGATGGAAGGCAGCTGGACCTTCCTGCCGGGGACGGTGGCGGCGACCGCCGGCCTCGGCGCCGCCGTCACCCTGCTGATCGGGCTGGCCGGAACCTGGCGGGTGCTCGGCCAGCGGCCGGCGCCGCTGCTGCGAAACGATTGAAACGGCGTAACAATCGGTCCCGGCCCGTCCGATTCCGGTTGAATCGGCGGCGCCGGCACCTAATATCAGTGTCGATTTTTCAGCACTGGACCTCAGAGGGACAGACATGGCCATCGGACCCAATCGGACTTATGCGACCCGCGGCGCTGCGGCGGCGACCGACATCGATGTCGGGCTGCGCCAGTACATGCTGCGGGTCTACAACTACATGTCGGGCGGGCTGGCGCTGACCGGCGTCGTCGCCTACCTCGTCGGCACCAACGAAACGATGCTGCAGGCGATCTACGGCACGCCGCTGCGCTGGGTCGTGATGCTGGCGCCGCTCGGCTTCGTGCTGTTCTTCAGCGTCCGCATCAACAAAATGTCGGCGGGCGCGGCGCAGGCCGTGTTCTGGGCCTTCGCCGCGGCGATGGGCTTGTCGCTGTCCTACATCTTCGCGGTCTATACCGGCGCCTCGATCACCCGGGTGTTCTTCATCACCGCCGGCACCTTCGCGGCGATGAGCCTGTACGGCTACACCACCAAGCGCGACCTGACCGCCTGGGGCTCGTTCCTGTTCATGGGCCTGATCGGCATCATCATCGCGATGGTGGTGAACCTGTTCCTGCAGAGCTCGGCGCTCAACTTTGCCGTGTCGGTCATCGGCGTGCTGGTGTTCGTCGGCCTGACCGCCTACGACACCCAGAAGATCAAGGAGATGTATATTGAGAGCGACGGCGCCGCCGTGATGACCAAGAAGGCCATCATGGGCGCGCTCAATCTCTATCTCGACTTCATCAACCTGTTCATCATGCTGCTGCGCCTGTTCGGCAGCATGCGGCAGTAATCCCTCGGGGAAACGCCCGTTACGGCAACGCCCGGGACCTCTGGTCCCGGGCGTTCTGCATTTCCGGCGCGGCATCAGCCCGCCGCTTCCGGTCGGTCTGCCGTGTCAATCCGTCAAATATGTTGAGCGCGTACGGCGGCGGCCGCCGGCCAATGTGCAAGCCCGCGGCGGTGGCCGGCTTGTCAGGGGTGTTCAACATGCTAAGCTCGCCGATGCGGATCCCATCGTCGCATCGATGGCGGGGCCGCAATTCCGGACAATGAACGGTCCGGGTCCGGGGGCGCGATTGCCGCCGGCCCGCGCAAGGGGGACCCAGGACGAGCATGCCGGGCGCAGCCGCTCCCGCCGCCGCGGCGGCGACCGTAGAGCCTGGGGCCGCCGCCGGCGGCGCCATGCCGCCGGACATCGAATTCGCCGCGGTCTCCAAGCGCTTCGGCGAGGTGGTCGCGGTCGACCGCGTTAGCTTCAGCATCCCGCCCGGCGCCTTCCATTCGTTTCTCGGGCCGTCCGGCTGCGGCAAGACCACCTCGCTCCGGCTGGTCGCCGGGTTCGAGCAGCCGAGCGCGGGCGACGTGATGATCGGCGGCGTCTCCATGGTCGGGGTTCCCGCCTTCCGCCGCCCGGTCAACATGGTGTTCCAGCACTACGCGCTGTTCCCCCATTTCGACGTCGCCGACAACATCGGCTACGGCCTCAGGCAGCGCCGGCCGCGCCCGGACCGGGCCGAGATCGCCCGCCGGGTCGACGAGATGCTGGAGCTGGTGCGCCTGCCCGGCATGCGGCAACGCCGCATCTGGGAGCTGTCGGGCGGCCAGCAGCAGCGGGTGGCCCTGGCCCGCGCCCTGATCAACAAGCCGACCGTGCTGCTGCTCGACGAGCCGCTGGCGGCGCTCGACCGCAAGCTCCGGCGCGAGATGCAGATGGAGCTGCAGAACCTGCAGCGCGAGGTCGGCATCACCTTCGTCCTGGTCACTCACGACCAGGAGGAGGCGCTGTCGATGAGCGACACTATCGGCATCATGCGCGACGGCCAGGTGGTGCAGCATGGCAGCCCGCGCCAGCTCTACGACGCGCCGGTGTCACGCTACGTCGCCGACTTCGTCGGCGAGTCGAACTTCTTTCCCGGCGCCGTGATGGCGGCCGACGCGCAGGGCGCGCGCCTGCGCCTGGCCGACGGCACCGTGCTCGGCGGGCGCCATGCCGAGGGCGGCCGCAGCCTGGTCGGCGAGGCCCAGGGCGTCGTCGCCGTGCGGCCCGAGATGGTCGAGCTGTGGGAGCCGGCGGTGCGGCGCGACGGCGCGCCCTATGACGGCGTCTTTCAGGGCCGCATCCAGAACCGCATCTATCTCGGCGACCAGACCGAGTTCAGCATCGCGACCGCCGGCCTGGGGCCGGTGCTGGTGCGCGCGCCGAAGACCTCGGCGGTGGTCGTGCGCGGCCTCGGCCAGGGCCAGGAGGTCATGCTCGGCTGGCGCCGCGATGCCGCGCTGGCGTTGATGGATACTTAGGCGAAGGGACAGGAATCGTCCGCGGGCGCCGACCGCCCGCGGATGCAAGTCCGGCCGACGCAAGCGCCGGGAAGAGTCGGAACGGAGTCACAAACGATTGGGTCGCTCCGCCGCGCGGGGCGCCCAGCGCAAGGGAGACCAAGATGGATCGCAAGGAATTCATGCATCAGCTTCGCCGCTATCAGCGCGGCTCGATTTCGCGCCGTCAATTCCTGGGCACCACCGGCCTGGGCCTGGCGACCGCGGTGCTGGCGAGCGCCATGCCCAGCCTCGGGCGCGGCGGGCAGGCCCGGGCAGCCGGCGAACTCGGGGACCGGGTTTCGATCGCGACCTGGCCGAACTATTTCGACCCGGCGAACTACGAGGCCTTCACCAAGGAGACCGGCGTCGCCATCGATGATGCCGCGTTCGGCTCCAACGAGGAGATGCTGGCGAAGCTGCAGGCCGGGGGCACCGGCTGGGACGTGTTCGTGCCGACCAACTACACTATCAGCACCTATGTCGATCTCGACCTGATCGAGCCCTTGGACCTGTCGCTGCTGCCGAACTACGACCCGACCTCGGTCGAGTCGCGCTTCGCCGACGCCGGTACCGTCAATGGGACGGTCTACGCCGTGTCGAAGAACTGGGGCACCACCGGCTACGCGGTCAACACTGCCAAGGTCACGGAGAAGATGACGTCCTGGAAGCAGTTCTGGGACCTGACCATGGACAAGTACAGCGGCCGCACCATGGTCCATGACTATCAGCTCACCACGATCGGCAACGCGCTGAAGTATTTCGGCTATTCCTTCAACTCGATCGACCCGGCGGAACTCGCCCAGGCCGAGGAGCTGCTGATCAAGGCGAAGCCGCATCTGTTCGCGATCTCCAGCGACTACCAGCCATCGATGCGCAGCGGCGACGCCTGGATGACCGTGTGCTGGACCGGGGACGGCAAGCAGATGAACAGCGACATCCCGGAGATCGACTACATCCTCGGCAGCGAAGGCGGTGAGTTGTGGTCCGACTTCTACGCGGTGCCGAAGGGCGCGCCGCACCGCGCCGCCGGTTACGCGCTCATCGACTATCTCGTGACGCCCGAGGTCAACGCGAAGGAGGTGCTGTTCCACGGCTATCCCTCGGCCGATGCCCGCACCAACAAGTTGCTGCCGAAGGAGATCCTGGAGGATCCGATCCTCTATCCGGCGGCCGAGCTGCTGGCGCCGCTGGAGTTCGGCGCGGCCGCGACCCTGACCGATCCGCTGCGGGCCGAGATCATGGCCCGCTTCAAGTCGGCCTGAGCGGGCGCTGCAACACCCCCCACCCTAACCCTCCCCCACAAGGGGGGAGGGGATCCGACCGAGACCCGGAAAGATTCTCCCTCCCCCTCGATGGGGGAGGGTCGGGGTGGGGGCGAGCAGCCGATTTGGCGACAGAGTGTTCGAGCTCCAATGACATCCAGCACCGCCATCCCCGTGGCCGTCGCCGCCGAAGACCGGCGCCGGCGGCTCGTGACCGCGCTGCTGCTGGCGCCGAGCACGCTGTGGTTCCTGCTGTTGCTGCTGCTGCCGCTCGCCGTCATCGTGGTGTTCAGCTTCGGCGAGCGCGGGCCGGCCGGCGGCTATCAGCCGGCCTTCAGCCTCGCCAACTACCTGAACCTGCCGGCGCGCTGGGCGGCGTTCAAGAACACTCTGGTGCTGGCGCCGGCCGGCACCCTCATCAGCCTGGTCGCCGCCTATCCGCTCGCCTACTACCTGGCGGTCAAGGCCGACCGCCGGGTGAAGCTGATGCTGCTGGTGCTGGTCATCGTGCCGTTCTGGACCAGCTTCCTGATCCGGATCTACGCCTGGATGATCATCCTGGGCGGTCGCGGCCTGCCGTCGCTGATCGCTTGGGCGGGGCTCGGCGACGTGCAGCTCATCAACACGCCGTTCGCCGTGCTGATCGGCATCGTCTACGGCTATCTGCCGCTGATGGTGTTCCCGATCTATGTCAGCCTGGAACGGCTCGACAAGCGGCTGCTCGAGGCCTCCGACGATCTCGGCGCCAGCCCGCGCCGCACCTTCTTGCAGGTCACCCTGCCGTTGTCGGCACCCGGCGTCGTCACCGGCTGCATGCTGGTCTTCATCCTGCTGATGGGCGAGTACCTGATCCCGCAGCTCCTGGGCGGCGGCAAGGTGTTCTTCATCGGCAACGCGCTGGTCGATTTGTTCCTGCAGTCGCGCAACTGGCCGTTCGGCTCGGCGGTCGCGGTCGCCCTGGTCGTCATCATGCTGGTCACCGTCACGTTCTACCTGCGGGCGACCCGGCGCGGCGGCGGCGCGCGCGACGTTTCCCTGATGTAGTCGCCAACCGATGCGCGTCTATGCCGCCTTCGTCTATTTGTTCCTGTACGGCCCGATCGCACTGATCGTGGTGTTCAGCTTCAATTCCGGCCGCTATGTCGGCGACATGCAGGGCCTGTCGCTGCAATGGTACGGCAAGGCCTTCGGCAATCCCTTCATGATGGAGGCGCTGCAGAACAGCGTCATGATCGCCGCCACCGCGGCGACGCTCGCCACCCTGTTCGGCACCGCGGCGGCGCTGGTGATGCAGCGGATGCGCGGCTGGTTCCGCCTGGTCTTCGACGGCTTCACCTATGTCGCCATCATGGTGCCGGGCATCGTCATCGGCATTTCGACGCTGATCGCGATGGTGATCTCGTTCGACGCGGTCAACGGCATGCTCGCGGCCCTGTGGCCGGGCGAGGCGCCGCCCTCGCTCGCCTTCGGCTACGGCTCGGTGGTCGCCGCCCACACCCTGTTCACCATGGCGCTGGTCATCGTCATCGTGCGCGCCCGCATCACCGGCATGGACCGGGCGCTGATCGAGGCCTCGGCCGACCTCTACGCGACGCCCTGGCGCACCTTCTACCAGGTGACCCTGCCGCAGATCCTGCCGGCGGTGATCGCCGGCTTCCTGCTCAGCTTCACCTTCAGCTTCGACGACTACGTGGTCGCAAGCTGGGTCTACGGCTCGACCACCACCTTGCCGATCTACGTGTTCTCGTCGATTCGCCGCGGGGTCACGCCGGAGATCAACGCCATCGGCACGGCGGTGCTGGCGGTTTCCCTGATTCTCCTGTTCGGCACGCAATTCCTGCTGCGCCGCGGCCAGAACCGCGCGCGCAAGGGCGCCTGACCCGGAGGCGCTTGACAAGCCGCCCGCCGCCGCCGTCATCATCTTCGTCGCAACAGGGAGGTTCCACGAATGTACAGGCTTTACTGGTCGGCCGGCAGCGCGGCGATGGCGCCGCACGCGGTTCTCGAGGAGATCGGCGCCCGCTACGAGCTGTTCGAACTGAACCTCGGCGCCGGCCAGCAGAACGATCCCGAGTATCTCAAGCTCAACCCGAACGCGCGGGTACCGACCCTGGTGATCGACGGCAAGGACGCGATGTTCGAATCGGCGGCGATCTGCATGTATCTCGCCGACCGCCATCCCGACGCCGGCCTCGCGCCGGCGCTCGACGATCCCGCGCGCGGCCGCTATCTGCAGTGGCTGACCTATCTGTCCAACACCCTGCAGCCGGCCTGCCTGCGCTTCTATTATCCGGACCGGCACACCACCAATCCCGCCCATGGGCCCGAGATCGTCGCCAAGGCGCGCGAGGAAATCGCCGCGGTCTGGGACCGCCTCGACCAGGCGATCGGTGCCGGGCCCTACATGCTGGGCGACAGGTTCAGCGCCTGCGACCTCTACCTCCACATGCTGTCGACCTGGCAGGATGCGGTGCCGGGGCTGTACGACCGCTGCGCCAACGTGAAGCGCCTGGTCGATCTGGTGAACGTGCGGCCGGCGGTCGTCAACATCATGCGCAAGAACGGGCTGGCGGCATGAGCCGCCGCACCCGCTCGACGCGACCCGCCAGGAAGCGGCTGCGGTGAGGGAAGGCGGCCGCAGCGCGGCGGCGATCTATGCCGACGCCCTGGTCTGGGATGCCCATTCCGGATTCGGGCCGAGCCCGGCGGTCGACCTGTCGAAGCTGGCGATCTGGAAGGACGCCGGCGTCGGCTATCTCTCGATCGATGTCGGCTACGACGTGATGGACTGGCGCGACACGGTGAAGTCGCTGGCCGCCTTCCGGCGCTGGATCCTGGCGAGCGACGGCTATCGGCTGGTCGGCTCGGTCGACGAGATCGACGCGGCGCGCGCCGCGGGGCAGATGGCCGTCACCTTCGACCTCGAGGGCATGAACGCGCTCGACGGCTCGCTCGACATGGTCCAGTTCTATTACGATCTCGGCGTGCGCCAGATGCTGTTCGCCTACAATCGCAACAACCTGGCCGGCGGCGGCTGCCACGACGTGGATGTCGGCCTGACCGATTTCGGCCGTGTGGTGATCGGCGAGATGAACCGCCTCGGCATGATCGTCGACTGCTCCCATTGCAGCTATCGCACGACCATGGAGGCGATGGAGCTGAGCGCGGCGCCGGTGGTGTTCTCCCATTCCAATGCGCGCCGGCTGCACGACCACGAACGCAACATCCTGGACGAACAGGCCAAGGCCTGCGCCGCGACCGGCGGCGTGGTCGGGGTCAACGGGCTCGGCCTGTTCCTGTCGGACGGCGAGCCCAGCGTCGAAATCCTCGCCGATCACATCGCGCATTACGCCGGCCTGATCGGCCCGGCCCATATCGGGATCGGCCTCGACTACGCCTGGGATGACGACGGCGAGGACGCCGATATCGGCGACATCATCGACGCCAACCACGTCTATTGGCCGGAACACCAGTACCCCGGCGGCGGCATCAGCTTCCTGGCGCCGAATTGCCTGCTCGAGCTGACCGAATTGCTGCTGGCCCGGCAGTTCAGCGAACCCGACGTCCGCGGCATTCTCGGCGGCAACTTCATGCGCGTGGCGCGCCAGGTCTGGCGATGATCGCCTCGGGGCTGCCGGCGTGACGACGACACCCGACGAGGTTCTCGGCTTCTGGTTCAGCGATCGCGCCCGGCCGCTGTGGTTCGGGAAGGACGCGGCGTTCGACGCCGAGATCCGCGCGGGCTTCGAGGCGGCGCACAGGCAGGCCGCGGCCGGCCGGCTGTTGGCCTGGGAACGGGCGGCCGAAAGCTGCCTCGCCCTGGTCATCCTGCTCGACCAGTTCCCGCGCAACATGTATCGCGGCAGCGCCAAGGCCTTCGCCAGCGATGCGCTGGCCCGCGCCGTCGCCGACCGGGCGGTCGCCGGCGGGCTCGACCGCGCGCTGCCGTTCGAACGACGCAGCTTCCTGTATCTGCCGTTCGAGCACAGCGAAGACCTGGCCGACCAGCGGCGCGCGGTCGGGCTGTTCCGCGCCCTCGCCGAGGACCAGACCGGCGCCCAGCGCGACAAGGGGTTCGTACTGGTGGACTACGCCGAGCGCCACCGGGAGATCGTCGCGCGCTTCGGACGGTTTCCCCATCGCAACCAGGCGCTGGGACGCGAGACCACCCCGGCGGAAGCCGAGTTTCTGGGGGAAGCGCGCTCGTCTTTCTGACCGGCGCCGGATCGGCCGTGATCTTCCTCGCGGCATCGCCCGATCCGCGCCCTGCTGGAGGGCCGGGCGCGACTCCTGGAAGGATCAGCGCATTTGGTTCTCCAGCCGACGCTCCTGGGGGTTGGCATTTCCCGCTCGTCGAGGTTATATGCGGTGCAACATGGCCGCTGCCGTTGGAGCGCGCGCTGCGGTCGTCATGCTTCCTGAACTTGAAAGTTTCGACCGAAGGGATCGCAAATGCGCCTGCGGCTGCTCGCTTTCCTGCTCCTGATCGCGGCTGCAGTCGGTGGCGGCTACTACTGGCATGCCTATCTGCGCCCGGCGGCGGATGGCGGCGCGCCGGCCGACGCCGGCGGGGCGGGTGGCTTCGCCGTGCCGGTCGAGGTGGCGAGGGTGGTGGCCGAGCCGCTCACCCTGTCGATCCCGACGGTCGGCTCGATCCGCTCCAATGAATCGGTGACCTTGAGCCCGGAGATCGCCGGGCGCATCGCCGAGCTCGACATCGAGGAAGGCAAGCCGGTCGCCGCCGGGGCGACCATCGCCGTGCTCGACCAGTCGGTCTACAAGGCGGAGCTGGCCCAGGCCCAGGCGGCGCTCGAGCTCAGCCGCGCCAACTTCAAGCGCGCCGAGGAACTGCTGGCGAAGAACGCCGGCACGGTGCGTGCCCGCGACGAGGCGCAGGCGGCCCTGCGCAACGACCAGGCGGCGATCGCGCTGGCCCAGGCGCGCCTGGAGAAGACGGTGCTCACGGCGCCCTTCGACGGCGTGCTCGGCCTGCGCCAGGTCAGCGCCGGGCAGTATCTCAATGCCGGCGATCCCATCGTCAACATCGAGAACATCGATCCGCTCAAGGTCGATTTCCGGGTGCCGGAGGTCTATTTCGCCGTGGTCAAGGTCGGCCAGCCCATCGAGATCCTGATCGATGCCTTTCCGGACGACTCCTTCATCGGCACGGTCTATGCGATCGATCCGCAGATCGACGTCAACGGCCGCGCCATCGTGATCCGGGCGAGCGTCCCCAACAGCGACCGCCGGCTTCGCCCCGGCCTGTTCGCGCGGGTCAACCTGATCTACGAATCGCGCGACAGCGTGCTGTTCGTGCCGGAGCAGGCACTGATTCCCCAGGGCGACGACCACCTGGTGTTCAAGGTGGTCGACGGCAAGGCGGTGGCGACCAAGGTGACGATTGGCGCGCGGGTCCGGGCCACGGTCGAGATCCGCGACGGGCTGGCGGAAGGCGACGTGGTGGTGACCGCCGGGCAGATCAAGCTGCAGGATGGCGTTCCGGTGATGGCGGTCGACGCCGCCGCGCCTGCGGCCACGGCGCCCGATTCGGGCGCCTCCGATACCGGCGCGCCGGCCACCGACGCGGCGCCGGCGGCCGGCGGCTGACGGCGGCGCGGAAGAACGCCTCATGTTCCTCTCCGATCTCTGCATCAAGCGGCCGGTCTTCGCCACCGTGCTCAGCCTGATCGTGCTGCTGCTCGGGCTCATCTCCTACAGCCGCCTGCCGGTGCGCGAGTATCCCAACATCGACGAGCCGGTGGTGACCGTCGAAACCGGGTATCCTGGCGCCAGCGCCGAGATCATGGAATCGCAGGTCACCAAGCCGCTCGAGGATTCGCTGTCGGGCATCGAGGGCATCGAGTACATGACCTCGGTCAGCCGTGCCGAGAACAGCCAGATCACCATCACATTCCGGCTGACCCGCAATGTCGACGCGGCGGCCAACGACGTGCGCGACCGGGTGGCGCGGGTGCGCCAGGTGCTCCCCGCCGAGATCGACGAGCCGGTCATCGCCAAGGTCGAGGCGGACGCCGAGCCGATCATCTATCTTGCCTTCTCCAGCGACCGTCATTCCGCACTCGAAGTCACCGACTTTGCCGATCGTATCGTCAAGGCCCGGCTGCAGACCCTCGACGGCGTGGCCGACGTGCCGATCTTCGGCGAACGGCGCTATGCCATGCGCATCTGGCTCGACCGCGCGCGGCTCGCCGCCTACAGCCTGACGCCGCAGGATGTCGAGGACGCGCTGCGCGAGCAGAACGTCGAAGTGCCGGCCGGGCGCATCGAGAGCACCGAGCGCGAGTTCACGGTGCTGACCCAGACCGACTTGCGGACGCCGGAGCAGTTCGGCGACATCATCCTGCGCCGCACCGGCGGCTATCTGGTGCGGCTCAAGGATGTCGGCAGGGTAGCAATCGGCGCCAAGGACGAGCGCATCATCGCGCGCTTCAACGGCCAGAGCGCGGTCGCGATGGGCATCGTCAAGCAGTCGGTGGCCAATCCGCTCGACGTGTCGAAGGGCGTGCGCGCGGCGCTGCCCGGCATCGTCGCGAGCCTGCCCGAGGGCATGCGGGTCGAAGTCGCCTATGACAGCTCGACCTTCATCGACAAGTCGATCGGCGAGGTGTTCACCGCGATCGGCGAGGCCGTCCTGCTGGTGCTCATCATCATCTTCCTGTTCCTGCGTTCGATCCGGGCGACGATCATCCCCCTGGTGACGATCCCGGTGTCGCTCGTCGGCGCCTTCGCGCTCATGTATCTCTTCGGCTTCTCGGTCAACACCCTGACTCTGCTGGCCTTCGTGTTGGCCATCGGTCTCGTCGTCGACGATGCCATCGTGGTGCTGGAAAATATTCACCGACATGTGGAAGAGGGCATGCCGCCGATGCGAGCCGCCTTCCGCGGCATCCGCGAAATCGGCTTTGCCGTGATCGCCATGACCCTGACCCTGGCGGCGGTGTTCGCGCCGATCGGCTTCACCGAGGGCCGCACCGGGCGGCTGTTCTCCGAGTTCGCGCTGACGCTGGCCGGTGCGGTGCTCATCTCCGGCTTCGTGGCGCTCACCCTCTCGCCCATGATGTGCTCGGTGCTGCTCAAGGAGCACGAGAAGCACGGCCGGCTGTATAATTTCTTCGAGTCCGCATTGAACGGCATGACCACCGGCTACCGGTCGCTGATCGCGGGCCTGCTCAAGCTGCGCTTCCTGGTGGTCATCGTCATGCTGGCGACGCTCGGACTCGGCGTCTTTCTGTTTCTCAACCTCAAGTCCGAGCTGGCGCCGCTCGAGGATCGCGGCCTCGTGATCGGCATCGGCATCGCGCCCGAGGGCGCCACCATCGAGAACACCGACGCCTCGATGACGCGAATCGAGGGCTTCCTGGCCGAGGTGCCAGAGGGCTCGCGCTACTTCATGGTGATCGGCTATCCCGTCGTGTCCCAGGCGATCTCGTTCCTCGGCCTGACCGACTGGGACGAGCGCGGACGCTCGTCCTTCGAGATCGCCCGGGAGCTGGGGCCCAAGATGTTCGGCGTGCCCGGGGTGCTGGCGTTCCCGATCACGCCGCCGTCGCTGGGTGCCGGCGGCATCAGCTCGAACCCGGTGGAGATGGTGATCCAGACCACCCGCTCCTACGAGGAGCTGCAGACCATCACCGACGCGATTCTGGCCGAGGCGCGGACCAACCCGAGCCTCATCAATCTCGACACCGACCTGAAGCTCAACAAGCCGGAGCTCAAGGTCTCGGTCGACCGCGACAAGGCGGCGGATGTCGGGGTGCCCGTGGAAACCATCGGCCGTACGCTGGAGACCATGCTAGGCGGCCGGCAGGTCACCCGCTACAAGCGCGGCAGCGAACAGTACGACGTGATCGTCCAGGTCGAGGACGTCGAGCGCAACAATCCGCGCGACGTCACCTCGATCTTCGTGCGCGGCGCCGGCGATACCATGATCCAGCTTTCCAACCTGGTGAAGGTGCAGGAGAGCGTCGCCCCGCGCGAGCTCAACCATTTCGACAAGCTGCGCGCCGTCACGATCAGCGCCGGCCTCGCGCCGGGCTACAGCCTGGGCGAGGCGCTGCCGTATCTCGAAGGCGTCGCCAAGCGCATAGCACCGGATGTGCAGATCGACTTCAAGGGCGAATCGCGCGAGTTCTACAAGTCGAGCACCAGCATCTATTTCGTTTTCGCCCTGGCGCTGGGCTTCATCTATCTCGTGCTGGCGGCCCAGTTCGAGAGTTTCATCGACCCGTTCATCATTATCGTCAGCGTGCCGCTCGCCATGACCGGGGCGCTGCTGGCACTCTATCTCACCGGCGGCACCCTCAACATCTACAGCCAGATCGGACTCGTCACCCTGGTCGGTCTGATCACCAAGCACGGCATCCTGATCGTCGAGTTCGCCAATCAGCTGCGCGACCAGGGCAAGGGGAAATTCGAGGCGGTGATCGAGGCGGCGACGATCCGACTGCGGCCGATCCTGATGACCACCGGGGCCATGGTGCTGGGCGCCGTGCCGCTGGCGTTCGCCACCGGCGCCGGCGCCGAGAGCCGCCAGCAGATCGGCTGGGTGATCGTCGGCGGCATGCTGCTCGGCACCCTGCTCACCCTGTTCGTGGTGCCGACCGCCTATACCCTGATGACCACCCGGCGCCGCAGCCACGCGGCAATCGAGGAAGAGCACCGTCTCGCCGCCGAATGAAGCGGGAATAGACCGGTGCGTCCGGTGTTGGTGCAATGATGGGGGCCGACAGCCCCTCCAATTCCACCAGACCGGGAGACGCTGCCGATGAAACGCATCCTGCTCGCCGCCGTTGCCCTGAGCTTCCTGGCCAGCCCGGCGCTCGCCTTCCATTGCCCCGCCGACATGGCGAAGATCGACGCGGCGCTCGCCGCCGGCCCGCAGATTTCGGCCGAACAGCTCGCCGAAGTGAAACGCCTCCGGGCCGAAGGCGACGAGTACCACCAAGCCGGCCAGCACCAGGAATCGGTCGACACCCTGGCCAAGGCGATGGCGATTCTGGGCATCCAGTAGCACCGGGACCGCCGTTCGCCGCGGGAGGCTGCCATCAACGAGCGCGAGCGCCTGGTCGTCGAGCAGATCCCGCATCTGCGGCGCTATGCGCTCGCCCTCAGCGGCGACCGCGACCGCGCCAACGACCTGGTGCAGGACTGCCTGGAGCGCGGGCTGGCGCGGCTGCATCTGTGGCGGCCGGGCAACCTGCGCGCCTGGCTGTTCACCATCATGCACAACCTGAACGCCAATGCTCGCCGCCGGGCCGCGCGCCAGCCGGTTTCGGTATCGGTCGAGTTGGCGGAGGCCGCCGCCCCGGTGGCACCGGCGCAGGAGGACGCGCTCAACCTGGCGGCGCTCGGCCGCGCGCTCGCAGACTTGCCGGAGGACCAGCGGGCGGTGGTGCTGCTGGTCGGGCTCGAGGGCTTCGCCTATGCCGAGGCGGCGAAGATCCTCGCGATTCCCGTGGGCACCGTGATGTCGCGGCTGCATCGCGGGCGCGAGCAGCTGCGCCGGCAGCTCGCGGGCGGTGCCGGCCCCGCGCTGAGGAGGGTGAAGTGAAACGCGACCCCGCGCCCCAGGATGCCGAGCTGCACGAGGCGGCTGACGGCCGGATGACGCCGGCGCACCTGGCGGCGCTCGAGGCGCGGCTCGCCGCCGAACCGGAGGCGGCAGCCCGGCTGGCGTTCTATCGCCAGCTCAACGAGGTGCTGCACCGGCTCTACGACCCGGTGCTGGACGAGCCCTATGCGCCGCCCGCCCTGGCGCCGCGCCGGCGCTGGGGGCCGATCCTGGCCCGCGCCGCGGCGGTGGCGGCGCTGCTGGTGGTCGGCGCCGGCGGCGGCTGGCTGGCCCGCGACCGGCTCGACGACGCGCCCGGGGCGCTGGCCGGCATCGACCTGCCGCGGCTGGCCGCCGACGCCCATCTGGTCTACGCCGCCGAGATCCGCCACCCGGTCGAGGTCGGCGCCGAGCAGGAGGCGCATCTGGTGCAGTGGCTGTCGAAGCGGCTCGGGGGCGAGATCCGGGCGCCGCGCCTCGACCGGCTCGGCTACCGCCTGATGGGCGGGCGGCTGCTGCCGGCGGGCGCCGGCGCCGCCGGCCAGTTCATGTACGAGAATCCGGCCGGAATCAGGCTCACCCTGTTCCTGGTGAACCGGCCGCACAGTGACGACAGCGCCTTCCGCTTTGTCGAGGAGGATGGGGTTTCGGTGTTCTACTGGCGCGACGAAGGCTTCGGCTACGCCCTGTCGGCCGAGTTGCCGCGCGAGGCGCTGCTGGCCATCTGCAACGAGGTCTACAGCCAGCTCAGCCCGGACGCGCCGGCGTTCTCCTGGGGCGGCTGAGCGTCCGGGACTGCGGGTCGCCGGGCCGCGCCTGGACTCTCAGGCGGCGCCGCCTTCGGCCGCCGCGTTCAGGGCGGCGCGCAGATCGCGCGCATGGATCGGCTTGGTCAGGGTGGTCACCGACGGCAGGCCGCGGCTGCCGCCCAGCGCCTTGGCGAGGCGCAAGTAATCCGGATTGTAGCCGCTGATCACCAGCACCGGCCCGGTCCAGTTGGCATCGGCCAGGTATTGCAACAGCTCGATGCCCTCGACGTCGGGCATGACCACGTCGAGCGCGACGATGGCGGGCCGGAAGCTGGCCAGGGCCTGCTTGAACTCGTCGGCGCGGGTGGTGACGCAAACCTCGAAGCCTTCGCCTTCGGCGACCTGCTGCACGAAGGTGCCGAAACCGGGCTCGTCGTCGATGACCAGGAGGCGCTTTTCGATCATGCCGGTTGAGCGGCGGAGCTTGGGGCCTTGTGAAGCCGTTCGGCCGCAGCCGTTCGGCAACGATACGTCCCTAGCCGCCCGCAATTCCCTTCCCTGCGCCGTCCGGCGTGCCGAGCCACACTACAGCCGGCCCAACGCTACGTGCGCCACGCCTCATGCACCCGCCAGTACCACGTCGGCAAGCGTCCTTCAACCCTGGTCTGTCGGTTGCGCCAAGGGCCCGGCCGGCGTGTCGATGCCGGTCCGTCGGGGGTCACTGTCGGCCCGGTCGAGGCGGCGGCCGCACCGATGTGCAGACACGGCCCTCGGCGCGTGGCGGGCGAGGCTCAGTCGCGACCGGCGCGGTGGCGCGCCCGACGCCCGAACAGGCCAAGACCGAGCAGTCCGGTGCCGAATAGAACCATCGACATCGGCTCGGGGACCTGGGTGGCATTGACGACGATATTGATGTCGCTTGCCTTGTCCCAGCCGTAGCCGAGGCTTGTGAGGGTGCTATCAAAGGTCGCGGGTCCAGCTAGGCCGTCGACCGAAAACGCCCGGTACAGGTTGTCGGCGCCATCCTGGGGCGAGCCTGCCAGCGCGGCATTGGTCGCATGGGCGAAGCACAGGGTATACGCACCTGTGAGCGCCGAATCGCCAGGGCCGCGGCACTCGGCGCCGAACTGATACACGGTGCCGGCGTTGAGAATGAGCCCGAGGTTGGTGAGGGTGACTTCATAAAGCTGGATGTAGCTTCCCGAGCTGCCCTGGTAATCGTTCTCGCCCGTGCCGCCTGGGTACAGGACGCGCGAGATGGAGATGTCTGAATTGTCGGTCGCATTGCTGCCAGAGGAAAAGTTCCCGCCGGCCACCATCGGAACCGTGCCGAGCGATGCATCGCCGAGATAGAAAGCCAGCGAGCTGTAGAAATCGCCCAGGAAGTAGCTGGTGTCGTCGCCGAGATTGGAGTTGTTGTTGGCACCGGCGCCACCGACCGGTGTGATCCAGAAGGTGATCGAGTCGACCTCGTATTGGCCGCTGCCGGAAATGGCGAAGTCGTCTCCGGCGAACCAGCCGTAGCCTGCGAAATCCCAACCTACATTGGAGCGATTCGCGCCCGCCGCATTGTTGAGGTTGTCTGCCGGCAGTCCACGATCGACCACGGTGACGGCCAGTGCCTGTGACGCATTCAGCAGCGAGACAGCGCCTACCAGTGCCAGTATCGCGCCCAGAGATCTCATGTCGCATTCCTCCGCTTCTGCCAGGGCGCTGATATTCGGCGGTCGCCACCAGATGCCCCGCCAAGCTTCCCACGCACGCTGTCTGCACCAGAACAGAAGCAGTTCTCGTGCCAAGTGTGCAGAGCCGCGCAAACATTCATTTATTATGGTTAATGACCTGGGTGAGTGTAAGCGCACCCGACAGTTGAATCAGGTTTGCTCGCCGGCATTCATGCCTAGGCATGCGAATCTTGACGGCAGACCATGGCAAAGTCGTTGTAACCAGATTCGGAAAGGGCCGAGGACACCTGAAGTGCCCTGGAAATCAGGCCAACAACCGGAAAATTCATACGATCACGGGCTTCCTTGGGTGTGGCGGCGTGTCGACCGGACCGGAGACTGTCGGAATCCATTACAATCTGAGCTAGAAGAACCTTCGGGAATCGATCAAGGCGCTGATCGACAACGGATTGCGAGTCCGGCACAGGATTTGCTTTGGCTTCATGTCGGTAGCAGCACCGGTGAATGCGCCCGGTCGGGTGCTTCAATGCGTCGCAGGTCCGGTCCGGTTTCGCCCGCCGGGGCGTCGAGGTCAAAGGGAACAATGAAAATGAAGCGCGGTTTCTTCGAAGCGATTCCTGCCTTGCCCCTGCTCGCGATTGCGGTCGTCGCGGTGGCGCTGGCGGCGCCGAGTCCGGCAGGCGCGGTGGCGTCCGACTACATCATTCGCGGGACCCCCATCATCAACGATCTCGGTGGCGGCGTGACCGAATTCGTGATCGACGACGCCGGCGACAAAGCCGGCCTCGGGTCGAACGACATCAACGGCGCGACCCTGGGCAGCATCACCAGCCTGGCGATCGATCGGACCGATGACCGCACCCGCTTCGCGGCCGGCAGCGGTCCCTATGTCGCGCCCTATCTGAACATCTGGATCACCGACGGGCTGGGCAACTACGCCGTGGTCGCCAACGAGCCTTCGGATGCGAATTTCCAGCCGCTGTATCTCAATGGCTATGACCTCGACTTCGCCGATCTCAGCAACAAGGTCGCCAAGATATACGAGAACAGCGACAAGTCCTGGCTGCCCAACAACGGCGTCGGCCTGACTTTCGCCGATCTCGCCGCCTTCGTCATCCAGGCGCCGAGCGTGGCCGAACTGCTAGCCGGCTGGGCCGGCCTCGGCACCGGCGCGCCGCGCGAGCTGGGGACCAACGTCGCCTATGGCGTCAACTGGGTGTTCGGCGACACCCTCAGCAACTACGTCTCAGGCGATCCAGGCTATCGCGTGGCCAACGCCCGGTTCGCGGCGACGGCGGTGCCCGAGCCGGCGACGCTGATCCTGTTCGGCGCCGGCCTGGCCGGGCTCGGGCTGGTCGGACGGCGGATGGTCCGACAGCAGCCGGCCAATTGCTGAGAGTCGCCGGGACAATTCGGCGCGGGCGGCGAAAATTTCAGTGTGGCGGAACTGGGCTGGTGCCGCAGGAGGGATTTGAACCCCCGACCCACGCATTACGAATGCGTTGCTCTACCCCTGAGCTACTGCGGCATCGCGGCCGGCGGGCGTCGCCGGCACCCCGCGGGCGATGGCTGGACCCGGCCCCAGTGCTTGGCCCGGTCCCAGTGCTTAGCCCGGCCAGCGTAAGCAAGGCGTTAACCCTGCGGGCGCGGCGAACCTAGTTGACGAGCCGGGCGGCGTCAACGCCCGCCCCGGCCTCGTCGTCCGGGGCCGACGGCTCCGACCTGGGACCCAGTTTGATGGTGGTGGCGGCGGGCGCGGCCACGCCGGCGGCGGGCGTCGCGGCCAGGGTGAGCGCCGCCGCGGGCCGCGGCGCGGCCCACCAGGCCAGGCTGTCGAAGGCGCCGCACTGGCCGCAGCGCGCCTGCCACTCCCCGGCCGGGGTGCCGCACTGGTCGCAGGTCCAGGTGGGATCGGCGATCGCCTCGGACGCCAGCATGAGCCAGCGCCGCACCGCCGCGGGATCGCCGCGCTCGCCTTCCTCGAGCCGCGCCATCAGCCGGCACAGCCGGGCAGTCGGCGCGTCGCGCTCGGCCTCGGCCAGCCTGGACAGGTGGCTGCGCGCCTCGCCCCACAGCCCGGCGGCGAGCGCCGCCTCGGCCAGTGCCAGTCGGCTTTCCCGGTGCTCGGGACTGAGGGCGGCGAGCTTTTCGAAGCGCCGGACCCGCGCCACCGGCTCCTCGTCCGGGCGCAGCGCGGTATAGGCGGCCGCCAGCATCGGATGGGGCGCCGTCTGCCAGCCCTGCTCGATCAGCTTCGCCGCCGCCTTCTCGTTGCCGCCGCGTCCCAGCAGCAGCGCCGCCATGGCGCGCGGCGGGACCAGTTCGGGCGCCAGCTTGGCCGCCTCGCGCGCGGCGTTCAGCGTCTCGATCGAGCCGCCGCTGGCGCCGCCGAGGGCGTCGACGCCGACGCGGGCGCGCTCGGCCAGGATCACCGCGCGCACGCGGCGCGCCCGCTCCGGCGCCACCGATTTCTGGCGCAGCGCCTCCTTCAGGGTGGTCTCGACCCCGGCCCAGTCGCCGTCCCGGAGCTGCAGATCGAGCAGCGTGGTGGTGGCCCAGGCGGCGGCCGGCCGTTCGCGGTGGGCGCGCCCGGCATAGTCGAGCGCGGCCCGGCGGTCGCCCGCCTTGAGCGCCTGGGTGAGCAGGCCGCGCAGGCCGAGGAAGCTGGTCTCCGGGCGCTCCAGCATGGCGGTGAAGTATTTGCGGGCCGCCTGCTCGTCGCCGCTGAGCTGGGCGGTCTGGGCGGCCAGCAGCAGGGTAAGCGGCGGCTCGTTCAACAGCACCGCGGCGCGGCCGGTCTGGCGCCGGGCCTCCTCGACGTCGCCGGCCGCCACCGCCGCCATGCCCTGGGTCAAGGCCTTGTAGCCCTTGCGCCGGCGCGACTCGTGGCGGGCGCGGCCGATCTGGCGCGGCGATCTCGTCAAGAAGCGCCAGATCTGCCAGAGCATCGCCACGGCCACGGCGAAGAGCAGCGCCGCGGCGAGCAGGATTCCGACCGACGTGTCGACGCGATAGCCGAACCACACGACGCTGACCTCGCCCGGCCACTCCGCCAGCAAGACGGCAGCGGTGACCAGAACGGCAAGCTTCAGGAAGAAGAACAGGGTGCGACGCATGATCGGCTCAGCCGCCGCTGCCGGCCGGCGCCAGCCGGGCGACCGCCAGGGATTGCAGCGCGGCCAGCGCGGTTTCCGCGTCGAGCCGGGCGCGGGCATCGCCGAGCCATGGAGCGGCGCTGGCCGCGGCCTCGCCGCCGAGGCCGTCGAGCTCGGCCACGGCGCCGGCGAGATCGCTGCGGGCCAGCACCGCCTCGGCGCGGGCGACCCGGGCCGCCGCGTCGTCGCCGGCGACGTCCTCGCCGACCGGGCGCACGCTGACCAGCTCGGACAGCTTCAGCATGGCGTCGTCGAGCCAGCCGGGGGCCTGGGTGGCGCCGCCGCCGGTCCCCGGCGCCGCCTCGGCGACCGCCGTCGCCGCGTGCTCGGCGCGCGCGGCGGCGACCACGGCGCGGGCCACGGCGGGGAATTCGGCGCGCAGCTCGATCAGGGTCGGCACTCCGGTATCGGCATGCTGTGCCAGGGTGGCGACGGCGTCGCCGACCTTGGCAGCGATCAGGGGGTAGGCCGCGGCGACGTCCTGCACCGCCGACAATTCGCCGGCGAACGGCCGCTCGGTGGCGAGCGCCGATTGCAGCTGGTTGATCGCCAGCGCCAGGGCGACGTTGCCGGTGGAGCGCGTCTCGGCGGTGCTGATCGCCTGTTCCAGCGCGGCGACGCGCTGTTCCATGGCCTCGGCGGCGGCCAACCGGGTCTCGATCGCGCCGGTCCAGGCGTCGAAGCCGCGGGCGCTGGTCTCCAGCGCCTCGACCTGGCGCCGCAGGCCGTCGAGCGCGTCGGCGACCTCCGGCAACGGGCCGCTCTCGGCCCGCGAGGCGGCCTTGGCCGCGACCTCTGCGAGGCTCTGCCGCAGCGCCGCCACCTGCTCGGGCAGCCCGGCGATATCCTCGGGAATCGATGTCGCGGCCGGGGCGGAAGCGGACGGCGTCGCAGCGACCGCGGCGACATCGTGGCGCAGCGCCGCCATGTCTCGCTCCAGCGCCGCGAGCCGGGTGCCGAGATCGGTCATGTCGGTGACCGCGCCGGCGCCGCGCGCGTCGAGCTGCTGGATCATGCCGTCGAGCGCCGCCAGGCGCTGGGCGAGCTCCTGGGTCTGTCCCTTCAGGCCGTCGATCCCGGCGACCAGCGCTGGATCGGGTGCCACCGCCGGCGCCTCGGGCGCCGGGATCAACCCGCCCAGATAGGGCCGCCACAGCGGTTCGCTCGCCAGCCCGGCGACGGTGACGACGGCGGCGACCACCGCCGCGGCGATCATGCTGCCGCCGGAACGTGCCGGGGCGGCGGGCGGGGGCGTCGGCTCGGGCGGAGGCGACGAGGCCGGGATCACCGAGGCCGCCGGCCCGGACGCCGGCGCCTCGGCGCTAGTCGAGCCCGGGGCGATCGCCTCCTCGATCAGGCGCAGCATCGACGGCAGATCGGGCCGCGCCGCGCTGTGCAGCGATTTCCAGGTGATCGCGCCGGCGGCCTCGGCCACCGCCGGGCTCAGGCACAGGGCGGCGGCGCTGGCGCAGCCGGCGGTGACCCGAGGGTCGCCGGCCTTGCGCACCAGCTCGACGAAGGTCGCGGCGGTGCGCGGCGAGAAGAACAGCACCAGGTCGATCGTCCGTTCGGCGAGGGCGGCCAGCACCTCGGGCGACAGCGCCTCGGCCGGCTTGGCCTCGTACAGCATGACCCGGCGCAGGGTGAAGCCCGCCTCGGCGAGCTGGCCGGCGAGATCGCCGGCGACCACGCTGCCGGCGGCGTGGAACAGCGCGCCGCCCTTGGGATCGAGCCGGCGCTTCACCAGCCGCACGAGATCGCCGACATCGCCGGTCGCGCTCTCGACATGGCCGAATCCGGCCTCGCGCGCCGCCGCGGCGCTGGCGTCGCCGACCGTCAGCACGCCGAGGTCGCGGCGTTCCGAGCGGGCGGCGAAGGCACGCACGCCGTTGGCGCTGGTGAACAGCAGCGCCTGCACGCCGTCGAGGTCGACCGCGGCGTCGTCGAGCACCCGGATCATCAACAGCGGCTCGATCGCCACCTCGACGTTCCGCGCCGTCAGCGCCTCGGTCAGCGGGGCCGCGTCTTCCTCGGGCCGGGTGATCAGCGCGCGCATGGGTCTCCCTTCATTGCCGTCGGCCATCATGCCCTACCCGGGGGGACGGAAAAAGCCCGGCCCGCCGGCCGCCTTCAGGGCCGCCCCGGCGGCGGCGCCGAGCGCCGCCGCGGCGCTTGCCGGGCCGCGCCTGACGTCGCGATGCACGACGCTGCCGTCGGGCAGGGCGATCAGCGCGCTGAGCGCCAGGGTGGCGCCGCCGTGGACCAGCTCCGCGAGCGCCGCGATCGGCGTGCGGCAGGAACCGTCGAGCACTTCCAGGCAGGCGCGTTCCGCGGTGACCCGCAGCGTGGTTTCGGCGTCGTCGAGCGGTGCCAGCAGTCCGGCCATCGCCGCGTCGTCGGCCCGCCGTTCGACCCCGATGGCGCCTTGCGCCACCGCCGGCAGCATCTCCTCGACCGCCAGGATGGCGGTCGCCTCGGCCAGCCGCCCGAGACGCTTCAGCCCGGCCACCGCCAGCAGGGTGGCGTCGACCTCGCCGGCGGCCAGCTTCTTCAGCCGGGTGCCAACATTGCCGCGCAGCGGCACCACCGTCAGGTCCGGGCGCAACGCCCTGACCTGGGCGGCACGGCGCAGCGAGGCGGTGCCGACGACGCAGCCCCTGGGCAGGGTCGCCAGGCTGTCGCCGGCGCGCGCGAACAGCGCGTCGCGCGGATCCTCGCGCGGCAGCAGGCAATCGATCACCAGGCCGTCCGGCAGCCGGGTCGGCATGTCCTTCATGGAATGGACCGCCAGGTCGATGCCGCCGTCCCGCAGCGCGTCCTCGATTTCCTTGGTGAACAGCCCCTTGCCGCCGATCTCGGACAGGGTGCGGTCCTGGACCTTGTCGCCGGTGGTCTTGATGACGACGATCTCGGTCCGCTCGGGGCGCAGGTCGCCATGGGCGGCGCACAGCCGGTCGCGCAGCTCGTGCGCCTGGGCCAGGGCCAGCGGGCTGCCCCGCGTGCCGATGCGCAAGACCTGATCGCCGCGCGGGCTTGCCGGATTCGCCATGGCGGCAACGTTTAGGGGGTCAGGGCCCCCGGTGCAAGCTGCCCTTCCTCGCGGTGCCGGCCGTCACTTGGTCCACCGATCGCGCCAAGCGCTGCCCCGCCACGCAGACGTTCGTGGCGGAGCAGCGCCGCAGCAAGATCGGCCTGCCATGCTAGTCCGCGTGGGCCGTCACCTCGGCGCCCCCTTCGGCGTGCGCGCTGCTCTGCGTGGCAAGATAGATGGATTCGATGTAGCCGATGAACTCCAGCTCGGCGCTGATCCGCTCGCGCGCGGCCGGCACGTCGGCCGGGACCACCGGCTGGTCCGGCGCGGCCTGCAGGTGCAGGGCATGTTCGAACCGCTGTTCCGCGCCGGCTGCCGTGGCATGGGCCAGTACCTCGAGCACGGGCTCGAGTTTACCGGAGTCGAGCGCCGCCTCCGCGGCCGGGATTGCCGGCCCGAAATCGCTCCCGGCTGGCTTGAGCCCGGTATAGGGCGCATGCTCGCCGGCACGGTGCAGCCTGACCGCGGTTTCCATGAAGTAGCGGTCGGCCAGGGCCTTGGCTGCATCGCCGGCTGTCCGAACCACGACTGCCTGCTGGAAGGTACCGACCAGTTCCGCCTCGGCCTCGGCCGGCGCGTAGGGAAGGATGAGATTGACGTTGTTGGCTTCCAGAGCCTTGATTGCCGCGGTTGCGACCGGCCCATCCACCGCGTCGCAATGGGCCTGGGCGGCCAACGGGAAGGTGAGCAGCCCGCCGAGCAGCGCCGATACTGTCAATAGTCTCTTCATCGTCGATCTCCTGAGTGCGTCCCCGGTTGCGGCGACTGATGCTGGATATGGGCGGCGGGACCCGGCGGTTCTGCGACCCAGGTCGCAGAGTGCGGCTAATTCTCGCCGGCGCGATGACGCCGCCGCCCGCCGGGCGGACGGGATGGATGGCAATCGTCCGAGACGGTGACATTCGCACGATGCTGGCGAAGGTCCCCTATTTCGCCGGCCTCCCGCCGCCGGCGGTTCGCGGCCTCGCCGACATGGCGCGGCGGCGGGATTACCGCCAGGGCGAGGTGATTCTGTGGGAAGGCGATCCCTGCGAGGGCCTCTGTGTCGTCCTCGGCGGCCGCGTGAAGGTGTTCAAGCGCTCCGCCGAGGGGCGCGAGCAGGTCCTGCGTGTCCTGGGGCCGGGGCGGACCTTCAACGACGTGCCGGTCTTCGATGGCGGTGTGAACCCGGGTAGTGTGGCCGCGCTGGATGCGGCGCGGGTTGCCATCCTGCCCAAGGCGCGGGTGCTCGCCCTCGTCGAGCAGCACCCGGCCGTGGCGATGGCCGTGATCCGCGTGCTGGCCGATCGGCTGCGCGGCCTCACCGTGCTCGTCGAGGATCTGGTTCTGCGCAATGTGACCGCGCGGGTGGCAAAGATCCTGATGGATTGGAGCAGCGGCCAGATGACTCTGGTGGAGGGTGCCGAAGCGGGGTGCGTGCGCCTGACTCAGACTCAGTTGGCCGCCATGACGGGATCGGTGCGCGAGGTGGTGCAGCGCGCGCTGAAAACCCTGGAGCGGGACGGCGCCATCAGGCTGTCGCGCGCCCGCATTTGCGTGCTCGATGCGCCGGCGCTGCGACGCTGGTCGGAATCCACCGTCGGCGCCGCAGATGGCGCGCCGCCCTGACCCTGCATCGCCGGGCGCCTGCGACGCCTGCTTCCACGCAGACGCGCCGGTATCGCCGATAGCGTCGACCCGACCATCGCAGTACAGTCCGCCGCGCCATGATCATGCTGGGCATCGAGACGAGCTGCGACGAAACGGCGGCCGCTGTCGTGACCGACCGCCGCGAGGTGCTGGCCGACCTGGTGCTGTCCCAGCTCGCCGAGCACCGGCCCTATGGCGGGGTGGTGCCGGAGATCGCGGCGCGCAGCCATCTCGACCATCTCGACGGGCTGATCGCCCGCGCCATGGGCGAGGCCGGCCTTCGGTTCGGCGAGCTCGACGGGGTCGCCGCCACCGGCGGGCCCGGCCTGATCGGCGGCGTCATCGTCGGCGTCACCATGGGCAAGGCGATCGCCGCCGTGCACCGCCTGCCGTTCCTCGCGGTCAACCACCTGGAAGGCCACGCCCTCTCGGCCCGGCTGGTCGAGGATCTCGATTTTCCCTATCTGCTGCTGCTGGTCTCCGGCGGCCATTGCCAGCTGCTGCTGGTCGAGGGCGTCGGGCGCTATCGCCGGCTCGGCACCACGGTCGACGACGCCGCCGGCGAGGCCTTCGACAAGACCGCCAAGCTGCTGGGGCTCGGCTATCCCGGCGGCCCGGCGGTCGAGCAGGCGGCGGCCCGCGCGGCCGCGGCGGCGGTGGCGGCGGATGAAGGCGGCCAGCCGGTCGCGCCCGACCGCTTCGACCTGCCGCGCCCGATGCGCGGCCGGCCCGGCTGCGACTTCTCGTTCTCCGGCCTCAAGACCGCGGTCCGCCAGCGCGTCGCGGCGCTGGCCGCCGCCGCGCCCGACGGCCGGATGGCCGATGCCGACCGCGACGACTTGGCCGCCGCGTTCCAGGCGGCGGTCGCCGATTCGATCGCCGACCGGGTCGGCAACGCCGCCGCCATCGCCCGCCAGCGCGCGCCGATCGCCGCGCTGGTGGTGGCCGGCGGGGTCGCCGCCAACCGCTATCTCAGGGCCCGCCTGCAGCAGGTCGCGATGCGTCACGACCTCAGGCTGGTGGCGCCGCCGGCGCGGCTCTGTACCGACAACGCGGCGATGATCGCCTGGGCCGGCATCGAGCGGCTGCGGCTCGGCCAGCGCGACGGCCTCGATTTCGCGCCGCGCCCGCGCTGGCCGCTCGATCCGACGGCGCCGAAGGCGACCGGCGCCGGAATCAAGGCCTGACCGGTGGCAGTGCAACTCGGCATCGTCGGCGCCGGCGCGTGGGGGACGGCGCTGGCGATGGTGGCGCACCGCGCGGGCTGCCGGGTGCTGGTCTGGGCCCATGACCCCGAGGTCGCGCGCACCATCGCGGCGCGCCACGAGAATCCGCTGTTCCTGCCGGGCGTCGCCCTCGATCCCGCGATCCGCGCCACCGCCGATATCGCCGCGCTGGCGGATTGCGACGCCGCGCTGCTGGTGCCGCCGGCGCAGCATCTGCGCGCGGTGGCCGGCGCGCTGGCGCCCCATCTCGGCGCCGACATGCCGGTCGCGCTCTGCGCCAAGGGCATCGAGCTCGACACCGGCATGATGATGACCGAGGTCGCCGCCGAGATGCTGCCCGGCCATCCCCTGGCCGTGGTTTCCGGCCCGACCCTGGCGCCGGAGGTGGCGCGCGGCCTGCCGACCGCGGTCACCGTCGCCGCGGCGGACGACGCGGTCGGGCGCAGCTTCATCGGCGCGCTCGGCACGCCGCGCTTCCGGCCCTATCTCGCCGACGATCCGATCGGGGCGGAAATCGGCGGCGCGGTCAAGAACGTGCTGGCGATCGCCTGCGGCATCGTGGCGGGGCGCGGCCTGGGCGACAACGCGCGCGCCGCGCTGGTGACCCGCGGCCTGGCCGAGATGATCCGCCTGGCCATCGCCAAGGGCGGCAAGGCCGAGACTCTGATGGGCCTGTCCGGCCTCGGCGATCTCGTGCTGACCTGCAACGCGCCGGCCTCGCGCAACATGTCGCTCGGACTTGCGCTCGGCCAGGGCCGGCCGCTCGCCGCGATCCTGGCCGAGCGCCGCGCGGTGACTGAAGGCGTCACCTCGGCGGCGGCGATCGCCGCCCTGGCGGCGCGGCTCGGCGTCGACATGCCGATCGTCGCCGCGGTCGACCGGCTGCTGCATCATGGCGCCGACATCGACGGCGAGATCGCCGGCCTTCTGGCGCGGCCGTTCAAGGCGGAAACCGGCGGCGCCTGAGTGCCGGCGGGGTGGTGGCCGCGGCCGCGATTGGCTACTGTCCGCAACGTCAGGATCGAGGAGGCGCCAGGGCATGCAATATGCGTTCTACGGACTCGACAAGCCGGGCGGGATCGAGATCCGCACGGCCAACCGCGACGCCCATGTCGCCCATCTGCGCCGGCATATCGACAACATCGTGATGGCCGGGCCGTTGCTGTCCGAGGACGGCGCGACGATGATCGGCTCGCTGATCGTCGTCGACTTCGCCGACAAGGCACGGCTCGACGCGTTCCTGGCGGCCGACCCCTACGCCAAGGCCGGACTGTTCGAGAGCGTCGAGGTCCGGCCGTGGCGCAAGACGCTGCCATGAGCCGGCGGGAGCCCGTGTGATGGCCCATTGGCTGATGAAGTCCGAACCCTCAGCCTATTCCTGGGACCGGCTGGTCAAGGACGGCCGCACCCACTGGAACGGCGTGCGCAACCACCAGGCCGCGGCCAACCTGAGGGCGATGAAGCAGGGCGAGCGTGCCTTCTTCTATCACTCGAACGAGGGCCTGGCGGTGGTCGGCATCGTCGAGATCGCCAAGGAATATTATCCCGATCCGAGCGACGAATCGGGCAAGTTCGGCATGGTCGACGTGAAGCCGATGCTGGCGCTGAAGACGCCCGTGACCCTCGCCGCGATCAAGGCCGAGCCCAGGCTCGCCGAGCTCGGGCTGGTGCGCCAGTCGCGGCTGTCGGTATCGGCGGTCGACGCCGCATCGTGGAAGCTCATCTGCAAGATGGGTGGCGTGCCGGCGTGACGGGCGGGGGCTGATGGCGTCCCGGGCGGGCACGCGGCTCTGCCGGCTCGACGAGATTCCCGACGGCGAAGCGCGCGGCTTCGAGCTGGGTGAGGGGACCGATCGCCTCGACCTCTTCGTCCTGCGCCGCGGCCGGCAGGTCGTCGCCTATCTCAACGAATGCCCCCATGCCGGCACGCCGCTCGATCTGCTGCCGGACCAGTTCCTGTCGCGCGACCGCCGGCATTTCCAGTGCCACACCCATGGCGCGCAGTTCCGCCTGGACGACGGCATGTGCATCGCCGGGCCGTGCCTGGGCCGGGCGCTGACGCCGATTGCCGTGCGCGTGGACCAGGGCGACCTGGTGATCGATTGAAGTACGAGCGGCCGATGCGGGACCGGAACGCCCGACAGGGCGATGCGGCGTGCCCGGATCGATCGTCGGGTCAGTAGCTTCCCAGGAAATCCATCTTGCCGAT
Organism: uncultured Rhodospirillaceae bacterium; assembly: GCA_964372215.1. Lineage (GTDB taxonomy): Bacteria > Pseudomonadota > Alphaproteobacteria > Dongiales > Dongiaceae > DAIMFL01. The sequence continues at coordinate 59,592 of CAYJQC010000020.1, forward strand.
CTCTACCCCGTTGTGCCGCAGGATGTTGTAGGCGGTGGTGACGTGGAACAGCACATGCGGGTAGACGAAGGTCAGCAGGTAGTCCCGGCCGCTGAAGCTGATGACCTCGCCGAACTTCAGCGAGATGGCGCGCTCCTCGCTGCCGTCGAGCTGGCCGGGCGCGAACCCGTTCAGCAGCTCGACGGTCCGGGCGATGCGCGCCTGCAGCTCGGGGAAGGTCGTCTCGGTGTCGGGATAGCTCGGCACCTCGACCCCGGCGAGGCGGGCGACGCAGCCCTTGATGCCGTCCGTGGCGATCTGCACCTGGCGGGTGAGCGGCAGCATGTCGGGCGCCAGCCGTGCCGACAGGAAGACGGCGGGATCGATCTTCCGCGCCGCCGCATGCGCCGCCCCCTTCTCGAGGATCTTCGAGAGGTTGCCGAGGAGGCGGACGAAGACGGGCACGGAAGCCTGGTACATCGACAGCGACATGGGGGTTGAGCTCCAGATTCGATGGGGGTGGCGGGACGGCCTGACTGGCCGGCGAGACTGCCACGAAACCCGGCGCGCCGCCGAGAGCAATTCCGCTCATGGCAGACCTGCTCCCGTGGTGTAGGTTCGCCACTGGGCTCGGCCGCAACCGGGGCCGCGCCTCCTCCCCGAAGCCGCCGGAGGGATGCCATGCGCACCGTGCTGTCGCCGATCGCCGCCTTGCTGGTCTCGGTGGCGATTCTGGTCATGGGCAACGGGCTGCAGCAGACGCTGCTGCCGGTGCGCGCCAGCCTCGAGAGCTTCGGCGCCCTCGAGATCGGCCTGATGGGCTCGTCCTACTATCTGGGATTCGTGCTCGGCTGCGTGCGCGGCGGGCGGCTGATCCAGCGGGTCGGCCATATCCGCGCCTTCACCGCGCTGGCCGCCATCGCCTCGACCGTGGCGCTGGTCCATGCCCTGTCGGTCGAGCCCTATGTCTGGTCGTTGATGCGGGCGGTCAGCGGCTTCTGCTTCGCCGGGCTCTATCTGGTGATCGAGAGCTGGCTGAACGAAAAGGCCGACAACACCAACCGCGGCGTCGTCATGGGCGTCTACACCATGGTGAACCTGTCGGTGATCGTGGCCGGGCAGATGATGCTGACCCTGGACGATCCGCAGAAATTTCCGTTGTTCGCCCTGGCCTCGATCCTGGTGTCGCTCGCCGCCGTGCCGGTGGCGCTGACCGGCGCGTCGCAGCCGGCGCCGCTGGCCGAGGCGCGGCTCCGGCCGATCAGGCTGTACCGCATCTCGCCGGTCGGCGTGGTCGGCGTGTTCCTGGTCGGACTCACCAACGGCGCGTTCTGGGCGCTCGGGCCGGCCTATGCCGCCGGGATCGGCGCCGGCACCAACGAGATCGCGATCTTCATGTCGATCGCCGTGATGGGCGGCGCCTTGGCGCAATGGCCGGTCGGCCGCCTGTCCGACCGCTTCGACCGCCGCTACATGATGATCGCCGGCTGCGTCGTCGCCATCGCCGCCGCCATCGGGCTGGTGCAGTTCGGCGCGCAGGGCGGCTGGCCGGTGGCCGCGCTCGCCTGCCTGTTCGGCGCGGCGGCGCTGCCGCTCTACGCGCTGTGCGCCGCCCATGCCTTCGATTACGTCGAGCGGTCCGATTTCGTCGAAGCTTCCTCCGGCCTGCTGCTGGCCAATGGCGTCGGCTCGGTGATCGGTCCGATGGTCGCCGCGACCGCCATGCGCCAGGCGGGGTCGGCCGGGCTGTTCGCCAGCACCGCGCTGTTCCACCTCCTGCTCGCGGGATTCGCGCTGTGGCGGATCTCGCGGCGCACCGCGCTGCCGGCCGCGGCCCGCACCGGCTTCGACCTCACCTCCACCGCCCAGACCATGGCGGCGCTCGAGCCGGTGGCAGATCCGGCTGCGGCCCCTGCCCCGGTCCGGGCCGCGGACGAATCGGGGGCCGACTCGGGGGCCGCGCCGAGCGGGCGCGACGGCTGAATCGGCCGCGCGCCGACGGCGCGCTCACGAGATCGTGAAAGCCGCCGCCCGCGCGCCGCGATCGAGCCGGGTCAGAATGGCCGGATCGCAGCGCCCGAAATCATCCGCCGTTGCAAGCCGCCGGTGCGCTGTTCAAGGCTCATCCGACGGGTCCGACCTATGCGTGCCTATTGGTATTACCAGAATGTGATAGCACTGATCCAGCATGAGACTGGCCCGCGCCCACAATGGTATGCAGCGCTGAGAGACCGGAAGAATCTGCTGGATCGACAGTGACGTGCGTCACATCGCGACGGCATCGAATTGCCCGTCGCCAGCCCCACTGGTAAGATCACGCCCTGGGGGAAGGTCATGACATTCGGTCCGATCAAGCCAAAGAAGGTCGCAGACGCGGTGCTCGAGCAGCTGCGCGGGCGGCTCGAGGACGGCAGCATCGGTCCCGGCGACCAGCTGCCGAGCGAACGCGAGCTGGCCGAACAGATGCGGGTCAGCCGCCCGGTGGTGCGCGAGGCCATCAACCTGCTGGTCGGTCAGGGCCTGCTGGAAATCCGGTCGCGCTGCGGCGTGTTCGTCCGCGCCGCCGGTTCGGCGGGCCTGAGCGATCCGCTCACCAACCTGATCGGCGACAGCCTGGACCGGATGATCGAGCTGCTCGAGGTGCGCCGCACCCTGGAGTCGCAGACCGCGGCGTTTGCCGCCGAGTATGCCAGCCCGCGCGACATCGACGATCTCGCCACCCTGCTCGAGGAATTCGAGCGGGCGCATCGCCAGCAGGCGAGCATCGAGGGCTCGGACGCGCGGTTCCACGGCCGCGTCGCCCAGGCGGCCGGCAACACCGTGCTGATGCATCTGCTGGCGACCCTGCAACAGACCCTGGCGCGCTGCTCGGGCACCGTGGCCGCGCGGTTCCGCAACTCGGACCTCTATGGCGAGACCATCCTGCGTCAGCATCGCGCGATCTTCGAGGCGATCCGTGGCCACGACCCGGAGGCAGCGCGGGTGCGCATGCAAGAGCATCTCGACTTCGTGATGCGCGAGTTGCGCTATCACAGCCGCAAGGCCGGCGACCTGCCGATGCAGCGCGCGGCCTCGTAGCGCAGGACCAGCGCATCCCCGCCGGCCGGCGTTGCCTTTGCGCGCCGGATCGGCTTATCTCCGGCGGTCCACGCCGCGTCCCGCCGGTCCGTCTCCGATGCCCGTCTCCATGCAGCCGCTCGCGTCGTTCCCACCCGCCGCCCGCCGGGGCATCCGCGGCGTGCTGGCCGATATCGACGACACCCTGACCAGCGAGGGCCGGCTCACCGCCGCCGCCTATGGCGCGCTGGAACGGCTGCGCGATTCCGGCTTCCTGGTGGTGCCGATCACCGGCCGGCCGGCCGGCTGGTGCGACCACATCGCCCGGATGTGGCCGGTCGACGCGGTGGTCGGCGAGAACGGCGCGTTCTATTTCCGCTACGACGCCGCAGCGCGCAAGCTGGTCAAGCGCTTCCTGGTCGCCGATGCCGAGCGCGCGGCCAACCGCCGGCGGCTCGACGCGCTCGGCGAGCGCATCCTGGCCGCCGTGCCGGGCGCGGCGCTGGCCTCCGACCAGCTCTACCGCGAGGCCGATCTCGCCATCGATTTCTGCGAGGACGTGGCGCCCCTGCCGGCGACCGAGATCGACCGCATCGTCACCCTGTTCGAGCAGGCCGGCGCCACCGCCAAGGTCAGCTCGATCCATGTCAACGGCTGGTTCGGCAGCTACGACAAGCTCGGCATGACCCGGACCCTGCTGCGCGAATGCTTCGACATCGATCTCGACGCGGCGCGCGACGCCTTCGTGTTCGCCGGCGACTCGCCCAATGATGCGCCGATGTTCGGATTCTTTCCCCACAGTGTCGGGGTCGCCAATGTGCGCGACTTCGAAGGCCGGCTCACCGCCAGGCCGACCTATGTCACGCCGTCGCGCGGCGGCGCCGGCTTCGTCGAGCTGGCCGAGGCGTTGATCGCCGCCCGCGGCCGCTGATCCCTGCCGCCGCCGCGTCCGAGGCGGAAGCCGATGACCGGCAGCGCGGCGCCGCAGCCGCCCAATGCCGCCAACGCCCAGTCGTCGAGATCGAGCGGCGCCAGGTGCAGCAGCGCCGCCAGCGGCGGCCACTGCACGAACAGCAGCGCGGAGGCGAGCGTGGCGGCGGAGACGACCCGGGAGACCGGCGTGCGCAGGCCGCTCAAGCCGGCGGACAGGGCGGCGCCGCCGATCACCAGCGCCACCAGGGCCATGGCCCGCGCGTGCTCGACCTCGCGCCCGGCGCCGAGGCTGCGCTGGTAGCCCAGCATCACCATCAGGGCGAGCAGCAGGCCGACGACCGCGACCACCAGCCATTGCCGCGGCGAGAAGAAGCGGATCGCGGCGCTGCGCTCGACCGCGCGCAGCGGCCCGCGCGCCGGCAGTTCCTGGAACACCAGCAGCGCGGTCGGATGGATGATCAGCTCGAGCCAGACAATGTGGATCGGCAAATAGAGCAGGGGATAGCCGGCGATCGGCACCAGCGCCGCGGTCGCCACCAGGGGAATGTGGATCATCAGCAGGTAGGCGAAGCTCCGCTGCAGATTGGCGAACAACTGCCGGCCCTCGGCGATGGCGCCGACGATGCTGCAGAAATTGTCGTCGAGCAGCACGATCGCCGCGACCTCGCGCGCGCTCTGGGTGCCGCGCTCGCCCATGGCGATGCCGATATCCGCCGCCTGCAGCGCCGGCACGTCGTTGACCCCGTCGCCGGTCACCGCGACGATCTCCCCCATCTCCTGAAATGCGCGCACCAGGGACAGCTTCTGCGCCGGCGCCGCGCGGGCGACGACGTCGACCCGGCGCAGCCGCTCGGCCAGCCCGGCGCGCGGCCAGGCGGCGAGCTCGGCACCGGTGACGACATCGGGCGCGTGGTCGTCGCTCAGCCCGATCTCGGCCGCCACGGCGGCGGCGGTGGCCGGATGGTCGCCGGTCACCATGACCACCTTGATGCCGGCTTCGCGCGCCGCGCGCACCGCCGCCGCCGCCCCGTCGCGCACGGGATCCTCGAAGGCGAGCAGGCCGGCCAGCGCGAAGCCGCGGTCCGGTTCGCCGCCGGCCCAGTCCGCCGGCAGGCGCAGCGACGCGCAGGCGATCACCTTGTGGCCGGATGCCGCCAGCCCGTCGACGCGGGCATGCCAGGCCTGGCGCGCGGCGTCGTCGAGATCGCAGAGCGGCAGCACCGTTTCCGGCGCGCCCTTGACCGCGGCGCGCGCCCCGCGGTCGCCGTCGCGCAGGATCCGGGTCTCGCGCCGGCGCTCCTCGGTGAACGGGAAGATCGCGACGCTGTCGGCGCCGGGCGCGCCGCCGGCGCCCGGCTCGGCGTCGACGCGGTCGAGAATGGCGAGGTCGAGCGGATCGCCGGTCTCGCGCCGCGCGGCCTCGGCGGCGGTCGTCAGCAGCGTGGCCTCGCCGCCGCCCTCCGCCGGAATGAGATGCGCCAGGCGCAGCGTGCCCAGGGTGAGGGTCCCGGTCTTGTCGGTGCAGATGCAGCTCACCCGGCCGATGCTCTCGACCACGATGGCACGCCGCACCAGCGCCCGCTTCCTGGCCAGGCGATAGACGCCGACGCCGAGGAAGAAGGTGAGCACGATCGGAAACTCCTCGGGCAGCGCCGCCACCGCCAGGGTGGCCGCGCTCACCAGGGCGTCGACCGGGCCGAAGCCCTGCTGCAGCCGGATGACGGCGAGCAGCAGGCAGACGGTGATCGCCCCGACCAGCAGAACGCTCACCAGCTTCGCCACCGCCTGCTGCAGGGGCGTGCGGGCCCGCGGGCCGGCCTGGGCCGAGCGCACGATCTCGCCGTACAGGGTCTCGGCCCCGGTGAACACCACCCGCAGCGCGGCGCTGCCGGTCAGCAGCCGGGTGCCGGCGAAGCCCCAGTGCTCGGCGTCGACGGCGGCGCCGCCGTCGCGCGCCACGAGCCGCGCCAGGGCCTGCTTGCGCACCGGAAAGGCCTCGCCGGTCAACGAGGACTCGTCGCACTTGACGCTGTCCGCCGCCACCAGGATGCCGTCGGCGGGGAACGGGTTTCCGGGATCGACCAGCACGAGATCGCCGGGCACCAGGTCGCCTGCGGGAATCGTGACGTCGCCGCCATCGCGCCGGACCCGGGCCGTCGTCGCCAGCAGCCGGCTCAGCCCGGCGGTCGAGGCCTGGGTGCGGCGGTGGAGATAGGCATCCATGAAGACCAGCGGCAGGATCGCGGCCAGCAGGACCGCGGCCTCCCTGGCTTCGCCGAGCACCGCGAACAGCGCGCCGGTGAGCAGCAGGAACCACAGCATGGGATCGCGCAGGGTTTCGCCGAGCAGTACGCGCCAGCCCGACGGCGTGGCCAGCACGATGTCGTTCGCCCCGAAGCGCGCGCGCCGGGAAGCGGCGTCGGCGGCCGACAGCCCGCCGGCCGGGTCGGCAAGGCCGTTCAGGCGATTGAGCGGAACATTGCGCAGCATGGCGACCGGTTCGGCGGGTGAAACGGCGGGTACAGGAGGATAGGTCTAGACCAGGAGTCGCGAACCGACGCAATCCCTTCCGCGTGCCGCCGCGCCGGATGCCCGCCTGCGCCGGCTCGACAAGGCGGCGGAAAGCTTCGAGTATCGGGGCCGGCAACCGGGGGCGGCGGCAGACCGCCGACCGCGCGCCCGAGTTCCCGCGCCATCGAACGGGGAGGGGCCGGCGATGACCGATCGGCACCTGGTCGCGCATTATGCGGCGGGCGACCTGTCCGCCCGGCTTGGCGCCGCGCTGGCGGCGGCCGGGCTCGACCGGCGCGGCATCGCCGCCGCCGATCTGGCGCCATTCGACCAGTTCCACACCCGCGGGCGCCCGGCGACGCTGGAACTCGGGCGCGCCGCCGGCCTCGGCGCCGGCCTGCGCGTGCTCGATCTCGGCTGCGGCATCGGCGGGCCGGCGCGCACGATTGCCGGGGAGTTCGGCTGCCGGGTGACCGGGCTCGACCTGGTCGCCGACTACTGCCGCGCGGCGACCCATCTCACCTGGCTCACCGGACTCGACGAGCGCGTCGACTTCGTCTGCGGCAGCGCGCTCGCCGCGCCGTTCGCCGATGGCGGCTTCGATCTGATCTGGACCCAGCACGCGGCGATGAACATTGCCGACAAGAAGCGGCTCTATCGCGAATGCGTGCGGCTGTTGAAGCCGTGCGGCCGGCTGGCGCTCAACGACATCGTCGCCGGCCCCGCCGGGCCGCCGCATTTCCCGGTGCCCTGGGCGCGCGACCCGGCGGCCAGCTTCCTGGCGACCGCCGACGAGCTGCGCGGCCGCCTGACCGCCGCCGGGTTCCAGGTGGTGACCTGGGAGGACAAGACCGCGGTGGTGGAGCAGTGGGCGCGCGCCGCCCTGGCCCGGCGCGCCGCCGAGATCGCCGCGGGCGGCGAGGGCGCCGTGCTCGGCCTGCACCTGCTGCTCGGCGCCGAGTTTCCCAGGATGGCCGAGAATCTGGCGCGCAGCCTGGCCGAGCGCCGGCTCGAGGTGGTGACGGCGGTGCTCGAGGCCTGCTGAACCGCGCCCGCCGGTGCGGGCCCTTGGAAAAGTTGCTGCAATGCACAAGTCATAGGCTGGCGAGACAGACCGGCGGCGGTGCGGTCGGGCCGTGTTTTCCGCCGCCCCCAAGCCAAGGCAGGAGCATCATCGTGACCACTTCCAGTTCCGCCCGCGGTTCCACGGCACGCCAGGCCCCGGCCGAAGTCGTTGCGCCGCTGCGACCGGCTGTCGCAGGGCGCGAACCGCCGGCACCCGCCGCCGATGGATCGCACCCGCCCTCGCCGGTCCAGTTCGGCGAGGCCTTGTATCGGCTGGTGAGCAACATGACCGACGCGGCGCCCTATCGCGCCGACGTCGACACCCTCGACCGCATGACCCATGCGATGATCGGCCGCGCCACCGCGGCGGTCTCGCCGACCGCGCTCGGCTTGGCCTGGGCCGATTGGGCGGCGCATCTGCTGAGCTCGCCCGGCAAGCAGGCCGAGCTGGTGCAGAAGGCGGTGCGCAAGGCAGTACGCTTCGGCATCTACGCCACACGCCACGCCGCCAACCCCGCGGCGTCGTGCTGCATCGAGCCCTTGCCGCAGGACAACCGCTTCCAGGGGCCGGAGTGGCAGCGCTATCCCTTCAACATGATCCACCAGTCGTTCCTGCTGACCCAGCAATGGTGGTGGAACGCCACCACCGGCATCCGCGGCGTCTCGCGCACCCACGAGCGCACCGTCGAGTTCGTCGCGCGCCAGCTCCTCGACATGGTGGCGCCGAGCAACTTCCTCGCCAGCAACCCCGAGCTGCAGCATCTCACCACCGCCGAGGGCGGCGCCAATCTGGCGCGCGGCGCGGTCAACTTCATCGAGGACTGGGAACGCGCGATCGCCGGGCGCAAGCCGGTCGGCGCCGATGCCTATCCGGTCGGCGAGCGCGTCGCGGTCACGCCCGGCAAGGTGGTCTATCGCAACCGGCTGATCGAGCTGATCCAGTACGCGCCGGCGACCGAGACCGTGCTGGCCGAGCCGGTGCTGATCGTGCCGGCCTGGATCATGAAGTACTACGTGCTCGACCTGTCGCCGGAGAACTCACTGGTGCGCTACCTGGTCGGCCAGGGCCATACCGTGTTCATGGTCTCGTGGAAGAACCCGGATGCCGACGATCGCGACCTCGGCATGGACGACTACCTGCGCCTCGGCGTCACCGCGGCGCTCGACGCCATCGGCCGCATCCTGCCGGGACGCCAGGTGCATGCCGCCGGCTATTGCCTGGGCGGCACGCTGCTGGCGATCGCCGCCGCGGCGATGGCGCGCGACGACGACGACCGGCTGAAGACGGTGACGCTGCTGGCCGCCCAGACCGATTTCACCGAGGCCGGCGAGCTCATGCTGTTCATCAGCGAGAGCCAGCTCGCCTTCCTCGAGGACGTGATGTGGCAGCAGGGCTATCTCGACACACGGCAGATGGCCGGCGCGTTCCAGCTCCTGAATTCCAACGACCTGATCTGGTCGCGGGTGCTGAAGACCTATCTGCGCGGCGAGCGCGAGCCGATGAACGACCTGATGGCGTGGAACGCCGACCTGACGCGCATGCCCTATCGCATGCATTCGCAGTATCTGCGGCGGCTGTTCCTCGACAACGACCTGGCCGAGGGCCGCTTCGAGGTCGAGGGCCGCCCGGTCGCGCTGGCCGACATCCGCGCGCCCGTCTTCGCGGTCGGCACCACCAAGGACCATGTCGCGCCCTGGCGCTCGACCTACAAGATCCATCTGCTGGCCGATACCGAGATCACCTATGCGCTGACCAGCGGCGGCCACAATGCCGGCATCGTCAGCGAGCCCGGCCATCCCCGCCGGCAGTACCAGATCGCCATGAACGGGCTTTCCGCCAAGCACAAGTCGCCGGACGAATGGCTGGCGGCGACGCCGGTCACCGAAGGCTCGTGGTGGCCGGCCTGGAGCGCCTGGCTGGCCGAGCGCTCCGGCCCGCGCGGCGCGGCGCCACAGATCGGTGCGCCGGAACACGGCTTGGCGCCGCTGATGGACGCCCCGGGCCGCTACGTGCTGATGGAGTAGGGAGCGCTACTTCCGGCGGCGCGCGATCCAGGCCGGCGGATCGCTGGCCGGAAAGGACAGCAGCGAGGCCAGTTCCACCGGATCGGCGGGCTGCTTGGCCGGCGCGTTGCGCTGGTCGGCGCGGCGTTCCCGGCGGTCGCGCTCGCGCCGCCGGGCCTGGGCCCGCAATTGCTCCGGGGTCGGTATCTTCTGTCCCATGGCCCTAACATGGGGCCCCGGGCAGGCTATCGCAATCTTCTTGTCGGACCCGGGCGGCGGCGGCGGCTTCGGTCGCTCAGTACAGGTGACAGTCGACCAGATGCGGCGCGTCGGCCGTGCCGAGATCGCGGGTCGCCGGCGGCTCGCTGCGGCAACGCTCGAGCGCCTGCGGGCAGCGCGGGTGGAAGCGGCAGCCCGCCGGCGGGTGTTCCGGGCTCGGGATGTCGCCGCTGAGCACGATGCGCGCGCGCCGGCGCGCCGGGTCGGGCTGCGGGATCGCCGAGATCAGGGCCTGGGTATAGGGATGGCTCGGCCGGGCATAGAGCGCGGCGGTCGCGGCGGTCTCGACGATCCGGCCGAGATACATGACGGCGACCCGGTCGCTGACATGCTCGACCACGGCGAGGTCGTGCGAGATGAAGATGTAGGACAGCCGCAGCCGTTCCTTGAGCTCGAGCAGCAGGTTGAGGATCTGCGACTGGATCGAGACGTCGAGCGCGGAAACCGGCTCGTCCGCGATGATCAGCTTGGGCTCGAGCGCGATCGCCCGGGCGATGCCGATGCGCTGGCGCTGGCCGCCGGAGAACTCGTGCGGGAATCGCGCCGCCGCATCGGGGCCGAGCCCGACCAGGTCGAGCAGCTCGGCCACCTTGTCGCGGCGCTGGCGCGCGCTGCCGATGCGGTGGATGGCGAGCGGCTCGCCGACGATCGCGCCGACGCTCATGCGCGGATCGAGCGAGGCGTAAGGGTCCTGGAAGATCAGCTGCATGTCGCGGCGCCGGGCCCGCAGCGCCTCGCGCCCGGCGCCGCGCAGGTCCGCGCCGTCGAACTGCAGGCTGCCGGAATCGGGCTCGACCAGGCGCAGCAGCACGCGCGCCAGGGTCGACTTGCCGCAGCCGGATTCGCCGACGATCCCGAGGGTCTCGCCGCGCCCCAGGCTGAGCGAGACGCCGTCCACCGCGTGGACTCGGCCGAGGCCGTCGCGGGCGCGGAAATGCTTCACCAGATTGTCCGCCCGCAGCAGCGGCACCGGGTCCGGGCTCACGGCTGCGGGTTCCAGCAGGCGGCGTGGTGGCCGTCGCCGAGGGCGGCCAAAGGCGGGCGCTCGCCCCGGCAGCGCGGCAGCGCGCGCGGGCAGCGATCCGCGAAGGTGCAGCCGGTCCCGCGGCGGCCGGGCGGCGGCACCATGCCGGGGATCGTCGGCAGCTTGCCGCCGCGCGCGACCGCAGCGCCGGCAAGGCGCGGGGTCGCGGCCAGCAGCCCGGCCGTATAGGGATGGCGCGGCCGGGCGAACAGCCCGGCGGCCGCGGCGCGCTCGACCACGCGCCCGGCATACATCACCACCACCGCGTCGCAGAACTCGGCGACCACGCCGAGATCGTGGGTGATCAGCAGGATCGCCATCCCCAGATCGCGCTGCAGCCCGGCCAGCAGCTCGAGGATCTGCGCCTGGATGGTGACGTCGAGCGCGGTGGTCGGCTCGTCGGCGATCAGCAGCGCCGGCCGGCAGGCGAGCGCCATGGCGATCATCACGCGCTGCCGCAGGCCGCCGGACAGCTGATGCGGATACTGGTCGACCCGGCGCTCGGCGGCGCCGATGCCGACCTGGCGCAGCATGTCGATCGCGGCGGCGCGCGCGGCGCCGCCGGCGAGGCCGCGATGCAGCTTCAGCACCTCGGCGATCTGGAAGCCGACGGAGAAGGTCGGGTTGAGGCTGGTCATCGGCTCCTGGAAGATCATGCCGATGCGATCGCCGCGCAGGCGGCGCATCTCGGCTTCCGGGAGTCGCAGCAGATCGTCGCCTTCGAGCGCCACGCGTCCGGATTCGATCCGCGCCGGCGGGATGCTCAGGAGCCGCATGATCGCCATCGCGGTGACGCTCTTGCCGCAACCGGATTCGCCGACCAGGCCGATGGCCGCGCCGGCCGGCACCTCGAACGACACGTCCTCGACCACCGCCACGCTGCCGTCCTCGCCGGCGAAGCTCACCGTCAGGCCCTCGACGGCGAGGAGGGGCGCGGTGTCAGTCGCTATCGGGCTGGCGGCTACCATTTTCTTGTCATGCGCGGGCTTGACCCGTGCATCCATGGTTCAGCGGCACAAGTCATCGTACAGGTCCCGCCACTCGGGATTGCGTGACTCGATCAGCGCTATCTTCCAGGCGCGCGACCAATGCTTCATGGTCTTTTCGCGCTGAATCGCAACGCGCACGTCGCCGTATTCTTCACAGTGGACCAAGAGCTTGACGCCGTATCTCTTCGTAAAGCCATCGACTGCGCTGGTGCGGTGCTGATATCCGCGTTGAATCAGATCGCTGGTCACGCCGATGTACAAGGTGCCGTTTTGGCGGCTGGCGAGAATGTAGACGTAGTAGAACATGCCCGAGCGGCCGAGGCGTGGATGCGCGGGTCAAGCCCGCGCATGACAAAGGTGGGATGCGCCCGTCACTCGAAGACGACGCGCGGGAAGTAGAACGACACCACCCAGTTCGGCATGTCGACGACCTCGCTGATGCGCAGGGATCCGCAGACGCTGCACAGCATGTAGGCGTCGACCGGGTTCAGGTGATGCTCGCGGGCCAGCAGGCCGATCATGCCGGCGACGGCGGCGCGCGCCGCCTCCATCAGGTCGGGACCGATGCCGGTCGTCACCTCGAAGCCCTTGGCGTCGACATGGCGGTCGATCGGGCCCGGCGTGGTGAAGCGCGGGAAGATCAGGCCGGCGTTCTTCACCAGGTCGAACTTGAGCGCGACCGACATCGGGCTCTCGATCGCGGTGCCGCAGACCTCGCCGTCGCCCTGGGCCGCATGGGTGTCGCCGACCGAGAACAGTCCGCCCGCCACCTCGACCGGCAAGTAGAGCTCGGTGCCCGCGGCCATGTCGCGGATGTCCATGTTGCCGCCGACCCGGCGCGGCGGCACCACCGAATGCTGCCCGGCTTCCGCCGGGGCGAGGCCGATGGTGCCGCAGAACGGCTTCAGCGGCACGCGCCCGCCGGGGCCGAAGAGCGCCGGCGCGAGCGAGCCCGCGTCGTACTTCCAGATATGCAGCGCCGGCTCCTTGAACTGGTCGGCGAGCAGGCCGAAGCCGGGGATGTTGGCGGTCCAGCCCCAGCCCGACGGCGTCAGCCCCAGGATCGTCACCTTGATGGCGTCGCCGGGCTCGGCGCCGTCGACGAACACCGGGCCGGTCACCGGATTGACCTTGCCGAAATCGAGCGCCGCCAGGTCGGCCAGGGTCGCGTCCGGCGAGAGCTGCGCGCCGGAGGAATCGACGGTCTCGAACTCGACGGTCTCGCCGGGCTTGACCGTCAGCCTCGGGGCGTTCGCGTTGTTCCAGCCATAGTGGCTGTCGTGCTTGTGGATGGTGTGGCTGCAGCGTGGCGACATGAAGCGGGATCCTGGCTGTGGCATGCCGGGGGAACCGCGCGCCGGCACGAGCGGCGCCGGCGCCGCGGCGCCCGAAAGAGGACGGGCGGGCCGCCTCGTGGGACGACCCGCCCGGCGCGTTCGGCTATTGCGCGTCCTTGGCGAACACGTAGTCGTAGTGCACGGGGATGTGGACGGGATCGACGAACAGCGCGTCGTCGCCGCCGAGCCGTGCCGAGTGCATGGTGAAGCGCTGCTCGTTGAACACCGGAGCCCAGGGCGCCTCGGCCATCGCGTCGATGAAGATCGCGCGCCACTTCTCCAGGCGCGCGGCCGCCTTGTCGGCGCCGACCATGGCGTCGGCCTCGGCGGCACGGGCGTCGAGCGCCTCGTTGCAGTACTTGGCCCAGTTCCAGCCGCCCTCGACCGCGCCGCCGCAGCCCAGGATCGGCCCGTAGAAGTTGGACGGATCCGGGAAGTCGGCGATCCAGGCCATGCCGCCCGACCAGACCATCGGCGCGGTGCCGTTGCCGCCGGCCTCGATCACCGTCGACTGGGCCAGCGACTTGATCTCGGCGGTGATGCCGACCTGCGCCAGGTCCTGCTGGATCGCCTGGGCGATGCGCGGGTTGGGATCGGTGTTCATGGCGTAGATCTCGGTGGTGAAGCCGTCGGCGTAGCCGGCCTCGGCCAGCAGCTCCTTGGCCTTGGCGGCGTCGAAGGGATAGCCGGCATAGGCGGTGTCGTAGCCCGGCATCGCCGGCGGCAGCGGCTGGTTGGCCGGCACCGCGCGGTTGTTGATGATGCGCACGATGCGATCCTTGTTGATCGCCATGTTGACCGCCTGGCGCACCTGCACCTTGTCGAACGGCGGCTGGGTCACGTTCATGGTGACGTAGCCGGTGTGAAGCTGGCCGCCTTCGACGATCAGCCCGGCATTGGCGGGATCGGCCATCACCTCGGCGAACTGCGCCGGCGGGATGCCGTCGCCGAGGATGTCGACCTCGCCGCGCTGCAGGCGCAGCAGGGCGACCGTCGGCTCCTGGCCGATCTCGAAGGTGATCTCGTCGAGATGCGGCAGGCCCTCGCGGTAGTAGTCGGGATTGCGCTCGAACACCACGCGCTGGCCGAGCGTCCATTCCCGGAGCTTGAACGCGCCGGTGCCCACGGGATGGGTGGCGAAATCGGCGCCGTACTCGTCGATCGCCTCCTTCGGCACGGCGAAGGAGAAGTTGATCGCCATGACGTGCAGGAAGGTGGCGTCGGGCCGCGACAGGGTGATCACCACCGTATGGTCGTCCGGCGTGGCGATGCCGCTGAGCTCGCCGGCGCTGCCGCCGGCCATCTCGTCGAAGCCGGCGATCGAGGCGAAGAAGCCCTGGCCCGGGCTCTGGGTCGCCGGATTCACCGCGCGCTCGATCGAGTATTTGATGTCGGCGGCGGTCAGCGCGCGCCCGTTGTGGAACTTGACGCCCGGCCGCAGCTTGAAGGTGAAGACCGTGCCGTCCGCCGAGATCTCGTAGCTCTCGGCCAGGTCGGGAATCAGCTCGGTGGTGCCGGGCGCATAGTCCATCAGCCCGTCGAACAGGCTCTTGATCATCGACCAGTTCTGCCAGTCGTAGCCGATGGCCGGATCCAGGGTGGAAACGTCGTCCTTGTAGGTGACGACCATGCTGCCGCCCTGCTTCGCCATCTCGGCGGCATGGCCGGCGGGTGCGGCGACCAGCAGCGCAAGCGCCGCGGCCGTCGACAGGAGTAGTCGCTTCATGTTCGTGGCCTCCCAGCCTGTCTATCTGACGATCCGAGTATAATAGTCCGGTGCGAATCTGCCCCCAGATCCGGTCCGCCTCGTTTCTCGCGGGTCACCCTGGGCTGGTCACCAGTCCTCCAGGGTCGCCCATTCCGGCTCGCGCCATCTCAACCCAGGCGGATGCGCGGGTCAACCAGGGGCGCCAGCAGGTCGGCGATCAGGTTGCCGAGCACGATGGCGACCGCCGCCACCAGGGTCACCCCCATGATGATGGGGTAGTCCAGCCGCTGGATCGCCTGCCAGGCGAGCTGGCCGATCCCGGGCCAGCCAAAGACCGATTCCACCACCACCGCGCCGCTCATGAAGATGCCGATGTCGAGGCCGATCATGGCGACCACCGGCAGCACCGCGTTCCTGAGCGCGTGGACCAGCACCACGCCGCGCTCCGACACCCCCTTGGCCCGGGCGGTGCGGACATAGTCCTGGCGCAGCACGTCGATCATCGACGAGCGGATCATCCGGGAGTACCAGCCGCCGCCGGCGATGCCGAGGGTCAGGGCGGGCAGGATCAGGTGCCAGATCGTGCCGTAGCCGCTCATCGGGAACCAGGCGAGCCGATTGGCGAAGACATAGAGCAGCAGCAGGCCGACCACGAATTGCGGGGTCGAGACCCCGGCGAAGGACAGGATCATCACGCCTTTGTCGCTCGTCCGGCCGCGCCTCGTGGCGGCGTAGATGCCGGCGGGGATGCCGAGCAGCAGCTCGAAGAAGATCGCGCCGGCCATCAGCAGCAGGGTCGCCGGCAGGCGGCTCTCGATCAGCACCGCGACCTCGGTCTTCTGCACGTAGGAGCGTCGCAGGTCGCCCTGCAGGAGATCGCCGAGATAGCCGAGATACTGTTGGTGCAGGGGCAGGTCGAGGCCAAGCTCGTGGCGGATCGAGGCGACCGTCTCGGCGGTGGCGCTGCGCCCCGCGATCATGCGGACCGGATCGGCCGGGATCAGATACGCGAGCGCGAAGGTGATGACGGTGACGCCGAGCAGGATCAGCGCCGAGGCGACCAGCCGGCGGGCGAGATAGCGCAGCATCTAGCCGCGTCCCCGCTGGGTCGGGTCGAGCACGTCGCGCAGCGCGTCGCCCACCAGGTTGAAGGCCAGCGCCAGCGCCATGATGGCGAGGCCGGGAAAGAACACCAGCCAGGGCGCGGTCAGGAAATAGGACTGGCTCTCGAAGATGATGCCGCCCCAGGACGGCGTCGGCGGCCGCACCCCGATGCCGAGGAACGAGAGGGTCGCCTCGAGCAGCACGGTGGTGGCGATGCCGAGGGTCGCGTAGACCAGGATGGTCGGCACCAGATGGGGCAGGATGTGCAGGAACAGGATGCGCGGCCAGCGCGCGCCGAGGGCCCGCGCCGCCTCGATGTACTCGCGCTCGGCCAATGCGGTGGTCTCGGTGTAGATGACCCGGGCGATCTGCACCCAGTTCACCAGCGCGATCACCATGGCGACGATCCACAGGCTCGGCGCGAAGATGGCGGCCAGCGCAATCGCCAGCAGCAGGGCCGGGAACGCCATCATCAGGTCGGTGAAGCGCATGATCGCGGTGCCGGCGGCGCCGCGCAGATAGCCGGCGGTGACACCCAGCAGGGTCCCGATCAGCACCGCGGCGCCGTTGGCGACGACGCCGATCAGCAGCGAGGTGCGCGCGCCGTAGAGCAGGCGCGAGAACAGGTCGCGGCCGAGCAGGTCGGTGCCCATCCAATACTTGGCGTCGGGCGGCAGGGGCGAGCCCTCGAGGGTCAGCCCGTCGAAGAACTGCTCGGCCGGATCGAACGGCGCCAGCACCGGCGCGCCCAGGGCCGCCAGTGTGGTGAGCGCGATGATCGCCAGTCCGACGAGGGCGAGGCGGTCGCGGCGGAGGCGCTTCCAGGCGGCCATGGCGGATCGGGCTGTGCTGCGGCTAAAAACGGCTTGCGGCGGAGGGAGGGCTGGCCCCTGCGGCAGACGGGGGACCGGAGCCTGCGGAACCCGGCCCCCCGCGCCCCCCCAAGAACTCGTCCGGCCAACCCCTCGACGCCGCGTCGGCGCACGAACGTCCGAACCGGTCCTGGCCAACTGCCCCGCGAGGCGAAACCCGGCGGAATTCTAGCGGCCGGACGCCTCAGGTCAATGGCGGCGGGCGCCCGAATTTGGTATTTAAATCAATCCTCTTCGACCTCGCGTTCGGGCGGGTCCGGGCAGGGCCAGGTCGCGCCGGCGGTAAGTCCTTCCGGCAGCTTGGTTTCCCCGTCGCCGCAGGCGTCGTCGACCTGGCGCTGGGTCAGGCCCCTTGCCGGCGAGAGATCGGTACCGTCGATCCGCGCCATGTACAACACCGCGTCGGTCAGGTCGGCATCGGCCAGTACGGCGCTGCGCAAATCGGCGTGGGCGAGATAGGCCTGGTCCAGATTGGCGCCCGAGAGATTGGCCGCGGCGAAGAAGCTGCGGTCGAGGTCGCTCTTCTCGAGATTGGCACCGGCCAGATTGGCGCCGTCGAACGCCGCGCGCGGTGCCGCGATCTTGGCCAGCGAGGCGCCGGAGAGATCGGCCCCGTCGAACTTCGCCCGGCCGAGATAGGCCTTGTCGAGGATCGCCCCGGCGAGGTGGGCGCCGCTCAGGTCGGTGCGCCCCATCTCGGCGCCGATCAGCGTCGCGCCGGCCAGGATCGCGCCCTCGAGGTCGACCCGGACCAACTCCGCCTTGTTCAGGTTGGCGCCGGTGAGATCGGCGCCGTTGAGCGCGGCGCGGCCCAATTGCGCATCGCTCAGGTTGGCGCCGGCCAGGTTGGCCTCGCGCAGGTCGGCGCGGCCGAGCTGCGCGCCGCTCAGATTGGCGCCGTGCATGTCGTTGCCGCGCAGGCTGACCTTGGTCTTGTCGCAGCCGCTCCAGTCGACCCCCGGTTCCGGCGCGTTCTTGCAGCCGGCGGCGGCCGGCCCGGCCGTCGCCAGGAGCGCCGCGGCCAGCGCGACCGCGGCCAGCACGCGACGGGCGGAAGTCCGGCTCGGTCGAAGAGATGGGGAGCGCATGCTGCTGAAACCCTCGTTCACGAATTCGTCAATGACGATCCCTCGGTCCGGCATGCGGGCCGGGCCGCTTCCATCATGGGCGCAGGCATCCTACAACAGGTGCCGTGATGAAGAGATGGGCGCAACCGTGGCGCCGCACCAGGGATTTTCGCCCGTCGGCGCGCCGGCATCGAGTGCTGGCCCCGCTGCTTGCACTGCTCGTGGCGCTGCTGTGCGTCGGCGCGGCGCCGGTGCGGGCGGCCCCGTCCGCCGATCTCTGGGAGCAGTGGACGGTGCACGATCCGAGCAGCCAGGAGACCATCGATCACAGCGCCTGGGACCGCTTTCTCAAGTCCTACGTGGTGGTCGGCGACGACGGCATCGCGCGCGTCGCCTATCGCTGGGTGACCGAGGCCGACGCCTCGGCGCTCGACGCCTATATCGGCCGCCTGGAGGCGACGCCGATCAGCCGCTTCAGCCGGGCCGAGCAGCGTGCCTTCTGGATCAATCTCTACAACGCCCTCACCGTGCACCTGGTGGTGCAGCACTACCCGGTCGACTCGATCCTCGACATCGACCTGACCGGCGGGTTCTTCGACAGCCTGTTCGGCGACGGGCCGTGGCGGCGCAAGCTGGCGGTGGTCGAGGCGATCGAGCTGTCGCTCGACGACATCGAGCATCGCATCCTGCGGCCAATCTGGACGGATCCGCGCCTGCACTACGCGCTGAACTGCGCCGCGCTGGGCTGCCCCAACCTGCAGCGCGAGGCGTTCACCGCCAGCAATGCCGAGCGCCTGCTCGAGGACGGCGCCAGGACCTATGTCAACCACCCGCGCGCGGTCGCCATCATCGATGGCGATCTGGTCGTTTCCAGCCTCTATCTCTGGTACGAGGCCGATTTCGGCGGCGACGAGGTTTCGGTGATCGCCCATCTGCGCCGCTATGCCGGGGCCGAGCTGTCGCGGGCGCTGGTCGGCCGCACCGATATCGACGACGACCGCTACGACTGGAAGCTGAACGACATGCGCTGAGTTTCGGGTGGCCGGGCGGGGCGGGGCGGGGGGGCCCGCCCCGCCCCGCGCGTTGTTTTGGGTGGGCGCGAAA
>CAYJQC010000020.1:78634-80416 GCA_964372215.1 uncultured Rhodospirillaceae bacterium
ACGCCCCCTCCACCCCCGGGGGGTTTGTGGGGGGGGCCGGCCGGGGGGGGGGGGGGGCCCGGCCCGGCGCCAAGGCATTGATTTCCGTAGCCGCAGAATTTCCTGGATCGGTGGAGAGACCATCGTTAAACTTTTGCCTGCGACTCGCGCTTGCTTCCGTCGACGATCCCGGTGCTACCTTCGGATGTAGCTTGGGGCCGATCGTCGGCGGCGGCGAAGTGCCGGTCGGCATCCTGTTAGTCTCGTGACTCCCTTGGGCCAGGATGGCCATGAAATTGGCGGGGCGACGAAAATCGCCCCGCCCTCTTTCTTTTGGACGTCACGTGTCTTTGGGCGTCACTTGCTTTTGGACGTGACGTCGATGCCGCGCCCGGGCGTCCCGCTCAAGCCGCCGGCGCGTCGGCGCGGGCCAGCATGGCGCGCAGCAGCACGTCGCAGCCGGCCGCGAGATCCTCCGGCGTCGCGTTCTCGATCTCGTTGTGGCTGATGCCGTTCTCGCAGGGCACGAACACCATCGCGGTCGGCGCGACCCGCGAGACATAGACCGAATCGTGGCCGGCGCCGCTGATGATGTCGAGATGGGCGAAGCCCAGATCGCCCGCGGCGCTCTTCACCGCCGCCACGCATTCGGGCGCGAACTTCACCGGCGGCGAGTACCAGATCTCCTTGAAGTCGAGGACGAGTCCGATGTCGTCGGCGATGTCGCGGCAGGCGTGCTCGAGCGACTGGGCCATGGCGGCCAGCACCTTCTCGTCGGGATGGCGGAAATCGACGGTGAAGAACACCCGCCCCGGGATCACGTTCCGCGAATTGGGGAACACCTGCATCATGCCGACGGTGGCGCAGGCATGGGGCAGGTTGGCGAGCCCGATGCGGTTGACCTCGCCGACCATGCGCGATGCGCCGACCAGGGCGTCCTTGCGCCGGCGCATCGGGGTCGGGCCGGCATGCGCCTCCTGCCCGGTCAGCGTGACCTCGAACCAGCGGATGCCTTGCACGCCCTGGACCACGCCGATGGTCTTGCGCTCGGCCTCGAGGATCGGTCCCTGCTCGATATGGGCCTCGAAGAAGGCGCCGATCGGGCGGCCGCCGACTTGCGTCTCGCCGGCATAGCCGATGCGGCGGAGCTCCTCGCCCATGGTCTTGCCGTCGGTATCGGCGCGGCTGAGCGCGTAGTCGAGATCGAACACCCCGCCGAACACGCCCGACGCCACCATCGCCGGGGCGAAGCGCGAGCCCTCCTCGTTGGTCCACACCGCGACCTCGACCGGTGCCGCGGTCTCGTAGCCGGTGTCGTTCAGGGTGCGGATCACCTCGAGCCCGGCCAGCACGCCATAGACGCCGTCGAACTTGCCCCCCGTGGGCTGGGTGTCGAGATGGCTGCCGGTCATGATGGGGGGTAGGGAATCGTCCTTGCCCGGGCGCCGGGCGAAGATGTTGCCGATTCTGTCGACGGTGACGCTGCAGCCGGCCTCCTTGCACCAGCGCACGAACAGGTCGCGCGCCTCGCGGTCGAGATCGGTCAGCGCCAGGCGGCAATTGCCGCCCTTCTCGGTGGCGCCGATCTTCGCCATCTCCATCAGGCTGTCCCACAGCCGCTGGCCGTTGATCCGGACATTGGTTGCCACGCCGCGTACTCCCGCCGATGGTTCCTGGGGTCGTTCCCGGCCACAGGTTAGCGCCCGGGCGCTGCGCGTCAATCGTCGCGCCGGCCCCCCGCGCGGGGGCGGGGGGGGGGCCCGCCGGGGGGGGGGGGGGGCCCGGCGGGGGGGGGGGGGGGGG
>CAYJQC010000020.1:80426-87002 GCA_964372215.1 uncultured Rhodospirillaceae bacterium
CCCGTTTTCCGCGCGGGGGGGGGGCGCCCCTGGGGCGGCGCGGGCGGGGGGGCGGGGGGGGGCCCGGCGCCCGCGCTTGTGGTCGGCCGGCCCGGGCGGGTAGCTTCGTGCGCATGCCCGCAAGTTCGGGCCGGAATCGGGAAGGTGGCGATGAACGATCAGGGTGCGGCGGCGCGCGACGGCGACCAGGACACGGGCCCGGCGGCGGGCCTGATCGAGACCGTCGAGATGCATACCGGCGGCGAGCCGGTGCGCATCGTGACCGCGGGCTATCCGGCGATTGCCGGCGACACGATCCTGGCCAAGCGCCGCTATGCGCGCGAGCATCTCGACCATCTGCGCGGCCGGCTGGTGTTCGAGCCGCGCGGCCATTTCGACATGTACGGGGTGATCCCGGTCGAGCCCGACCTGCCCGACGCCGACCTCGCGGTGCTGTTCATGCACAACGAGGGCTATTCCACCATGTGCGGCCACGCGGTTATCGCGCTCGGCCGCTGGGCGGTCGACAGCGGGCTGGTCGCGGCCCGGCGCCCGGAGACGCCGGTCGCGATCCAGTGCCCGTGCGGCCTGGTGCGCGCCCAGGTCGCGGTCGACGAGCACGGCCGCACCGGCGCGGTGCGGTTCGAGAGCGTGCCGGCCTTCGCCTTCGCCCTCGACCAGGCGGTGACGGTGCCGGGCCACGGCGTGGTCAGCCTCGACATCGGCTATGGCGGGGCGTTCTACGCGGTGCTGCCGGCGGCGCGCTTCGGCCTCGACGTGCGCAGTTCGGCGGTGCGCGACCTGACCGACGCGGCGGCGGCGGTGACCGAGGCGGCCAAGGCCCAGGTGCCGCTGGTCCATCCCGACGATCCCGACCTCGCCTTCCTGTACGGCACCATCCTGACCGATGGCGCCGACATCTGGAGCGAGGAACCGACCGCCAATGTCTGCGTGTTCGCCACGCGCGAGGTCGACCGCAGCCCGACCGGCTCGGGCGTCACCGCGCGCATCGCGCTGCAGCACGCCCGCGGCCAGATCAGCGCCGGCCGCAGCCGGCTGTTCGAAAGCGTGACCGGCGCGCGATTCGGCGGCCGGGTCGCCTCGCGGCTGAAGCTCGCCGCCCTCGGCGCCGCCCGCGAGCTGAACGGGCGCGACGCGGTCACCGTCGAGGTGACGGGCCGCGCCCACTACACCGGCAAGGCCCAGTTCGTCGCCGAGCCCGACGACCTGCTGCGGGACGGGTTCCTGCTCAGGTAGCGGGCTTCATTCGTATTCGAAAACTTTCCGCCGACTTGCTTTGCGGTCGAACTTCCGCGCGGCTAGGATGCCGCCATGCCACAGGCCTCGCGCGACGACCGGATCCTCGCCCTGGTGCGCCAGCAGGGCTTCGTCTCGATCGAGGCGCTGGCCGCGCATTTCGGGGTGACGCCCCAGACCATCCGGCGCGACATCAACCAGCTCTGCGAGCAGGATCTGCTCAGGCGCTACCACGGCGGCGCCGGGCTGCCGTCCTCGGTCGAGAACCTCGCCTACCAGACCCGCCAGGTGCGCCATCTCGAGGAAAAGCGGCGGATCGCCCGACTGGTGGCCGCCCAGGTGCCCGACGACGCCTCGCTGTTCCTCGGCATCGGCACCTCGACCGAGGAGGTGGCGCGCGCCCTGCTCGGCCATCGCGGCCTCAGGGTGATCACCAACAACCTGCATGTGGTGAACCTTCTGAGCCAGCACGAGACGTTCCAGGTGATCCTGGCCGGCGGGCTGGTGAGCGGTCGCGAGCAGGGCGTGGTCGGCGAGGCCACGGTCGAGTTCATCGCGCGCTTCAAGGTCGATTTCGGGATCATCGCGGTCGGCGGCATCGACGAGGACGGCGCGCTGCTCGATTTCGATCCGCGCGACGTGCAGGTGTCCCAGGCGATCATCGCCAATTCGCGCCAGCGCTTCGTGGTCGCCGACCACAGCAAGTTCGGCCGCAACGCCATGGCCCGGGTCGGCAACCTGACCGACATGGACGCCCTGTTCACCGATGCCGCGCCGCCGCCGTCGATCGCCCGGCTGCTGGCCGCCGCCGGGGTCCGGCTCCATGTCGCCGCGGCGGACGAGGCGGCAGCGTGACCGGTGTTTTCGTTTGCGAAAACGAATTGACCCCAGAATTTCGATTGTGAAAATCGCGCTGCCCGATTAGGGTCTGGGCGAGCGGGCCGGGGCGGTCCGCGGCGCGCCAGAAACCGCGGCGGAGCAGGCCGGAGGCGACATGGACTTCATCTTCATGCTGACCCGCAACGACCAGACGATCGAGGACTGCCTCGAGGTCTACGCGGCGATCCGCCACGTCAAGCTCAACCATATCGGCTTCAAGGATGTCGGCGTCGCGCCCGATACGTTGCGCCGGCTGCACGACCGCATGAAGGCGGACGGCCGCACCACCCACATGGAGGTGGTCTCGGCCGACCGCGACAGCGCGCTGCGCTCGGCCGAGATCGGTGTCAGGCTCAGGGTCGACTGCCTGCTCGGCGGCACCCAGGTCGAGGCGGTGCTGTCGATCGTCAAGGGCAGCGAGACCGGCTTTTACCCGTTCCCCGGCAGCCCCGTCGGCCACCCGACCAAGCTCGGCGGCACGCCGGCGAAGATCGAAGCCGACACCAAGGCCATGGTGGCCCAGGGCTGCGCCGGGGTCGATCTGCTGGCCTATCGCGCCACCGAGGCCGATCCGCTCGACCTGATCCGGGCGGCCCGGCGCGGTACCGACAAGACCGTGATCGTCGCCGGCAGCATCGATTCGCCGGCGCGCATCCAGGCGGTGGCGGCGGCCGGCGCCGATCTCTTCACCATCGGCACCGCCGCGCTCGACGGCAGCTTCTGCCCGCGGCTCGGCCTGCTCGCCAACCAGCTCGACCGCATCCTCGACGCCTGCAAGGCGGCCTGAGCGCCGGCGCCGGCCGGGATTCCGCAGGCGTGTTCGTCGGCGTCGACATCGGCAGCCAGAGCCTGAAGGCGGCCGTGCTCGACGCGCGCCTGCGCCTCCTCGGCAGCGGCAGGCGCAGCTATGCGATCGCCTTCCCGGGTCCCGGCCAGGCCGAGCAGGCGCCCGATCTGTGGGAAGCCGCAATCGGCCCCGCCATCGCCGACGCGCTGGCCGCTGCCGGGCGCCGGCCCGCCGAGGTCACCGCCCTCGGCCTCGCCGGCCAGCTCGACGGCTGCGTGCCGACCGGCGCCGACGGATCGGCCCTGGCGCCCTGCCTGATCTGGATGGACCGGCGCGCCGATGCGGTGCTGGACGGCGTGCGCGCCCGCATGGACGCCGGCGCGATCCGCGCCCGCACCGGCGCCAATCTCGACGGCAGCCACCTGGCGCCCAAGATCCGCTGGTGCCTCGACCATCTGCCGGCGGCGCAGGGCGCGCACTGTTTCCACCAGCCGGTCTCCTATCTGGTGGCGCGGCTGACCGGCGCGCGCGCGATGGATCACGGCCTCGCCTCCACCAGCCTGGTCTACGACCTCGCGGCCGCCGACTACGCCGACGACCTGCTGGCCACCTTCGGCATCGCGCGCGCCCTGCTGCCGGCGCTGGCGCCGAGCGAGAGCGCGGCCGGAACCCTGCACGCCGCCGGCGCGGCGCTCAGCGGCCTGCCGGCGGGGATTCCGGTGGCGGTCGGCACCGGCGACGATTTCTCGACCCCGCTCGGCGCCGGGCTGGTGGCGCCCGGCATCATTGCCAACGTGCTCGGCACGGCGGAGGTGGTGGGCGCCCTCGACGAGCGGCCGCTGATCGACGCGACCGGCCTGCTCGAGACCCACCGCTTCGTCGGCTCGGCGCTCAACTACATCGAGAACCCCGGCTGGATCTCCGGCGGCGCGCTGGAATGGCTGCGCGGCCTGCTGTCGATTCCCGACTTCGCCGCGTTCGACGCGCGCGCGGCCGAGGCGCGGCCGGGCAGCGACGGCCTCTTGTTCCTGCCGGCCCTCGCCGGCGCCATGACGCCGGAATGGATCGCCGGGGCGCGCGGCTGCTTCTACGGCATGACGCCGGCGCACGGTCCCGCCGCCTTCGCTCGCGCGGCCCTCGAAGGCACCGCCTTCGGCCTGCGCGACGTGGCGACCAGGCTCGCCGAGATGGGCGTGCCTGTGCGCGCGGTGCGGGTCATGGGCGGCGGCGCCAGGAGCCGGCTGTGGGCGCAGATCCGCGCCGACCTGACCGGCTTGCCCGTCGAGCGCGCGCGCGTCGCCGACAGCTCGGCGGTCGGCGCCGGGCTGCTGGCCGCGGTGGCGGCGGGCGCGTTTCCCGATGTCGCCGCGGCGGCGACCGAAATCGGCACGGTGGCGGAAACGCTCGAGCCCGATCCCGCGACCCGCGCCGCCTATGACGAGGCCCATGGCCGCTATCGCCGCCTGTTCGACGCGCTCAAGCCGATGTTCGCCGCGCCGGCCTGAGCACCATGCTGGAGGAAACATGTCGCAGCACCTGATCGCCGACCTCGTGGCCGGACGCTGGCGCGATCCCGAAACCGGCGCCGCCATCGCCGTGCCGGTCAGGTCGGTGGCGATCGAATCCTCGCTGGCGGGACGCGAGGCCGAGCTGGTCGGCGCCCTCGGGCTCGGCCGGCGCCTGGCGGTGGTCAGCGACCCCGTCACCCACGAGAAGCTGGGCGCGCGGGTCGCGGCGGCCCTGGCGGGCATCGCGACCGTCCTGCCGGTGCGCCTGCCCGACCGGCCCCATGCCGACGACGACACCGTGACGCGGCTGCGCGCCGCCACCGCGTCGGCCGACGCCCTCGTCGCAATCGGCTCCGGCACCATCAACGATCTCTGCAAATACGCCGCCCACCGGGACGGCAAGCCCTATGCGGTGTTCGGCACCGCGCCGTCGATGAACGGCTACAGCTCGGCCAACGCGGCGATCACCGTGGGCGGGCTCAAGAAATCGCTGGCGGCGGCGACCCCCGCCGGCGTGTTCCTCGACCTCCAGGTGCTGGCGGCGGCGCCGCCGCGCATGATCCGGAGCGGCCTCGGCGATTCCCTGTGCCGGCCGACCGCCCAGGCCGACTGGCTGCTCGCGCATCTGCTGCGCGACACGCCCTATCGCGACGCGCCGTTCGCCCTGCTGCTGCCCGACGAGGCCGCGCTGTTCGACAGCTCCGCCGCGCTCATGCGGGGCGATCTCGACGCGATGGCGCGGCTCGCCCGCACGCTGGTGCTGTCGGGCTTCGGCATGGTGATCTGCGGCGGCAGCTATCCGGCGAGCGAGGGCGAGCATCTCATCAGCCACTATGCCGAGATGATGGGCGGCGCCGGGATGCCGGCGAGCTTCCACGGCGAGCAGATCGGCGTCACCACCCTCACCATGGCGCGGCTGCAGCAGCGCCTGCTCGACCAGGTGCCCAGGGTGGCGCCGACCCAGATCGACGCCGCCGACATCTACGCCCATTTCGGCGGCGGGACCGGCGCCGCCTGCGTCACGGAGTTCGCGGCCAAGGCGCTCGACGCCACCGCGGTCGACGCGCTCAACGACCGCATCGCCGCGCGCTGGGACGGCATCCGCGCGGCGCTCGCCGCGGTGCTGCGGCCGGTCGCCATGCTCGAGCGCGCGCTGATCGCCGCCGGCGCGCCGACGCGGCCCGGCGATCTCGGCTGGCCGCCGGCGTTCTACCGCGACGCCGTCACCCGGGCGCGCCAGATCCGCAACCGCTACACCTTCCTCGACCTGGCCGGCGACGCCGGCATGCTCGCCGCCTTCGCGCAAGGGGAGTCGCGGCGCGCGGCGGCGTGAAGGACGCGGGCCTTTGGAACCCTCTGTTGATTAAGTGCGGCGATCAGGCTCTGGGACCTGAATCTGCTCCGACCTCGGTTTCCTTGCGCCAAGTAATCGTGTGGTACTTAGGCCCGACACTGCCGTAAAGTACCTAGCGTAGCAGATCACTGTCGCGCCGGAATCCCAAGGACGTAGTGGGGGCGTCATGCCAGCATCGGAATTGGAAGAGATCATTGGGAACGCCAAGTCGGTCATCTCGCAGTGGGATGGTGCCTTGGAACAGATTTCAAGAATTTCTGGCCCGAATGGCGAAAAGTTTGACTTGAGTGCGAACGCGCCAGGAATATCGCCTCCAGTAAGCGTTGAACGGCTGGATCAAACACTTGCAGCCGCGATGAAATTGGTCGTGGCCCTCGAGCCGATCGACAACATCCTCGTTGTTCCAAGTCAGAACATAGTCGACCTGGGATCAAGGGTTGCAGAGGTGAAGACCCACGTCGAGCGCCTCAAATCCGATTTGGACGGGTTTCTTGGTAGCGGCTCAACCACTGCCATAGATGGAGGGGCATTCACCGCACAAAGTGCAGGAGGGCGGGCGCTCAACATAGGACAGCACCTTGCGCCCATTCATGGTCCCCTTCAGCGGGTCTTGTCCAATGCACAATTGATTCGCCTGATGGCGGAGCGCGGAGTGCCGCGGGACTTCTCGGCGGATATAGAGCGCATTCGCAGAATGGACGCTGACTTACGAGATGCGCTGGACGACCTTGCAAGGCTCGATCAGAGGATGGAAGAGCTAAGAGTCCGACTCGAAACTCATGGTGAGCGTGCCAGGCGTCGCGTGAGCAGCA
>CAYJQC010000021.1:0-8307 GCA_964372215.1 uncultured Rhodospirillaceae bacterium
GCGTGTTTAGTGGGGGTTTTGGTTGCCCATGGGGTGGGGGGGGGGGGGGGGGGGGGGGGGCGCCCCCCGCCCATGACCAGGACCAGCAGCAGGAACAGGACGATCGCCCCGCCCTGCAGGATCACCCGCCAGCGCATGAAGCGGTTGGCGTTGCGGCGGTTGAATTCGCCGCCCCGCGCCATGCTGAACAGGCCGAAGAACAGGACCGCCAGGGTCGCCGCCATGGCGACGAACATCAGGGTTGCGATGAAACCGTTCATCGCCAAGATATAGACCCGAGCCGGCGCTTAGCCAAGCCGGGCCATGATGTTTGGCGCCGAACGGCGCCCGCGGGGCATTTGGCGCCGAACGGCGCCGGAGGGTAAGGGAACCGTCGCGATGAAATATCTGCACACCATGGTCCGGGTGACCGATATCGACAAGTCGCTGGATTTCTACTGCGACAAGCTCGGCCTCAAGGAGATCCGGCGCTACGACAACGACCAGGGCCGCTTCACCCTGGTGTTCCTGGCGGCGCCCGGCGACGAGGACGCCCAGGTCGAGCTGACCTACAACTGGGACCCGGAGAAATACGACGGCGGGCGCAATTTCGGCCATCTGGCCTATGAGGTGGACGATGTCTACGCCACCTGCCAGCGGCTCAAGGACGGCGGCGTCACCATCAACCGCCCGCCGCGCGACGGCCGCATGGCCTTCGTGCGCTCGCCCGACAACATCTCGATCGAGATCCTGCAGAAAGGCGCGGCCAAGCCCCCGGCCGAGCCGTGGAGTTCGATGCAGAATACGGGGAAGTGGTAAAGGGCGGTCAGATCAGCTCGAAGTCGTCGAGGCGCGCCGCGCGACGGTCGAAAGTGGCGGTCGCCGCGCAGCCGGCGTCTCGATTGGTCTGAGCGATGACAGTGTCAGCAAAATCCTGACCTCGCCGCAGCGCTCGCAGTCCCGCCCAGACAGCATTCGGATCCTCGACCCGGATCTGGCTCGCCGAAACGAGCCCTTCCACGGCACCGGCGATTTGCTCGCGATCGTAACCGTAGCCGCGGTCGAGCACCCAGACCAGTTCGCAAAGCACAACCCGGTTGATCCAGCCGGGCGAGTCCGGCGTGCAGTGCGCGGCGATGTAGGCGGCAGCGCGCTCTGCCTGCTCCGGGTCGTCGGCGACCAGCAGGCGCAACACGACGTTGCTGTCGAGCCCCTTCACCGTGGTGCCTCTACCGGCGCTTCGTCGATCGCTCGACAGCCGTGACCCGGATCACCCGATCGATGTCGTCGAGGCTGAGCGTCCGCTTCGGCTTGGGCAGGATGCCCTTGAGGTCGCGCACGTCGACCGTCGCCGGGATCATCAGCACCCGCCCGTCCGGTTGGAGCACGAACTCCAGCCGATCACCGGGCTTCAGATGCAGCCGGTCGCGGATGTCCTTTGGGATCGTCGTCTGACCCTTGCTGGTCAGCGTGGCGGTGGACATGGCGGACCTTACTACCAAGATGATTCCTTACTATAGGGTAAGGAAATTGCAGATGCAAGGGTATGGCTCTCTATCCAAACACGAATCGTGCTGCCTCACCCTTCGACAGGCTCAGGGTGAGGTTTTGGAACCCAAAATGCGCCCTCATGCTGAGCCTGTCGAAGCATGAGGATGGGCGAATTTTCTGCCCGCGCTCGTCGTCCCGGATCGCGCCATCCGTATTGCGAATGCGGGTGCGCCAGCGCGGCATTGAAAAGACGCCCATTCATTCGCGTGCGCCGGCCGGCTTCTGGCCGGTCGACTTCCTGCCGAAGCAGATGGACCTGAAGGCGTACCCGCCGACGAACCCGCCGATCAGGACAAAGCATGCGAACTCGACCAGTTCGGGGAGCGAGAGAGGTGGCCGAAATTTCGTCGACCAGCGCAACAGCAATTCCGTCGACCGGAGCAACAGCAATGAAGTCAGGCCCAGCGCACCACCCAGCGCGATGTAGGCCACGATCCCGCGCCGATGGTGACGTTCAAGCCACGCGTGCAGCAAAACGCCGGCCGTAGCGGTGACGATATAAGCGGGAAGCACGCCGAATATCACAATCGCGCCCACGCTCAACTTCAATAGTTGGATGCTGGTGTAGTGCGATCTCGGTTCGGGGTTGAGGGCGAGCAGGGCAAACAGACACAGCGTGACGACGGCGAGCCCTGCGAGTGGCGCGAGGGCAAACGCCAGACCCCGACGGAGAAATGTCGGTCGATAACTCTGGGCCGAAGGGGCCGAGGGCTCGACATTTTCTTTCTGCATCGCTCAGCGCACCGCCGTCATCGACTTGTGCCCAGCGTCGGCAACTCCGGGTCGCGTTTTCTCTAGCTCACCATAGTGGCGATTTTTTGTCGAGACTATCAACCGGAAGTAGCGACAGGGCGGCGGCGAAATTCGGCCGGTCTGGCCCTCCGGCACCCAGCCCGTGACGTCGTAGGGTGGGGCCGGCTCGTACTCCATGTATTTCTGGGTGGTGCGGGCGAACTCGTCGCCGAGCATCTGGCCGAGCAGCCAGAGCGACATGTCGATCCCGGCGGAGACCCCGGCGGCGGTGACCGGGTTGCCGTCGGCGATGTAGCCCACCTTCTTCACCACCTCGCCTTCGCCGAGCGCGGCCAGGTTGTCGGCGAACGCCCAATGGGTGGTGTAGCGCCGCCCGTGCACCACCCCGGCGCCGGCCAGCAGCAGCGTGCCGGTGCACAAGCTGGTGCCCCAATCGCCCCGACGCGGGCTTCCGCCCTGCAACCAAATCGATCATCCATGACTACTCACCCCTGTCCAGTTACAAGGGTTGCGCAGGGTTGGTGAGGCTTGCCCGAGTTTACCCGGGGCTGGGTGAGGGGGTAAGCCTTCGCGCGCAGCCGCTCAGTTCCGCCCGCTCAGCAGTCCCCTTGCGATGACCTGGGCCTGGATCTCGGCGGCGCCCTCGAAGATGTTGAGGATGCGGGCGTCGCACAGCACGCGGGAGATCGGGTATTCCTCGGCATAGCCGTTGCCGCCATGGACCTGGAGGGCGTTGTCGGCGTTGGCCCAGGCGACCCGGGCGGCCAGCAGCTTGGCCATCCCCGCCTCGATGTCGCAGCGCCGGTCGGAATCCTTCTCGCGCGCGGCGAAATAGCTGAGCTGGCGGGCGACCATGGTCTCGACCGCCATCCAGGCGAGCTTGCCGGCGACCCTGGGGAATTCGTAGATCTGCTTGCCGAACTGGATGCGCTCGCGGGCATAGGCGAGGCCGAGCTCCATGGCGCATTGCGCGACGCCGACGGCGCGCGCCGCGGTCTGGATGCGCGCCGACTCGAAGGTCGCCATGAGCTGCTTGAAGCCCTGGCCCTCGATGCCGCCGAGCAGGTTCTCGGCCTTCACCTCGAAGCCGTCGAAGCCGAGCTCGTACTCCTTCATGCCGCGATAGCCGAGCACCCGGATCTCGCCGCCGGTCATGCCGGGGGCGGGGAAGGGATCGTTCTCGGTGCCGCGCGGCTTCTCGGCGATGAACATGGAGAGGCCCTTGTAGCCGGGCTCGCTCGGATCGGTGCGGACCAGCAGGGTCATCACGTCGCTGCGCGCGGCGTGGGTGATCCAGGTCTTGTTGCCGGTCACCCGGTAGACGTCGTCCCCATTGCTCCCCTTGGCCTTGACCGCGCGGGTGCGCAAGGAGCCGAGGTCGGAGCCGGTGCCGGGTTCGGTGAACACGGCGGTCGGCAGGATCTCGCCGCTGGCGATCCGGGGCAGCCATTTCGCCTTCTGCGCCTCGGTGCCGCCGAGGCGAATGAGCTCGGCCGCGATCTCCGAGCGGGTGCCCAATGAGCCGAGGCCGATATAGCCGCGCGACAATTCCTCGGTCACCACGCACATCGCCATCTTGCCGAGGCCGAGGCCGCCGAATGCCTCGGGTACGGTGAGGCCGAAGATGCCGAGCCCGGCGAGCTGCTGGATCACCTCGAGGGGGATCAGCACGTCCTGCTTGTGCCATTCATGGGCCGCCGCGCGATGGTCCTCGGCCACTTTGCGGAACTGGTCGCGCACCATGTCGAGAGTGTCGTCGTCGAGCGCGGGGTCGCCGAAATGACCATCGGAGATCAGGGCCGCGATGCGCATGCGCACCCCCGAGGTGTTGCCGCCGCGGATCAGCGCCCACACCGAATCGTTGGAGAACACGCCGGTCGCCTCGTAGCCGACCCCGAGATCGGCGAGCCGCACGATCTCGCCCTGGCTCATCGGCAGCCCGCCGCCCATCTGCGCCAGGTACTCGCCGAACGCGGCCTGGCAGATCAGCCCCTCGAGCTCGCCGAGGCGGCCCGAGCCGTCGAGCCGCTCGGCCCAGGCCAGGGTCTGGCGCAGCGCCGCCGCATAGGTCGCGACCCAGGCCATGCCGTGGGCCGCGTACTGCTCGCGGTCCATGCCGTCGCGGCCCTCGGCCAGCCCGGCCACCGCCTTGCGCACGGCGTCGACCAGCTTTTCGGCGGCGTCGAGCCCGGCCCGGCAGGCGGCCAGCAGATCGGGGAGGAGGAGAGGCGCGTCGGCCCGGCGCTGGGCGGCTTGGGTCATGTAGGTCTCGCTGATTGATGTGCGCCGACTTTCTACGTTCACTGTCATGCGCGGACTTGATCCGCGCATCCATTCATCCGCTTGCGCGGGCGGTTGGATGGATCGCCGGGTCATCCTTCGACAGGCTCAGGATGAGGCCCGGCGATGACAACTGAACAAGCGCAGTGACGCGTCGTGCCTTTGTGGTTCACGGCAGCCGGGGTTCGAAGCTGCGGCTCCGCCCTCAGCCCTCGATCGCGTCCTCGAGGGTGCGCATGCCCGGGCGCTTGGCCTGGACCAGCACCGCCATGTTGCCGGGCTTGTGCTGGTTCTTCCACATCTTGGTGTGGGCGCGCGGGATGTCGTTCCAGGCGAACACCTCGGACATGCAGGGGTCGATGCGGCGCTCGACCACCAGGTGGTTGGCCTGGGCCGCCTGCAACAGGTTGGCGAAATGGCTGCCCTGGATGCGCTTCTGGCGCATCCACACGAAGCGCGCGTCGAAGGTGATGTTGTAGCCGGTGGTGCCGGCGCAGAACACCACCATGCCGCCGCGCTTCACCACGAAGCAGGAGACCGGGAAGGTCTGTTCGCCGGGATGCTCGAACACGAAGTCGACGTCGTTGCCCTTGCCGGTGATCGACCAGATCGCCTTGCCGAACTCGCGGCACTTCTTCATGTACTCGCCATAGCCGCCGGCGTCGTCGACCTCCGGCAGCCGGCCCCAGCAATCGAACTTCTTGCGGTTGATGACGCCCTTGGCGCCGAGCTGCATGACGAACTCGTCCTTGGTGTCGTCGGAGATGACGCCGATGGCGTTGGCGCCGGCCGTCGAGATGAGCTGGATCGCCATCGAACCGAGGCCGCCCGAGGCGCCCCACACCAGCACGTTGTGGCCCGGCCGCAGGATGTGCGGGCGATGGCCGAACAGCATGCGATAGGCGGTGGCGAGGGTCAGCACGTAGCAGCCGCTCTCCTCCCAGGTCAGGTGCTTCGGCCGCGGCATGAGCTGGCGGTCCTGGACCCGGCAGAACTGCGCGAACGAGCCGTCCGGTGTCTCGTAACCCCAGATGCGCTGGCTGGGCGAGAACATCGGGTCGCCGCCGTTGCACTCCTCGTCGTCGCCGTCATCCTGGTTGCAGTGGACGACCACCTCGTCGCCGACCTTCCAGCGCTTCACCTTGGAGCCGACCGCCCAGACGATGCCGGCGGCATCCGACCCGGCGATGTGGAACTCCGCCTTGTGCACGTCGAACGGGGAAATCGGCTTGCCGAGCGCGGCCCAGACGCCGTTGTAGTTGACGCCGGCGGCCATCACCATGACCAGGACGTCGTGGCTGTCGAGGGCCGGGGTCGGCACCACCTCGACCTGCATGGCGGTTTCCGGCTCGCCGTGGCGTTCGCGCCGGATCGCCCAGGCGTGCATCTTCGTGGGCACGTGGCCGAGCGGCGGGATCTCGCCGACTTCGTACAGGTCCTTCCGGGTCTGGCCTGGCCGCAGCTCGACCACCTTTGCCGCTTCGCTCATGGTCCTCGCCCCTCTTGGTTCCGTCGCTGGGCTGCCCGCGGTGCTGAACCTCAGGCTCGGCCTAGAGCAATAGCGGGCGAGGGACCATTTTGCAACGCACAAAAGGGTTAAAAGTTGCGACGCTGTGCCACAAACAGCAATTAAATTGCGCGTAGAGCCGAATAATTGATGCTATCCGTCGATGGCGATGCCGCACTGCACCTGACGGCAATCGCCGCGAACGGCGCCGGCGCTCAGCGCTGGCCGATCTTCCAGCCATCGCCGTCCTGGGCCAGCGGGAAGGTCGAGGTCTCGGTGTCGCTGTGCTGCAGCACGACGACGGCGCTGGCATTGTCGAAGACGTAGACCTTCGTCACCAGCGCCACCATGTCCGCCGGCTGCATCTGGCCGTCCTCGAGCATCATGCTGTTCATCATCTCGAGGTCGCCTTCGGTCAACTGGTCGAGCATGGGGTCGCCGGCCGCCACCGCATCCCGGATCGCCGCCATGTCCTTGGCGGCGATCGCCTCGACGAAGCGCAGCACCGCCGCGGCATGCGGCCCCTGGCGGGCCGCGTCGCCCTCCAGCGTCTCGACCAGCTGTGGCGCCCGGATGATCGCCGCGTCGAAGGTGGCGTCGAAGGTGAAGGCGGCCGGCAGGTCCGGATCGCCGTCGAAATTGACCACGTCCATGGGCTCGGGGGTGCGCACATGGCCGCGCAGATGGCCGTCGGCCTCGGCCCAGTCCTCGAGCACCACCATCGGCAGCGCGTTCATGGTGATGACGGTGAAGAATTGCGGCCCCTCGGCCTCGGGCAGCAGGGTGCGGCCGCTCGACACCTCGCCGGTCTCGGGGTTCACCTCGAAGCCGATGCCGCGCAGATTGCCCTCGAAGGAAAGCCGGTGCGCGGCCATGTCCGAGGGGGTCTGCCCGTCCGGGAACGGCCGGTCGGTGAGCAGGACGCTGTAGGTCCGCGCCGGCCCGTCGCCGAACTGCATCTCGGGGATCTCGCTGACCTCGATGACATACGCGTGGGTCAGCGCGGTTGGACGGTCGTCGAGCATCAGGGCGCCCTCGGCGGTGCCGGCCATGTCGGCCCGGGCGGGCGCCGCCAGGGTCGGCAGCAGGATGCCGGCGGCCAGTGCGGCCAGGACGGACGCGAACGCCAGACGCAACGCAGCCATGACGCCTCTCCCCCGAAGGCCCGGCTTCCCGGCGGCCCGCCGTCCCAAGGGCACGGGCGCGACCGCGGGGCCGGATGATTGTTGCGACCTCAATCCTAGCACGCGGACTTAAACGCGTCCGCTGCGCCGGCGTTGACTTGCGTCACCGTCCGGGCATACTCGGCCCTGCGCGCCCGATCAGGCTTTCTGGGCGGTGCGCCGTGGCGATTTGTATCCGGATTGCGGCCACGTAAAACAAGCCGCTAAAAGGGTCAGAGCGTTGCCGCCCCGACCTTTTCCGGCCGGGGCGTCGTCGTTTTGGGACGCCCGGGCCCGCGGCGCTTTTCCCTCACACGGGGCGGCGGAAGGAAGCGGCGACATGGCGGCGAGCCAGCCCACGGACAGCGACAAGCGCGCCTGGCGGGAACAGACCCGGCTGGTGCAGGAGGGCGTGCTGCGCTCGCCCTTCGGCGAGACCTGCGAGGCCATCTACATGACCTCGGGCTTCGTCTACGGCTCGGCCGAGGAGGCCGAGGCGGCGTTCAACAACACGCGCCCGCGGTTCGTCTATTCGCGCTTTTCGAACCCGACGGTCGCGATGTTCGAAGCGCGCATGGCCGGGCTCGAGGGGGCGGCGGCGGCGCGCGCCACCTCGTCCGGCATGGCGGCGGTGTTCGCCGCGCTCGCCTGCCAGCTCAAGGCCGGCCAGCGGGTGGTGGCCTCGAACGCGCTGTTCGGGTCGTGCAACTTCGTGATCACCGAGATCCTGCCGCGCTTCGGCATCGAGACCGTGCTGGTCGACGGCCGCGACCTCGATGCCTGGCAGCGCGCCCTGGCGCCGGGCGCCGCCGCGGTGTTCGTGGAGAGCCCGTCCAACCCGCAGCTCCAGGTGCTCGACCTCCAGGCGATCGCCGATCTCGCGCACCGGGCCGGCGCCCGCGTCATCGTCGACAACGTGTTCGCCTCGCCCCTGCTGCAGAAGCCGCTCGAGCTCGGCGCCGACATCGTCGTCTACTCCGCGACCAAGCATATCGACGGCCAGGGCCGCGTGCTCGGCGGCGCGCGCCTGGCCGGCGCCGCCGGCGTAAACCACACCCGGCAGCCCATACAGCC
>CAYJQC010000021.1:8317-82194 GCA_964372215.1 uncultured Rhodospirillaceae bacterium
CCCCCCCCCCACCCAACCCCCCGCCCCCGGCCGGCGGCGGGGGCGGGGTGCCCGGCCCCGACGCCGCCTTCGTCAACGACACGCTGCAGCCATTCCTGCGCCACACCGGCCCGGCGTTGTCGCCGATGAACGCCTGGCTGCTGCTCAAGGGGCTGGAGACCCTGTCGCTGCGGCTGGACCGGCAATGCGCCAGCGCGCTGGCGCTCGCCCGCGCCCTCGAAGGCCGGCCGGGCGTCACCCAGGTGCTCTATCCCGCCCTCGACAGCCATCCCCAGCGCGCGCTCGCCGCCCGCCAGATGCGGGCCGGCGGCTCGCTGGTGTCGCTCAGCCTGGCCGGCGGCAAGCCGGCGGCGTTCCGTTTCCTGAACGCGCTCCGGCTGATCGTCATCTCCAACAATCTCGGCGATTCCAAGAGCCTCGTCACCCATCCTGCGACCACCACCCACCAGCGCCTGTCGCCGGAGGTCCGGGCGGCGCAAGGCATCGACGACGGCATGGTGCGGCTCTCGGTCGGGCTCGAGGACGTGGCCGACATCGAGGACGACCTGACGCGCGCCCTCGCCGCGGTGTGAAGCGCCTACCGGCCGGTCACACGGCACCCCCGGCACGGGGTGCCGGGGTCGGTGGCAGGCTCCGTCGGACCGAGTCTGCGCCGTGCGATCTCTTCCCAGTGCTCACGTCGCTCCCCGTTCGAGATTGGACGTTTCTTACCAAGCCATTCTGATC
Organism: uncultured Rhodospirillaceae bacterium; assembly: GCA_964372215.1. Classification (GTDB taxonomy): domain Bacteria; phylum Pseudomonadota; class Alphaproteobacteria; order Dongiales; family Dongiaceae; genus DAIMFL01. The sequence continues at coordinate 9,044 of CAYJQC010000021.1, forward strand.
TCGCGCCGCCGCGGCGCGGCATCACCTCGCAGTTCAGCAGGCAGGTCCCGGTTCAATGGACATCATCGCCACGGATATAGCGGCCCGTTTGTTGACGATCGTCCATGTCGTCCTGGCGATCGGCGTTACGCTGCATGTGCTTTTCCATAAGGAAGATGTCCGATCGACCATCGGCTGGGCGGGGCTCGCCTGGCTTTCGCCGATCATCGGCAGCCTGCTTTACGTCGTGTTCGGCATCAACCGCATCCGGGGCAAAGCCTATCGCATCTCGGAGCATCGGCGGACGCTGCACCAACGCTCGTTTCCAGCATCGCCGCCGCGCCGCGATCGTCTGGCGCCGCTGGATCGCGCAATCAGCGTCATCACCAAGCGACCGGCGCAACCGGGAAACACCGTCGAACTGCTGCGCAACGGCGATGCTGCCTATCCGGCGATGCTGGACGCGATCGCCGAGGCCCGCACCAGCATCGCCCTCTCCAGCTACATCTTTTCGGACGACACGGCAGGTGCGCAATTCATCGCGGCACTGATCGACGCGCGGGCGCGGGACGTGAACATCCGGGTCCTGGTTGATGGGATCGGCAGCGGCTATTTCCATGCGCCGGTCATCGCCGCCCTTCGTCGACACGGTATCCCGGCCGACCGATTCATCCATTCGTTTCTGCCCTGGCGCATGGCATATCTCAATCTCAGGAACCACCGGAAGATCCTGGTCATCGACGGCGCCAGTGCCTTCATCGGCGGGATCAACATTTCCGACGGCCACGTCCTCAAGGACGATCCGCGCCATCCGATTCACGACATCCACTTCCGCGTCACCGGGCCGGTGGTCGCCCAGATCCTGGAGGCCTTTGCCACGGACTGGATATTCACCACGGCCGAGGAACTGACCGGAAGCGCCTGGTTTCCGCCGCTCAAGGCCATCGGTCACGCAGAGTCGAGGGTCGTCACTTCCGGACCCGACCAGGATGTCGACAAGCTCGAGGCCATGTTCCTGCAGGCGATCAGCTGCGCCCAGCACAGGATCAAGATCGCGACGCCCTATTTCCTGCCGGAAGATCGCCTGATTTCCGCGCTGTCCTTGGCGGTGATGCGCGGAGTCAAAGTCGACATCGTCATTCCCAGCCAGTCCGATCACGCCATCATCGATTGGGCGACCCTGGCGCACGTCTCGCCGCTGCTGAAAGCGGGCGCCGATATCTGGTTGGCGCCGGCTCCGTTCAATCATTCCAAGTTGCTGACGATCGACGGCCTTTGGTCGCTGATCGGCAGCGCCAACTGGGACGTCCGCAGCATGCGGCTCAACTTCGAGATCAACATGGAAGTTTTCGACGCCGGCTTCGCCAAGCTGATAGAGGCGGAGATCGATGGCAACAGGGGGGCAGCCCTTACGCTTCCGGCGCTTCGACGGCAGCCTTTCCTGATCCGGCTGCGTAATCGGGCGGCCAGGTTGCTGATGCCCTATCTATAGGCTTTCACCGCCGGGTCGGACGGCGGCAGTGCCGCGCGGGATCAGCCGGTCTTCGCCTCGCTCCCGGTCCCACTCGCGCCGCCGTGCTCATCGCCGACCGTCTGAAGCCGGCGCCAGGCCCGGGCGCCGAGCGCCGCCCGCGCCGGCCAGATCATCGACGATGGCATGGTTCGGGCTTCAGTCGGGCTCGAGGACGCAGCCGACATCGAGGAAGACCTGACGCGCGCACTCGCCGCGGTGTGAATCACGCTCTACTCTATCGAAAGAAGGGTACGATTCACCGATCAGGTTGAGCCAACCTGATCGGACCGTGCCCTAGTCCTTGGCGCCGCACAGCGCCCGGACCTCCTGCCACTCGGCGGCGCTCGTGGCGGGCGCGCCCGCGACGCCGCGGGCGGTCGCCTCCCGCCGCGCCTCGGTCGGGGGATGGGTGCTGAGCCAGGAGGGAATGAGTCCGGCGATGGTCTTGCCTTTGTCCTCTTTGTCCTCGAGTCGGCTGAAGAAGCGGCTGAGGCCGTCGGCGTGGATGCCGGCGGTGGCCAGGATGTCGATGGCGGAGCTGTCGGCTTCCTCCTCGGCGGCCCGGCTGTAGGACAGATAGGCCAGAGTGCCGCCGGCATTGGCCAGGCCGGACAGGTCGCTGCCGCCGGTGAGGAATTGCAGCAGGGCGGAGATGCCGATGGAACGCAGCACGCCCTGGGTCGGGTGATCGTGCCGGACATGGCCGATCTCGTGCGCCAGCACGCCGGCCACCTCGTCCGGGTCTTCCGCGCCCTTGATCAGGCCGCAGGTCAGTACGACGACGCCGCCCGGCGCTGCGAAGGCGTTCACCATCGGGTGGTCGGCGACGATGATCTTCAGCGGTTGCTCGATCCCGGCGGCGCGCCGCAGCCGTTCGCCGAGCCGGTCGAGGGCTCCCGCGGCGACGCGGCTCTCGCCGGCCGGGAACATCGACTGCGCCACCGCGTCGCCGAGCGCGCGCTTGATCTCGAAAGGCAGCAGGGGCGCGGCCAGCGCGGGCAGGCGGTCGACGATGAAGACGGCGAGGCCGACCACCGCCACGCCGACGGCAATCCACAATGCGATGCGCTTCGGCCGCGGCTTGTCGGTCCGCGCCGATCCGGGCAGGCGCGCCATCACCGCGGCGACCGCATACTTGTCTTCGATCCTGAGCCTCGCCGTCGGGGAATGGCTGCAGGACAGGGTGACCGCCGCGTCGTCGCCGAGGCTCCCCGTCACGCTTATCGCGTCGAACGGCCAGGTTCCGATCGGCTGCCGGTCATCGCCCCGGATCTCGATCGCTCCCGGAACCAGTCGGAAGGTCGCGCCGCGGGCCGCGGCGGTCTCCCCGTCATAGAGCCGTGCTTTGAAGTCGGTGATCGGTATTGCCATCGCCGCCGCTAGAAAGCGCCGCCGGCGTCGAGGGCGTCGAGCAGCCCCTCGCCGCGGCCGGGCATGTATTGCTGGCTCTGGCCGATGCCGGCACCGTCGACGCTGCCGACGATCTGCAAATTGTCCGCCAGGAAGCGCCAGGTGCGATGCAGCACGACCGGCAGGCCGAGCCCGAGCGTCACCGTGCCGATCAGCATGTTGCTGGCGAGCAGCCATCCCAGCCGCCGCATGGTGAAGCCGGGCGCGAAATGCAGGCCCGCGAGCTCGGTCATGTGGCCGAGGCGGTTGATCAGCACCGCCAGGTACCAGGAGCGGAAGAACGTGACGACGGTCCAGATCACGCTGCCGAACAGGATCAGTCCCACAACGAAACCCAGCAGGAAAGTCAGCACCCCCGGATCGCGCAGCATGCGCTCGATGTCGAGTCCGAACTCGCCTTTGCCCGGCGTCGCATAGGGAGCGAAGACGACGAGGTTGCCCACGATCGCGCCGATCAAGGCGGCATAGAAGATCACCACGCCGATCATGGTCGCGAACCAGCCGGCGACATAGGGGCCGTACAGGCCCTTGGTCTCGGCGCCGGGCGCCAGCTTGGCCTGGGCGGTGCCGAAGAACAGGTTGCGCAGGCGCACGCGCCACAGCGTCACGTCCGCGACCGGCTTGGCGAAGCCGAGGCTGGCGGCGATCGCCAGCGTCCAGGCGAAGGCCTGTCCGCCATAGGCCCAGGGCGAGCCCGCCAGCCCGCCGCGGATGCCGCGCCAGCGGCTGCGCGACAGGCGATAGCGCAATGCCATGTATTGCCCGACCATCAGCAGGTAGAAGATCACGATGTAGACGATCAGGTAGATCACCTGCATGGCCAGCATCGCCCGCATCCGGTCTTGGGCCATCGTGGTTTCCAGCACCAGCTGCAGGATGCCGAAGGCGAGTCCGACGACGAACAGCACCGCGGCGACCACCAGGAATCCCCTGAACAGCTCGCCGCCGGTGCCGGTGTATTCGAAGCGGTCGCCGTCATAGCTCAGGCGTGACAGGAGATAGCGGCGGATCCGGGTCTTGCCCCAGAACCGGTAGACCCCGAGGGTCACCAGGCCGAGCAGCAGGTTGACGATGAAGATCCGGTACAGCTCGCCGAGCCGCCCGTCATAGACCAGCCGCTGCATCGGACCGCTGGTGATCGGCGAATGGCCTGCGGTGGGAACGCTGCCTGCCGGCGGTACCGACGCGGGAACGCTGACTTCGCCTTCCATCGCCTGGATTCCTTGCCTGGGGAGGCGCTTCCCGAGGCGCCGTCCGCCCTTCCACACACTGTCGAAATGGTTGCATGAGCGGCGCGGACTGGCAACCGATCGGTGCGCCGGGGGTTCCCCTTCTATTGCACCGCACAACGGCTTGCCCGTAAGCTTGCGGTCCAGGTGAGGAGGACCGACGTGAGCGAGACGAAGCGGGATCGACCCTGGCTGTTCCGGACCTATTCCGGGCACAGCTCGGCAAGCGCGTCGAACGCGCTCTACCGCACCAACCTGGCGCGCGGCCAGACCGGGCTGTCGGTCGCCTTCGACCTGCCGACCCAGACCGGCTACGACGCCGACCATGTGCTGGCCAAGGGCGAGGTCGGCAAGGTCGGCGTGCCGGTTTCCCATCTCGGCGACATGCTGGCGCTGTTCGACGGGCTGCCGCTCGAGCGCATGAACACTTCGATGACGATCAACGCCACGGCGCCCTGGCTGCTGGCGCTCTATGTCGCGGCGGCCGAGAAGCAGGGGGTCGCGCGTGCCGCCCTGTCCGGCACGGTCCAGAACGACATCATCAAGGAATATCTCTCCCGCGGCACCTACATCTTCCCGCCGGTGCCGTCGCTCAAGCTGATGACCGACGTCATCGCCTTCGCCTATCGCGAGATTCCGAAATGGAATCCGACCAATGTCTGCTCCTACCACCTGCAGGAGGCCGGGGCGACGCCGGAGCAGGAGCTGGCCTATGCGCTCGCCACCGCGCTCGCCGTGCTCGACGCGGTCAGGGATGGCGGCCAGGTGCCGGCGGCGGATCTTCCGCAGGTGGTCGGCCGCATCAGCTTCTTCGTCAATGCCGGCATCCGCTTCGTCACCGAACTCGCCAAGATGCGCGCCTTCGCCGAGCTGTGGGACGAGATCGCGAGGCTGCGCTACGGCGTCGCCGACGAGAAGCTGCGGCGCTTCCGCTACGGCGTGCAGGTGAACTCCCTCGGCCTGACCGAGCAGCAGCCGGAGAACAACGTCTACCGCATCCTGATCGAGATGCTGGCGGTGGTCTTGTCGAAGAACGCGCGCGCCCGCGCGGTGCAGCTTCCGGCCTGGAACGAGGCGCTCGGCCTGCCCCGGCCGTGGGACCAGCAATGGAGCCTCAGGCTGCAGCAGATCGTGGCCTACGAGACCGATCTGCTGGAATACGCCGACATCTTCGACGGCTCCACGGAGATCGCGAACAAGGTGGCGGCGCTGAAGGACGGCGCCAGGGCCGAGCTGGCGCGCATCGGCGAGATGGGCGGCGCCATCGCCGCGGTCGAGACCGGCTACATGAAGCAGCGACTGGTGGAATCGAACGCGCGCCGACTGGCGGCGATCGAGGCCGGCGATCAGGTGGTGGTCGGCGTCAACCGCTACACCGAATCCGCGCCCTCGCCCTTGACCGCCGGCGAGGAGGACGGGTTCCTGAAGGTCGACGAAGGTGCCGAGCGCGCGCAGGTCGAGGCGCTCCGGGCCTGGCGCGACAGCCGCGACGACGCGGCGGCCAAGGCGGCGCTCGCCGAGCTCAGGCGCGCCGCGAGCGAGGGCCGCAACGTCATGGAGCCGTCGATCGCCTGCGCCCATGCCGGCGTCACCACCGGCGAATGGGGGGCCGCGCTGCGCGAGGTGTTCGGCGAGTACCGCGCGCCGACCGGCGTGGGCCGCGCGGCCGCCGGCGGCGATGCCGGCCGGCTCGAGGCGGTGCGGGCGCAGGTCGAGGCGGTCTCGGCCCGGCTCGGCCGGCGCCTCAAGATGCTGGTCGGCAAGCCCGGCCTCGACGGCCATTCCAACGGCGCCGAGCAGGTGGCGGTCCGGGCCCGCGACGCCGGGTTCGAGGTGGTCTACGAGGGCATCCGCCTGACCCCGGCGCAGATCGTCAACGCCGCGCTGGAAGAAGGCGTGCACGTGGTCGGGCTGTCGATCCTGTCGGGCAGCCACGTGACCCTGGTCGGCGAGGTGCTGGAGCGCATGCGCCAGGCCGGGCTCGGCCAGGTTCCGGTGGTGGTCGGCGGCATCATCCCGCCGGACGACGAGCGCCGGCTCACCGCCGCCGGGGTGGCGCGGGTCTATACGCCCAAGGACTACGACCTCAACGCGATCATGGCCGACGTCGTCGATCTCGTGGACCGCGCCTGGCAGGAAGCGGCGTGAGCGTCGCGCATGATCCGTTTCCGCCGGCCGAAGGCGGCTGCCAGTGCGGCGCGGTGCGCTATCGCGTCGGCGCGCCGCCGCAGGTGGTCGATCTCTGCCACTGCGCCCAGTGCCGCAGGCAATCCGGCTCGGCCTTCATTCCCTGGCTGGTGATGCGGACCGAGGATTTCGCGTGGATCGCGGGCAAGCCGGCGCGCCATGAATCCTCGCCCGGCTCGCACCGCCTGTTCTGCCGCGATTGCGGCACCCCGCTCGCCATGACCTGGGCGGCGGAGCCGCATCTGGTCGATGTGACGCTGGGTTCCCTCGACGATTCGTCGCGTTTCGTGCCGACGGCGGAATCCTGGACCTCGTCGCGCCTGCCCTGGGCGCGGCTGGTGCACCGGATGGTGGACCATCCCGAGGACTCGCCGAGCGAGTAAGGGATCGCCTGCGCAGCGTCGCGGGCCTTTGTGGTTCGGGGCGACATGCGCCATGCGGCGTTTCCGCGGCACCTTCGAAGCAGGTTCAGATCGTCTGGCCGCCGGCGCCGCGATAGATGAAGCCGTGGGCCGGGTAGGTGCGGCCGAAGGACTCGCCGTTCCACACCTCGACCGCGCTCCAGTCGTTGCCGGGCGAGACGTCGATGACGGGCACGTCGCGGTCGACCTGGCCGCGCGGCTTGCCGGTGTAGCCCCAGTTGGCGTGGGTGACGCGGATCTCGCGCGCGCCGATCACCGCGGTCACCACGGAGACATGACCGTAGGGCAGGCGACCGTCGCGCTTCAGCACCAGCACGGCGCCGGGCGCCGGCTGCTGGCCGCGGCCATAGCGCCCGTCCGCCGCCTGCCACCAGGTCCAGGCATCGCCGAAGATCTCGATGCCCGACACCGCCCGCGCATAGGGCACGCATTGCAGGAAGCCCTGGCTGTCGGGCGCCGGCGGCGGCGGCGTGAGCGCCACCGGTGTCGGCGCGGTCTCGGCGCAGGCGCCGAGCAACAGGGCGAGGGAGAGGGCGAACCACCGCATTGTCGCTGCCGGTTTCGCCATCCCGCGATTCATCGCCACAGCGTCAGCGTTTCGCCGCGCACCTCGTAGCCCGACAGGCGGCGCAGGAAGGTCATGCCGAGCAGCGAGCTGTCCATCGGCGCCTGATTGACCGAGGCGGCGACGTCGGTCAGGCCGATCGGCCCGATCTCGACCGAGCGGAGCCGGATCGGCGCTCCGTAGCCGACGCCGTTGGCGGTGTCGTAGGCGTCGCTGTAGGTGAGCGAGCGGGTGTCGATGCCGAGCCGCTCGGCGTCCTCGGGGCTCAGCACCACGTCGCTGGCGCCGGTATCCACCAGGAACAGCACGCGCTCGCCGTCGACCATCGCCTCGACGTGGAAATGGCCGTCGCGGCCGGCGCGGAACGCCACCCCGTCCTCGCCCAGCACCTGGCCCTGGGCCGGCAGCAACTCGCCGGTCACCCGCGCCCTCAGCGCGTTGAACTCGTCGCGATAGCTGTAGCCGATCACCAGCACCAGGCCGATGCCGATCCAGACCGTGGCCTGGCGCAGCGCCGTGCCGGGACGGCTGCGGAAATGCAGCACCGTGCTGCCGCCGACGGCGGCCAGCAGGACGAGCCCGTAGACCAGGTTGGGGGCGTTGCCGGAATCGATGGCGCCGGGAAAGCGCTTGAGGAGATAGGCGATGAGCACGGCCACGCCGAGCCCGAAGGCGAGCAACCACAGCCCATTGTGTCGTCCCATGGGGGTCCCGTACGTGGCGGCGACGTCCGCACAGAATACGGAAGAATCCGGAAAAGTGAACGGTCGGCTGCGCGCCCGCCGGCCGGTTGACCGGGCGGGTGGGCGGCTGATAGCCTTGGCTCATGGATCGATCGCATTCTCCGGCATGCGGCCTGCGGACAGGCACGCGAATTAGCAGCCGGGCGCCCCTCGGGCGTCCGGGCCCTGCTGTTTGCCCCGTCCCTTCCGCCGCCTCGGAGTATGCGTGCCATGACCACTTCCCGACGACAATCGGTCGTCCCGCCAGCGGGATCGCCGGTTCCCGGCGCTGACCGTCCCGCCCGCCCGGCCTGCGATCCGGCGGTCACCTATTGCCTCACCATCCATGCGGCTGCAGATCCCGGCGTGATGCCGCGGGTCCTCGAGCTGTTCGCCAAGCGCAACCTGGTGCCGAGCCGCTGGCACAGCGACCTGACCAGGTTGGGCGGCGGCGTGCGCGACCAGGAGCTGGTGATCGACGTGCAGCTCGCCGGGCTGGCGGTCGAGGAGGGCGACTACATCGCCGCCTGCCTGCGCCAGCAGGTCTGCGTGCAGAGCGTGCTGACCAGCGTCAAGACGGACGCCGGCCGGGACGTCCGCAGCGCCTGACGAGGCGGCGCCGCGTCGCGTCGGCCGGGCGTGCGTCGCATGGGTGATCGCCCCGTCGCCGCGTCGAGCGGCCTGCCCGCAACGGTCTGGCTGCTCGGCTTCACCAGCCTGTTCATGGATGCGAGCTCGGAGCTGATCCACAGCCTGCTGCCGCTGTTCCTGGTGAGCGGGCTCGGTGCCAGCGTGCTGATGGTCGGCGTCATCGACGGCCTGGCCGAGGCGACCGCCGCGGTTGCCAAGATCATGTCGGGCGCGCTGTCCGACTGGTTCGGCCGGCGCAAGTGGCTGGCGGTCGCGGGCTACGGCCTCTCGGCCCTGACCAAGCCGCTGTTCCCGCTGGCCGGCGGAACCGCCGAGGTGTTCGTGGCCCGCTTCTTCGACCGGCTGGGCAAGGGCATCCGCAGCGCGCCGCGCGACGCCCTGGTGGCCGACGCGGTGCCGGCCGGACTGCGCGGCGCGGCCTACGGCCTGCGGCAGGGGCTGGACACGGTGGGTGCCCTGATCGGGCCGCTCGCCGCGGTCGGGCTGATGGTGCTGTTCAGCGACGATTTCCGCGCCGTGTTCTGGGTCGCCTGCGTGCCGGCGGCGCTCGCGGTGCTGGTGCTCGCCATCGGCGTCCGGGAACCACGGGCGGTCAGGCCGGCGCGCCGGCCGCGGTTCCCGCTGCACCGGACCGAACTGGCGCGGCTCGGCGGCGGGTTCTGGCTGCTGATCGCGGTGCTATTCCTGCTGCTGCTGCCGCGCTTCAGCGAGGCCTTCATGCTGCTGCGCGCCGAGGATGCCGGCCTCGGCCTGGCCTGGGTGCCGCTGGTGCTGGCGGCGATGAACCTGGTGGCGGCGGCGCTGTCGCTGCCGGTCGGCCGGCTGTCCGACCGCATCGGCCGGCGCGGGCTGGCCGCCGCCGGCTTCGCCGTGCTGGTGCTCGCCCATCTCGTGCTGATGCTGGCGAGCGTCCCGGCCCTGGTGTTCCTCGGCGCCGGGCTGTGGGGCCTGCATCTCGGCGTCACCCAGGGGGTGCTCGCCGCGCTGATCGCCGACCTGGCGCCGGTCGAGCTGCGCGGCACCGCCTTCGGGGTGTTCCACCTGGCCTCCGGCCTCGCCATCCTGGTCGGCAGCGTCGGCGCCGGCTGGCTGTGGGACGGGTTCGGCGCCGGAACCGCCTTCGGCGTGGCGGCGGCGACCGGCACCGCCGGCCTCATCGCCTTCCTGCTGCTGCCGGCGTCGCGGCCGGACGGGACGGCGATGCGCCGCTAGTCTGGTTGACCGCGACTCGCCATGTCGCGCTTTGCCGACCAGTGTGGTCAGGCCGCCGGATGCGGTTCCGCATTCACGGGCGCATTCGCAGCGACGCCGGGCGTCGGCCCGTCGCCGATCAGCTGCGGCGCAGGCGGCTGACCACCACGAGCACGACGCCGACGCCGATCGCGGCGAAGCCGGCCATCGGCGGCAGGGCGACGGTGTCGGTGGTTTCCGCCTGGATGGCCGCGTCGCCGACCTGCACCAGGGTCTCGGTCTTGGTCATGTCGAATTGGCCGATCAGGAGAATGGCGACGCCGGCGACGATCAACACGGCGCCGAGGATCAGCAGCGGCTTCATGGGCGGGCTCCTTGTCTGGGTCGCCGGTCCGGCGAATCGGTACGGCGCGCAGTATAGCCCGCCGGCTTCGCCGGTCCGAACGCCGCGCCCGGCCCAGGAATACTGCAGGAACAGCAGCTTGACCTTGCCGACCGGCTTCTCGTTCTCGAACGGCCCGTAGACCTCGGCGGTGTCGAAGAAGGTCACGCCGATCTCGACGGCGCGGCGCAGGGTGCGGATGGCGCCCGCCTCCTCTTGCCCGCGATGGGCGAAGCTCATTCCCATGCAGCCGAGCCCGACCGCGGAAACGCTGAGGCTGTCGCCGAGCCGACGTGACCGCATGGGGGTCTTCTGATTCGAGGCGCGCGGGAGTCGGCACGTTGCATGCCGCGGCGCAGGACCAATCGATAGATGGGGAGCCGGCGACGCTTGGCCATGGGAGCCTTGCTCTTGCCCATCAATTTCCCCACTACCGCGCGATAGAGCGTGATCCGATCGAACTCACTCGGTTCGATCGGTGAATCACGCTCTACTCTATCGAAAGAAGTGCACGATTCACCGATCAGGTTGAGTCAACCTGATCGGATCGTGCCCTGGAATTCCCCGATTGAACAATTCCGCGCGCGGATTGACACTTCGACGCCATGCCGCCCCGGATGCGCCGCCCCGGATGCGCCGCCCCGGATGCGCCGACCGGGCTGATGCCGCCGGTCGCCGGATCGTCCGTGTCCCGCCGCCGTGAGAGGCCCCTCATGGATTCACCTGTCGACGCTGCCGCCCGCGTCAATTTTCATCTCGACACTTTCGAAAGCCAGCGGTCGCGGCTGCGCGGCCTCGCCTATCGCATGCTGGGCTCGGTCGGCGACGCTGACGACGTGCTGCAGGACGCCTATCTGCGCTGGCACGCGGCCCAGGCGGATGGGCGAACCGATGGCGTCCGCGTCCCCGCCGCCTGGCTTACCACCATGGTCACCCGGCTGTGCATCGATCGCCTGCGCACGGTGCAGGCGGAGCGCGCGGCCTATGTCGGGCCGTGGCTGCCGGAGCCGTGGATGGGGGGAACCGAGGCCAGCGACCGGACGGAGGACGCGCCGGACCATCGCCTCGATCGCGCCGCCGACCTGTCGGTCGCCTTCCTGCTACTGCTCGAGCGGCTGGCGCCGGAGGAGCGGGCGGCGCTACTGCTGCACGACGTGTTCGAGGTCGGCTACGGCGACATCGCCGAGACGCTGGGCAAGACCGAGGCCGCCTGCCGCCAGGTCGTCTCGAGGGCGCGGAGTCGGGTGCAGCAGGATCGTCCGCGGTTCGCGGCCGACGAGGCTGCGCGCCGGCGGCTGCTCGACAGCTACCTGGCAGCGGGCCAGACGGGCGATACCGGGACCCTGCTCAGGATACTGGCGCCGAACGCCAGCTACAGCTCCGACGGCGGCGGCAAGGCCTGGGCGGCGCGCAATGTCATCGTCGGTGCGGCGAAAATCGCCCGCCTGCTCGTTGGCGTCTCCCCGAAATTGCCGCCCCGGCTCGTTCACCGGACCACCCGGATCAACGGCGAAGTCGGGCAGGTCTCCTATCTCGACGGCCGGCCCTGGTCGGCGCTCACCTTCGATACCGACGGCGAACGGATCACGGCGGTGTACCGGGTGCTCAATCCGGACAAGCTCGCCCATCTTCCGGCGCCGGGCTGAGCCCGCAAATTGTCTTCCCGCCTGTCACAGGCCGGCCTTCCCGTCCGTCATGTCATCGAAAGCGGCGCAATCCGGTGCCGCCGCCGGTGACAGACGGAGAGGAAGATGAAGGAACGCCTGAACGCCCAGACCGCCGCCCCCGAGGCCATGAAGCCCCTGCTGGGGCTGCAGCGCTATACCGAGACTTGCGGCCTCGAGCCGTCGCTTCTCGAGCTGGTGAAGACCCGGGCTTCGCAGATCAACGGCTGCGCCTTCTGCATCGAAATGCATACCCGCGAGGCGCGCGCGAAGAGCGAGAGCGAGGCGCGGCTGCATCTCCTGAGCGCTTGGCGCGAATCGCCGCTCTACACGGCGCGGGAGCGCGCGGCCCTGGCCTGGACCGAGGCGCTGACCCGGCTGGCCGACACCCACGCGCCGGACGAGGTGTACGAGGAGGCGCGGGCGCAGTTCTCTGAAAAGGATCTCGCCAATCTCTCGGTCGCCATCGGCATGATCAATGTATGGAACCGGCTGGCCGTGGGCTTCCGCTATGTCCACCCGGTCCAGACGGAAGTCGCGGCATGACCGGGATCTCGCGGAAGGCGTTGAGCCGCCGGGCCGGATGGCTCGGCGGCGCGGCGATTGCCGCCGCCGCCGTCTCCTTCGCCGTGCTGCCGGCGCATGACGCGCCGGCCCATGCGGTCGGCGAATCGGTGGCGCCGGTCTTCAGCCAGCCACTGCCCAATGTCCCCGGCAGCAGCCTGACCGCCGTCGTGGTCGACTACGCGCCGGGGGGAAAGTCGGACGCGCATCACCATGCCGGATCGGTCTTCGCCTATGTGCTGTCGGGCGAGATTCTCTCGAAGCTGGATGACGGGCCGGAGGTGGTCTATCACGCCGGCGAAAGCTTCTTCGAGCCGCCCGGGACCCGCCACGCGGTGAGCGCCAACGCCAGCCAGACCGAACCGGCGCGCCTCCTCGCCATCATCGTCGCCGAAACCGGCGCGAAGCTCACCGTCAGCGACGAGTGAGTCAGAGAGGCTTGCCCACGGGGCGCGGGCCCGCCACCAGCGCCGCCGCGGCCAGCAGCGCCGCGGCGGCCACCAGCGAGGGCGCCGTGAAGCTGTTGCCGATCTCGTAGGCGTATCCGGCGAAGCTCGGCCCCACCATCTGGCCGATGCCGAAGGCGCCGGTCATCACCGCGATGGTGGCGCGCGGATCGCCGCGCGCCAGGTTGCGGGCGGCGACGAGGCCGACGGCGGTGATGCCGACGAAGGTGCCGCCGAGCAGGGCCGCCGACGCGATCACGGCCGCGCCACCCGTGGCCAGCACGCTGGCGGCGACGCCGACCGCCTCGACCACGCAGGCGACGGCGAAGGCGCGGCGATTGCCGATACGCCGCGCGGTCCGGTTCCACAGCGCCACCGACGGAATCGCGGCGAGTCCTACGGTCAGCCAGACGCCGGCTTCGATGCCGCGCAGCGCCGGCGTCTCGCGCACCATGGCCGAGACGAAGGTCGCGGTGATGACGTAGCCGAAGCCGAACAGCCCGTAGGCGACGATCAGCCTGGCGAGCTGCCGATCGACCGGCGCGCGCGTCGTCGCGGGCGGCGCCGGCGTTGCCGCCGTTTCCGCCGGCAGCGCCCAGGCGGCGGCGGCGAAGGCCAGCGCCGAAACCGCGCCGCCCGCCAGCCACTGCCCGCGCCAGTCCAGCCCGGCGGCGGCGAGCCCGGCGACCATGAGCGCGGAGACGGCGATGCCGAAGCCGACTCCGGCGAAATGCACGGCGGACAGGCTCGGCCGCTCGGCCCGCGTCAGCCGGTCGAGCACCAGGGACGAGGCCAGGATGAGCACGAAGGCGCTGGCGACGCCGCCGACGAAGCGCAGCGCCAGGAACGCCGGCAGCGCGTCGGTCAGCGCCATGGCGCCGGTGCTGAGCGCGCTCGCCGCCATGGCGGCGACGAGCCAGCGCCGCCGCGGGCCCGGCAGCGGCGCCGCGGCCGCGAAGGCGCCGATGAGATAGCCGAGGAAATTGGCCGAGGCGATCAGGCCGGCCTCCGGCTTGGCCAGCCCCAGCGCCTCGATCATGAAGGGCAGGATCGGGGTGTAGGCGAAGCGCCCGATGCCCATTGCGGCGGCCATGGCGAGGCCGCCGCCGAGGGCGATGGCGATCGGGCGAGGGTTATCGCGACTCACACGGCCACCTTACGCGGCGCGGCCGGCCTGAAGGTGCCGAACGCTTGACGCTGTGCGATGTTGCACGAACGACCTCCTCGGCACGCCGCGCCGCGCCGACGGGGGTAGGGGGCGTGGGGAAAATCGGGAACCAAACGCAATGGACATCAGCTTCGATCTGATCATCGGAATCGTCGCCGTCTTCATAGGGTGCGCCACCCTGCTGGCGAGGATCTTCGGCTGGCACGGCCTGTTGTCCAAGCGGGAGCTCATGAAACAGAAATTTGGCGATCGGGCCGGCGATCTGATCCATCTGGCGGCCTACACGATTGTCCCGATCGTTGCCGGTCTGGTCTTCCTGCGCCGCACGTTCGCCCTATGAGTATCTCATGAACACCAGCTTCGCCTTGCCGTAGCTGCGCTCGTCGGTGATTTCGAATCCGGCGGGCGCGGTGCCGTGCTCGGTCCTGTCGACCTCGAGCACGCAGATCGCGCCTGGCGCGATCCAGCCGGCCGCGGCCAGGGCGGTCAATGCGGCGGAGCCGAGGCCCGACTTGTAGGGCGGATCGAGGAACACCAGGGAGCAGGGCGTGCCCGACGGCCCGGCCAGCGGTCGCGGCGGCCTGGTCGCGTCGCATTGGAACAGGGTGACCTGCGCCAGCTCGCCGAGGGTCCGCGCATTGGCCCTGATGCAGGCGATGGAGTCCGCGTCGCGGTCCATGGCGACCAGGCGCTCGGCGCCGCGCGACACCGCCTCGAGGCCGAGCGCGCCGGTGCCGGCGAAGGCGTCCAGCACATGCGCGCCGCGCAGCGGCGACACGCCGTCCGCGGAAAACTTCCCGTGCTCGAGGATGTTGAACAGGGATTCGCGGGCGCGGTCGGAGGTCGGGCGCACGTCGTGGCCCTCGGGCGCCGCGAGCGCGCGGCCGCGATGGCGGCCGCCGATGATCCTCATCGCGCCGGCCTCACGGCGCCGCGGTCACGGCCGCCGGCGGGCCGCGCCGGCCGCCTTGCGACGTGCACCAGCAGTGCCGCCGGCGGGCCTGGCCTTGCCGTCCCTGGCCGCGCTGTCCCTGGCGGCCTGGGGATTGCCGTGCGGCGGCTTCTTCGGCGCTTGGCGGCGCTGCGCCGTGCCGCTGCGGTCGCGCTGTACCCCGAGCTGGTCCTTGAGCACGCGGCCCGGCACCTCCTCGGTCTGGCTCGGCTCCAGCGCGCCGAGCTGGAACGGCCCGTAGGCGACCCGGATCAGGCGCGAGACCTTCCACCCGAGATGCTCGCAGACCCGGCGGATCTCGCGATTCTTGCCCTCGGTCAGGCTCATGGTGAGCCAGGCGTTGTCGCCCTGCTGGCGGTCGAGGGTGGCGCGGATGGCACCGTACTTCACCCCGTCGACAGTGACGCCTTTGTCCAGCGTGGCGAGCCGCGCCGGATCGACCTTGCCGTAGACCCGCACCCGATAGCGCCGCGACCAGCCGGTCGACGGCAGCTCGAGCCGGCGGGCGAGCTCGCCGTCATTGGTGAACAAGAGCAGCCCCTCGGAGCCGAGATCGAGCCGGCCGATGGCGACCACCCGCGGCAGCTCCGGCGGCAGCGCCTGGAACACGGTGGCGCGGCCCTCGGGATCGCGCGCGGTGGTCAGCAGGCCGCGCGGCTTGTGGAAGCGCCACAGCCGAGTCGCCTGCTTCTCCGGGATCGGCTTGCCGTCGACGGTGATGCGGTCGCCGGCCGACACGTTGACGGCGGGGCTCGCGAGCTTGCGGCCGTTGACCGCGACCCGGCCTGCCTCGATCCAGCGCTCGGCGTCGCGGCGCGAACACAGCCCGACCCGCGCCATCCGCTTGGCGATGCGCTCGGGCTTGTCGTCGGACGCGGCAGCTAGCTTCTTGTCAACCATGGCCCTGTCTGGAAGTGAACCACGGAGACCCGGAGACACAGAGGATGAAATTGAAGATTGTCATGCGCGGACTTGATCCGCGCATCCATCCATCCGTTCGCGCGAACGGCGAGATGGATCGCCGGGTCGAACCCGGCGATGACAACGAGAGAGACAATCCTCTCTCTTCTCTGTGCCTCGGTGCCTCTGTGGTGTTTCTTGTTTGCCTACCGGCACGCCTTGATAAAGGCGTCGAAGATCTTGTCGTCGCCGACGCTGATCGAATACTCGGGATGCCACTGCACGCCGATGCAATAGCGATAGGCGGGATGCTCGATGCCCTCGATCACGCCGTCCTCGGCGACCGCGTCGACCACCACGTCCTTGCCGACCGCCTTGACCGCCTGGTGATGGGCGCTGTTGACCGACAGCTTCCCGGCGCCGCAGATCTTGTGCAGCAGGGTGCCCGGCGCCACGGTGACGATGTGCCCGGCCTCGGTGCGCGGATTCGGCTGCTCGTGGGCCAGCGCGTTGTCGACCTCGTCGGGGATGTGCTGGATCAGCGTCCCGCCGAGCACCACGTTGAGGAGCTGCTGCCCGCCGCAGATGCCGAGCACCGGCTTGTTCCGCTCCAGCGCGCCCTTGGTCACGTTGACCTCGAAGGCGGTGCGGCGGTCCTTGGTCCGCACCGTCGGGTGCCGGCGGGTGTCGCCGAACAGCGCCGGGTCGACGTCGAAATTGCCGCCGGTGACCAGCAGCCCATCGATCTCCTCGAGATAGGCCTCGGCCTGCTCGGGCTCGTGCGGCAGCAGGATCGGCAGGCCGCCGGCCTGGACCACCGCCGCGCAGTAGTTCTGGCGGAGCGCATACCACGGCAGCTTGGAGTAGCCGCCGGGCTCCTCGGAATCGAGGGTCAAGCCGATGATCGGGCGGGTCCCTGAGCGGGTCATGTGGGCGGTCCAGTCCTGCGATGCGGTGCCGGCGATGCTATAGCACATTGCCTTACATGGGCTTAAGTCCCCTGCCGCGCCAGGGCCGGCCGGCGAAGCCGGTTGACGGCGCCGTCGCCGCCGGGCTCATCTGCCGGCCATGGAGCCCGCCGCCCCCGTCGCCGAGGATCCGATGGTCCTGGCCCTGGCCGAGGCCGAGGCCGCCGCGTGCCGCGGCGAGGTCCCGGTCGGGGCGGTGCTGGTGGACGGCGCGACCGGCGCGGTCATCGCCCGGTCCGGCAACCGGGTCGAGGAACTGGCCGACCCGACCGCCCATGCCGAGATGCTGGCGCTCAAGGCGGGGTTCGCGGCGCGCGGCGCGAAATGGCTCGAGGGCTGCGACCTCTACGTCACCCTGGAGCCCTGCCCGATGTGCGCCGCGGCGATCTCCCTGGCGCGGCTCCGCCGGCTCTATTTCGGGGCCTACGATCCCAAGAGCGGCGGGGTCGATCACGGCACGAGGGTGTTCGACCAGCCGACCTGCCACCACCGGCCGGACGTCTATGGCGGGATTCAAGAGCGCGCGGCGGGCGCGTTGCTGCAGGCGTTCTTCCGCGATAGACGGTAGTGCCGCGGCACCCCCCACCCTGACCCCCCGCAAGGGGGGAGGGAAGTTTACGGGCGCGCTCGACAACCCCCTCCCCCTTGATGGGGGAGGGCCGGGGTGCGGGTGACGGCGCCGAAGTTGCGGCTATTTCGCCGCCACCGGCACTTGGCGCCCCAAACTCACGGCCACGGCGCGCGCCGCCGCCTGGCCGGTGATGTAGGCGCCGTGGGCGGTGGCGTGGAACTCGCGCGAGGTCGCCTCGCCGGCGAAGAACAAGCGGTCGTCGATGGGTTTCGCCAGCTCGAGGCGCTGGTGGTGCTGGCCGGGCAGGGCGGCGGAGTAGGAGCCCTTGACCCAGGGGTCGCCGTGCCAGGCGGTGACGATGCTGCGGGTGATGTGCCTGGGGGCGTCGCTGCCCAGGATCTCGGCCATGACCTGCTTGCCGAAGTCGACCGCCGCGGCTTGGCCGGCCCTCTCCAGCCAGATGGCGTGCCGGCCGCCGGTATAGACCACCGCCCAGGGATCGCCGAACGGGCGCAGGTTGACGCCGGTGAAGGAGCCGTCTTTCAGCTTCACCCCGCCGCCGACCGGCGCGTTGCCAAACAGGTCGCGGTCGAACAGGAAGCCGATGCGGTTGTGGGTGCCGAGCGGCAACCCGGCGACGGCGTCCTGCTTCCATTGCGGCAGCACCGGATCGAAGCGGATGTCGCCGGCGCCGAGGATTCCGGTGGAGACCGTGACCAGCACCCGCTTGGCCGTGACCGTGCCCTTGGCGGTATGGAGCACGATCTCCCTGCCGCCCCAGTCGATGCGCTCCACCGCGCAGTTGTTCGTCACGTCGAGATCGGCGCCGTAGCGCGCGATCAGCGCGCCGTAGCCTTCCTTCAGCGGCCAGTTCTCGTCGGTGTCGTTGTAGGCAGTGGAGTCCTCGACGGCGACCTGGTCGGGGTCGGCCGCGGTGGCGACCGAGGTCCAATAGTCGCCGAGCCCGGCCCAGGGGCTGTCGTAGTCGGTCACGTCGGCGATCGACTGGCCGGTGCGCGCCTTGCCGGCCTTCTCGACGGCCGATTCGCGCGCCTCCCAGAACGCCGCCCAGTCGGGGATCTTGTTGCCGTCGGTCCACTTGCCGTCGACGAAGAGCGCCCGGCCGAACGTGCCCTTGGTGTAGGCGAAGCCGAGGCGGTCGGCGATCGCCACCCAGGGATTGAGGCTGGCCGAATGCATCCAGTGGCAGCCGAGGTCGAAGGCCACGCCGGGCGCCAGCTCCTCGGTATGGCCGCGCCCGCCGATGCGGTGCGAGGCCTCCAGCGTCACCACGTCGAGGCCGAGCTCGCGCGCGGTTCGGGTTGCCGACAGTCCGGCCGCGCCGGCGCCGACGATGGCGAGATCGTGGGTCATGTCGTGCCCCTCAGACGTTCCGCTTGTCGCGCCATTTGTAGTACGCGATCGAGGCGGCCAGGAACCAGGGATCGCCGCTGTAGAACGGCCGGGTCTGGAAATCGAGCCCGTCGAAGCTGGTGCGGCCCTCGGCGCCGCCGATGATCTTGTGGCCGAGGCGCCAGCCGAAATAGCTCGCCAGCGAGACACCGGAACCGCAGTAGCCCATGGAATAGTACAGCCCGTCCTGCTGGCCGAGATGGGGCAGGGTGTCGAAGGTATAGGCGACGAAGCCGACCCAGCTATGGCTGATCCGGGTTTCCTTGAGCTGCGGGAAGATCAGGCTCATCCAGTCGTGCAAGCGGGGCGCCGAGACCCGCGGGTCGGTCTCCTTGTAGGCGACCCGGCCGCCGAACAGCACGCGGGTCCTGTCCGGCGACAGGCGGTAATAGAACACCAGCTTGCGGGTGTCGCTCATCATCCGGTTGTTGGGCATCAGCCGGTCGGTCAGGTCGAGCGGCAGCGCCTCGGTGGCGATGATGTAGCTGCCGATCGGGATCACCCGGCGGCGCTGCCACGGCGTCACCGCGGCCGTATAGCCGTTGCTGCAGATCGCGACGTTGCGCGCCGCGATCGCCCCGCGCGGCGTGGTCACGGTGAAGCCGTCGCCGTTCTTGGCGACTGCCGTCACCGCGCAGTTGCCGATGACCGTGGCGCCGGCGGCGGTGGCGCGTGCCAGCAGGCCCGCATGGTACTTCGCCGGATCGAGGGCGGCATGGGCCGGGAACACCACGCCGCCATGGTAGTAGTCGCTGCCGATCTCGCGATGCTGGCCGGCCCGGGCCACCACATGGGCCTCGACCTCCAGGCCGCGCGGCTGGTTGACGACCTCCCGGGCCAGCTTTTCGTACTGCGCCGGGTTATGCGCGGCGTGGAAGCGCCCGACCACCTGCCAGTCGCAGTCGATGTCTTCCGCCTTGATGAAGTCGCCGATCCAGGCCAGCGCGGTCATGCCCTCCTTGCGGATGGCGAAGGCGCGCTCGGCCCCGTGGCGAGCTGCGAGTTCGGCATGGCTCGGCTTGATGCTGGTGGAGACCTGGCCGCCGTTGCGGGTGGAGCAGCCCCAGCCGATGGCTTCGGAATCGAGCACCAGCACGTCGCGCCCGGCGCGCGCCGTCACCAGCGCGGTGGAGAGCCCGGTATAGCCCGAGCCGACGACGACGAGGTCGGCCCTGGCCGGCGGCGCGCGGTCGGCGCCGGCGGGCCGCGGCGCCGCCTCCCACCAATAGGGCATGTCCTGGTAGTCGGGCGCGAACAGGGAAACGGTCATGGGGGTGCCGGGGGTCGGGAGGTGTGCGAGGGATCGGAACAAGCGCCGGGCCTTGCGCCCGGCCCCGATCATGCCCCGGCGGTCGGGGGTGTGTCCATCGGAGGAGCACCCGAACTGGTGGGACGCAGAACCCCGTCTCGTCCGGCGCCAGAACTGAGGCGTGGCTGGCCATGCTCTGGCAAATCCAACAGCCCTGTAAAAGGCCTGGGCTGCCTTGTTGCGGCGTACGGCATCGACCCGCACAGCGGCGCAGCCGAGAGCCCCCGACATTTCAACAACCGCATCCACAAGCCGCCGGCCGATGCCCTGGCCACGATGCTTCCGTGTGACGAAAAGCAAGTCGATGCTGGCGAATCTGGCGCCATCGACCGGGGAGAAGTGAGGCTGGAGCAAGGCATACCCGACGACGAGCCCGTCGATTTCGGCAACGAGAATGTGGATGTGCGGAGTCGGGCCGAGCAGCTCCGACGCGAGCTGGTCCGCGGTGACCTTGGCCGTATGATGGTGTTGCGCGGCGAGAATGCCGGTCATTTCAACAATGATGGGAAGGTCCCGGGCCTCGACCGGCCGGATCGTCACATTCCCGGCGTTGGGCGTCATTTCTCGAAGACCGGTGCCGCGCGATCAAGCCTCTGGCGCTACGTCGCGGTACCACGCGTCGAAGCCGTCCGGCATCGGCAAGCCAAGATCGCCGCGGCCCTGCTTTAGAAAAGTGAGCCGCCCTTCGCGCGCCTCGGGTGAGGAATAAAGGAACATCGCCATGTTCTTCAGCGCGAGCTCGAGCGCCTGCACGCCGTCGACACCGCCGGCGCGCCGATCTGCGCGCCCTGGCAACCCTTCGACCCGGTAGGTACAGCACCAGTCGCGCCCGTTGTCATATAGCTTCGGTGCGAAAACGGTGAGGACCACCGCGCCCTCCCGACCGTCGAGTTCAAAGTTGCGGCGAGCGATGACGTTTCGGTTGTTATCATCCATAGATATGCAATCTAATGGAGAAACGCGAAATGTGCAATCCTATCGCCATTCCCTCAACACCGCTTTCGCGCAGTTGTGGCCCGGCGCGCCGGAGACGCCGCCGCCGGGATGGGCGCCGGCGCCGCAGAGATAGAGCCCGGCGATCGGCGTGGCATAGCGCGCGGCCCGTGGATGCGGGCGCAGGCTGAAGATCTGATCGAGGTCCATGCGGCCGTGATAGACGTCGCCGCCGGTCAGCCCGAACACCCGCTCGAGGTCGAGCGGCGTATAGATCTGCCTGGCCACCAGGATGTCGCGGATGTTGGGGGCGTAGCGCGCGACATGGTCGACGATGAGCTCGGCGACCTCCTCGCGATGGTCGTCCCAGCTCCGCCCGCCCGAGAGGCTGAACGGGAAATGCTGGCACAACAGGCCCATGACGTGATGGCCCGGCGGCGCCAGGGAGTCGTCGAGGCTCGACGGAATCACCGCGCTGACGATCGGCACGCGCGGGATCTCGCCGCGCTTGGCCGCGAGATACGCTACCTCCATGTCGGCGAGCGACGGGATCAGGCGGATGAAGCTCTGGTGCTGCACGCCGACGCCGGTCGACGGCAGGGCGGAGAAATCGGGCAGGCCGCTGAGCGCCAGGCTCATCCGCACCGTCGCCGATTCCTGGCGGAAGGCGGCGATGTCGGCGGCGAAGCCCTCGTCGAGATGCTCGGGCCCGACCAGTTTAAGGAAGGTGCGCTTGGGGTCGGTGTTGGCGAGCACCACCTTGGCAGAGATGGTCTCGTCGCCTTCCAACCGCACCCCGGTGGCGCGGCCGTTCTCGACGATGATTCTCTCGACGGCCGCAGCCGTGCGGATCTCGACGCCGGCTTCGCGCGCCGCCGCCGCCATGGCCTGGGTGATCGCCCCCATGCCGCCCTTGACGAACGCCCAGGCGCCGGGATTGCCGTCGATCTCGCCGACCGACAGATGCAGCAGGTTGATCGCCGAGCCCGGCGTCGAGAGCGAGTTGAAGCCGCTCGCGGTCGCCGACGACGCGTACTTGATCTTCACCACCTCGCTGTCGAACCAGCGGTCGAGGATGTCGCCGACTCCCGTGGTGAAGAGCTGCAGCAAGCGATGGCGCAGCTCGGGCGACAGCTTGCGCGCATCGTTGCCGAGGCGCAGCGCGTCGGTCAGGTCGGCGATGCCGCCGCCGTGGAGCCGCGGCGGCGGGCGCAGCATCTGGGCGCGGATGACGGCGCCGACCTCCTCCAGCATGGCGTTGAAGCGCCGCATCGAGTCGTAGTCGCGGTTGGAGAACTTGCCGATCTCGCGCCGGTCGTTGGCCTCGTCGCCGGTCAGCAGCGTATAGCGCCCGTCGAGCTGCGGCCCGAACGTGCCCTTGATCGGAATCGTCTGGTAGCCGTGGCGCTTCAAGTCTAGGTCGCGTATCACCTCGGGCCGCAACAGACTCACCACGTAGGAGGCCATGGAGTTGCGGTAGCCGGGATGGAACTCCTCGGTGACCGCGGCGCCGCCGACCACGCTGCGGCGCTCCAGCACCAGGACCCGCTTGCCCGCCTTGCCGAGATAGGCGGCGGCGGTCAGGCCGTTATGCCCGCCGCCCACCACGATCGCGTCATACGCTACGGCCATGTCCCCTCTCCAATGCGGCGAGTTGCCGGTCATGCAACCGGTGGAGCGTCGCGAGCGCCGCGATGGCGCCGATCAGCGCCAGGAACATGTCCCACTGGGTGTCCCAGATGTCGCCCTGGGTCGCCAGGAAGGCGTCGCCCCTGGCGCCGGCCAGCAGCGACACCCACCACTCGAACAGCTCGAAGAAGGCGCTGAAGGCGAGGCAGATCGAGAGCACGACGAAGCCGAGCCAGCCTGTGCCGGCAAGCGGCGAGCGGCGCACCAGGATCTCGCGCGCCAGGATCGCCGGCACGAAGCCCTGGGCCAGGTGGCCGAGCCGGTCGTAATGGTTGCGCGACAGCTCGAACAGATCCTGGAACCAGAATCCGAGCGGCACCTGGGCATAGGTGTAGTGCCCGCCCAGCAGCAGGATCGCGCCATGGATCAGCAGCAGGCGGCATAGCAGCGGCGTCAGCGGGAAACGCCGCCAGGTGAAGGGCAGCACGGCGATGCCGATGGCGACTGGCGCCACCTCGAGATACCAGGTCAGCCGGTCGGTCGGCCCGATGCCCGACAGGATCAGCAGCGCTGCGGCGGCGAGCAGCAGGACCAGTGGCTCGCGGCGCGGTTCGGTCACGCGCCGCGCCCTACTTCCCGGCCTTGACCGCGCGCCAGCCGATGTCGCGGCGGCAGAAGCCGTGCGGCCAGTCGATCCGGTCGATCGCCGCGTAGGCTTGGCGCTGTGCCGCCGCGATGCTGGCGCCGGTGGCGCAGACGCTGAGCACGCGCCCGCCACTGGCGAGCAGCCGGCCGCTCGCATCGCGGGTCGTGCCGGCATGGAACACGGTGACGTCGGTGATCTGCAGCGCCTTGTCGATGCCCCGGATCTCGGTGCCCTTCTCGTAGTCGCCGGGATAGCCCTCGGCCGCCATCACCACGGCGAGCGCCGCATGCGGCTCCCAGCGCAAGTGGAAATGGTCGAGCTCGCCGTCGCGCGCGGCGATCAGCGCCGGCAGCAGGTCGGACTTCAGCCGCAGGCACAACACCTGGCATTCCGGATCGCCGAAACGCACATTGTATTCCAGCAGCTTCGGCCCGTCGGCGGTGATCATCAGGCCGGCGAACAGCACGCCGCGGAACGGCCGGTCCTCCGCCGCCATGGCGCGCACGGTCGGATCGATGATCTCCAGCATCACCCGGCCGGTCATGTCCTCGGTCATGACCGGCGCCGGCGAATAGGCGCCCATGCCGCCGGTGTTGGGGCCGGTGTCGCCGTCGCCCGCCGCCTTGTGGTCCTGGGCCGAGGCCAGCGGCAGGGCGGTGCTGCCGTCGACCAGGGCGAAGAAGCTCGCCTCCTCGCCCTCGAGGAATTCCTCGATCACGATCTCCTCGCTGGCGCCGCCGAACTGGCGGGCCTCCAGCATGGCGTCGATCGCGGCGTCGGCCTCGGCCAGGGTGCGGGCGATCACCACGCCCTTGCCGGCGGCCAGGCCGTCGGCCTTGACCACGATCGGCAGCCCGCGCCCGCGCAGGAATTCCTTGGCGGCGCCGGCATTGGTGAAGCGGCCATAGGCGGCGGTCGGGATGTTGTGGCGGACGCAGAGGTCCTTCATGAAGGCCTTCGAGCCCTCGAGCACCGCCGCCTCGGCCGAGGGGCCGAAGGTCTTGACGCCCTCGGCCTCCAGCCGGTCGGCGAGCCCCGCGACCAGCGGCGCCTCCGGCCCGACCACCACGAAGTCGATGGCGTGCTCGACCGCGAAGGCGACCAGCGCGCGGATGTCGTCGACCGCGATCGCCACGCATTCCGCCTGTTCGGCGATGCCGGCATTGCCCGGCGCGCAATACAGCTTGTCGCACAGCGGCGAAGCGGCGATCGACCAGCACAGCGCGTGCTCGCGCCCGCCCGACCCGACGACGAGAACCTTCATGATTCGGCGGCACTCCTTGAGCTTCCGGTGGCGCCCTCTGTTAGCATAGAATCATGGCCATGAGCGAAGCCCCCACCGCGGCCCAGCCGGGCGCCGCCGCGCCGCCCGTCCACAACCTGCCGGAATTCAGCGTCAGCGAGATCAGCCAGGCGGTGAAGCGCACGCTCGAGGGCAGCTTCGAACGGGTCCGGGTGCGCGGCGAGGTGTCCCAGCCGAAATACCATTCCTCCGGCCACCTCTATCTCCGGCTCAAGGACGAGAACGCGGTGCTGGAGGCGGTGTGCTGGCGCTCGACCGTCGGGCGGCTGAAGCTGCGGGTCGAGGAGGGGATGGAGGTGATCGCGACCGGGCGCATCACCACCTATCCCGGCGGCTCGAAGTACCAGATCGTCATCGACTCGGTGGAGCTCGCCGGCGAAGGCGCGCTCTTGAAGCTGCTCGAGGATCGCCGCCGCCGCCTTGCCGCCGAGGGCCTGTTCGACGAGTCGCGCAAGCGACCGATCCCGCTGCTGCCCGCGGTGATCGGCGTGGTCACCTCGCCGACCGGGGCGGTGATCCGCGACATCCTGCACCGCCTGGCCGACCGCTTTCCGCGCCACGTGCTGATCTGGCCGGTGGCGGTCCAGGGCGAGACCGCGGCGGCGCAGGTGGCGGCGGCGATTCGCGGCTTCAACGCCCTGGTGCCGCATGGCAAGGTGCCGCGGCCGGACGTGCTGATCGTGGCGCGCGGCGGCGGCAGCCTCGAGGATCTCTGGGCGTTCAACGAGGAGGTGGTGGTGCGGGCCGCCGCCGAGTCGGCGATTCCGCTGATCTCCGCCGTCGGCCACGAGACCGACACTACGCTGATCGACTTCGTGTCCGACCGCCGGGCGCCGACGCCGAGCGCGGCGGCCGAGATGGCGGTGCCGGTCCGGGCCGAGCTGCTGGCCGAGGTGCTGGAGCGCGGCCGGCGCATGATGGGCGCCATGAACCGGATGGTGGCGGAGCGCCGCGTCGAGGTCGAAGGCCTCGGCCGCGGCCTGCCCGATCCGCAGCGCTTGCTCGAGGACAAGACCCAGCGGCTCGATTCCTGGGCGGAGCGCTTCGCCAATGCGCGCGGGCCGTACCTGGCGGCGCGGCGCGACCGGCTGGCCGGCCTCGCCGCCAAGCTGCCGACGCCGAACCAGCAGATCCGCACACGGGGGCAGGAGCTGCGCCACGCGGCGGACCGGCTGATCGGCGGCCTGCGCCAGACGGTGACCGCGCGCCGTCACCGCTTCGATCAGGCGGCCGGCGGGTTGCGGCGCTCGCTGCTCGACGAGATGACCCGCCATCGCGCGCTGCAGCTCGACTCGCTGGCGCGGCTGCTGGAAAGCTATTCCTATGATGGGGTTCTGGCGCGCGGCTTCGCCCTGGTGCGCGATGCCGGCGGCGGCCCGGTGATGTCGGCGGCGGCGGTCGCCGCCGGGGACGAGCTGCATCTGCAGTTCCATGACGGCGAGATCGCGGCGATCGCCGGGGGCGCGCCGCGCCGGCCGGCGGCGCCCAAGGCGAAGAGCGCCAAGTCCAGGGACGATCAGGGGTCGCTGCTGTGAAACGGCTGTTGCTGGTTGCGTTCGTGCTGACCCTGCTGCCGAGCAGCGCGTGGGCGTTGCTCGATCTCGGCGGCAAGTTCGTGCAGGGCGGCCTGGTGACCGGCCGGGCCGAGCCCGGCGCCACCGTGACCCTCGACGGCAACCCGGTGCCGGTGCGCTCCGACGGCCGCTTCCTGGTCGGCTTCGGCCGCGACCAGGGGCCGGCGGCCGAGCTCGCCGTCAGCCATCCCGATGGCCATGTCGACCGCGTCGCGCTGCAGATCGAACAGCGCGACTACGAGATCCAGCGCATCGACGACCTGCCCGACCAGATGGTGACGCCGGACCAGGCGGTGCTCGCGCGCATCGCCCGCGACAAGGCGCAGGTCGAGGTGGCGCGCGCCATCGACAGCGCCGATCCGCTGTTCGACGAGGGCTTCATCTGGCCGGCGCTCGGGCCGGTGAGCGGTGTCTATGGCAGCCAGCGGATCCTGAACGGCGAGCCGCGCCAGCCGCATTTCGGCGTCGACATCGCCGCACCCGAGGGCACCCCGGTTGCCGCCGCCGCGTCGGGCATCGTGACCCTGGCGGCCGATCTGTACTTTACCGGCAACACCGTCATCGTCGATCACGGCTACGGCGTCAGCACCACCTATTCGCATCTGAAGAAGATCAAGGTCGCCGTCGGCGACAGGGTGGACCAGGGCGGACAGATCGGCGAGGTCGGCAAGACCGGCCGGGCCACCGGCGCCCATCTCGACTGGCGGCTCAACCTGTTCGACGTGCGGCTCGATCCGGCCCTGGTGGTCGGGCCGATGCCGGCACCGGAGCCGGCGAAGGAATAGGCGGTCCGTCAACCCAGCCGGTCGAGCAGCCGGTCGAGTTCGTCGACCCGATCGAACTCGAGGGTCACCCGCAGCACGCCGACCTTGGCGCGCGCCGCCGCCGGCAGGCGCGCCGCGTCCTTCGCCGTGGTCGCCGGCAGCGCGCCGCGCTTCGCCGCCTCCGCCAGCAGCGCGTCGATCTCCGATGCGCGATAGGGATGGTGGTCGGGAAACGGGTTGCGCGAGATCACCTTGGCGCCGATCTCCTCCAGACTGTCGAAGAACTTGGCCGGACGGCCGATCCCGGCGAAGGCCAGGGTGCGCTGGCCGCCGAGCGCCGCGGCGTCGCCCGGGTCCGGCACCAGCCGCGCGCGCAACAGCGGCAGCTGCCGCGGAATCCGCGCGGCGATGCCGGTGCGGTCGTTGCCGATCAGCACCACGCCTTGCGCGCGGGCGAGGCCGCCGGCGGCGCTCTCGCGCAGCGGTCCGGCCGGCAGCAGCCGGCCGTTGCCGAGGCCCTGGCCGGCGTCGATCACCAAGAGCGACAGGTCCTTGGCGAGGCTCGGGTTCTGGAAGCCGTCGTCGAGCACGACGATGTCGGCGCCGGCGGCCTTGGCGGCCCTGGCGCCGGCGACCCGGTCGCGCGCCACCCAGGTCGGCGCCGCGGCGGCGAGCAGCAGGGCCTCGTCCCCGACATCCCCGGCGCCGTGCTGCGCCAGCTCGACCCGGACCGGGCCGCGCAGCGTGCCCTTGTAGCCACGGGTGACGATGTGGGGGCGACGGCCGAGCGCGATCAGGCGCTCGACGACCGCGATCGCCGTCGGCGTCTTGCCGGCGCCGCCGACCGTGAGCGCGCCGACGCAGACCACCGGCACCCCGGCGCGGGTCGGGCGCACCAGCGCGCGGCGCAGCCAGGCGGCCAGGCCATAGAGCTGCCCGAGCGGCGCCAGCAGCAGCGCGCGGATGCCACGCCGCTCCCAGAACTCAGGGGCGCGCACCCGACGCCTCCATCAGCCCGGCGCGTTCCAGCAGCGGATGCAGCGCGTGCATCACCGCGTCGAGCACATGCGCCTCGGTGCGCGCGACCCGCGCGGCGTCCAGGGTCATGGCGCAGCGCCCGACCTCGTCGGCCAGCAGGAAGCCGACGGCGTCGGCCAGCTCGTCGGCATTGGCGACCCGCCGGAGCGCGCCGGCCCCGGCCAGCCGGTCGCAGATCTCGGCGAAGTTGAAACTGTGCGGCCCGCACAGGATCGCCGCGGACAGTTGCGCCGGCTCCAGCGGGTTGTGGCCGCCATGGGGCACCAGCGAGCCGCCGATGAAGGCGATCGGCGCCACCCGGTAGAACAGCCCGAGCTCGCCGATGCCGTCGGCGATGTAGATATCGGTCCGCGCCGTCAGCGTGCCGCCGGCGGCGCGGCGGGCGACGGCGAATCCGCGCCGCTCCAGCAGCGCCGCGACCTCGGGCCCGCGGTCGGGATGGCGCGGCACCACGATGGTGAGCAGGCCGGGAAAGCGTGTCCTGAGCCGCCCATGGGCGGTGGCGACGATGATCTCCTCGCCGGGATGGGTGCTGGCGGCGAGCCACAGCGGCCGGCCGGCGACCGCGCGGCGCCGCGCGGCCCGGGCGGCCGGCGCCGCCCGCGGCGGCGGCGCCCCGGGTTTCAGGGTTCCGGCGTAGCGCGCGCGCCCGGCACCGCGCGCGCGAAAGCGCGAGGCCTGGGTCTCGTCCTGGGCCAGCACCACCTCGAAGGCAGCAAGCAGCGGCGCCACATGGGCCTTCATCAGGCTCCAGCGCTTGAACGACTGCTCCGACATGCGGCCGTTGACCAGGGCCATCGGCACGCCGCGCGAAGCGGTCTCGGCGATCAGGTTGGGCCACAGCTCGGATTCCACCCAGATCGCCGCGTCGGGCCGCCAGTGATCGAGGAAGCGCCGCACCCAGGCGCGGCGGTCGACCGGAACATACTGGTGGATCACGCCCTTCGGCAGCCGGACCTCGAGCAGCCGGCCCGAGGTCAGGGTCCCGGTGGTGACCATGAGCGCGAGGCCGGGGTGGTCGCGCCGCAGCCGGTCGATCAGCGGCAGCAGGGACAGGGCCTCGCCCAGGCTCGCCGCATGCAGCCAGGCCAGCGGGCCGTCGGGCCGCGGCCGCGAGGCATGGCCGAGGCGCTCGTCGAGCCGCGCCGGATCCTCCTTGCCGCGCCGGGCGCGGCGCCGCAGATAGATCCTGAGCGCCGGCTCGGCGAGATCGGTCACCAGTCGATAGAGGCTGCGGCTCACGGCAGTGCAACGCCCTTTGCCCGGCGCCGCCGGGTGCCCTCGGGCAGGCCCTGGGCCGGGATCGGCGCCGGCGTCAGCGGGGCATGGCCGGTCAGCCGGTCGGCCTCGGCGGAGACCGCGTTGAGCGCATCCTCGAGCCGCTGGCGCAGCGCCTCGGTCGCGCCGCGGTCGTCGCTCGCCGGCGCCGGGATCGGGTCGCCGACCACGAACACGCCGCGGCCGAACGGCAGTGCCACCAGGAACCGGTCCCAGGACTCGAGGACGATCCGGCGGGTGGTCGAGCAGGCGACCGGCACCAGCGGCTTGCCGGCGATCCGCGCGATCTCCACCGCGCCCGGCGCGGCGCGCATGCGCGGCCCGCGCGGGCCGTCCGGGGCGATCCCGACGATGGTGCCGGAGGCGAGGGCGTTGACGCAGTCGCGCGCCGCCGTTGCGCCGTCGCGGTTCGACGATCCCGTGATCGCGCGGATCCCGAAGCGCGCCACGGCACGGGCGATGAAGCGGCCGTCGCGATGGCCGGAGATCAGCATGGCGAAGCGGCCGCCGGGGCGCTGCGCCTTCGGCATCATCAGCAGGCGGCCATGCCAGAAGCACACCACGCCGGTCTCGCCGGCCGCGATGATGCGATCGCCGACCTCGACATTGACCCAGTCCCAGCGGTTGGTGGCGTGCACCAGCCGGATATAGCCCGCCGCCAGCCAGGCCAGGACCGCCTGGCCGGTCGCGCTCGCGAGCAGCCGCTTGCCGAGCTTCATCGCGGCGCCATCTAGCGCATCGCCTGGGCGCGGCGCGGCGCGTCCGCATCCTCGGCGGCGAACTGCAGCGCGTAGAGCCGGGCATAGGCGCCGTTGCGCGCCAGCAGCTCGGCATGGGTCCCGGATTCGACGGCGTGGCCGCGGTCGAGCACGTAGATGCGGTCGGCGCCGACCACCGTCGACAGCCGGTGGGCGATGACCAGCGTGGTGCGTCCCTTGGTCAGCCGCTGGATCGCCGCCTGGACCTGCCGCTCGGACTCGCTGTCGAGCGACGAGGTCGCCTCGTCGAGCAGCAAGATCGGCGCATCGCGCAGCATGGCGCGGGCGATGGTGACGCGCTGGCGCTGGCCGCCGGACAGCTTGACGCCGCGCGGCCCGACCGGCGTATCGTAGCCCTGGGGCAGCGCGGCGATGAACCCGTCGGCGTCGGCCGCCGCGGCCGCTTCGATCATCTCGGCCTCGCTCGCCGACGGCCGGCCATAGAGGATATTGGCGCGCACGGTGTCGTCGAACAGCATGCTCTCCTGGCTGACCAGGGCAAGCGCGGCGCGCAGCGACTCGATGGTCACCTCGCGCACGTCCTGGCCGTCGATCGTGACGTGGCCCGCGGTGGCGTCGAAGAAGCGCGGAATGAGGTTCAGCACCGTCGATTTGCCGGCGCCCGACGCACCGACCAGCGCCACGGTGGCGCCGGCCGGAACCGTGAGGTCGAGGCGGTTGAGGGCCGGCACCGCGTGCTCGCCGGCGCCGTAGCTGAACGAGACGTTGCGCAAGGCGACGGCGCCGCCGCGGACCTCGAGTGCCCGCGCCTCCGGCCGATCGACGATCGCCGGGCCGGTGTCGAGCAGGGCGAAGACGCGCTCGGCCGCGGCCAGCCCTTCCTGCAGGTTGGCGTTGAGATTGGCCAGCCGCTTCAGCGGGTCGTAGGCCAGCAGCAGCGCGGTGATGAACGAGAAGAAGGCGCCCGGCGTCTTGCCGCCTTCCATGACCTGGTGCCCGCCATAGAGCATGACGGCGACGATGGCGAGGCCGCCCAGGGTCTCGAAGATCGGATGCACCGCGGCGCGCACCCGGGCCGCCTTGGTCAGCAGGCCGAACAGCCGTTCGATCGCGGCGCCGGCCCGCGCGCTCTCATGGGCCTCCATGCCGTAGGCCTTGACCTGGCGCGCGCCCTGGAATGCCTCGTCGAGCAGCTCGGTGAACGCGCCGGCCTGGGCCTGGCTCGACTTGGAGACCTTGCGCATGCGCCGGCCGATCTGGGCGATGGCGAAGGCGGCGGGCGGCAGCACCACGAAGGAGACGCAGGCCAGCAGCCAGTCCTGATAGAACATCACGCCGACCAGGAAGATCAGGGTCAGCGAATCCTTGCCCAGGCTGGTGAGCGTGCCGGAGACCGCATTGCGCAGCAGGGTGGTGTCGTTGACGAAGCGCGAGATGAGCTGGCCCGGCGCGTGGTCGTGGAAGAATGCCAGGTCGGAGCGCATCAGGTGCTCGAACAGCCGGCGCTGCAGGTCGGCGACGATGCGCTGTCCGACATGGTTCATGGCGACCGCCTGGCCGTAGCCGGCCACGCCCTTCACCACGAAGATGGCGAGCACGGTGAAGGCAACGGTGAGGAGCGTGCTTCCCGACTGCTCGGCGAACACCTGGTCGAGGATCGGCTCCATCTGCTTGGCGAGCGCGGCGGTCGACGCCGCCACCACCGCCATGCAGCCGAGCGCCAGGGCGATGCGCCGGGCCTGGGGCCGCACATGGTGCCTCAGCAGCCGGCCGGCGAGCACGCGGGTGCGCGCCTCGCCCAGCCGCGGCTTCGCCGGTCCGGACGCCGCGGCGGGGCCAGTGGAGGAGGGTCTGCGACGGGAATCGGCCATATCGGCCGGGACCTTAGCACAGCGCCTCGGGCGACGGCAGGTTCGGCGGTGGCAAGTCGGTGGCCGCGCCGCCGCTCGGGGCAATGGCGGCGGGTTCGCCAGGGGCCGCTCGGCCGAGCGGCGCCAGCAAGACAGGGGTGCTCTGGTGTTGTGGAGCCGCGGCGCGGTGTCGGTCAGCGGCGGCTTGTCGCAAATCCCGGGCACGTGGATCATCTTGATGTCCTGGCAAGTTTCGCGCAGCGGTATCGCGATCGCGACCTCACGGCTTTGCAGCGTGTACTTATGGAGCGTTCCTTGAAACGAAAGCGAAAGGATCGACTCGCGAGACTTCAGGAATGAGCAATCCCCACGGGAACTCAGACCGGGCGGGCAACGTCGCGGCAGAAGCGGCCGGCGCCCTGGACCGGGTTGCGCCGCGTCACGCCGTCGTCATCTTCAACCCGACCGCCGGCTGGCGCCGCCGGCGCCGGCTGGACGCGATTCTCGCCCTGCTGCGCGCCGCCGGGCTCGACTGCGCGGTGGCGCACACCGGGGCGCCGGGCGATGCCGAGCGCCTGGCGCGCGACGCCGCCGAGGCGCCGGCGCCGCCCGATCTGGTGATCGCCGCCGGCGGCGACGGCACCATCAACGAGGTCGCGAACGGTCTCGCCGCCGCGGCTGCGCCACCGCCGCCGCTCGCCATCCTGCCGCTCGGCACAGCCAACGTGCTGGCCGCCGAGATCGGCCTCGAGATCGCGCCGCCGGCGATCGCCGCGGCGATCCTGGCCGGCCGCATCATGGCCTTGCCGCTCGGCCGGGTGGTCGCCGGGGCGGGGGCCGGGCGCTGCTTCCTGCTGATGGCGGGTGCCGGGTTCGACGCCCATGTGGTCGAAGCCGTGCGACCGGCGACCAAGCGCCTGCTCGGCAAGGGCGCCTATGTGCTGGAGTCCGGCCGGCAGATGTTCCGCTTCGGCTTTCCGCGCTACCGCGTGACCGTCGACGGGGTCGAACACGATGCCGCCTCGGTGATCGTCGCCCGCGGCCGGCTCTATGGCGGGCGCCATCTCGCGGCGCCGGCGGCGCGGCTCGACGCCGATGAGTTCCAGATCTGCCTGTTCGAGGACGGCGGCCGGCTGGCGGTGCTGCGCTACGGCATCGCCCTGCTGCTGGGCCGCCTGCCGAAGGCAGCCGGCTATCGCATGGTTCCCGGCCGGCGCATCCGCATCGCCGGCCCGGACGGCGACCCGGTCCAGGCCGATGGCGACATCATCGCCCGCCTGCCGCTCACCGTCGAGCTCGCCCCCCGGCGCCTGCAGCTCATCGTTCCCTGAAGAGACCGCTTTCGCGAGGCGAGCGGGGCGCCGGGCATTGCCACAACGCGCCCACCGCCGTCGCCGATAAGTCCGGTCCTTGCCACTGCCGCACCACACGCGCGCGCCGATGTTATGGGGGCGACGCGCGGCCCTTGGAGCACCCGCGTCGGACGACGCAACGGCGCTCCGCAATGGAAAGGACATCGACGATGAAAAAGACAATCGCGGCCTTGTCGGCCATCGCCATGCTCGGCTGCGCCGGAACGGCGCTGGCGGACGAAATCACCGGGACGGTCGTGGCGGCCGATCCCGCCACGAGGATGATCCAGCTCGACGACGGCGCCATCTACAGCGTGAGCGAGGCCGTCGCCTTCGACGCGCTGCAGCCGGGCGTCGTGGTCATGGTGTCGTACGAGGAGATGAACGGCGAGAACGTGATCACCGAGGTGGTGCCGGCGCCGCAATAGCCGCTCCGCGGCCGGCGGCCGGTTGCTCGCGCCGGGAAATGCCGGCCGCCGCTCGTCCGCTACCTGCCGGCGCCCGCTACGTGCCGGCGCCCGCTACACGCCGGCGACAGTCATGCCCTCGACCAGGATGCTCGGGGCGTCGGTGCCGTGGCGGAACTCGAGATCGTTGGCCGGCGTCAGGTTCCGATACATGTCGATCAGGTTGCCGGCGACGGTCACTTCGCTCACGGGGTATGCGAGCCTGCCGTTCTCGATCCAGAACCCGGCGGCGCCGCGGCTGTAGTCGCCGGTGGTGCCGTTGATGCCGAAGCCCATGAGGTGGGTGACGTAGAAGCCGGTCTTGACCGACTCGATCAGTTCCTCGGGCGCCGCCACGCCCGGGGTCATGTAGAGGTTGGTGGGCGCCGGCGCCGGCGGCGACGAGGTGCCGCGCGAGGCGTGGCCGGTGCTCTTCAGGCCGAGCTGGCGGGCCGAGCGCAGGTCGAGGATCCAGGTGGTGAGCACGCCGTCCTCGACGATGTTGCGCGCCCGGTTGGCCAGTCCCTCGCCGTCGAACGGCTTCGAGCGCAGGCCGCGCCGGCGATGGGGGTCGTCGACCACCATGACGCCTTGCGGCAGCACGCGCTTGCCCAGCTTGTCCTTGAGGAAGCTGGTGCCGCGCGCGATGGCGTTGCCGCCGATCGCGCCGGCGAGATGGGCGACCAGGCTGCTGGCGACGCGCGGGTCATAGATCACCGGCACCTTGGCGGTGGCGGCCTTGCGCGGCTTGAGCCGGGCCACCGCGCGCTCGCCGGCGCGGGCGCCGACCGCCGCCGGGCTGTCCAGATCGGCGCCGTAGACCGCGGTGGCATAGTCGTGGTCGCTCTCCATGCCCACGCCCTCGCCGGCGATCACCGAGGCGGAGACCGAGTGACGCGACACCGCATAGGAGCCGGCGAACCCGTTGCTGGCGACGAGCGTCACGGTCGAACGGCTCCAGCCGGCCTCGGCGCCCTCGGAATTGGTGACGCCGGCGACCGCCAGCGCCGCCGCCTCGCATTCCCGCGCCCGCTCCTTGATGGTTTCGGGCGACGGCTCGTCCGGGTCGACCGTGTCGAGGGCGGGCACGCTGCGCGCGATCTCGGACTTGTCGGCGAGGCCGCAATGGGGATCCTCCGGCACGCTGCGCGCCATGGCGACGGCGCGCTCCACCAGCTCGGCCAGGGCCCGCGGCGAGGTGTCGGTCGACGACACCACCGCCTGGCGCCGGCCGACCAGCACCCGCAGGCCGAGATCCGCGCTCTCGGCGCGTTCGAGCTTGTCCGGCTTGCCCAGGCGCTGGGCCATGGAGATGGCGGCGGATTCCACGATCAGGGCGTCGGCGGCGTCGGCCCCGGCCGCCCGCGCCTTGGCCACCAGGTCGGCGACCAGGTCGAGCGCCGCCGATGCCGCCGGCACCGCGCGGGGCTTGGCGCCGGTCTTCGGCGCCGCCGCGATCGGCGAGGGCCGGGTCGACGGCCGTCCGGTCAGATGATGCGCGGTCTTGGCCGGCCGCGACGGCTTGCGCGGCGTCGGGCGCTGGCCCGGCAGGCGGCGCGACGCCGGCGTGCGGGCGGTCTTGGCGGCGGCCTTCTTGGTCGCGGGCTTCTTCACGGCCGTCCGTTTCGCGGCGGCCTTCTTGCTGCCGGTGCGCGGCGCCGCCGCCCTGCGGCGGACGCTGCGCTTCGGGACGCCGCGCTTGGGCCCGCCGCGCTTCGCGGCCGGGCGCCTGGTGCCGCCGCGCCGGGCCGGGGCCTTCCGAGAGGATGCCTTGCGCTTGGCCGGCGCCTTCCGCGAAGCCGGCTTTCGCACGGGGGCCTTCTGCTTCCCGGGCGCCTTCTTCGCCGGGGCCTTGCGGGCCGGCGCCTTCCTTGCAGGTGCCTGCTTCGCGGGCGCCTTCTTGGCAGGCGCCTTCTTCGCGGGCGCCTTCTTGGCAGGCGCCTGCTTCCGCGCCGCCGGTTTCTTCACCGCCTTCTTCGCGATCTTCTTGGCGGCGGGCTTCCTGGCGGGCTTCTTCGGCTTGGCGGCCATGACGCGACTCCGGATCTGGGCTGGTGCCCAGTGTTCTCGGTCACTCCAGCGCAAAACGCAACAGCGGGAGCAGCCGTCCGGGCTCGAGATCGGAGGCGCGCGCGCCGATCGGCAGCGCGCCCATGCGGCGGTAGAAGCCCTCGGCGTTCGGATCGGCGACGACGATGAGCGTGGCGTAGCCGAGGCCGCGCGCGGTCTCGACCGCGTGATGCCACAAGGCGGTGCCGACGCCGCTGCCGATCGCCCGCGGCTCCACGAACAGGTAGTCGAGGCCGATTCCGTCCGCCTCGTCCTCGAGGCCGTAGAACCCGAGGATGGCGCCGTCCGCCTCGGCGACGAAATGCGGCTGCCCGGCGATCGCTTCGGTCTTCACCTGCATGACCAGGCGGCAGCGCGCGAGGAACGCCGCGTCGTAGCCCCACACCGCCTTGGAGCGCAGCGACAGATCGGTCAGCGCCGCCGCCTCCTCGGCGCGTGCGGCACGGATGGTGAAGGTGGCGGCGTGCGGAAGACCCTCGTTCATGGGCCTGTCGTATCGTGCGATGCGCGCATGGGCAAGCAATGCGGTCGCGTCTCTCCCCCCACCCTATCTCTCCCCCACAAGGGGGGGAGGGAACCTCATCGAGCCGTCGCAAGAATCCCCCTCCCCCTCGATGGGGGAGGGTCGGGGTGGGGGTGAAGCCGTGCGGACGCGTGAGCGCCTAGCCCGCCGCCGCTCATGGCGCCGGCCCGATTTCCACGATGAGAATCGCGGCGCGCCCATTTGGATTGAGGTAAGTCATTTCCCCGGCGGCAGCACGAAACACGGCGGCCCGCTGCTCCGCATTTGGCGATGTGTTGTGCGAAAATAGTACATCGCCCTGCATGACGACGTAGAGCCGCGGCAGATCGCCGGCCTGCCATGCCACGCGGCTGTGCAGGGCAAGGGGGCCGATGACCCGTGAAACACTTTCGAGCGGCAGCTCCGCCGGCACTACCGGTGTGGGTTGCGACGCCGGCTCCGGCTGAACCTGCGGGGCCGAGGCCCCGCCATCCGATTGAAAGTCTCCGCGCCGCCATGACCAGTAGTTCATCGAGTTGCGCGCGTCGGCGATCCGGGCACGGATCACGGTGGCCTGCGGATGATCGTCGAGCGCCTCGAGTTCGGCCAGCCGCTCGCGTCCGGCGGGGCCGAGGCGGAACTGGAGATAGGCGAAATCGAAGAACTCGGGCGCCTCTAGCCCGTCGGCGACGCGGTGATACTGACTCCAGGCGCTGAGCCGGACCGGATCCAGCACCGGACTGGTCAGAGCGATCAGCAGGAGGACCATCGCCGGGAGGGCCAAGCGATTGGTCTTGCCGACGCGATGAAGCCAAGGCCCGCGCCCCGGTATGACGGAAGCCGTGTAGCCGGCGGCGACCACGGCGGCAAACAGCACGAAGGCGATCAGAAGCACCCGGTCCGGCGTGAGTCCGTACTGTCTGATTCGCAGCGTGGTTCCATAGGCCGCGAGGCCGACTGCCACGGCGACCATGAGTATCGCCGCCTCGACCAGCCGTTTCTGCCACGCCGCGTAGTCCTGGCTGCCGGATTGATAGACACCGTTGATGAACATGGCCGAAGCGCCGGCAATGGCGAGCAACAGACCCGAGCCTCCCTGCCGCCAAACCGGCTCGAGGCCGGTGAAAGGCAGGGCGAGAAAAAAAGTGCTGCCGATCAGCACCGCGAACGGAAGAAGCCCGCGCGCGAGAACCGAGCAAAGCTTGAGAAGCCGGTCGAGAATTCCGCTCCGTTCGCGGGCTGCCAAGATGCCGAGCGTCCAGGCAATGGCACCGCCGAAGCAGGAGACTGCGGGGTTGCCGAGCAAACTTGTCGCCTCGGTCAGTTTGAGCAGATCGAACAGATCGCGCCAGAGCATGAGCAGCAGCAGAAAAATCCCCAGGCAGAGCAAGCCGATCAGCATGGCGAGAACGAGATCGGCCGCGCGATCGAACAGCCGCTCGTAGGCGGGGATGCGAAAACCTCCCACCACGACTCCGTGCAGCCACGGCAAGGCAATGAACAGCGCCGGAGTCAGCAGGAGAGCGGACGGGGCGACGTCGGCATCCTCCCAGGCCCCGCTCGTCCAGAAGTCGCACAGCCCCAGCAACAGCCCGGCAAGCACAGCCGCGGCCAGGCAGCGCACGCGGGCGGCGGGCGGGCGATCGCCACTTGGCCAGGTCGCCTGGATCACCAGTCCCGCCGCAAGGATGGAGAAGATGAGCGCGTCCTGCCAATCTGGCTGAGGATGTGGCAGTGATCTGCTGGCGCAGACGGTCGCGCCTTGCGCCAGGCCTGCCAGCAAGGGGACCCCGCGAAAGACCCAGAATTCTCGGCGAGGTCCGGATGCTGCCGTGCCAATCGGCAACGCGTCTTCCGTCGGCTGCATGAATTCCCCCTACTGCAGATGCGGCGCCATCGTAGACATCGCATCATGGCCATTCCGGGGCGAAGGCGAGGTTATGTCTGGGCGTTCAACCGACGGCGGTGCCGAAGGGCGCGATGACGTAGGCAGAAGGGTCACCCCCACCCCGACCCTCCCCCATCGAGGGGGAGGGGGTTTGTGTCGACGCGCTCGATCATATTTCCTCGACCCTTGGGAGGGTCGGGGTGGGGGCGAAGTCGCGCGAATGGCGACGGAAAGCTAGCCCGCCGCCGCGCCGGTCTTGATCCGGTTGGCCGCGCTGGTGACCGCGCGCAGGGACGCGGTGACGATGTTCGCGTGCATGCCGGCGCCGAACAGGGAACGGCCGTCCGCCGTCTTCACCTCGACATAGGCGATGGCGGTGGCGTCGGCGCCGTGGCTGACCGCGTGCTCACTGTAGTCGACGACCCGCATCTCGACCCCGGCCTCGCGCGCCAGCGCGTCGACATAGGCGGCGATCGGGCCGTTGCCGCCGCCATGGAGCTCGCGCGCCGTGCCGTCGACCTTCACGGTCGCGGTCAAGTTGCGCTGCTCGCTGGCATGGGTGTCGGGCACGGTCCGGTGGTCGACGAACTCGAACGGGCCCGGCGCCTTCAGATAGCTACGCTCGAACGCGTTCCAGATGTCGCGGCTCGACAGCTCCTTGCCGCTGACATCGGCGATCTCCTGCACCACCTGGCTGAACTCGATCTGCAGCCGGCGCGGCAGCACGACGCCGTAATCGGCCTCCAGCAGGTAGGCGACGCCGCCCTTGCCGGACTGGCTGTTCACCCGGATCACCGCCTGGTAGTCGCGGCCGACATCCCGGGGGTCGATCGGCAGGTACGGCACTTCCCACAGCCCGCTGTTGCTGCGCTTCATCGCCGCCAGGCCCTTCTTGATCGCGTCCTGGTGCGAGCCGGAGAACGCGGTGAAGACGAGGTCGCCGGCATAGGGGTGGCGCGGATGAACGGGGAGCTGGTTGCAGTACTCGGCCACCTGGCGCAGCTCGTCGATGTCCGAGAAGTCGAGCTCGGGCGCGACCCCTTGGGTGAACAGGTTCAATCCCAGGGTCACGATGTCGACATTGCCGGTGCGCTCGCCATTGCCGAACAATGTCCCCTCGATGCGGTCGGCG
This sequence comes from uncultured Rhodospirillaceae bacterium, assembly GCA_964372215.1. Lineage (GTDB taxonomy): Bacteria > Pseudomonadota > Alphaproteobacteria > Dongiales > Dongiaceae > DAIMFL01. Next base: position 48,374 of record CAYJQC010000021.1, read on the forward strand.
CCGGCCATGACGCCGAGCTCCGCCGCCGCCACGCCGGTGCCGCGGTCGTTATGGGGATGCAGGCTCACGACGATCGAGTCGCGATTCCTGATGTTGCGGCAGAACCACTCGATCTGGTCGGCATAGATGTTGGCGGTCGACATCTCGACGGTGGCCGGCAGGTTGAAGATCGCCTTCTTTTCCGGTGTCGGCTGCCAGACCTCCATCACCGCCTCGCAGATCGCGACCGCGAACGCCATCTCGGTGCCGGTGAAGCTCTCGGGGCTGTACTGGTAGACGATCTCGGTCTCCGGGACGCTCGCCTCCAGCTCCTTGCACAGCATCGCGCCCGACACCGCGATGTCGACGATGCCGGCCTGGTCGAGGCCGAACACCACGCGGCGCTGCAATTCGGAGGTCGAGTTGTAGAGATGCACGATGGCGCGCCTGGCACCCTTGATCGCCTCGTAGGTGCGGCGGATCAGGTGCTCGCGCGACTGGGTCAGCACCTGGATGGTGACGTCGTCGGGGATCAGGTCGTTCTCGATGATCTCGTGCACGAAGTCGAAATCGGTCTGGGACGCGGCGGGGAAACCGACCTCGATCTCCTTGAAGCCCATTTTGACCAGCGTGTCGAACATGCGCCGCTTGCGCTCCGGCCCCATCGGCTCGATCAGCGCCTGGTTGCCGTCGCGCAAGTCGACCGAGCACCAGACGGGTGCGTGCGTGATGGTGCGGCCCGGCCATTGCCGGTCGGGGAGCGCGATCGGCGCGAACGCGCGGTACTTGTCGCCGGGGACGAAGCCGGCCGCGCCGCCAGGTCGGGCGTCGTCCGTGTCGGTCGCGCCGGCGGATCGGGTCGATACGGGAGGCTTCTGCTGAACGTTCATGTTGCTGCTCTCTCTGCTCTCGGGGGCGCCGCACGGGGGCGCCGATATCTGAAATCGCGGACTTGGGGCGGGTGGCGTCGCCAGGCGAGCCGGCCGCCGGGCGGCCGAAACGGGTCAGGCCCGGCCGCCGCTGGTAAGTCGCGCGAGCAGGAGGAGCAGGGACGCGGTCAGGCCGGCCGGAACGGCGGCCAGGGAAGGGCACACGGAACAGTCGAAAACGGTGGAACTACAGTGGGATGACATGACGGGACCGGCTGTCGGACAGAACCCTTGGAAGCAACGCGGGCCGCAGGAATGCGGGCCCCTCGGCCGGCGTCCGTCTAGGACGCCGGGCGGCTAAGTCGCAGGGTCAGAGGCCGTGCCGTGGCGGTGGTCATGGGGGGAAGGTAGGGAAAGCAGGGGGCGGGGTCAAGGAGAGCACGAATTTCGCGGCCCTGCCGCCGCGCCTTCCCAACCGCGCTCTTGGCGACCGAAGCTGGCTACGCGCACGCCCTACTGGGCCGCTACCCGCTCGCAGAAGCCGGCGTCGAGGCAGGCGAAGACGACGGCGCAGGTGGTCTGGATGCCGTCGAGGATGCAGGTGCAGGTGCCGAGGCGCGCGCATTCCGCGCCAAGCCCCCGGGCGGTTTGCCGGAACACCTCGGACGAGGTGGAGACATTGGTGCCGGAAGGCGGTACGGGGTTGTCACCCTTCGGCTCGCAGCCCGCGACGGACAGGCTGCAGGCGAACAGCGCGGCAAGCATGGGAAATCCGGTTCCGGTCCGCGTCATGATGAGCCCCCTCCGTTGAGATGGTGGACACTCGCATTGCTGCGGGGCAATCGCTCGGCTCGACCGGCCGCCGGCCGATGATGCGCGGCGGCATCCGCCCAAAGTCAGCTCGCCCTGGGTCAGATCGGGACGCGTCTCAGGCCGGATCGCGGCGGCGAGGTGGCGATCGCAGCCGCATGATGGTCGGAATCCGCGGGTCCGCTTCGTGTCATCGGCATGTCAAGGCTCATGCCCGAGACGAGGGGACGCCTGCCTTTCTCAGCTTCTCCGGCATCAGCACCTTGCGGCATTCGCCGTCGAGGAAAATCCCGAGAAGGCTCTCCCGCCGCTTCTGCAGCGCCTCGAACTGGGCCAACCTCTCGGCGATGCTGGCGGCGGCGTCCTGCCGGTGCCGCGCGCGACAATGGTCCTCCCGGAGCGTCGCTGTCGCCTGCGCCACGCGCGCAGCCTGGCATCGATGACGGACCGGGAAAACTCTGCGGTCGACCCTGCGTCGCGCCGGTTCAGCGCGCGAGGTCGCGCCGCACCAGGTCCTGGAACGCGGCGGCATGGCTTTCCATGATGGCGGAGCGCCGCGCCCTACGCGTCTACGGCCGGCACGGACTGCTCCGTGAAGCGCTCCGCCAGCAGCGCCAGTTCGGGGCCGAGCACGCGGTCGGCATCGACCGGCGGCACGATCGCGCGGACCTCGTCGAGGAACCCGCACAGCGCCGGCGGCGGATCGCGGTCGGTGATATGGAGCGCCTGGGACGCCAGCACGGCGAGCATCGCCAGCGCCGCGTCGAGACAGCGCCCCGCGCGGTCCTGCTTCGGCCAGGACAGGAAGACCGGCGCCGCGACATCGTCCTGCCCGGCGCCGGCGGTCTCGGTGCCGGGGATGAAGCTGCGCTGCGCCGCGGCCATCGCCTGCTCGAGATAGCCGGTCATCGCCATCGGGATGTAGCCGACGCTGCCATGGCCGTCGCTGTCGCCGGCATCGCGCCCGACCATCAGCAGATCGGGCAGATGGGACGAGCGCGCGTCGATCAACCGCACCGCCAGCCGGTGGCACAGCAAGCAGAGATCGGCCGAGATCGCCGCCAGGTCGTCGAGCGCCGGCGCCGCCATGGCGTTGTGGAATCCGCCGGTGCTGAGGCAGCGTCCGAGCGGATGCGCATCGCAGGGCGGCAGGTAGACCGGATTGTCCGAGACGGCGCCGAGCGAGATGGTGGCGGCGCGCTCGGCCGCCGCCAGGGCGCGATGGGCGTGGCCGAGGACGCGCGGCACGATGCGATAGCTGACGGGGGCCTGATAGCTGCGGCGATCCGGCCCGGCCGCCGCCGGCAGCAGCCGCCGCAGGTTGCCGAGCGCCGTGGCCTCGTGCGGATCGCCCCACAGCGTGTCGAGCGCCTGGTCGTAATGCTCGAGCGGCGCATTGAACGCCTCGATCGCGAGCGCCAGGACCCGCTCGGCCAGCCCCAGGCGGCGCCGTGCGACGAACACCGAATCCGCCAGCAGGGCGGCGGCGCAGGGCGAGCCGTTGATCAGCGAGCCCCGCTCCTTGACGTCCAGGTCGAACCCGAGGCAGAGCCCGGTGAACAAGGGATAGAGCGCCAGGATCTCGCCGGCACCGCCCTGGCCGGAGCCGGGCACGGTCGGCATCGGACCGCCGTCGAGCATGGCGGCGACGCCCAGCGCGATGCGCGGGCTGGTCGCGGCATGGCCTTCGATGAAGTTGGCGAGGCGGGCGAACACGATCCCGCGCACGATCCGTTCCGGCAGGGGATCGCCGAACGAGGTCGCGGCGGCGAACGGCTTCAGCCGCGCGTGGCGGTCGCGCGACTCGCTGGCGAGACGATGCGAGGCGCGCTCGCCCATCGCCGTGGTCACGCCGTAGACGGACGGGCCGGTGTCGCTCTCGATCAGGCGCAGGAAGCTTTTGCGGCAGGCGGCGATGTGCGCCAGCGCCGCTTCGGAGATGTGGACATTCTCCTTCAGCCAGGCGACCCGGTGCGTCGTCTCCAGATTGATATCGGCACGGCTCGTCAGGATGACGGTCATCGCGGCTCCGGCCCCACGGGCGGCTTCACTTCCAGATCGCCTTCCCCGTACCCGGCAGGCCCAGTCCCGCCCACATCTCGTTGACCCGATCCACCACCGCCTGGTCCATCCTGATCTTACGGCCCCAGTCGCGGTGGGTTTCGGGGGGCAGCTTGTTGGTGGCGTCCATGCCGATCTTGCCGCCCAATCCTGACTCGGGACTCGCGAAGTCGAGATAGTCGATGGGGGTGTTCTCGACCACCGTGATGTCGCGCGCCGGGTCCATGCGGGTGGAGATCGCCCACATCACGTCCTTCCAGTCGCGCGCGTTTATGTCGTCGTCCACGACGATGACGAACTTGGTGTACATGAACTGGCGCAGGAACGACCAGACGCCGAACATCACCCGCTTGGCGTGGCCGGGATAGGCCTTCCTCATGCTGACAACGGCGATGCGGTAGGAGCAGCCCTCGGGCGGCAGCCAGAAATCGACGATCTCCGGGAATTGCTGGGTGAGCAGGGGCACGAACACCTCGTTCAGCGCTTCGCCCAGGATCGAGGGCTCGTCCGGTGACCGTCCGGTGAAGGTGGAGAGATAGATCGGCTGCCGCCGCATGGTGATGGCGCTGATCGTGAAGACCGGGAACTTCTCGACCGCATTGTAGTAGCCGGTGTGGTCGCCATAGGGTCCCTCGTCGCCGTAGTCGTCGAGGGAAACATGGCCTTCCAACACGATCTCGGCCTGGGCCGGCACCTTCAAGGGCACGGTCTTGCAGTCGACCAGCTCGACCTTTGCCCCGCGCAGCAGCCCCGCGAACTGGTACTCCGACAGCGTGTCTGGCACCGGCGTCACGGCGGCGAGGATGGTGCCGGGGTCGGCGCCGATGACGACCGCGGCCGGCAGGGGTTCGCGCTTCTCCTGCTTCCAGCGCGCGTGATGCTGCGCGCCGCCGCGGTGCTTCAGCCAGCGCATCAGGGTCTTGTCGCGTGCCACAACCTGCATGCGATAGATGCCGAGATTGAAATCGTCCTCGCGCCGCTTGCCCGGCCCCTTGGTCACGACCAGCGGCCAGGTGATGAGCGGCGCCGGCTCGCCCGGCCAGCAGGTCTGGATGGGGAGGCGGCCGAGATCGATGTCATCGCCCCGAAGCACCACCTCCTGGCACGGCGCCGAGCCCACCGTCTTCGGCTTCATCGCCATGACGGTCCTGACCAGGGGCAGCATGTCGAGCGCCTCGCGCCAGCCGCCCGGCGGCTCCGGCTGCTTCATGAAGGCGAGCGTTTCGCCGATGGCGCGCAGCTGATCGGGCTCGCGGTCCATGCCCCAGGCCACCCGCTCCACGGTACCGAACAGGTTGACCAGGACGGCCATGTCGTATTTCCGGCCGCCTTCGCCGACGACGTTTTCGAAGATCACCGCCGGCCCGCCCTCGGCCAGCAGTCTGGTCTGGATTTCGGTCATCTCGAGGATCGGCGAGACCGGGGCGGTCACCCGCACCAGCCGGCCCTCGCGCTCGAGCCGGGCGATGAAGTCGCGCAGGGAGGAATAGGGCATGGAGACTCGGCGCTGCTGAGGTGGCGGGGACAGCACGCCCGAAGGGCCGGCGGCGGTCAAGGGCCGCCGGCAACGGCAGCGGCGGCTCCCCCGGCCCGAGGGTCACCCACAAGGGGGGAGGCGGAGGTCTTGCGGCCGGCTCGATGGGCCCGACACTCCGGGCCGCAGGGATTGCAAAACTGTTGCAATTCTCCCGGTATGAGGGAGGATCGTATTCCCCGTCTGGCCTTGGTGGTGCCATGCCCGCGCTGTTCGGCCTCGAGATCCTGATCCAGCTCCTGCTCGCCGTCCACGTCGTGCGGACCGGGCGCCAGCTCTACTGGATCTTCATCATCATGGTGTTTCCCGTGCTCGGCAGCATCGTTTACGCGGTGGCCGAGCTGCTGCCCGACCTGCGCAACAGCCGGACCGCCCACGGTGCCGTGCGGGGCGTGCAGCGGGCGATCGATCCCGACCGCGACCTGCGGCGCCTCACCGACGAGCTGGATACCGCCGACACCGCGGAGAACCGCCGGCGCCTGGCCGAGGAGCATCTCGCCCGCGGCGACGCGGCGGAGGCGATCCGGCTGTATCGCGGCGCGCTCACCGGCATTCACAGCGACGATCCGGCGTTGCTCATGGGCCTCGCCCGGGCCCAGTTCGAATCCGGCGACGCGGCCGCCTGCATCGCCACCCTCGACACCCTGCAGTCAGCCCACCCGAAGCTCAGATCGCCGGAAGGCCATCTGCTGTACGCCCGCGCGCAGGAGGCCGAGGGCCGCATCGCCGACGCGCTCAACAGCTATCACGCGGTGTCGGCCTATTACCCCGGCGCCGAGGCCCGCTGCCGCTACGCCCTGCTGCTGCAGCTCGAGGGCCATGACGATCCGGCGCGCCGGCTGTTCGCCGACGTGGTGCGCGGCTACGAGAAGGGCAAGGGCTTCCACCGCGCCCAGCAGCGCGCGTGGTACGACATCGCGCGCCAGAACCTGGACACGTGACGGCCGGTTCCGCCGTCCTGCTCGCCTCAGCCTCTCACAGGCGTCTTTCCCGCATCTGCCGCCGGCATGAAGTCCGAGGTGAAGTCCTGAAACTTGCCGCCGGCCGGCAGCGGGATCGCCTCGACCTGCGCGATGCGGAACGGAAACGGCGCGCCGCCCGCCGCCTGCCATGATCGGGTCAGTGTTGCCAGGCGGGTGCGCAGACTGACCGTCACGGGGAGGATCCCCTCGACCGGCCGTCGCCGACGACGACGGCGAGCGCCCAGGCGAACACGGTGGCCGCGGTGAAGGGCGCGGCCAGCATCGCCGCGCGCGGCGCCGAACGGCGTGCCGCGCGCATGACCAGCCGCAGGCGGCGGGCGAAGATGAACGGCAGGTTGAGCGCGAACCAGGGCGAGCCCACGGGAAAGCGCAGCTCCTTGCCGCCGGCCTTGGCGAGATAGTTGGCCTGGTAGGGCGTGCCCCAGGACCAGCTATGGCGCCACGATTTCGACAGCGTGGCGCGGGCGCGGTGGACGACCGCCAGCTCGCGCACGAAGTAGAGTCGGAAGCCCCGGGCCTGCGCGCGGGCCTGCAGCTCGAAATCCTCGAGGATCAGGATGTCCTCGTCGAAGCCGCCGAGCGCGTCGAACACCGCACGCGGCATGGCCAGGCTGACGGTCGGCTGGAACAGGATGCTGCGCTGGCTCGGCCGCCGGTCGCTCCAGTTGAACCAGCACGCGAAGTGATCGGCGCGGGCGATCGGGTTCCCGGCCTGCGCCGGGTCGAGCAGGATCGGCCCGCCAAAGCCGCCGAGCCGCCCGATGCGGCCGAGCTGGATCGCGGCCGCGACCAGCCGGACCAGGAAGTCGTCGCCGACCGGGGCGGCGTCGGCGTCGATGAAGTACAGCAGCGCCCCGCTCGACTCGCGCACCGCCGCGTTGCGGGTGGCGGAGGGCCCCGGCACCGGGCCTTCGGCGACGGCGACGCCGCGCTCCCGCAGGATCTTCAAGGTATCGTCGCGCGACGGGGTGTAGCCGGCGACGATCTCGACCTGCCAGCCCGGCGGCGTCGCCTGGCGCGCCAGGGCGTCGAGCAGGGCCGGCAACGTCGCGGCCCCGTTCTTCACGGGGATGACGATGCTCAGGCGGCGCGGCTGCGGCCCGCGTCGCGGCGGTGCTGCGGCAGGTTCTGCGCTCATGGCGGGGTCATGGGTCGCGCTCGGTCAGCGCCGGCATGAAGTCCGAGGTGAAGTCCTGGAACTTGCCGCCGGGGCTGCGCGCGATGCCCCCGACCCGCTCGATCGCGAGCGGGAATTCGCCGCCACCGGCGCCGCGCCAGGCACCCTGCAGCGCTGCGGCCAGCGTCGCCGGCAGCGCGCCCGCCAGCAGCAGGCGCAGCTCGAAGCTGCGGTCGCGGCGCTGGTGGATCTGGAACTGGCGCAGGCCGTGCAGCGCCGCGGGCGGCATCTCCTCCAGCGCCGCGCGCAGGGCGCCGACCAGCGGCAGCGTGCCGTCAGGCAGATAGGCGATCCGGCTGTAGCGACCGACCAGGTCGCCGAAGCTCGGCAGCGTGCGGCCGCAAGGGCAGGGGCCGTCGGCGGCGCGCGCCATGTCGCCGGTGTCGTAGCGCAGCAGCGGCATCGCCGGGTTTTTGAGCGCGGTCACGACCACGCGGCCGGTCTCGCCCGGGGCGCAGGGTGCGTCGGCCCGGTCCAGGATCTCGACGATGCAATGCTCGACGTTGACGTGATAGCGGCCGGCGGCGCAGCGGATCGCGACATGGCCGATCTCGTTCAGGCCGTAGGTCTGCTCGACCGGGGCGCCGATCGTCGCCTCGATACGCCGGCGCATCGACGGCGTGAGCTGCTCGGAAATGGCATGCAGCTTGTGGATGCAAGGCGCCGGCCAGTCGCCGTCGCAGCCGAAGGCCAGGTGCTCCAGGGATTCCGAATAGGACTGCAGATAGTCCGGCCGTTCGGCGGCGAGCCAGGCGAGCTGCGCCTCGACCGGGCTGGTCACGTTGAAATAGATCAGCGGCCCGGTTTCGAAGAAGGTGCCGGTATAGCGCCACCAGCGCCGCCGCCCGGTCGCGCCGTCCGCCAGCGGCGCGCTGCCGCGCGGCCGCGGCAGATGGCTGGGCAGGCGGATGATCGCGTACGTGCCCATGGGATCGAAGCGGAACCAGCGGCACTGGCGCTGGGCCAGATAGCTGAACATGCGGTTGCTGGCGTTGCTGTGCAGTACGCGGGTCGGCTGGCCGGTGGTGCCGGACGAGCTGACCCAGCCCCAGATCTTTTCGCCGTCGGGCAGCGCGCGGGAACGCAGGGCATCGCGCTGTTCGCGCAGCTCGTTCTTGCCAAGCACCGGCAGGCGCGGCAGATCCGGCGGGCCGGCGATGTCCGCCGGGGTCAGCTTCGCCCGCGCGAACAGTTGATGCCAGTACGGCACGGTGGCGACCGCGTGGGCGGCCACCCAGGCGAGGGTGGTGGCCGCCGCCGCCGCCAGCACATCGGGCTCGCGAAACTCGTTCTCGACCAGACGGTCGAAGGCGGCCAGGCCGGCGTGGCGCGGCCGCAGCCGCCAGCGAAGCTGCGCCTCCCGTTCGTCTGCCAGGCTGGTTCTCATGCCGTCGGTCCATCCCCCTGGACAACTCTCCCGAACCGGTGCGATTGGTCAAGCCGACGCACCCCGCCGAGGAGTCCCTTATGGGCCGCGAGCATCACTATCAGGTTACCGTCGACTGGACCGGCAATCTCGGCACCGGCACCTCGGACTACCGCAAATACAGCCGGGCCCACGAGATCGCGGTCGGCGGCAAGCCGGCGATTCCGGCCTCGTCGGACCCGGCCTTCCGCGGCGACCCGGCGCGCTGGAACCCGGAGGACCTGCTGGTCGCCTCGCTCTCCGCCTGCCACATGCTGTGGTACCTGCATCTCTGCGCGGTCGCGGGGATCGTGGTGACGGGGTATCGCGACGCCGCCGGCGGGGTGATGGCGGAAGGCGGCGATGGCGGCGGGCGGTTCACCCGCGTGACCCTTCGGCCGGCCATCCTGGTGAAGCCCGGGACCGATCTCGAGCAGGCCCGGGCGCTGCATCGCCAGGCGCATGAAAAATGCTTCATCGCCAACTCCGTCAACTTCCCGGTCGACTGCGCGCCCGACATTCAAGTCGAAGCCTGATGGACCGCTTCCCGGCGGAGTTCGAGGATCTGCTGTCGCGCGACGGCAGGCGGGTGCTGGCCGGCAGCTCGCCGTGGTGCGGCGCGCTGGCCGATCCCCGGCGGCGCTTCGTGGCGCTGAGCGGCATGATTCCGGCGGCGCGCGCCAATGCCTTGCGCGCGCTGCTCGACCGCCGGCTGCACGGCGCGCTCAGCCCGATGGCGGCGCCGATCCCGCCGGAGGCGACCTGGGAGATGCGCGAGAACTACGGCGAGCTCCTGCCCAAGACCGCTCGGGTGCTGACCGCCTATCTCGAGCGGCGGCGCGGCCGGGCAAGTGCCGTCGCCGGCGAGATCGGGCTCGCGGCGATGCTGCGCTCTGCGAGCTTCCGGGCTTTCGTCGAAGCCGTCGCCGGCAAGCCGCTGCGGCCCCGCAACGGCATCCAGGCGCTGTGCTACGGGCCCGGCGACTACGCCGGCCCGCATAACGACCATCATCCGGAGGAGCCGGCGGCGCGCGGCGGCTATGTCGACTGCCACGTCAGCCTGGCCTCGCCCGCGATCGCCCACCAGTGGCTGGTCTATGCCGAGCGCGGCCATCTCTCTCGCATCGAGAGCGTGGCGACCGCCGGCGGCATCACCGTCTACCGGCTGCCGTTCTGGCACTACACGACGCCGCTGGCGGCCCGGCCCGGGCGGGAGTCGGCGGCACGGCGCTGGGTGCTGCTCGGCACGTTTCTCTACAAGCAGCCGAGGCAAACCCCGGCCAGGCAGGCGGGCGACATCGGCGCCGACGAACGGGGAAGCAAGCCAGGGGATTCACCGGGGCACGACAAGAGACCGGGGCGATCGGATCGCCCATCCAAGGGAAACCATCGCAAATGCCGCCAGCGCGAACCTGCAAATCGATAGCGGAATCCGTCATCGCGGCCCTGTTCGCGCCTGAGTTGCGCGCATGGCGTGGCGCCGCGCCGCTGTGGAAGGTGTTCTGGGGCTACGGGGTCTGCATCAGCGCCATCTTCGTCCTGCTACATGTCCAGGCAATGTACCAGGGCCGCGTCGTTATGCAGCAGGTCATGCTATTGTGCTTTGCCGCCTACACTGTCTGGATCATCGTGTCCGTGTGGCGCTGCGCGGCCAACGCGGAGCCGTTCTGGGGGCTGCTGGCCCGCTGGCTGACGGTGGCCTGGGCGGGAAACACGGCGTTGGTTCTCTGCTTTCTCCAGCTCGACCTCGTGACCCGCTACCTTGAGCGCTGACAGGATGGCCACGGCAGCAAAGACCAGACGCACACTGTCAACGCTGGGAGCCCTCGTTCTCAGTGCTGCAGAGAGCCTGTTTCCCGGATATTTCGCGCTGGTCATGGCGACCGGCGTGGTGTCCATCGCCTGCCAGCTTCTCGGATATTCCGCGTTCGCCGTCGTTCTCGTCGGCGTCAACTGCGTCGCCTACGTCGCGCTCTGGATCCTGACCCTGCTGCGGTTGTCGCTTTACCCCGGCAAAGTCGTTGAGGATATTTTCAACCACCAGCGCGCGCCGGGTTTTTTCACCCTGGTCGCGGGCACCTGCGTTCTCGGGACCCAGAGCACGATCGTCGCCGGCGCCCACGCGGCGGCGGATCTGTTGTGGTACCTGGGCGTCGGCCTGTGGTTCGTGGTGATGTACTCGTTCTTCACCGCCGTCACCGTGCGCAAGAGCAAGCCGTCGCTCGCGGCCGGAATCAACGGTGCCTGGCTGATCGCGGCGGTGGCGACGCAGTCGATCGTCGTTCTGCGCGGCGCGCTGGGGCTGCATACGGTCCCGGCGGTGGAGATACAGTTCTACTGCCTCGCGATGTTCATGATCGGCTGCATGCTCTATCTGGCCATCATTCCGCTCATCTTCTACCGCCTGACCTTCGTGCGCCTCGCCGCACACGAGTTCGCGCCGCCCTACTGGATCAACATGGGCGCGGTCGCCATCACGACGCTTGCCGGCTCGACGCTCATCCTGCGCGCCGACCACTGGCTTCTGCTCGCCGATTTCCTGCCCTTCCTGAAGGGCTTCACCCTGTTTTTCTGGGCCGCCGCCACCTGGTGGATCCCCTTCCTGCTGGCGCTCATGGCCTGGCGCTATCTGGTGCGGAGGGACAAGCTCGTCTACGAGCCTCAGTTCTGGGGCATGGTGTTCCCGCTCGGGATGTACACGACGGGAACCTACCAGATGTCCCGGGCGCTCGACCTGCCATTCCTGGTCGCCATCCCGAAGGTCTTCATCTTCGTGGCGATCTTGGCTTGGCTCGCCACCTTCTTCGGACTGATCGCGCATGTCGGCCGGGCGATCCGGTCGGCCGTCGCGCGCGGGGGACGGCATTGGGCGGTGGATTGAGCACCGGCCGAGCGGCGCCGAGAGGCGCAAGGGGAGGGAACGCGACTGAGCCGCGGCGAGAATCCCTCTCTCCCTCGATGGGGGAGGGGTGCGAGGCTCGGCGAGGAGGTCGTGCTACTCCGCCGCCTCGGGGATCAGCTCGATCTCGGCGGCCTGCGCCTCCTTGACCGCCCGGGCATAGGCGCGCTCGGACTTGTACGGCCCGTATTTCGGCAGCCCGGCGGCGGTCATCGGCAGAACCTTGGCGGTCTTCGGCATCACCTTGAAGAATCCGCCCTCGCGCCCGATCAGCGGGATCGGCTGACGCCGCCGCGTGAACACCCGGCGCATGCTGGCCGAATGCTTCTTGTAGGTGTCGAATTCCTCGGGGTCGACCGAGAACAGGTACTCGAAGGCCGAGACGAACTCGTCCAGGAAGTCGCGCTCGACGATCTGCATGTTGGAGATCACCCAGCAGCGGTCCTCGAAGTCCCAGTAATAGCTGAGGCCGATGAAATCGCCGGCCTTGTCGATATAGGGGAAGAACGGGAAGGCGCGGCAGGCCAGGGTCCGGTTGTCGCGCTCGCAGAACGCGGCGCCCTTGCACTCGATGGCGCAGTTGCTGTGGTGCAGGCCGCTGACGATGGCGCGGGTGTTGGCGTCGTACGGCTTGAAGCCGTGCCACAGATCGGTGCGCGACTTCAGCAGCTTCCATTCCGAGCGGTGGACCACCGGCACGGCATCGTTGGTCGAGCAGCAGATCGGGCCGCCGCCGCCATTGAGCGGCGCGCACCATTTGCCGCAATCGTGGCGCGAGATCGAGGCCTGAAAGCGGCGGTAGATCTCGGCGAAATCCTCGGGCTGGATCTTCTGCTTCGGGGGCATCGGGATCGGGCTCGCTGAACCGGGGGAGGGGCCCCTAACTCGCCCATGGCGGCGGTCCAGTCAAGCGCCGGACCGCTTGCCTCGGCCGGCGCAATGCTTAAATTTGCCCCCTGTTAACCTGCGCCGGCACATAAACTGCGGCAAACCGGGGCGCAGCAGGGACGGATCGAGCCATGGCCAGGTACTGGGTAGTCGGCGGCGAGTACGCCGATACGAGCTTCACCAAGCTGGTGGGCGGGGCGGCGGAGGAACGAATCGGCCCGTTCGCCGGCTATGACGACGCCAAGGCGGCCTGGCAGAAGCGGTCCTGGGAGTCCGTCGATTCGGCCAATCATCGCTACCGGATCGAGGAGGAGAACGGCGGCGACACCCAGTACTGGGTGGTCGGCGGCAGCTACGCCGACACCCATTTCGAGGTTGCGGCCGAGGGCGGCGAGTCCTGGCACGGGCCGTATGACAGCTACGACGGGGCCAAGGCCGCGTGGCAGCGCCTGGCCTGGGCCTCGGTCGACGACGCGCTCTCGCGCTACCGCATCGAGAAGCGCAGCGGCGCCCGGCCGGCCCAGGCCGGCTAGCGCGGGGCGGACGCACCGGCCCCATGGTTCGACAGGCTCACCATGAGGCCCGCATTCTGCCCTCGTATCAGCCCCGCATCCTGAGCCGGCAGCAATCCCTGATCCTGCGCCTCTCTCACCCCCTCATCCTGAGCCTGTCGAAGGATGAGGCCGCCGGCCCGGTCGACCTGGGGCGGGTCCCATGACCACGCCGTGGCCGGTGCCCGAGGACCGGGACGCCCGCCTCGCGCTCGCCCGGGGCTATCCCTTCGCCGTCCCCGATCATTCCCTGCTGTTCGAGGGCGGCCGCCACCGCCCGCTCGACGATCCCGCGCCGCATCTTGCCGGCCGCACCGCGGTGCTGGCGGTCGGCTCCAACCAGTCGCCCGAGCAGCTCGCCCGCAAATACGCCCACGCGCCGGAGACCCGGATTCCCGTCACCCGGGTCTGGCTCGACGATTTCGACGTGGTCTACGCCACCCACGTCACCCGCTACGGCTCGATCCCCGGCAATTTGCACCCGGCGCCAGGCGCCCGGGTGCGGCTCTCGCTGACCTGGCTCGACGACGATCAGCTCCGCGTCATGCACGCCACCGAGATATCAGGCGAGAACTATGTCTTCGCCCGGCTCGACGGCGTGGCCCTCGCGGTCGACGGCGGCATGGCCCTCGACAGCATCCACGCCTATGTCAGCCTCCATGGCAGCCTGTCGCGCGAGGGCGCCCCCGTCGGGCTCGCCGCGATCCGCACGGAGAACCGGCCGCACGGCGCGCTCAGCCAGGACCAGGCGCTGGCACTGCTGGCAGCGCGCACTGGGCATGAGGGCGAGCTCGACGACTTCATCCACGAAGGTGTCGCCGACCCGGCAGCCCGCGCCCGCCGCACCGCGCTGTTGCGCCGCGACGCCCTCAGGTTCGACTGGCCGACCCTGACCGTGGTGGCGCGGTAACGCCGCCTAATCCAGCAGCATCACGGCATCGCCCAGCTTCGCCGTGCCCGTCTTGGTGACGTCGGCGTAGACCCCGGCATGGGTGCCGTTGGTCTCGTTCACCACCTGCAGGATCGCCGGGTCCTGGGGCAGGTCGCCCTGGTGCAGGGTGGTCATCACGCAGCGCACGCAATGGTCCTTGACCACCAGCCGCAACGCCTCGCCGACGGCGAGCACCCGGCCGATCCAGCCGTTCTCGACGAAGCCCGCGAGCGCGCCGTTGTCGAGCAGGATGTTGGGGCGGAAGCGCTCGGCCGCGAACCGGCTCGCCGGGTAATGGGCGGTGAAGGCCCCGAGGCTCGCGGTGGTGATGAGGTGGATGGGGGCGTGGCCATAGGGCGCCTTGACCGTGCCCTCGCGCACCAGCCGCGCCGGGCGGCCGACGATCTTGCTGAGTTCGGCGTCGACATCGGGCGCGTCGCTCCGGAGTGTGGCGCCATAGGGCGTCTCCAGCACCGCCGGCGGCGGCTCGGCGCCGTCCGCGGGCGTGCCGTCGAAGCGCGCGCTCATGGTGACCAGGCCGCGCCAGCGCTTCTTGCCCTGGGCCGACGAGACCAGCTCGGAAATCTCGGGGTCGGCGACGCCGTAGGCGCGGTCGCCGACCACGCCGTCGAGGCCGATGTCGAGCGCCCCCAGCCGCTCGCCGCGCAGCGAGCGCACGGGATAGCGCCACAGCGCCGCCACCTCGCCGACCTTGGTGCCCTTGATGTCCATGTCGTCGTCGCCTTCTATTCGGTCGCGAGCCGGTAGAGCACGGTCTCGCGCAGCTTGCGGTCCTCGAGCTCCAGGCTGGTCGCGACCGCGTAGCGCGCCAGTTCGATGAGCCCTTCCGTCGGCAGATAGGCGCGGCCCGGGTCGGCCAGCAGTACTTCGACGCCGCGCGCGGCCAGGCGCCGAATCCAACGCGTCACCCGCTCGGCCATCGGCCGCTCGTAGCACACGTCGCCGCACAGCACGAGATCGAAGCCGATGTCGTCGTCCTCCAGCAGGTCGCGGGCGTCGGTCTCCACCGTGACGCCACTGAGCGCGGCGTTGAGCGCGACCGCGGCGGCCGCCACCGCGTCGATGTCGTTGGCGACCGCGCGGGCGGCGCCGCCCTTCGCCGCGGCGATGGCGACCAGGCCGCTGCCGGATGCGAAATCCAGCACCCTTCGGCCGCGCACCAGATCGGGGTGATCGAGCAGGTGGCGCGCGATCGCCTGGCCGCCGGGCCAGGCGAAGGCCCAGTAGGGCGGCGGCAGGTTGCTGGCGGCCAGCGTCGCCTCGGTCGCCTGCCAAATCGGCGTGATCTCGGTGGCGAGGTGCAGGCGTATCTCGGGGACCAGCAGCGGCGCCGCCACCAGGGTCTGGGCGCGGATGAAGGCCTCGGCGTCGAACGGCCTGACGGGTCGCGGGGTCACGCCAGGTACCGCCCGGCGACGATGCCGGCGAGCAGCAGCCAGCCGATCCAGCGGTTGCTGCGGAACTTGGCGAGGCAGTCGCGCGGATCGTCGGTGTCGACGCTGGCGGTCTGCCAGGCGAGATGGAGGCCGACCGCGGCGAGGGCGGCCAGCCCCGGCCAGCCGGTGCCGCCGAGATACAGCGCCAGGCCGAAGCCGATCAGCGCCAGCGCCGCGAACAACAGCAGCCACGGCCGCGTGCGGGTGCCGAGCAGCAGCGCCGTCGACTTGACCCCGATCAGCGCGTCGTCCTCCTTGTCCTGGTGGGCGTAGATGGTGTCGTAGTGCAGGGTCCAGGCGATGCCGGCGGCATAGAGCGCGAGCGGCGCCAGATCGAGCCCGTCATTGACCGCCGCCCAGCCCATCAGCGCGCCCCAGTTGAAGGTCAGGCCGAGGAAGGCCTGGGGCCAATGGGTGATGCGCTTCATGAAGGGATAGGTGACGACGAGGGCGAGCGAGGCGACGCCGAGCGCGATGGCGGTCGGCGTCAGCAGCAGCAGCACGGCGAGGCCGACGGCGAGCAGCAGCGCGAGGAAGATCAGCGCCTGGGGCACGCTGACATCGCCGGAGGGAATCGGCCGCAGCGCGGTGCGCGCGACCTTGGCGTCGATATTGCGGTCGGCGATGTCGTTGACGACGCAGCCGGCGCCGCGCATCACCAGGGCGCCGATGGCGAACAGCGCGATCAGGGTGGGCGACGGGAGCCTGCCCGAAGGAGTTGCCAGCGCGATCGACCACCAGCAGGGAAACAACAGCAGCCAGGTACCGATCGGCCGGTCGAGCCGGGCCAGCCGCCCATAAGGCCGCAACGGACCGGGCAGAAAACGGTCGACCCAATTGCCGCGCGGGATGTCGCTCGCCGCGCCGAGATCGCTGTTGCCGGTTCGGGCCATGCGGGCCATCTTGCCGTTCCCCGGGCCGACGGTAAAGCGGGGCGGATTGCCATGCATCGGCGTCCCCATGTACGGAGGTCGCTGGCCATTGGTGCGCCGGATCGACATCCTGCGTGCTTCGAGATGCCGCGCCCCGTTCCGCGGGGCGGGCGGGGCTTGCGTTGCAGGGCGCGGCTCCTCAGCATGAGGTCTTTCTTTGTGCCACCACGACTTGTCCTCCTCCTGAGGAGGCCGCGCAGGCGGCGGTCTCGAAGGACGCACCCTGCCAGTGCCAAGAGGCGCACCCAATGACGGAACAGCGCGATCCCGGCGTCGTCACGCGGTTGTTTGTCGCGGAGCCGCTGGCCATCGGCGCGGCGATCGCGCTCGAGCGCGACCGCGCCCATTACCTGCGCCACGTGCTGCGCGCCGAGATCGGCGAGGGAGTCGGGCTGTTCAACGGACGCGACGGCGAATGGCGCGCTCGCATCGCCGGGTTCTCGAAGCATGGCGCCGCCCTCGAGGTCGCGGCGCAGACGCGGCTGCAGGCGCCCGAGCCCGATCTCTGGCTGGTGTTCGCGCCGATCAAGCGGGCGCGCATCGACTTCATCGCGGAGAAGGCGACCGAGCTCGGCGCCTCCGCGCTGCTGCCGGTGATGACCCGCCGCACCATGGTCGCGCGGGTCAACACCGAGCGGCTCAGGGCCAACGCCATCGAGGCGGCGGAACAGACCGAGCGGCTCTCGGTGCCGGAGATCCGTGCGCCGGTGGCGCTCGATCGGCTGCTTGCGGATTGGCCGCCGGCGCGCCGCCTGATCCTGTGCGCCGAGGCCGGCGCAGCGCGCCCGATCGCCGAGGCGCTCGGCGGGCTTGCGAACCAATCGCAGGCTGCGGAGTCGGCCTGGGCAGTCATGTGCGGACCGGAGGGCGGCCTTGCGCCGGCGGAGCTTGACGGGTTGCGGAATCTCCCGTTTGTTACCGCGGTCGGCCTCGGACCGCGAATCCTCAGGGCCGATACGGCGGCACTGGCAGCCCTCGCCTGTTTCCAGGCGATCCTCGGGGATGGCCGGAATCGGCCGCCGGCCCGCATGTCTCAACCGTGAACAGCGCGGACCGGGTCGGGTCCAGAACGGTCGGTCCAGAACCATGTCAGCACCTCCGAAGTCGCAGGGCGAGCCGATCACCGATCGCCGCCAGCTCGTCGCCTATCTCGAGGCCGGCAGCAAGCCGAAGACGGACTGGCGCATCGGCACCGAGCACGAGAAGTTCGCCTTCGACCTGACCACCCTCAAGCCGCTGCCCTATGACGGGCCGTCGGGCATCGGGGCGCTGCTCAACGGGCTGACCCGTTTCGACTGGATGCCGGTGGTCGAGAACGGCAACACCATCGCGCTCACCCACGATGCCTGCAACATCACCCTGGAGCCGGGCGGCCAGGTCGAGCTGTCGGGCGCGCCGCTGGAATCGATCCACAAGACCTGCGCCGAGGTGAATTCCCATCTGGTGCAGGTGAAGCAGGTCGCGGCCGAGCTCGGCGTCGGGCTGATGGGCATGGGCTTCCAGCCGAAATGGGCGCGCGCCGACATCCCCTGGATGCCCAAGGGCCGCTACAAGATCATGGGCGACTACATGCCCAAGAAGGGCCAGCTCGGTCTCGACATGATGCTCCGCACCTGCACCGTGCAGGTGAACCTGGATTTCTCGAGCGAAGCCGACATGGTGAAGAAGCTGCGCGTCTCCATGGCGCTGCAGCCGATCGCGACGGCGCTGTTCGCCGACTCGCCGTTCACTGAGGGCAAGCCCAACGGGTTCCTCAGCTATCGCAGCCACATCTGGACCGACACCGACCCCGACCGCTGCGGCACCCTGCCCTTCGTGTTCGAGGACGGCATGGGGTTCGAGCGCTATGTCGACTACATGCTCGACGTGCCCATGTACTTCGTCTATCGCGACGGCAGGTACATCGACGTGGCGGGCCAGTCGTTCCGCGACTTCATGGCCGGCAAGCTGCCGGGCCTGCGCGGCCAGATGCCGGGCATTGGCGACTGGACGGACCATCTGACCACCGCCTTCCCCGAGGTGCGGCTGAAGCGCTTCCTCGAGATGCGCGGCGCCGATGGCGGCCCGTGGCAGCGGCTCTGCGCGTTGCCGGCGCTGTGGGTCGGGCTGCTCTACGATTCCGACACGCTGGACGCCGCCTGGGACATCGTGAAGGACTGGACGCAGGCGGAGCACGACCAGCTCCGCCGCGACGTACCGCGCCAGGCGCTCAAGACCCGCTTCCGCGGCAAGCCGCTGCAGGAAATCGCGCAGCGTGTCGTCGCGCTGTCGGGTGAGGGCCTGCGCCGCCGCGCGGTCCTCGATTCGACCGGCAGCGACGAGAGCCATTTCCTCGAGGTGCTGCGCGGCATCGCCGATAGCGGCATCACCCCGGCCGAGGAGAAGCTCGAGGCCTATCACGGCCGCTGGCGCGGCAGCGTCGATCCGGTATTCGCCGAGTTCGCGTATTAGGCGGGGGCGCGGTGCCGGCGCACCCTGCCGATCATGCGGCGGCGCGGGTCCGATAGGACTGCACGAGAATCTCGGCGGGAATGTCGAGGAGCGCGCTCAGGGCCCGCACCATGGGCAGAGTCAACGGGCGCCTGCGGGTGAGCACCTCCGACACCCGGCCGCGGCTGCCGATCGCCGGCTCCAGGTCGCGTCGGGTCAATGCTTTCTGCTCCATCATGAACTCGATGGCGGCGATCGGATCGGGCGCCGGAATCGGGAAATGATTGGCCTCGTACGCCTCGATCAGCGTCACCAGGACATCGACCCGGTCGCCGTCCGGCGTGCCCGGTGCCGCGTCCCACAGGCGCTCCACCTCATTCAACGCGGCACGATGATCCGACTTGGTCCGGATCGGACGAATGTTCATGGCGGGTGCCTCAGATCGTTTCGACATTGATCTTGTCGTACTCCCTGTGCGTGCCGATGAATCGCACATAGACGCGCCTTCCCCGGTAGTGAACGGCGGCTACCAGCCGGTACTTGTTGCCGCCGATGTCGAACACGACGCGATTATTGCCGACGATATCGGCGCTGCGGAACATTGCCTTGACGTCGGTGGGCTTCGACCAGTCCGCGGCCCTGACGACATGGACCCACGCGCGCAAGGCCTGCTCGGCGTCGCGCCGGCCGGGGCGATGCCAAAAATCGCGCAGCGTGCCTATCGCAATGATCCGCATCCAACCCGGGCCTGTCGCTCCTGGCACGTCATGCGCGATCCCGGATTCCTAACATGTTCTCACTTTGGGAGCAAGCGGCTTGTTCTCAGTTTGGGAGCGCCGGGTCGAAGATTGCCGACCGCTCACGGCGGCGCGGCGTCGACATGCCCGGCCTTGGCCTTCGCGTCGACACGCCGCTTCAGTTCCTGCGCCAATGACGGATCGATCTCGCCGGTCGCGAACACCGAGGCGTAGAGCGCCGGCGGCAGCACGTCGCGCCCCTGCTGGCTGAACTCGTAGGCGAGGCTGCGCGCGCACTCGAACGGCGTCGCCGGCTCGCGGATCGTATCGCCGGCGTCGCGCAGCCAGTTGCCGGGATTGGCCCCCATCTCGTTGGCGAGCGCCGCCCATAGCCGGCTCTCGTCGCTGTCGAGATCGGCGGCGGGGAACGTCACCTCGCCGACGCGCTGCTTGTGCTCCTCGGCCCAGGGCTCGGTCAGCTCGGCGGTCGAGGTCCGGGTTTCGTCGAGCCAGGGAATCCAGTAGAGCGCGAAGCCGACATCGCCTTGCCCCTGACGCCGCTTCCAGTCCGCGCTCAGGTGGCGTTCGCCGGGGCGCAGGCCGGGACGCGCATTGACGTCGCGCGACGGCACCAGGGTGAACTTGCCGACAGTGTCGCCGGCCTCCGAGACGCCGGTCCAGTAGCGCTGCCAGGCGGTCGAGGACCGGAAGGTGCGGAGCGTCTGCTGGGTGACGCGGAACGCGGTCGCGCCGGCCTTGCGCCAGCCCATGCGGCGCTTCAAGGCCGCCAACAGTTCCTTCTGCTCGGCGACCAGGTTGAGCACGTCATAGGCGCCCCAGTCGCCGAGCAACGGAAACTCGGCGCCGGCCGCTTCCGCGGTGGCATGGAGCAGGTCGATGAAGTCCCGGTGATCGTCGGTCGGGGCGGCGGGGTCGTTGATGGCGAGGAAATCGACCCGCTGTCCGGCCTTGGTCCGGAAGGCGAGGCGCAGGCCGAGAAAGTCCGGATTGGTCTCGAGATGCGGCGTGCCGAGACCGGTCGAGACGCGGCCGATGCCGAGATGCTGCGCGCCCGGCACGAACAGGCCGATGCCCTCGAGCGCGGCGGGCAGCCGGTGCGCGATCGTCAGCAGGACCCTGCCGCCGGCGATCTGATACTGATGCGCGACCCGGTCGGGAAACCGCAGGTCCTGGTGGCGCTCGAGCAGGCGCTGCTGGATGTCCGGGATCTCGGCGACGTCGCGCGAGATGGTCTCCAGGTCATCAGCGGCGGGCCGGTACGGGCACCACGCGCCTGTATCGTCCTTGTTCACGGTCGTCGTCCCCCTTCCGGTAACGGGAAGCGCTCCACGCCTCACGCGACGACTTCTTGCCGGCATCGTCCCTTCCGTCGGACAGGCCTTGGCGGCGACTATAGCAGACACCGTGACGGCGGGCCGGCGTCCCGGGGCCGGGTCAGGCGCCTATCGTCGCCTCCAAAAGCAGCGACAGTTTCCGGCCGTCCGCCGGGTGGCGCGGCTCGGCGAGGCCGTGCAAGGCGAAGCCGCCGTCGCGCAACGTCGCCAGCCAGGATTCGAGGGTGCGGAAGTACCACGGCATCGCGGTCCAGACGCCGCCGCCGAAGCCGCGGAAATCCTCGCTGCGCCAACCGTCTTCATAGGGCGCGCCGGCGGCGCGCGGGTGCAGGGTCTGGATCAGCAGGGTCGCGTCGGCGGTCATGATCCTGCGGAGCGCGGCGAGCAGCGGCGCGATGTCGGCATCCATCAGGGCGAAATTGGCGACCACCAGATCGAACTCGCCGCCGCAGCGCGTCGGCTCGGCGATCAGCTCGCCATAGGACAGGCACAGGAAGCTGCCGCCGCCGGCCCGAACGGCAGCCTCGATCAGCGGCGCGGACCCGTCCACGCCGACGGCCGCCAGGCCTCGCTCGGCCAGGGCCCGGACCAGCCAGCCCTCGCCGCAGCCGAGGTCGAGGACCCGGTCCGGTCGGCGGCTCAACACGGCCTCGAGGATCGCCGCGTCGGTGGCGACCCGCCGGCTCTCGATCGCGCCGCCGCGCACCGCCGCGGTCCAGGCGGCGGCGTTGTCCTGCCTGCTCTGCCGCAGGGCCGCATCGGGATCGGCAGGTCGTTCGGGTCGATCGGGAATCGGCAAGCCTCCTCGCGCAAATCGGTCCGCGCGCCCCCGCCAGAGCGGCGGTCGCGACGGCCCGGTATGTGACTCGTCGGGATGAAGGGTATCATCGACCCGGGCGGGGCTCTGCCCGCGATGAAGCGCGGCACGACCGGGGTGGCGAGCATGGGCAGGCGGGGCAGTATGTCAGGCGGCATGGCGGTCCGCTGGTTCTCTGCGGCGGGGATGGTGGTTGCCCTGGCCCTCGCGGTGGCGATCGCGGCTGTGCCGGTCCGGGCACAGACCGCGCCGGCGGGCGTCGATGCCGACCCTCAGGCCAAGGTCGAGCGGCTGTTCGAGCTGCTCGGCGACCCCGGCGTCCAGGCCTGGCTCGAGCAGCATCGCGCCGGCACCGCGCCGGCGCCGGCGGCAGTTTCCGACATGACCATGGCGGCGTCGGCGGCCTCGCAGCTCTCCGATGTCCGCGGGCATCTGCGCGGGCTCGCCGCCGCGCTGCCGAAGCTGCCGGCGGAGTTCGAGCGCGCCGCGATCATCCTGTCGCTCGAGTTCGAGGATCGCGGGCTGGTCGGCGTGCTGCTGCTGGTGGCCGGCTTCGTGGCGCTCGGCTTCGGCGCCGAATGGCTGTTCCGCCGCGCCACCCGGGGCATCCAGCGCTGGATCGTCGACGTCCCGCTCGACACCGTCGGCCAGCGGGTGCGCGCGGTCGGGATCCGGCTTTCGTTCGGCATGGGCCTGGTGGCGGCCTTCGCGATCGGCAGCGTCGGCGCCTTCCTTGCGCTCGACTGGCCGCCGCTCTTGCGCGAGATCGTGCTCGGCTACCTCCTCGCCTTCCTGGCGCTGCGCCTGACGCTGGTCGCCGGCCGCTTCCTGCTGGCGCCGGGCGGCGAGCGCTTCCGCATCGTGCCGATGGGCACGGCGGCCGCCTGGTTCTGGTATCGGCGCATCGGGCTGGCAGCCGGCTGGCTCGCCTTCGGGCGGGTCACCGTCGAGCTCCTGCAGACCCTCGGGCTGTCGGCCGAACCGCGCGAGATCATCGCCTATGGGCTGGGGCTCGGCCTGCTCGCCCTCGGATTCGAGATGGTGTGGCGGCAACCGCGCGGCCTGCCGGCAGAATCCGGCCGCGGCGCCCGGCGCGTGCTCGCCTGGCTGTGCGCGATCTACTTCGTCGCGCTCTGGCTGCTGTGGGTCGCCAGCGCCCTGCCGGCGTTCTGGCTCGCCGTGTTCGTCGTCGCCCTGCCGGCGGCGATGCGGGCCGCGCGCCGCGCCGTCATCCACGTGCTGCGGCCGCCCGGCGCGGCGGACGCCGGCAGCAGCCTGCCCGGCCTGCCCGGCGTGTGCCTGGAACGCGGCACCCGCGCCGTGCTGATCATCGGCGCCACCCTGCTGCTCGCCCATGCCTGGCGGATCGATCTCGTCGCCATCACCATGGAGGACACGCTGGCCACCCGCCTGCTGCGCGGCGCGGTCAGCGCGGTGGTCGTGGTGCTGGTCGCCGATTTCGCCTGGCACGTGATGAAGGCGCTGATCGACCGCAAGCTCGCCGAGGTGCAGGTCGCCGGGCCGCCCGACAGCGAGGCGGCGCGGCGCGGCGCCCGCTTGCGCACCCTGCTGCCGATCCTGCGCAACCTTATGTTCGTGGTGCTGCTGGTGATCGCCGCGCTGATGGTGCTCTCCGCCATGGGGGTGGAGATCGCACCGCTGGTCGCCGGCGCCGGGGTGGTCGGCGTCGCCATCGGCTTCGGCGCCCAGACCCTGGTCAAGGACATCATCAGCGGGGTGTTCTACCTGCTCGACGACGCCTTCCGGGTCGGCGAGTACATCCAAAGCGGCAGCTACAAGGGCACGGTGGAATCCTTCAGCCTGCGCTCGATCAAGCTCAGGCACCATCGCGGCCCGCTCTACACGGTGCCGTTCGGCGAGCTCGGCGCGGTGCAGAACATGAGCCGCGACTGGGTGATCGACAAGCTCACCATCGGCGTCACCTACGACACCGACCTGGAGAAGGCCCGCAAGCTGATCAAGAAGATCGGCCAGGAACTGGCCGAGGACCCGGAGCTGGCGCCGCACATCATCGAGCCCCTGAAGATGCAGGGGGTCGAGCAGTTCGGCGATTTCGCCATCAAGATCCGCATGAAGATGATGACCAAGCCGGGCGAGCAGTTCGTGATCCGCCGCAAGGCCTACGGGCTGATCAAGCAGGCCTTCGCCGAGCACGACATCCGGTTCGCCTTCCCGACCGTCCAGGTCGCCGGCGGCGGCGATTCCGTGGCTGCCGCCGCGCAGCACAGCCTGGATCTGGCGAAACCGCCGGCGCCGGCCTGACCGGCGCCGGCCTCAGGACTCTGCCAGCCGGTCGTCGAGCGTCAGCCACGGCCAGCGCCGGCGATAGCTCTCTGCCTTGCGCGCGAACAGCGCCGGCTCCCGGACGTTCGGGTTGGCGCGCAGCCGGCCGTCGAAGATGTCGGCCAGCCCGTACGGCGCGTAGATCTCGATCGCGCCGCGGCCGTCGGGCCGCACGCCGACGCAGGTCCCCGCCACCAGGAAGCGGTCGATGCCGTGGCGGCTCGAGGAGAGGCGCGGGCAGGGTGCGCCGAAGCGCGCCTGGTACCACAGATGGACGCGCGCCTGGTTCCTGAGCTCGACGGTGACGCCGAGATCGGCGAACAGCGCGGCGCAGCGGCGGATCGCCCGGTCCTCGGCTGCCCAGGACAGGTCGCTGTCGTCGAAATAGAACAGGTCGTAATCGCGCACGTCGGCACCGGCCGGCCGTCCGTCCCTGAGATTCCACACCGCCTGGAACAGGCAGCCGGCGACCAGCCAGAGGTCGGGCAGGGCGAGCGTGGGCATCCGCTCCAGGATCGCGGGGTTGATCGGGTTCTGCCGCGCCGCCGCCAGGAAGGCGTCGTGCAGCGCCTCCGGGTCCTGCGGGCGGCGGGCCGCCGATTCCATGGCGCCCATCACGCCGGCTCGAGTCCGTCCGGGCGCCGGCCGATCCAGGGCCGGGCGGTCTCGAGCTGCGCGGCGAGCCGGAGAATCGTCGCCTCGTCGCCGAACCCGGCACCGACCTGCACGCCGACCGGCAGACCGTCGGCGCTCCAGTGCAACGGCAGCGACGCCGCCGGGCAGCCGGTCACGTTGAACGGCGGGGTGAACGGAATCCGGTTGAACAGCATCGCGTGGTAGGTCTCGAGGTCGTCGCTCATCATGTCGGTGGCGCCGAGCTTGAGCGGCGGCTGCGCCAGGGTCGGCGAGATCACCACGTCGTACTTCCCGAAGAACGCGCCGAATCGGCGTCCGACGCCGTGGATGACGAACAGCGCCCTTGCGTAGTCGGCGGAGCTGTAGCGCCGGGCATCCTGCGCCCACAGCGCGGTGATGCGCTCGACGTCGCCCTGGCGCTGCTCGCGGCCGAGCCCCTGCAGGCGCAGATCCAGCCCGTTGCGCAAATTGCCGCCGATGATGACCCGCATGGCGAAGGCCAGCGCCTCGGCGTCGATCGGCAGCGCGGCCTCCTCGACGTGATGGCCAAGGCTCTCGCATAGCCTGGCGGTCTCGACCGCGCCGGCGACGCAGTCCCGATGCACCTCGACGCCGCCCGGCGCCGCCGTCATCAGGGCGATGCGCAGGCGCCCGGGATCGGCGCCGACCTCCTCGATGAAGGGGCGCGCCGGCGGCGGCGCCCAATAGGGGTCGCCCGGCGCCGGGCCGCTTGTCGCGTCGAGGATCGCCGCGCTGTCGCGCACGCTGAGCGACACGGTATGGCCGCAGGCCAGCCCGCTCCAGCCCTCGCCGACATCGGGACCGACCGGATTGCGCGCGCGCGTCGGCTTCAGCCCGAACAGAGCGCAATTGGCCGCGGGAATCCGGATCGAGCCGCCGCCGTCGGTGGCGTGCGCCGCCGGCACCATGCGCGCCGCCACTGCCGCCGCCGCGCCGCCGGACGAGCCGCCGGCGCTGTGCTGGTGGTTCCAGGGATTGCGCGTCGGTCCCCACCGCACCGGTTCGGTCGCCATGTTGAGCCCGAACTCCGGCGTGTTGGTGCGTCCGACCATGACCATGCCGGCGGCCTTCAGCCGCTCCACGATCGTCGAATCGTGGTCGGCGACGAACCCGTCATAAAGATGGCTGCCGTTCGACACCGGCACGCCGGTGTCCAGCGCGTAGAGATCCTTGAGCAGATAGGGCACGCCGTGCAGCGGTCCCGGCGGCAGGCCGGCCTTGGCCGCGGCGCGCGCGCTGTCGAACTGCGTGTGCACGACGGCGTTGAGCGCCGGGTTGCGCGCCTCGATGCGGGCGATCGCCGCCTTGAGCACCTCGGCCGGCGACACCTCCTTGCGGGCGATCAACGCGGCGAGACCGACCGCGTCGAAGGATTCGTACTCCGGAAAGCCGGCCATCGCGTCCCCCTGTAAGTTGTCGCCGCCGGCGTCTCTGCGCCGTTGCAGCAGTCCTGTCCGCGCCGCGGCGGCACGGGTGAAGCTAAGCGTGGCCGGCTGGTCCTGTCACGCGGGAATGCGGGTCAGGACGATTCCAGGGCGATGCGTTCGCGCCGGAACGGCACGTCGGCCTGCGACAGATCGTCCGCCGCCACGTCGAGTTCGCGGGCGAATCGGTGCCCGCCATAGACCGCGGCGGCGATGGTGCCGGGCGACAGGCAGTCGCCGACGCGCGCCAGGCTGCGGATCCCGGCGTCGAGCAGCAGCGGCTTGGCGGCGAGCAGACCGGCATACAGCCCGTCGACCGGCAGGCGCGAGGTCACCATCACCACCGAGGCGGCGGCGAGCCGCAGCACCGATCCGGAGTAGATGTTGGCGAGCTCGACCGCGCCATCGGCGACGCGGACCAGGTTGTGCGACACCACGACGGTGATGCCGGCCGCCAGCAGGCGGGCCTGGATATAGGGCTGCTCGAGCGTCGCGGTGGTCCAGGGCGAGACCGTGCCGGCGCTGGACGCCAGGGTCACCGCCAGGCCGCGCCGCGCCAGCGCCTCGGCGATCACGCCGCCCATGTAGTAGTGGTCGTCGTCGAACACCGTGACCGGGCCGGCGACGTCCGCGCCCGCCATCACCTGGTCGGGGGTGAACACGTTGGTGCGGTCGTGGCCCGGGATCGGCGCGACGTTGCTGCGCCCGACGCCGTCCCGGCGCCAGCGCGCGCCGGTGGCGATGACGACCCGGGGAAAGCCGAATTCGCGGACCTGGGCCGCGTCGAGCCGGGAATCCCGGTAGATCTCGACATTGGGCAGCTTGGACAGCTGCTGCAGCCGCCAATCGCGCACCCGGGCCCATTCGGCGAGGCCGGGCAGCTTCGCCTCGGCGCTCACCCGGCCGCCGAGATCGGTGGTCGCCTCGGCCAGATGCACCTGATAGCCGCGCTGGCCGAGCGCGCGCGCCGCCTCGAGCCCCGCCGGGCCGGCGCCGACGATCAGCACCGCGTCGTCGCTGGCCGAGCGCGCGATGGTCTCTGGGTGCCAGCCCTTGCGCCATTCCTCGCCCATGCTCGGGTTCTGGGTGCAGCGCAGCGGCACGCCGGTGCCGTTGCTGGCGATGCAGATGTTGCAGCCGATGCATTCTCTGACGTCGTCGAGCCGGCCCTGCTCGATCTTGGCGGGCAGGAACGGATCGGCGATCGACGGCCGCGCCGCGCCGATGAAATCGAGGATGCCGCGGCGGATCTGCGACACCATGGCGTCGGGCGAGGTGAAGCGGCCGACGCCGACGACCGGCTTGCTGGTGAGTTTCTTCACGAAGGCGACATAGGGTTCCTGGGCACCCTCCTTGACGAAACGCGAGGAGCGCGCGTCGTCGGGATAGAAGCCGAGCTGGACGTCCCAGAGATCGGGCAGCTCGGCCAGCAGCTCGACGGCTTCGCGGCCCTCGACCTCGCTGGTGATGCCGTCCGGTCCCTGCAGCTCGTCGACCATCAGGCGCACGGCGACGGCGCAAGCGTCGCCGACCGCGTCCTTGGTGTCCTCGATCAGCTCGCGCAGCAGGCGCGCGCGGTTCTCGATCGGGCCGCCATACTCGTCGCTGCGCTGGTTGGAGCGGCGCGAAAGGAACTGCGCCGGCAAATAGCCATGACCGGCATAGACGTAGACGATGTCGAATCCGGCGCGCTTCGCGCGCTTCGCGGCGTCGGCATGCCAGCGCCTGAGGTTCCGGATGTCGGCCTTGTCCATGGTCCGGGCCTGATAGGGATCGCTGCTGTGGATCGGCCGCGCCGAGGGCGCCAGATGCCCCTCGCGGGTATAGATGTTCAGGGCATGCGCGCCGCCATGCCACAGCTCGACCCCGGCGAGCGCGCCGTGTTCATGGACCGCGTCGGCCATCAGCGCCTGGTCGGCGATGTCGCCGTCGTCCCACAGCCGGCACTGCGGATAAGGTTGGTCGCAGGCGGAAGGATGGATCGAGCAGTACTCGGTGCACACCACGCCCCAGCCGCCCGCCGCCTTGATGCCGCGCATGGCGGCGACGGTCTGCGGCAGGGCCGAGCCCATGCCGGTGCAATGCGGCACCTGGTAGAAGCGGTTCTTCGCCGTCTTCGGGCCGATCTTGACCGGCTCGAACAACACGTCGTAGCGCGGGTCGCGCGTCATCGTCGTGATCTCCCCTGGCTTCTTGTTGGGGCGATCATGGCGGAACCCGATGGCCGGCTCAATGCGGGCGGTTCAGGCGGGGGGCCGCTCCGGCAGCTCCCTAAGATAGAGAATCCAGTCGGCCGGCCGGCTGCCGCTGCGCGCCACTTCGCGCCAGCCGAGACGTTCGTAGAAGCGTTGCGCCGACAGATTGGCGATGTCGCATTTGAGCCGCGTGGCGCCGGCCATGTTCGTCAGGCCGGCGGCGAGCAGCGCGCGTCCCACGCCGCAGCCCTGCCAGGGCAGGTCGACATAGAGATGATGAACGAAATTGTCCGGCCAGAATACGGAGATGAGCCCGGCGATCTCGCTGCCGGCCCAGGCCAGGGTCACGATTTCGCCGGCGGTGCGGCGCTCGAAGGCGTCCAGACCGTAGACGGTTTCCGCGTCCCAGGCGAAGAACACGCGTTGCACCCGGTCGACCAGATCGGCGCAGGCCGGAATGTCCGCGTCGGTCGCCGGCCGGATCGCGACCGCGGGGTGGGCGATCATGCGCGCGCCGGCAGCGTCAGGCCGCGGTCCCGCCGACCGTCAACCCGTCGATCCTGAGGGTCGGCTGGCCGACCCCGACCGGCACGCCCTGGCCTTCCTTGCCGCAGGTGCCGATCCCGGGATCGAGCATCATGTCGTTGCCGATCATGCTGACCTTGGTCAGCACGTCGGGCCCGTTGCCGATCAGGGTCGCGCCCTTGACCGCCGGCCCGACCTTGCCGTTCTCGATCAGATAGGCCTCGGCGGCGGTGAACACGAACTTGCCCGAGGTGATGTCGACCTGGCCGCCGCCGAAATTGACGGCGTAGAGGCCCTTCTTCACCGAGCCGATGATCTCCTCCGGGGCGTGGCTGCCCGCCAGCATGTAGGTGTTGGTCATGCGCGGCATCGGGATATGGGCGAAATCCTGGCGCCGGCCGTTGCCGGTCGGCTTCATGCCCATCAGGCGCGCGTTCTGCCGGTCCTGCATGAAGCCGACCAGCACGCCGTCCTCGATCAGCGTGGTGTTCTGCGACGGCGTGCCCTCGTCGTCCACGGTGAGCGAGCCGCGGCGATCGGGGATCGTGCCGTCGTCGACCACGGTGACGCCCTTCGACGCCACCCGCTGGCCGAGCAGCCCGGCGAAGACCGAGGTCTTCTTGCGATTGAAGTCGCCCTCGAGGCCGTGGCCGATCGCCTCGTGCAGCAGGATGCCGGGCCAACCCGGTCCGAGCACGACCGCCATCTCGCCGGCCGGCGCCGGCACCGAATCGAGATTGACCAGGGCCTGGCGCAAGGCCTCGTCGACATGGCCGCGCCACAGGGCGGGCTCGAGCATGTCGGCATAGGGCACCCGCCCGCCGCTGCCGTGACTGCCGTTCTCCATGCGCTCGCCGTCGCCCACGGTCACCATGACGTTGAGCCGCACCAGCGGCCTGATGTCGGCGACCCGAACCCCGTCGGCGCGCAGGATCTGCACCGCCTGCCAGCTGCCCGACAGCGAGGCCGCGACTTGGCGGACCCGGGGATCGCGGCTGCGCGCATAGGCGTCGATCTCGGCCAGCAGCTTGACCTTGGCCTCGAAGGCGACCTCGCCCAGGGGATTGGTGTCGGTATAGAGGCTGCGGTTGGTGCCGGACGGGGGCAGGGCCAGGGTGCCGCCATGGCCGGCATGGACCGCGCGCACGGTCGCGCCGGCGCGCTTGATCGCGGCCTCGCTGAGCTCGTTGGAATGGGCATAGCCGGCGGCCTCGCCGGCCACCGAGCGCAGGCCGAAGCCCTGGGCGGTGTCGAAGCTGGCGCTCTTCAGCCGGCCGTCGTCGAAGGTCAGCGACTCGGACTGGCAGTACTCCAGGAACAGTTCGCCGTCATCGGCGCCCTTGAGCGCCTCGGCGACGGCCTTCTGCACCCGGTTGCGGTCGAGTCCGGCGCGCTCGAAGAACAGCTGGTCGGTCAGCGTGATGTCGGTCATGGGGAATCCCGGTCGCTTTGGGAACAATGGCGCCTGCAAACTGCGCGATTGCGCGGACTTGGCGCTGCCGATCATATGGGGGAAAACAGGGGAAAGTCACCCGCCCGCCGGCTCGGCGCGGCAAAAGCTGGAGAGTCGCCGAGATGACGTTGCCCGAACATGGCGATCGCCGCACCGTCAGCGACGAGGTCCACGCGCGGCCCTATCCCCTGATGCAGGCGCCCGAGCAGGTCTCCCATCTCGCCATCCTCTCGGGCGAGTCGGCGTCCGACGATCATGCCTGCCTGGCGCGGCTCTGCGGCCTGACCGGCCATGCGCCGCCGCCGCCCGGGGTGAACCACTATGCCGCCGAGTTCGGCAACGTCCGGCTGCGCTGGGAGCGCCACACCGAGTTCACCACCTATACGTTCTTCCAGCCGCTCGCCGGCGACGACCCGTTCGCCGACACGCCGATCCGCGCGGTGCCGGCGGCCTGGATCGCCGCATTGCCGGCGAGCCTGCTGGTGGCGGTGCATGCGGCGCTGCTGCCGGCGCCGGCGGGCTTCGCCGGCAGCAAGGAGCCGCCGGCCGACCTGGCGCGCCATTTCACCTCGGTCAACATCGCCGGCAGCTTCGCCACCGGCGGCCTGGCGGCGGTGTGGAGCGACTTCGTGATCGGCGCGGACGGCTTCAGCCGCATCCTGGTGCTCGACTGCGGGATGCGGGCGCGCCAGGCCGGGCGGCTGGTGCAGCGGCTGCTGGAGATCGAGACCTACCGCATCATGGCGCTGCTGGCCCTGCCGCTGGCCCGCGAGATCGCCCCGCAGGTTGCCCGCATCGACCGCGAGCTGACCGAGACCACGCGGCACCTGGCCAGCGCCGCGGAGATCGAGGGCGAGCGCGCGCTGCTCGATACCCTGATGGCGCACGCCGCCGAAATCGAGCGCCTGGTCAATGCCAGCGCGTACCGCTTCGGCGCCGCCCGGGCCTATTACGTGCTGGTCGACCACCGCGTCGGCGAGCTCCGCGAGTCCCGGATCGAGGGGCTGCAGACCATCCGCGAGTTCATGGACCGGCGGCTGGCCCCGGCCATGCGCACCTGCGAGTCGACCGCGGCCCGGCTCGAGACCCTGGCGCAGCGGGTCGGCCGGGCCAGCAACCTGCTGCGCACCCGGGTCGATATCGGGCTCGAGGCCCAGAACCGCGACGTCCTGATGTCGATGAACCGCCGGGCCCGGCTCCAGCTCCGCCTGCAGGAGACGGTCGAGGGCCTGTCAGTGGTGGCGATCAGCTATTACGCGGTCGGCCTGGTCGGCTACGCCGCCAAGGCGGTGAAGGCCGCCGGGCTCCACGTCGATCCCGACGTCGTGACCGGACTGGCGATTCCCCTGGTGGCGCTCGGGGTCTGGGTCATGGTGCGGCGGATCCGCCGCCGCCTGCTGCGCGACGCTGCGGACGAAGGCTGAAGCGGCTTGGCCAGTTCATGCGACAGATCGTCGCATCGCGCCAGGCGGCACGGGCGGCGGTCGGATGGCGCCGGGCGCCTTCACCTCGGGGCGAGCGGATAGCCGGCCGCAAGCACCGGCAATTGCAGGATTCCCCGGACCGGCGGCGGACCGGGCAGCGGCGGCGGACAGGCTTGAGATAGCCTTCCCGCCAGTGTAGTTTCCGCGCACGGTTCCTTGGCTGCCTTGACCCAGATCAAGCGCCGCGACGGGCGCGCGAAACGGGCCGTCGAGGCAACCGGATCGAGAACGACTGAAATTCGCCCCCCGGGCAGGCCGACGGCGGCCACGATCGACGCGGGGGCAGGATGGGACGGAGAACGATGGGTCTTGCCACAGGCTTCCGCTTTCTGAGCGCGCTCGCCATCGCCCTGGCCGGCGCGACGGCGACCGCCTTCGCCGCCGCGCCCGAGCCCTGGCAGCTCGGCCTGCAGCCGGCCGCGACCCCGGTCGCCGAGCAGCTGCACAGCCTGCACAACGGGCTTCTGGTGGTGATCACCCTCATCACCGTCTTCGTCATGCTGCTGCTGCTCTACGTGATCGTCCGGTTCAGGGAGAGCCGCAATCCGGTCCCGTCCAAGACCACGCACAACACCCTGGTCGAGGTGCTGTGGACGGTGATTCCGATCGTCATCCTGGTCGGCATCGCGATCCCGTCCTTCCGCCTGCTCTACTTCGCCGATCGGACCGAGGATGCGGAGATGACGATCAAGGTGATCGGCCACCAGTGGTACTGGTCGTACGAGTACCCGGACAACGGCGACTTCACCTTCGATGCCATCATGGTCGAGGACGAGGAGCTCCAGCCCGGCCAGCTTCGCCATCTGGAGACCGACACCGAGGTGGTGATGCCGGTCGACACCAACGTGCGGCTGCTGATCACCGCCGACGACGTGATTCACTCCTGGGCGATCCCAGCCTTCGCGGTCAAGCTCGACGCCGTCCCCGGCCGGGTCAACGAGACCTGGACCAGGATCGAGCGCGAGGGCGTCTATTACGGCCAGTGCTCCGAGCTGTGCGGCGTGCGCCACGGCTACATGCCGATCAAGGTGCGGGCCGTGTCGAAGGAAGCATTCACTGCCTGGGTGGCCAAGGCCCGGGAGGAGTTCGCCCGCGTCGACGGCGCCGTGCCGTCGGTCGATCTGGCGCGAGCCGAATAGGCGTCACGCGATATCAGCGGGTCAGAGGAACAGACAAGATGAGCACCAGCACCGATCACGCCCACGACGCCCACCAGCCCTATGGCATGGGGCGCTGGCTGTTTTCGACCAACCACAAGGACATCGGCACGATGTACCTGATCTTCGCCGTGGTGGCGGGGATCATCGGCGGCCTGTTCTCGGTCATCATGCGCGCCGAGCTGCAGATGCCGGGCGCTCAGCTCCTGCTCGATTCGAGCGGCGCCATGGACGGTCAGCTGTGGAACGTGATCATCACGGCGCACGGGTTGATCATGATTTTCTTCCTGGTCATGCCGGCGATGATCGGCGGCTTCGGCAACTGGTTCGTGCCGCTGATGATCGGGGCGCCCGACATGGCCTTCCCGCGCATGAACAACATCAGCTTCTGGCTGCTGATCCCCTCGTTCGGCCTGCTGCTCGCCTCGGCCTTCGTGGGCGCCGGCGCAGGCACCGGCTGGACCATCTATCCGCCGCTCTCCAGCGCGCTCGGTCAACCCGGGCTGTCGGTCGACATGGCGATCTTCTCGATGCATCTGGCCGGCGCCTCGTCGATCCTCGGCGCGATCAACTTCATCACCACCATCTTCAACATGCGCGCGCCCGGCATGACACTGCACAAGATGCCGCTGTTCGTGTGGTCGGTGCTGGTGACCGCGTTCCTGCTGCTCTTGTCGCTGCCGGTGTTCGGCGGTGCCATCACCATGCTGCTCACCGATCGCAATTTCGGCACCACCTTCTTCGATCCGGCCGGCGGCGGCGATCCGATCCTGTTCCAGCACCTGTTCTGGTTCTTCGGCCATCCGG
>CAYJQC010000022.1:0-32608 GCA_964372215.1 uncultured Rhodospirillaceae bacterium
GCACCATCCTGGCACATGGCGATGCCGTAGGGTGGGGGCCGTCCACCCCATCAAGGTGTTGGGGGATAACCTTGATCGACCGCAGACCGTCTGTCTGGACGCGATTGAGGCGCCCTTTCTTCGATCCGTGCTGAAGGAGTTGGGTTAGAAAGCCCCAAGTTGTAAGGGCTCGCGGGTGTCCGCTGGATTAAGCTTTGTCAATTGATTTCTGGGCGCTCGAATTCGTGCGTGTCGTGGCCCGTGCCGCAGTTCAAGGAAGTCGGCGCCGCGATTCACGACCGAATTGGAGCATGCCGCCGCGAAAGAACGGTGAGCCCGTGCGTCCTCAATCCAGCAGCGCGTCGGCGCGGCGCTGGTCCGCCGACCGGTTGACCGCGGCGGCGCGGCCATAGACTTCCTCGTTGCGGTGGGCGCGGCCGACCACGCCGGGCAGCGCGGCGTAGCTCAGGATCGCCACGTAGCGGTCGCGCGCGCCGCGGGTCGGCGTCACCCGGTGCAGCGCATTGCGACCGCGGAACAGCGCGAGGTCGCCCGGGCGATAGGCCAGCACGCGCACCCGGCTGCGCTCGCCATCCAGCACCCGCCGGACCGCGTCGTAGCATTCGTCGCGGGGCGAGCGCAGATCCGGCACGAACTCGAGCGCGCCGCCCATCATGGGCATCTGCAGGGCCAGGGTGACCGACACGTCGTTGGTGTCGAAATGCCAGGCGAAGCTGTCGCCGTCGCGCGACACGTTGATGGTGAGGGCCGCCAAGGGATCGGCATAGCGGTGCAGGCTGGACCGGCCGCAGGCCTGGGCGACGAAGCGGGTCAGCGGGTCCCACTCGTAGAGCCGGCGCAGCCGGGCCTCGGCCGGGATGCGGTCATAGGTCACCATGGTGTTGGAGCGCGCCTGGAAGCGCCGGCGCGGATGGTCGTGCGGCAGCGTCGGCTCGTCCGGCGTGAAGTAGGGATTGGAGCGCTGCGCCGCCTTGAAGCCCTGGGGTGCCGCGGCGGCAGCCTCGGCGCGTGTCTGCGCAATCCCAGCCGGGGTCAGGAAACCGTGGAGCACCGCCGATCCGGTGTCGCCGAGCTCGGCGAAGGCCCGGTCGCAGAGGTCGCGATAGGCCTCGGATTGCGGCCGGTCGAGCGGGTAGCGGTCGAGGTCGATGAGATCGGCAACTGCGCTCTCCAGCGTTTCTGCCCGCGCCATGTCTACCCTCCGATACCCGGCTCCTGGCCGCTCGCACATCTCTCCCGATCCCAGTCTCGCGCAAGGAGATGGATCGGATAAGGGAATTTGTTCTATCGTATCCATCGAGAAACCTGATGGAACAAATGGCATGAACATCGCCCATCTCCGGGCCTTCCTCGAGGTCGCGCGGCGCGGCAGCTTCACCGCGGCGGCGGCCGGTCTGAACGTCACCCAGTCGACCGTGACGGCACGCATCCGCACCCTCGAGGACCAGCTCGGCACCGCGCTGTTCCTGCGCTCGAAGGCCGGCGCGGCGCCGACCGCGGCCGGCGGCCGGCTGCTGCGCCACGCCGAGGCGGCGGTCCGGGCCTGGGAGCAGGGCCGCCAGGAAGCGCAGCTGCCCGAGGCCATCCGCGGCAGTCTGAGTCTGACCGCCCACTGGGCGATGTGGGAGGGGCTGCTGATCCCATGGATCGGCTGGATGCGGGCCAGCCGGCCCGACGTCGCGCTGCGGCTCGACCACGGCTATTCCGAGGCGACCTCGGCGCAGATCCTGCACGGTCTGGTGGATATCGGCGTGATGTACCAGCCGCGCCACTTCGAGACCCTCAGGGTGCGCGAGCTGTTCGTCGAGCGGCTGCTGCTGGTGGCGACCGAGCCGCGCGCAATCGCCGATGCCTGGTGGGACGGCTATGTCCATGTCGACTGGGGCGAGGCGTTCGCCGCCGAGCATGCCGCGGCGTTTCCCGACCTGCCGTCGGCGCCGGTCAATGCGCAGACCGGCGACATCGCCATCAAGCAGATCCGCGCCGCCGGCGGCTGCGCCTTCCTGCCGGAACGGCTGGTGAAGGGCGAGATGGCGGGCGGCCAGCTCCATCGCGTCGCCGGCGCGCCGGTTTTCCGGCGACCGGTCTATGCCGTGAGCAGGCGGGAACCGGCCCTGCCGGCGCTGATCGAGCACGCACTCGGCGGACTACGGCGATTCCTGCCGGCGGCCGGCGGCGGCGCAGGGCGGACGTGATGCTTCGCGCCGCTCAGGAGGGCGGCGCCTCCGCCGCGATGG
Organism: uncultured Rhodospirillaceae bacterium; assembly: GCA_964372215.1. Lineage (GTDB taxonomy): Bacteria > Pseudomonadota > Alphaproteobacteria > Dongiales > Dongiaceae > DAIMFL01. The sequence goes on from CAYJQC010000022.1 coordinate 2,238, forward strand.
TGGCGGTGGGGCGGTCGGTATCCTGCCAGCCCTCGACGCCGTCGGGGTACCAGTGGACCCGGGTGTAGCCGTAGAGGATCGCCCGCCGGGCGGCGTTCCAGCTCGCCCAGCAGTTCGGATGGCAGAACACAACGACCGCCCGGTCCCGGTCGCCGTCGGTCAGCGCGGCGAGGCGCGCGCGGTACCAGTCGTCACGGGCGGCGTCGATTTCGCCGGTGCCGACATCCGGCAGCCAGACGCTGTCGGGAATGCTGCGATGAGGCGGCGGCAGCCACACCGTTTCGGCCGGCAGGTCGTCGGGCTGGTGCGGCGACGGCGCGACGTCGACCAGCACCGCCGCGCCGTCCTCGACCAGCCGCGCCAGATCTTCGACGCCGATCACGCTGCCGCCGGCGATGCTGGCCGGTACCGGCCCGCGCATCGCGCCGGTCCAGAAACCCGCCGGCTCGGGGGCGTGGACCGGCTCCTGCGCGTGGCCGCGCGGAACCAGCGCACACCACGCCACCGCAAGCGCCATGGCCAAGACCGTCGCGATGCGCTTCATCGCGGTTCGTTCCGCAAGTTCGCAGTCCCGGCGCCGGCTGCCGCGCTCAGCTGCCTTGCGCCGGGATGTCGAAGCTCTCCTCGAACACCGTGTCGACGCTGTCGCGCACCATCACCTTCAGGGTGCCGCGCGCCGCCGGCAGGAAGCGGAAGCCGAGCACCGGATCGGTCGATAGCGAGATGTCGCCGTCGAGATGCAGCACCAGCACTCCGTCATAGGTGACGTCGATCGACTGGATGTAGCGCGGCGGCGTGTACATCCGGGAGAGCTGGTCCATCTGCATGCCGTTGAAATTAGGATGGCGGATCATGAGCTGGGCCTCGACCGGCTGGCCGAAAGCGATCTCGCCGGGCAGGCGCAGCTTCATGCGGCCGATCTCGGCGAGCGCGGCTTCCGCATCGGCGCCGACCGGCGCCGAGCAGCCGCCCGCGGCCTTCACGAACTTCGCGGTCTCGTGCAGCACGCCATCGGCGGTCTCGGCGACGGCGTGGATCAGGGTGTACTGGTCGACTCGCACCCGCAGCTTGAACTCGCTGGGATCGCCGGCCGGGCCGAAACTCACATGGGCGGCGAGCGGCCCCGGGTTGTCGTCGACGATGACATGGAGCCCGACCACATCGGCATCGCTGGCGAGCGTGACGGTGAGCGGCACCAGCGCCGCATCGAGCGCGCGCACCGGCGCGTCGAGCGATACCACGCCGGCGCCGTCCTGGGCCGGCCGGCCGTCGAAGAAGCTGTCGCGCAGCTCCTGCCAGCGGGCGACGCGCTCGGCATCGTCCTCGGCCGCCAGCACGGCGGGCGCGGCGAGGCCGGCGGCGGTCAGGATGCCGGCGGCGGCAAGCCCCAGGAACAGCGCTTTCATGTGGTTTCCTCCTGCCGGATGGGCCCGCGCCCTGCGGCCGTCATTCCCATTCCAGCTCCTTGTACGCCTTGGTCACATTGCGGCCGTTGTAGTCGTCGAACAAGACCCAGTGGCCGCGCTCGGACATGGCCACGGTCTCGACCGCCTGCTCGATCCCGATGTTATCCGCCACCGCCGCCCGTGTCTCCTGCAGCAGCGCCGTCAGGTAGCGCTCGATCCCGCTGGCGCCCTGCGGCCAGGGCACGCTCGCCGGCCCGTGGCCCGGAACCGCGCGCGACGCGGCCACCGACTTGAGCTCGGCGAGCACCGCCAGCCAGCCCTTGAGGCTGCCGTCGAGGGACGGCGCGCGCTCGACGAACAGCAGGTCGCCGGTGAACAGCGTGCCGGTCGTCCGGTCGAGCACGCTGAGGTCGTTGTCGGTATGGGCAGTGCCGTGGGCGGTGAGGGCCAGCACCCGGCCGCCGAGGTCGATCTCCGCGCCGTCGGCCACGGTCAAGGTCGGCATCACCGGCGGTCCGGCCGCGCCGGGACCGAGTATCTCTTCCAGCCGTTCCCGGTAGTAGTCGCCGCGCTGGGCCAGGGCGGCCGGCAGCCTCGCGTGGCCGACGAACGCAGGCTCGTCCGGCAGGAAGGCGCCGGCGCCGAAGATGTGGTCGGGATGGACATGGCTCATCACGACGTAGCGGATCGGCAGATCGGTCGCCGCCCGGATCGCGGCGCGCAAGGCCTCGCCATCGGCCAGGCTGCCGCCGGGATCGCTGACCAGCACCGCGTCGCGGCCGATCACGAAGCCGGCATTGGCAATGGCGTCGCGATTCTCCGGCGTCGCCTCGGCATGGACGCCGCGGCGGACATGGATGCCGGGCGCCACCTGCTCGGTGGCGAGCGGTCCGGGCGGCGTCGCCGCGCGCAGCGCGCCGGGCAGGCAGCACAGGCAGAACCCGGCGATCAGCAGCTCGCGCCGGCTCGGTCCTGCCGCCGCCGCTCGCCCTCGCTCGCCCTGCGTGAAGCCGCCGTCCGCCATTGCCAGCCTCGCGCCGTGGGCGCCCATTGGAGCAGCCACGGGCCCGGTGGCGCAACTCACGAAGAGTTCAGCGCGGCGCCCGCGCTACTCCGCCGCTCTTGGCGACTGCCGCTTCAGCTCGGGAATTGGGCTGTCGGCGTAGGGCAGGGCCTCGATCCGTGGCGTCCAGCGGCCATCGGCAATGCAGGCGCGGACGTGATCGTTGATCGCCTCCAGCGGCGCGAACCACACCTTGCCGCGGGCCATCATCTCGCCGATCAGCCTGGCCATCGCCATGGCGCGCGGCAGCCGACCGGAGATGAACGGGTGCCACACCGCGATCCACATGCCGCCATGCTCCCAGGCCGCGTCGAACTCGGCGCGGAACACCTCGAAGGCGCGCTGCGGCGCGGAAATCTGGTTGGTGGTGCCGGGGAAGTCGAAGCTGTGCATGTAGTGCGGCCAGTCGTCCATCGCCATGGCGACCGGCAGCTCGAGCACCCGGTCGCGGCCGTTCGACAGCATGTAGGGTACGTCGTCGGCCATCAGCGAGGAATCGTAGGCGATGCCCTGCTCGACCAGGATATCGAGGGTGTTCTTGGAGAAGGCGAAGGACGGGGCGCGATAGCCGCGCGGCGGCTCGCCCGTCGCCTTCACCAGGGCCGCGGTCGCCCGCTCGGTCCAGTAGCGCTCGTCCTCGCGCGACAGCGTGTAGGGATCCTCGTGCAGGTAGCCGTGATGGCCGATCTCGTGGCCGTCCTTCAGGATCGCCTCGATGGTCGCCGGGTAGCGCTCGCAGCACCAGCCGGGGACGAAGAAGCTCTGCTTGATCCCGTAGTGGCGGAAGATCTCGAGGATGCGCGGCACGCCGACGGTCGGGCCGTAGCGCAGCTCGCTCAGGCCGGCGACGCGGTTGTCCGCCTTGTCCGGCATGGCGATGTGCATCAGGCTCTCGCCGTCCATGTCGAAGGAAAAGCAGACGGCGCAGCGTGCGCCGCCGGGCCATGGCACCGGATTGCCGATCAGCTTCATGGGTCGCCTCCTCTGGCTCAGCCGCCGGCCTTCACTTCCTCGAACGCGGCGATGTAGCGCTCGCGCACGTCGTTATCCATCTCGGCGAAGAAGATGCCCTGGCTGAACAGCGCGTCGGGCGACATGATTCCGAGCTCGGTCAGCTTTTCCGGCGACACCTCCTGGAAGGTGCGCTGGTTCGAGTGGCCGTAGCCGAAGTTCTCGATCAGCCAGGCGCCGACGCGGGTCTCCAGCATGGCGTTGACGAGATCGTAGGCGGCGTCGACGTCGCCCGGCCCGTTCTTGCATTTCACCAGCCCGCAGAACCAGGTGAAGATGCCTTCCCTGGGATTCATGTACTCGACCGGCACGCCCTGCTGCTTCAGCCGCACCACGGCGTCGTTCCAGCAATAGGCGGCGACCAGCTCGCCAGAGGCGATGCCTTGCTCGACCGTGCTCTGGTCGGTCCACCAGAAGCGCAGCAGCTCGCGCTGCTTGCTCAGCAGGTCCCTCGCTGTCGCCAGCTCGGCATCGGTCATGTGGAACGGGTCGGCGGCGCCGGCCACCAGCGCAGCGACCAGCACGGCGCCGTCGACCGAATCGTACTGGGAGAGGCGGCCCTTGTACTTCTCGTCCCACAGGATCTTCCAGGTGTGGTTGCCGCCGTACTCGGGCGCGATGTCGGTACGATAGACCACCGAGGCGTTGCCCCATTCCCAGGGGACGTACCAGACGCCGGCATCGGTCACCACGCCGTCGCTGTTCCGGAGCTGCGGCCAGATGTTCTCCCACTCTGGAATGCGGCTCACGTCGAAAGGTTCGATCAGCCCGGCGTCGCGCCAACGGCCGAGCGTGACCTTGCAAGGATGGGCGAGATCGGGATTGAAGCCGGCGCGCACCTTGGTCAGCGCCTCCTCGTCTTCGCCGAATACCGGCATCTGCGGCGAGCTGCCGTGCTTTTCGATATAGCCGGGGTGGAACTCGGGGATGTCGTATCCGCTCCAGGTGAAGTAGGTGAGCTCGTCACCGGCCTTGGCGCCACGCGGCATCAGCGGCGCGGTAATCGCTGCGAGGCCGGCGAGGCCAAGCGCCTTGTTGATCTCGCGGCGCGATGCCTTGCCCTGGGCGATGCGGTCGAAAAGCTTGAGCCGTTGCATGATTCCCCCCTATCAAGTCGCGAGGGCATCGGCGCCAATCCATGGTCCACGCACTCGGAAATCCGGCGTCGCACCCCCCGAAGCGCTACCAGACTAGCCGCGTTCGGCGGGCCCGACAACCGACGCATGGTTGTTCCGTGCCTATGCGGTCAGTTCGTGCAGGACAGCTGTGGCCACGCTGTCCGCGATCTGCGGGAACGTTGGGTGAAGCCGGAAGGTCAGGCCGCCTGGCGGACCCTGAGGACGCGCTCCGGCGGAAAGCGGACAGTTACCGTGGTGCCGACGCCCGGCGTGCTCTCGAGCTCGAGGGTACCGTCATGCAGTTCCATGAGCTGCTTCGACAGCGGCAGTCCCAAGCCGGTTCCCTGGTACTTCCGGGCGATCCGCGAATCCACCTGGCCGAACCGCTCGAGCGCCACCGGGATGTCGTCGGCCTCGATGCCGATACCGGTATCGGCGACGGTCAGGACCACTGCGCCGTCGACCACGGCGGCGTCCAGCAAGATGCTGCCACCGGAAGGCGTGAACTTGATGGCGTTGCACAGCAGATTGATCAGCACCTGCCGGACCCGCCGCCCGTCCGCGCGCAACATGGGGAACGCCTCGGGCAGGCTGTGCCGGACGACGACCCCGGCGGACTCGGTGTCGCCGTTCAGCAGTCCGGTCACCGACGCGAACAGCTCGTCGACGCTCAGCTCGGACTCGTCGAGGTCGAGACGGCTGGCGTTCATCTTCGAGAGGTCGAGGACATCGTTGACCAGCTGCAGGAGATGCCGCCCGGCACCATGGATGTGGTCGAGGCACTCGCGCTGGCGTTCGTTCGGCATGCCGTAGATGCCGCTGCCGAGCGCTTCCGAGAATCCGATCACGGCGTTGAGCGGCGTGCGCAGTTCGTGGCTCATCGCCGCCAGGAACTGCGATTTTGCCTGGCTGCTGGTGGCAGCCGCCTCGAGGGCGAGCCTGAGGTCGGCGCCGGTGCGTTCGAGCTGCTCCTTGGTTGCTTCCAGCTCCGCCACCGTCGCACGCAGGCGCTCGGCCTCGCGCTCGGCCAGCGCGCTGAAGCGCTGATCGACGAGCGAGCCGATGAGCGCGGTCGCCAGGACGATGAGGGTCGTCAGCGCGATGCCGACTGCCAGCCACTCCGACGGCATCGCCAGTTGCGGCGTGGGCACGGTCGGATCGGGCAGGACGCGTACGGCCGCCATCGCCGTGAAGTGCAGTCCGCAAATGCCGGTGCTCAGCATGGCGGCGCCCTTGATGCGCGCCACCACGCCGCGATCGAACAGCACGATCCGCAGCGCCAGGATGCTGAACAGGATGCCGACCAGCAACGCGACGATCGCGTAGACCCGGTCGTAGCTCAGCGTCGCAGGCATGACGACCGCGGCCATGCCGACAAAATGCATGAAGAAGACGCCCAAGCCGATGACCACGCCGCCGAGGACCGCGGCGCGCAGGCGGTGGCGCGTCGGGCGCGCGCCGATGGCGAAGCCGAGGCCGGTGACCGCCATGGCGACGACCAGCGAGAGCACCGTCTGCAGCATCTCGTACGCGACCGGCAGATCGGGTCGGAATGCCAGCATCGCGACGAAGTGGGTCGCCCAGATGCCGCTGCCAGTGGCGGCGCCGACGGCCATGAGCCACAGCCATCTGCCACGGGTCGCCGCGACCGCGCGCATCTCCAGGCTGATCGCGGTATAGGACGCGAACAGGCAGATCAGCGCGGCGATCGCCACGAGGCGCAGATCATGGCTCTGGGTCAGGCAGTCATAGACTCGAAGCATCCGGAAATGATCGCGCCGAGTCGGTGAAGCACCGCTTAAAACGCTTGGTCTGTGGCGCGCTCCACTCTCCATCCACGGGCATGCAAGCGCGTGCGACCAAGGTCATGCGATCACCTATAAAAACATAATATACGTGTGAAAATAGAGTCATTGACATTGCTGCCATGTGGAATAAATGTAGCGCTGTCGGCCGGGACCATCCGGTCGGCGGGACTGGTTCACCCCAACGGACCCGCGGGATTTGAGGGGCAGCTTGCGACCGCGATACCAACCGCTAAAGCGCCACGGACGCGCTCCGTGGGCCCGGTCAAGTTCCGGAGGCGCGTTCCATGGACAGCTCGCAAGTTTTATCCGACCGCGCAAAGCCTGAACCGGGCGAGGCCGCCGGCTTCGCACCGGGCGAACCTGCTTTCTCTGTCAACGACATCGCGGCGACGCTCCGGCGGCGCGCCGCCGGTTCTGACGCAGGTGGATTGTTGCGCCTCGCCTTCGACACGCTGGTTGCCGGCCGGGTCGTTGCGGTGTCGTCGTTCGGCGCGGAGTCTGCGGTCTGCCTGGCCCTGATCGCCGAGATCGCGCCCGCGACGCCGGTGATCTTCCTCGACACCGCCAAGCATTTCCCTGAGACGCTCGCCTATCGCGACCGGCTGGTCGAGCTGCTGGGGCTGAGTGACGTCCGCAGCGTGGCGCCCGACCCGGAAGCGGTGGCGGCGGTCGATCCGGCCGGCGATCTCTGGCAGCGGCGGCCGGACCAGTGCTGCCTGCTGCGCAAGGTGCTGCCGCTCGAGGGCGCGCTGTCGGGGTTTCACGCCTGGATCAATGGGCGCAAGCGCTATCACGGCGGCGCGCGGGCTGGGCTGGAGCGGATCGAGGTCGTCGAGGGCAGGGTCAAGATAAACCCGCTGGCAGACTGGAGCGGGGCTGAGATCGCCGCGGCATTCGCCCGCCGCAACCTGCCGCGGCATCCGCTGGTGGCACGGGGCTACGCGTCGATCGGCTGCGCCCCCTGCACCCGGCCGACCGGCGCAGCCGGCGCGCGGTCGGGCCGCTGGTCCGGCTCGACCAGGACCGAATGCGGAATCCACATCGCCGCCGCGCACGGTTTGAAAGGCGGGATCGACACTGGATAAAAACGAATTAATAGTGTGAAACGAATTATATTGACGCCGACACAATGTAAATTAAATTGAAGGCATGGCTGATCGACCGCAAGGCTCGATCGGCCGGACTGGCCGACCTGACGGGCCCGCGGGATTTGAAGGGGCAGCTTGCGACCGCGATACCAACCGCTAAAGCGCCACGGACGCGCTCCGTGGGCCCGAGGCCACAGCAGAGGAGTGCGTCGCATGGGTCATTCCCTTCAGATCTCCAGTCAGGATCATGTCGTCGGCCGTGGCGCGGGAAGCGGCCGCGGCGGCAACGCTGTCGCCTGGGGCCTGGTCGTGCGAAACCCCGGGGATGACGAGCGGGCGCCGCTGGCGCTCGCGCCGGCGCGGCGGCCCGAGCCGGTCGATCCCGGCGGTTTCTCGATGTCGGGCTTCGGCTGAGGGGGGCACGCGCGATGAGCCAGTTCCCCGTGTTCTTCGATCTGCGCGACCGGCCCGTGCTGGTGGTGGGCGGCGGTGACCTCGCCGCGCGCAAGATCCGCCTGCTGCGCAAGGCCGAGGCCCGGATCACCGTGGTGGCGCCCCGCGTCGGCGCCGAGATGGCCGCGCTCGCGACCTCGAACGAGATCGTCCTGCGGCAGCGCGGCTTCGTCGCCGGCGACGTGCGCGGCCAGGCCCTGGTCATTGCCGCCACCGGACTCGACGCCGTGGACTCCCGGGTCTCCGAGGCGGCCCGCGACGCCGGCATTCCCGTCAACGCGGTCGACCGCCGCGATCTGTCGGACTTCTCGGTTCCGGCGATCGTGGATCGCGACCCGATTGTCGTCGCGGTGTCGAGCGGCGGCGCCGCGCCGGTGCTGGCGCGCCGGCTGCGCGAGCGGATCGAGGCGCTGCTGCCGAGCCGGCTCGGCGACCTCGCGCGCTTCGCCGAACGTTTCCGCACGAGCGTCGCCGCGATGGTGCCCGCGCCGTCGCGCCGGCGCTTCTGGGAGCTGTTCTTCGAGGGCCCGGTGGCGACCCGCCTGCTCGCCGGCGAAGGGCACGGCGCGCGCGAAGCCATGCTGGGCCTGGTCAATGCGCCGACACGCCGAGAGCCCGGTTCGGTCGCCATCGTCGGCGCCGGGCCGGGTGACCCCGATCTTCTCACCCTGCGCGCCCTGCGGCTGCTGCAGGATGCCGACGTCATCGTCCATGACCGGCTGGTCGGTGCCGGCGTGCTCGACCTGGCGCGGCGCGACGCCCAGCGCATCTGCGTCGGCAAGGCGCGCGGCAATCACAGCCTCGGCCAGGATGGCATCAACGCGCTGCTCGCCGAGCGCGCGCTGGCCGGGCAGCGGGTGGTGCGGCTGAAGGGCGGCGATCCCTTGATCTTCGGGCGCGGCGGCGAAGAGGTCGAGCATCTGCGCCGCCTCGGCATTGCGGTGCAGGTGGTTCCCGGGATCACCGCGGCCACCGGCTGCGCCGCGGCGGCCGGGTTGCCGCTCACCCATCGCGATCTCGCGCAGAGCGTCACCTTCGTGACCGCCCATGCCCGCGACGGCGAGCCACGGCTCGACTGGCGGGCGCTGGCGGCGCCGCACCAGACCCTGGTGGTCTACATGGGCGTGGCGGTCGCCGACCGGCTGGCAGCGCGGCTGATCGAGCACGGTCTCGCGCCGGCGACGCCGGTGGCGATCATCGAGAACGGCACCCTGCCGAGCCAGCGCGTCATCACCGGAAAGCTCCACGATCTCGGCGCCCTGGTCCACGGCCGGGGCGTCGAGGGCCCGGCGGCGCTGGTGATCGGCGAGGTGGCGCGGCTGGTCGACCCCGCGGTGGTGGAGGCCGAACCGTCGATCCTCGAGCTGGCCGGGAGATGCGCATGAGCGCCCAGGTGCTGACCGCCAATCGCCTGGTCGATGGCGCGGTCGTGTTCCTCGCCGGCGACGGATCGTGGGGCACGCTGCTCAGCGGCGTGCGAATTGCCGCCGACACGGACACGGCGGCGGCGCTCGAAGCGATCGCCGGACGCGACGTCGTCGCCCGGATCGTCGTCGGGCCCTACCTCATCGAGGTGGCCGCCCAGGACGGGAAGGTGGTTCCGACCCGTTATCGCGAGCGCATCCGCGCCTTCGGCCCCTCGACCCATCCCGAACTCGCCAAGCCGGCATATGCGAGCTGACCGCCATGTACCGGTATGACAGCTACGATCACCGCCTGGTTCAGGACCGGGTCGCACAATTCCGCGACCAGGTGGGGCGGCGCCTCGCCGGCGAGCTCAGCGAGGACGAGTTCAAGCCGCTCCGGCTGATGAACGGGCTCTATCTGCAGCTCCATGCCTACATGCTGCGGATCGCGATTCCCTACGGCACGCTGTCCTCGACCCAGCTGCGCCGGCTCGCCCATATCGGCCGGCGCTACGATCGCAACTACGGCCATTTCACCACCCGGCAGAACCTGCAGTTCAACTGGATCAAGCTGGAGCAGGCGCCGGACATCCTGGCCGAGCTGGCCGAGGTCGAGGTGCACGCCATCCAGACCAGCGGCAATTGCATCCGCAACGTGACCGCGGACCAGTATGCCGGCGTCGCCGCCGACGAGTTCGAGGATCCGCGGATCTACTGCGAGATCATCCGCCAGTGGTCGACGCTGCATCCCGAGTTCTCGTTCCTGCCGCGCAAGTTCAAGATCGCGGTGGCAGGCGGGCCGCATGACCGCGCGGCGGTCAAGACCCACGACATCGGCCTTTATCTCAAGCGCAACGATGCCGGCGAGATCGGCTTCGAGGTGCTGGTCGGCGGCGGGCAGGGGCGTACCCCGATGATCGCCGACACCGTCCGCGAATTCCTGCCGAAGCGCGACCTGCTATCCTATCTCGAGGCGATCCTCAGGGTCTACAACCTGCTGGGCCGGCGCGACAACATGTACAAGGCGCGCATCAAGATCCTGGTGCACAGCGTCGGTATCGAGGGGTTCCGCCAGTTGGTCGAGTCCGAGTGGGACCAGATCAAGGACGGCGCGCTGGCCCTGCCAGCCGAGGAAGTCGCCCGCATCCGGCAGTTCTTCGCGCCGCCCAGCTATCGCAAGCTGCCGGAGGAGTCGGCCGCGTTCGCGGCGCGGCGGCGCGAGGATGCGGATTTCGACCAGTGGGCGACCGCCAACCTGGCGCCGCACAAGGCACCCGGCTACGCCATCGTCAACATCTCGCTGAAGCCGGTCGGCGGCATCCCCGGCGACGCCACCTCGGAGCAGATGGAGGCGATCGCCGACCTGGCCGACCGCTACAGCCTGGGCGAGATCCGGGTCACCCACGAGCAGAACCTGGTGCTGCCCTATGTGCGCCAGGACGATCTCCATGCGCTGTGGCAGCGGCTGGACGGGCTGGGCCTCGCCACGCCCAATATCGGCCTGGTCACCGACATCATCGCCTGCCCGGGCCTCGACTATTGCAGCCTCGCCAATGCCCGCGCCATTCCCGTCGCCCAGCGCGTCAGCACGCGCTTCGGCGACCTGGCGCGGCAGCGCGCCATCGGCGAGCTGGAGATCAAGATTTCCGGCTGCATCAACGCCTGCGGCCATCATCACGTCGGCAACATCGGCATCCTCGGCGTGGACAAGAAGGGCGAGGAGTTCTACCAGGTGACGCTCGGCGGCAGCGCCGACGAGAACGCCTCGATCGGCGAGATCGTCGGCCCGGCCTTCTCGTCGGAGACCGTGGTCGACGCGGTCGAGACCGTGGTCGACACCTATCTGGCCCGGCGCCAGGGCGCCGAGCGCTTCATCGACACCTATCGGCGGCTTGGGCTGGAGCCGTTCAAGGAGGCGCTCTATGCCGGTCGTTAGGGACGGCAAGGTCGTCGACGATTCCTGGCTGAGCATCGCCGACGATGCGGCAGTGCCGGAGAACCGCGCGGCCGTGGTGTCGCTCGCGCGCTGGCAGAACCAGCGGGCGGCGCTGGCCCTGCGCCAGGCACCGCTCGGGGTGCGGCTGCGCAGCGGCGACGCCGCCGCCGAGATCGCGGTCGATCTCGGGCATTTCGCCCTGGTGGTGCTGGAGTTCCCGAAGTTCAACGACGGCCGCGGCTTCTCCTCGGCACGGCTGCTGCGCGAGCGCTACCGGTTCAAGGGCGAAATCCGCGCGGCCGGCCACCTGATCCGCGACCAGCTACAGTTCCTGGCGCGCTGCGGCGTCGATTCCCTCGATGCGCCCGACGAGAGCTGGGCCGAGAAGTGGCGCATCGCCCAGGCGGAGATCTCGGTGGTTTATCAGCCGGCGGCGGACGCGCGCCGCCCGGCGCTGGCGCTGCGCCATCTGCCGCGCGCCGCGCAATAGGCGGCACCGCGTCCGGCGCGCCGTCTCAGTTGGTCTGCATCTTCTGATAGTCGGACGGCAGCTCGAACAGCGCCGGATCCTGCGGCCCGACCCGCAGTTCCTGCAGGGTCGTCACCATCCGGCCCGGCGTCCGGTCGGCATCGCCGGTGGTGGTCTCGGATTCCGAGCGCATCAGGATGCCGTCGTCGGTGACCCAGGCGAAGCCGTTGCTGCTGCCGCCGGGCGTGCTCACCTGGAACCGGTACTTGGTGGTCTCCTCGCCGTCGATGGTTTCCCGGCCGATCACCTCGTGCTCGACCGTGCCCTTGGACTCGTCGTCCGGCGCGGTCCCGGCCATGCCATGGGCGCCCATCGGCATTTCCGAATAGCCCTTTGCCATCGGCATCAGCATGTAGGCGACGTGCTTGTCGAAATCCATCAGCATGACCTGGAGCCCGACGGAGCTGTCCATCTCGTTCCGCTGGTGCCCCGGCGTGTAGTAGACGCGGGTGCGGATCGCCTGGCCGCCGATCTCGGTCACCGTGACCCCGGAATAGGCAACCTTGGGGTGGCCGAACGGCAGGCCGTCGGCCTGTGCGGCGGCGGTGGCCAGCAGGAAGGCGATCCCGCCCGCGAAGATCCGGATGGCGCGCCGGGCAAGTATCGGGAGATTCATATCCTCGTCCACTCCTGGCAGGGGATCGAAGCCCGCAGGATACAGCAGCGCGCGGTGGGGCGTCAGCGCCAGTCGCGGGCGCGTCGCAGCGCCTCGGCGAAACGGGCGTGGAGTTCGGGCGGCAGCGGCGCGGCGGGCGTGATCCGGCGCGCCGGCGGCGGCGCGGGCGGCAGCGACTCCAGGTTTGCCAGCCCGGCGCCGATCAGCGCGAGCCGCGCGGCACCGAGGCCGGTCAGCTCGACGCTCGCGGGAACGACGATCTCGCGGCCGAGCGCGGCGGCGAGAAAGCCGCGGAAATAGCCGTTGCGGCTCAGGCCGCCGTCGATCGACACGGCGCCGTGCAGCGGCACCAGGTTTTCCATGGCGGCCAGTACCTCGGCGCAGCGCAGTGCCACGCCCTCCAGCACCGCACGCACCAGGTCGAGCCGCGTGGTCTCCAGCCCCAGCCCGAGCCACAGCCCGGCGGCGCGCCGGTCCCAATGGGGGCAGGCGAGGCCGGAGAGGGCGGGCACGAACACCAGGCCGCGGGAAATCGCGCTCTCGCCGTCAAAAGACTGGATCTCGGCGAAGTCGCGGAACAGCCCAAGCGCGCGAACCCAGTTGACCGCCGATCCGGCGTTGTAGACGCCGCCGTCGACGGCATAGTCGGTGCGCTCTGCGATTTGCCAGGCGACGGTTGGCAGCAGGCCGCTCGCCGGGTCGCGCCGCGGCGCGCGGCCGGTCAACGCGAGCGCGAAGGCCCCGGTGCCGAGGGTGATCTTGACCTCGCCCGGGCGGCGGCAGCCATGGCCGAACAGCGCCGCCTGCTGGTCGACGATGGCGGCGCTGACCGGCAGCGCGCGGCCGGCGATCCGCACCGTCCCGAAGCTTCCCGCGCTCGGCCGGATCTCCGGCAGGATCTCGATCGGCACGCCGAACAGGGCGCAGAGGTCCGGATCCCAATCCCGCGTCGCCAGGTTCATCAGGCTGGTGCGCGAGGCAGTCGCAGCATCGGTGGCATAGTGTCCGGTCAGGCGGTCGAGCAGGAACGTGTCGCTTGTGCCGAGCCGCAACCGGCCCTGGTTCAGCAATTCGCCGGCGCCGTCGGCATGATCGATCAGCCATCTGAGCTTGCTGGCCGAGAAGTACGGATCGAGCGGCAGCCCGGCGCGCTCCCGCGTCAGGGCCTCGGCACCGTCGGCCTTCAACCGCTCGGTCGCGTCCTGGGTGCGCGCATCCTGCCAGACGATGGCGTTGTACAGCGGCCGTCCGGTCGCCCCGTCCCAGGCGACCACCGTCTCGCCCTGGTTGGCGATGCCGATCGCCGCGGCGTCGCCGGCGTGCTCGAGGCAGGCGCGGACATTGCCGAGCAGCTCCTCGGCGTCGTGCTCGACCCAGCCGGCGCGCGGATGGATCTGCCGGTGCTCGATGGTCGCCAGAGTCTCGAAGCGGCCATCGGGCGACAGCAGATGCGCCTTGGTGGCGGTGGTGCCCTGGTCGATGGCGATGACGCTGCCGGCCGGGAAATTCATGCTTGCCCACCATCGGCAGCCTCAAAACGGATCGCCAGGCTTTCCAGGCGATCCGGCGACACCAGGCCGGCAGGCAGCACGATGCGCCGCTCCGGCAGGGCCGCGATCCGCCGCGACCAGATCTCGCTGCCATTGGCGACCAGCGTCAGCCGGCCGCGAACCGCGCGGGCGACGCGCGCGCGCAGCATGAGCGGATCGAGCGTGCGGCCGGGCTGGTCCGGCAGGCCGATGCGCTGCGGATAGACATAGCGCAGCGGCGCGTCGAAGCCGATGCGCAGCTCGCGCGCCGGCGCCGGCAACTCGCCGGCGAGCGCCGCCGCGATGCGCTCGGCGGCAGCCCGACCCTCGCGCCAGGCGACGCCGGCGGTTTCGATCGGTCGCAGCAGGTTGCCGGCGGCGAAGTACGCGGGGTCGCTGCAGCGCCAATGCTGGTCGATCGACGGGCCGCCGGTGGCGGGATCGATCTCGATGGGACTGGTTGCCAGCAGCGCCGCTTCCGGCACAAAGCGGCCGGTGAACACGACGCCGTCGCAGGCGACGCGCTGGCGCTTGCCGGCGCGCTCGATCTCCACCGCCTCGACGCGGCGCTGGCCGTGGATCGCCGCCAGGCGGGCACCGGTCCACACCGGCACGCCCAAGATGCCGCGGGCGACCCAGTCGCCCGGGCGCCGCGCGGTGATGCGCATGTTCTCCTCGATCATGGCGAGCGGCCGGATGCCGGCATGGCGCAGGGTCAGGAGCGCCGAGAACGCGACCAGCTCGCTGCCGACGACGAGCGGCCGCGTGAAGGGCGTGGCGCGCGCGAGATGGACGAGCTGCTGCAGCGCGCCGGTGGTCGTCACGCCCCATGGCCGTGTGCCGGAGACCAGCCGCGCGCTGCGCGGCGTCTCGCGTGCGCCGAGGGCGATCAGCACGGCGCGCCCGGCGATGCGATCGCCGCCGTCGGGCGTGGCGATCTCGAGCTCGCCGCCGGGCAGCAGGCGCGTCGCCGTCACCCCGGTGCGCAGCATGGCGTCGCCGGCCGCTTCCGCCAGCCGGCGCGCATAGGCGGGTCCGTGCATCAGGCGCCTGAACTCGGCGATGCCGAAGCCGGTATGGCCGCAGTGACGCGGCACGCCGCCGGCCTCGCGCTCGCGCTCGAGCACGACGACATCGCGCCTGCCGAGCTCCGCAAGGCGGGCCGCCGCGGCCAGGCCGGCGGGGCCGCCGCCGACGATGACGACCTCGTGGCGCCTCATGCCGGAGCCGGAGTCACGACGCGCGCCGCGCCGCGGGAAGATCGGGCAATCGGCCGGCGGCCAGTTCGGCCACGCGCCAGCTGCAGTAGAACCCTTGGCAGCGGCCCATCATGCAGCGGGTGCGGCGCTTGAGGCCGCCGAGATCGCCGGCCGGCAGCGGGCCGCCGAGCGCGGCGTCGATCTCGCCCGAGGTCACCAGCTCGCAATGGCAGACGATCTCGCCGCTGCCGCCGGTTAGATAGGGCCGCGGCAGATGCTCGGCGAGGTTGGGCACCGGCGTCCAGATCGGCGCGACGGACTCGGCCAGGGGACCGAAGCGGTCGGCATACAACGACGCGACATGGCGGGCGATGCCGAGCGCAGCGGTGAGCCCGGTCGAGCGGATGCCGGCGACCGTGATCCAGCGCAGCTCCGGGAGCGCCTCGACATGATAGTCCTTGGCCGCGGTCGCCGGCCGCAGCCCGGCATAGGCCGCGGTCACCGTCTGGCCGGCCAGTTTCGGCAGGATGCGCCGGCCGGTGGCGATCAGGTCGGCGAGCGCGGTCTCCTCGCAGGCGGCGGCATCGCGGTCCTCCTGGTCCTCGGCGGTCGGCCCGACCAGCAGGTTGCCGAAGACGGTGCGGGCGATGAGGACGCCCTTGGTGCGCTCGCTCGGCACCGGCAGGATGATGGCGGCGGCCAGGCGCGCCGCCGGCTTGTCGAACACCACGAACTGGCCCTTGCGCGGGCGGATCGTGAATGGGCTCGGCCGCGCGATCGCCTCGACGACGTCGCCGTACAGGCCGGCCGCGTTGACCACGCAGCGCGCGGCGATCGGCCCGCGACTGGCCTCCAGCACCCAGCACCCGCGCTCGAAACGTCCGCCGGTCACCCCTGCGCCACGCAAGATCTCGCCGCCATGGGCCAGGCCCTGCAACGCATAGGCGAGCGGCGCCGACCAGGGATCGATGACGTCTTCGCCGGGCACGATGACGGCCCCCAGCGCACCGCCCGCCAGGTCCGGCTCGCGGCGATACAGCTCGTTCCGGCTGACCAGGGCGACGTCGGTGACGCCGTTGGCATGGGCCTGGGTGACGATCCGCGGCAGGCGGGCCAGCTCCGCCTCGGTCCAGGCGACCACCAGCGCCGAGCTCTCGAGCAGCGGCAGGTTGAGGTGCGCGCGGATCTCGAGATACTCGGCCCGGCCGCTCCGCATGCAGTCGAGTTCGAGGCTGCCCGGCGGCGCGTCGAACCCGGTGTGCAGGATGGCGCTGTTGCCCTTGCTGGCGCCGCTCAGGATGTCGGATTCGCGCTCGGCAAGGACGACGCGCGCGCCATCGAGCGCGAAGCGCCGCAGCAATGCGCAGCCGACCACGCCGCCGCCGATGATGGCGATGTCGTAGACTGTAGGCGGGTCTTCCTGCACGGCACGCTCCGCCCGGGACGCCGTGGCGACGTCGCCCGCGAGCATAGGGCGGGCTTGACCGATCGGTCAATATATGTTGCGGTTTTTTGACCGTATCGACTCGTGAGCAGGAGGTCATGGCAGAACGGGCGCGCGCAACGTCGGACGGCCGGATCGTCGTGCCGGAGGATCGCCGGCGCCGGATCCTGGCGCTGATGGCCGGCAACCAGCAGATCACCGTGAACCGGCTGTCGGACGAGCTCGACGTTTCCAAGGAGACGGTCCGGCGCGACCTCAGGGAACTGGCGGAACGCCGACTGCTGCGCAAGGTCCATGGCGGCGCGGTCACCGCCCAGACCGCCCATGAAAGCGAATTCAGCCGGCGTCTCACCCAGCAGCGGTCGGAGAAGCAGCGCATCGCCGAGGCGGCGGCGGCCCTGTTCGAGGCCGGTGACAGCCTGTTCATCGATGCCGGCACCACTACGGCGATCTTTGCCGCCGCGCTGGCGAAGCGCCGCGGCCTCACGGTCATCACCAACTCGGTCGACGTGGCGGCGGAGCTCTGGCGTGGCCAGGGCCGCAACCGGGTCCATCTCCTGGGTGGCGCGTATCGCGGCGACCCGGCACAGAGCGTCGGACCCCAGACCATCGAGCAGATCGCCGGGTTCCGGGCCGATCACGCGGTGCTCACCATCGGCGCGGTCGATTCCGCGGCCGGGTTTCTCGACTTCGACATGGACGAGGCGAGGATCGCCGAGGCGATGATGCGCCGGGCCGGCGCGGTCACCGTGCTCGCCGACCGCAGCAAGCTCGGCCGCGTCGCCCTGGTAAAGGTCTGCGGCCTCGAGGCGGTGAGCCGCCTGGTCACCGATGCGCGGCCGCCCCGGGCGCTCGGCAAGGCGCTCCGGGCCGCCGGCGTCGACGTGGTGGTCGCCTGAGGACGCGGTTAGGTCGCCGCCTCGGCCTCGCTGTCGCGCGGCCGGCGCCGGGTCAGACGCGAGTAGATCAGGATCTTGTCGACCTTCTCGCCCGTGACGGTGAACGGCAGGAACAGGGTCTGGTCCTCGATGTACAGGTCGGTCGGCGCCACCGCCGTTTCCCAATCGAACAGGAACGAGCGCGCGGTCGCGACATAGCGGTACGAGGCCAGCACGTGGTCCCGGGTGCTGCCGAAATGCCACTCGCCGACGGTGCGGCCGGCGGGGTCGTAGCCGCGCGCCTCGATCTCGGTGCGGCCCGAAGCGCGATAGACGAAATCGAGCGGCTGGTGCCGCACCTCGACGAGCGTGGCGCTGTCGAGGAACGGCATGATGGCAAAGGGGTCGAGGCTGCTCCAGACCGGCAGGAGGGCCTCGCCCTTGAGCCGCTCCCACAGGCCGAACAGTTCGCGAACCTCGCGGGCGCAGCGGTTCAGGAAGCTGCGGTCGACGATGATCGTCGGGTCGAGCGCCCCCGGAGCCGGCGGTGGCTTGGCGGTCGGGGCGGCGATGTCGGCCGCCTCTCCCGGGCGGGCGCCGCCGGCCTCGCGGATCGCCCGGTCCAGGGCGGCGAGCCGGAACGGCTTGTGCAGCAGGGGCAGGTCGGCGGGAAACTCCAGCGCGCCTTCGGGCGACGCCTCGGCATAGCCGGTCGCCAGGATGATGCCGAGCTGCGGATTCTCGTCGCGGGCGCGCCGCGCCACGTGAACCCCGGACAGCGATCCCGGCAGCATGACTTCGGTGAGCAGGATGTCGATGTCGCTCCGATTGCGAATGATCTCGAGCGCCGCAAGCGGGTCTTCGGACAGCAGCACGTCATGGCCCAGACCGGTCAGCATGGTCGCGACGGTACGGCCCAGCTCGGAATTGTCCTCGAGCACCAGGATGCGTCTGCTGCCGCCGGGCTTCGCGCTCGTCCCCTCGACATCGGGCGCCGCCACCTCGAGCTCCGCCTCGACTTGCGGCAGATAGAGGCGGACCTCGGTGCCGCGGCTCGGCTGGCTGTCGATCGCGAAGATGCCGCCGCTCTGGGCGGCGAAACCCTGCACCATGCTGAGGCCGAGGCCGGTGCCGCCGCGGTCGCCCTTGGTGGTGAAGAACGGCTCGGTCGCCTTGGCCAGGGTCTCCGCCGACATGCCTTCGCCGGTATCGGCGGCGATGATGCGCACGTAGCTGCCCTCGGACACCTCGGCGCGTCCAATCGCAAACGCCTTGTCGGCGCGGATGCTCTCCACGCGAACAACGAAGGTGCCGCCGTTCGGCATGGCGTCGCGCGAGTTGATGCCGAGATTGAGCAAGGCGTTCTCGAGCTGGCCCGAATCGATCAATGCCGGGTGGCGCCCGTCCTCGACGTCGATCCTGACGTCGATCTTGGTGCCGAGAGTCACCACGAGAAGCTTCTGCAGATTGCGCACCAGCTCGCCCAGGTCGAGCACCTTCGGCCGCATCGGATGGCGGCGCGCGAACGCGAGCAGGCGGTGGGTCAGGTCGGCGCTGCGGTCGACCGCGCGAAGCCCCGATTTCGTGAAGTCGCGCAGCGGCGAGTCTTCCGCGAGCTCGAGGTCGAGCAGCTCGAGATTGCCGGCGATGACGCCCAGCATGTTGTTGTAGTCATGGGCGATGCCGCCGGTGAGCCGGCCGACCGCCTCCATCTTCTGGGCATGTGCGAGCTGTTCCTCCAGGCGCTTGCGCTCGGTGATGTCGAGCACCAGCGAGCCTATGGCCTGGACCTCGCCCTCCGCCTCGCCCAGCGGAAAATGCCAGACCAGCGCGATCATCTCGCCGTCCGGCCGTTCCAGCGTGACTTCGCGAACGATCGGTTGCGTGCGCTGCAACGTCCTGGGGTCGACCGCGAGCAGCTTCGCGGCAAGTCCGGCGGCCCTGGGATCGCTGCCATCGAGGAGGGTATCGACCGTGGTCGCGAGCTGGCTGGCAAGGGCGGCGTTCAGGCTGAGGAAGCGGCCGTCGCGATCGGCGATCGCCAGGCCGATCGGGCAGTTCTGCATGAACATGCGCAGCAGCCCGCCCAGCGCCTCCTTGCCCGAGCGTGTGATCATCTCCGCGGTGACGGCAGACATGGGCATGGCGCATTCCGAGTGGAACGAAAACCTAACCAAGCTATCGTTAATTGTCTGCTAAGAGGTTGACAAAGCGCAATGGCGCGGTGTTGGGAACGGTCATTTCCGCCTCGCCCGACGGTGCGGCGACCTGCCGCGCCGGGGAGCGGCCTATGGTAATCTGGCGTCGTCGACGACATCGGGGGCAAGCCGGCCGCCGCAGGACGGTTCCGGTCATCAGGCCGGGCGCGGCGCGGGGGAGCGCAACTTGAAGCTGTCAAATCGCATCGAAGCCGTCGCCGGGCTTGCGGCGCTCGGCCTGCTGGCGATCGGCTGCCTGATCGTGCTGCGCCCGTTCATGTCGTCGATCCTGTGGGCGCTCATCCTCAGCTTTTCCACCTGGCGGCTCTATAGCTGGCTGCTCGCCAGGCTGAATGATCGCAAGACCCTCGCCGCGACCGCGATGACGCTGCTGGTCGCGGCGGTCCTGGTGGTGCCGCTGGCGTTGCTTGGCGCCACCCTGGCGGAGCATGTGACCGCGGTCGTCGACATGGTCCGCCTGCTGCTCGACCAGGGCCTGCCGGCGCCGCCGGAATGGCTGCACAGCCTGCCGATCCTGGGCGAGGACCTGTATGCGTATTGGCTCAGCCTGGCGAACAACGACGCCGCGTTCGCCAGCGCCGTCGTGCCTTATGTCGGCCAGGCCCGCGACTGGATGCTGAAGAGCGGCGCCAATCTCGGCCAGGGCGCGATCGAGCTGACCCTGAGCGTGCTCATCTGCTTTTTCTTCTATCGCGACGGCAGCGAGGCCGCGCGCAAGCTGCATTCGGGGGTTCGCCGCCTGGCCGGCGACCGGGCGCAGCACCTGCTCGACGTCGCCGGGGCGACCATCAAGGGGGTGGTCTACGGGATCATGGGGACCGCCTTCGCCCAGGGCTCGCTGGCCGCGATCGGGCTATGGCTCGCCGGCGTGCCCGGCGCGCTGCTGCTCGGATTCGTCACCTTCGTGATGTCGATGATCCCGATGGGCCCGCCCTTGGTTTGGGTGCCGGCGACCCTCTGGCTGTTCTACACCGGGGCGACCGGCTGGGGCATCTTCATGGCGTTGTGGGGTCTTTTCGTCGTCAGCAGCGTCGACAACTTCCTGAAACCCTGGCTGATCAGCCGCGAGGCCCGGCTGCCGCTGCTGCTGGTGTTTCTCGGCGTGCTCGGCGGCATCATCGCCTTCGGCTTCATCGGCATATTCCTCGGGCCGACCTTGCTGGCGGTGGGCTACACTCTGCTCCAGCAATGGGTCTCCCCGGGCCGGGTGCCGCCGCTGGCCGCGGCCCGTGCCGACCGGGAGGCGGGCCCGGACACCGAGCAGGGCCAGTAGAACGGAGTGCGCCGATGCCGAAACCACGCCGCCCGATCTTGCTGGCCGCTGCGCTGGCGGCTGGTCTGACTGGTTCGTACGGGGTGCCGCCGGCCACCGCCCAGGACGACGCGGCCAGCGTCGAGGCGGGGCGGATGCTGGCTCAGGCGACGTGCGCCGAATGCCACGTCATCGGCGACGTTCCCGCCGGGTGGGACGTCGACGGCGTGCCGACCTTCAAGGCGGTTGCCGACGATCCGGCGGTGACTGCCGCGGCGCTGAAGGCGTTCTTCGCGACGCCGCACGTGGAAATGCCCGACCTGATGTTCACCGACGCCGAATCCGACCATCTGGTCGCCTACATCCTGAGCCTCAAGTCGCGGTAGCGCCGGCCGGTTCAGGCCGGCCGATGGTGTCCAGGATCATTCGCCGGCTTTGGCACACCGATCCGGGCCGGCGACCTCAGCTGCAGGCGCCGCTTCACGCTATGGATCAGGTCGTCGAGCTGGCGAAGGCTGACGCCGTCGCGTTGCATGATGACGCGGACCACGTCGTCGTTCAGCAGTTCCTGCAGATCGGGTTCGCCGCGCGTCCAGCGGTGTTGGTGGGTCATGGTGTCTTCTCCTGTTTCGACAGGCGCACAGGAGTACCGGGAGAATGTGTCGACAGCAGGCCGGACAGGTGACAAGCAAATGACAAAACCCCGTGAGCCGTAGTCGGACGCCCTGGACGCGCCCGGGCCAACGCCCCACATTCCTGCGGGTGGACGCAACGCATGACGGGAGAACGGGCATGGCGACGGCGACCTTTGCGGCAGGCTGCTTCTGGGGGGTCGAGGCGGCGTTTCGCAAGCTTCCGGGCGTGACGGCGACCGCAGTCGGATTCATCGGCGGGGAAACCGAGAACGCCACCTATCGACAGGTCTGCAACGGCACGACCGGCCATGCCGAGGCGGTGCAGATCGAATACGACCCGCAAGGGATCTCCTACGAGGCGCTGCTCGAGCTGTTCTGGAAGTCGCACAATCCGACCCAGGTCGACGGTCAGGGGCCGGACATCGGCACCCAGTACCGGTCGGCGATTTTCTTCCATGATGCGGCGCAGGAAGCGGCGGCGTGCGCCTCGAAGGACGCGCTGGCGGCGTCACGCCTGTATCGGCGTCCGATCGCAACCGAGATCGCACCCGCCGGGCCGTTCTGGCGCGCCGAGGAACATCACCAGCAATACCTGGAGAAGCGCGGCCTGGCGACCTGCCATCTGGCGCTGGCCTGATACCGGCCGGCGCGGGCCGGCCCTACTGGCCGGCGGTGCCGAGCGTCACCGCGCCGCCCGCGACCGTCGCCTGCAGCGACGACGACGATACCGCGCTCGACGTCACCGCGATCTCCGAGGTCGGCATCTGCGCCTGGCCGTACGCCCCGATCGGCGCGTCGGAGGCCGCGACGGTGGCGCCTTCGTCATAGCGGCCAGCGGGGGTCGTATTGCCGGCCTGGGCGTCCAGGGCTGCCGTGTCGACGGCGGCGGCCTCGACCTTCAACGGCTCGTCCGTGCCCGGTGCCTCGTCGTCGGCGAACGCGGGCAGCGCAACCGCCGCGACGCCGAGCCCGAGCACCAGGGCCCGAGACGACTTCCATGCGATCCGAACCGCGACATGCATCTCACCCTCCGCCGGCAATTGCCTTCGACCTTCCCGACAACTTAGCCCGAAGGCCCGGTCGCGGCAACTGGGCCGAACCCCGATTCGGCCGTGCCCGGGGCTTGTGCCACCGGGCCCACTCCCCAACCGCCGCGATTCGTGGTATATTGATTTTTACCTATGGTCATAAGTCATATTTATCAATGCCATAGGAGGAGGCGTCGATGATTCGTCAGATCGGATCCGTGGCCGTCGCGGCGGCAGCGTTGCTGGTTAGCTTGGGCCTGCCGGCAGCGGCCGACGAGCCGGTAGCCGACGTGTCCATGCTGACGTTCACGGCGGCTGGCGGGGCGCTGGACAGCGCGACGCTGGGCGATGTCAGCGGCGGCACGCTGCTGGGCGAGCCGACCGACGCGGACGCCTGGCGCACCGACGCCGGCCATGCCTATCCGCTCGACCTCCCGGGCGTGGCCCAGCCGGCCGGCAGCGGGATCGCGGATTCCTCAGGTCTCGGCGCCTCGATGGGTGCATCGCCGCCGGCAGGCGGCTCGGCGCTCGGCGCCGGTGCGGTCGCCGGCGACATCGCCAACACGATTTTCTGAATCTTCTGAGCATCGAACTGCCGGATAGTCAGGGCGCGGCCGGCCGCCGGCGCCCGCCCGGGGCTGCGCAAGCGGCAGGCCGGCGCCATTGATATCGCCCGGCGGCGCGCATATGTGCTGAAGGATGAAACTGCGGGCGGGAGGCGCGGAGCAGATGCGATGTATGTTGCTCACCGGCGCGGGCCTGCTGTCGCTGGCGACGCTTGTCGGCGGCGCCTCGGCCGGCGACACCGGCAGCCGCATACTCGATTCACGCTCGCGTGACGTCATCCACCGCAACGTGCCGTCGCTGCAGTCGATCGTGCCGGGCGGCAACCTCACCACATCGCGCAGCCTGAGCGGCATGATCGGCGACCTCGAGGCGGCAGCCGGCGGCGGGAGTTCGGCAGGAGCCGGCCCCAGCTATCGCGGACTCGACTGCGTGCTGCATCACGAGCGGCTCGAGCGCTCGACGCGCCAGCTCTTCCCCGGCGCCTGCGATCCGACCGTCGACCAGGACGTCGGCTACCCCGCCTTCACCACGCGCTGAAGCACCGCGGGCGCGGGCTCACTTGCCGGCGGCCAGCACGGTGAGGCCGCGCTGGTGATCGGCGAGTTCCTCGATCACCGCGGCGACTTCGCCCTTGTCGGTCACGATCGACACCACGGCGCCGTCGAACTGAATGCCGAACAATGCGACCCGCTGGCGAAAACTGAGGAACTGCACGCCGCCGACGTCGTCCGGCGACAGCTCGAGTATGGCCGGCAGATCGGCGCTGCTTCCCGGCCGGGCGAACACCAGCAGCAGGTCGCCGCTGCCATCGCGCGGCCCCAGGCTGCGCGACGGCGTGCCGAAGCGCCGCTCGATGTCGCCGAGTACCTCGCCGATCGCCGGCGCGGCACGCTCGACCGGCCAGCGCCAGCTGGTGGCGTGGCGGACCCAGAACAGCCGCGCGCCGTCCACCGACGCGGAGAAATGCAGGCTCAGCCGGCTGCCGTCGGTGAGGCTGGTTTCGATGCGGTCGTAGGGGAAGCTGAGGCCGACGCTGTCGCTGGCCCGGCCGGCCAGGATATTTTCGTAGACCGCCTCGATCTCGCCGTCGGGCAGCGCCATGCCGAGGCGCAGGCCTTCGACCTCGAACGAGCCGGCCAGCGCCGGGCCGCACGGGCCGGCGAGCAGCGTCGCCGCAAGGGCGAGCCGCACAACGCCCCGCATCAGAGGAATTCCCAGTACCGGCCGCTCGCCCCGACCATCGCGATCGCCAGGCCGAGCAGCATGTTGATGCCGACGATGCGGCGGATCTGCGCGAGCTGCTTGCCCGCCGCCGCCAGGTCGCCGGCATCGAGTGCCCGGCACAGCCGCCGATAGGGGGCGAAGAACACGTGGAAGAACAGCAGCATCATGATCCAGCCGCCGGCATGCATGATGTGAATGTGGATGCCGACATTGGCGAATCCGCCATAGATGCCGAAGATCATCCAGTAGCCGGTGGCGAACAGCACGCCGATCGACCCCCAGACCCAGGGAAAGAAGCCGGCGAAGGTCGCCCGCCATAGCGCCAGGCGCTGGGCCGGCTCCTGCTTCGCCGCGGCGGGTCGCTGGAACCGGTGGGCGAAGAACATGCCGCCGACCCAGATGATCGCGGCAACGGCGTGCAGGGCGATGGCAATGGCGGGCATGGGCTGGGCCTTCCGGAGCTTGAGGCGGTAGGGTGGCTATTCCCGAATCGGGGCCGCGAACCGTCCGTCCAACGAGGTCTGCACAGTATCCGGCGCGCCGCATCCGGGGCCTGCGCCAGGGACCAGCGTCGCGGCCGCCAGCGCGGCAAGCACAATTCCAGACGGCTGGAGTCGCTGACCGCGCATCATCCGGCTGCGCCCGCCGTTCGGTCGAGCGAGCCGCCGGCCCGATCCAACCCGCGCACCACGGCCTCGGCGGTCGCCACCACGCCGAACACGCCGCCTTCGACGGTCGTCATGTGCACCGCGGCCTGGTGCGCGTAGCTGTCGGCGCTGGCGCAGGCGTCTTCGATCAGGCAGCACTGGAAGTTACGATCGTTGGCCTCGCGCAGCGTGGTGTGGACGCAGACATCGGTGGTGCAGCCGGAGAACAGCAGATGGGTGATTCCGCGGGCGCGCAGCACGTGCTCGAGATCGGTGTAGCAGAACGCGCCGTTCGCGGTCTTGTCGACGATCGGTTCGCCGGCGCGCGGCGCCAGTTCGGGAACGATCTCGTAGCCCGGCGTGCCGCGCACCAGCACCGGATCGGGCCCGTCGAAATCGATCCCCGAGCGCTTGGCCTTCCAGCGCTCGTAGGCGGTGAGGTCGGCGAGATCCCGGCGATAGCCCTGGCGGGTCCACACGATCAGGCAGCCGGCGCGGCGCGCCGCCGCCACCACCGCTTGTATCGCCGGCACGATGGCACGCAGCGGCGCGGCGTCGTAGCCCTTGCGCGTGAAGTAGCCGCCCTCGCCGACGAAGTCTGTCTGCATGTCGATGACCAGCAGCGCGGTTGCCGCGGTGTCGAGGCGCCCGTCATAGGGGTAGTCGAAGGGACGTGCAGCAATCGTCATCGGCGCGGCCGACCTGTCCTGTACAGAAGGACGATAGCCGAGCGTCCGTCCGCGCGGAAGCGCCCCGGTTCCGTCCGCAGGATCGGGATGCCGCCGCGACCGGGTCAGGTTCGCCGGGGTCGGCGCAGCAGCGCCGCGGCCTGGCCGAGCAACAGCGGCACCAGGCTGGCGCCGACCGCCAGTCCCCAGCCGGCCGGCGACGGTGGCACCAGCTGCAGCACCTCGGCGAGAATCGGCACATGGATCGCGGCGGCGATCAGCGCGATGCACGCCGCCAGCGCGGCCCAGACATAGGGGTTGCCGGTGATCTCGTTGCGCCACAAACCCGATGCGGCGCCCCGCATGTTGAAGACGTGCCAGAGTTGGGCCAATGCCAGGGTGAGGAAGGAGAGGGTGGTCGCCTCGGCGTCCGGCAGCCCGAGCCAGACGCGCGCCGCCACCAGCGTGCCCAGCGTCGCCACGGTGATCGTGGTGCCGTACAGGGCGACCGCCAGCCACTGGCGCCGCCCGAGGATCGGCTGGTCCGGCATTCGCGGCGGCCGCCGCATGACGTCGGCCTCGCCTTCGCCGATGCCGAGGGCGAAGGCCGGCAGCACGTCGGTCACCAGGTTGAGGAACAGGATCTGCAGCGGCAGCAGCGGCAGCGGCAGTCCGGCAACCACCGCCAGGGATACCACCAGAACCTCGCTCAGGTTGCAGGACAGCAGATACAGCACGAAGCGGCGGATGTTGCCGAGGATGATGCGGCCCTGGCGAATCGCCGCGACGATCGACGGGAAGGCGTCGTCGCGCAGGATCATCGCGGCGGCCTCGCGCGCCACGTCGCTGCCGCGCCGGCCCATGGCGATGCCGATATCCGCCTTGCTCAGGGCTGGTGCGTCGTTGACGCCGTCGCCGGTCATGGCGACGACCTCGCCGTCGCCCTGGTACAGCGTCACCAGGTCGAGTTTCTGCTCGGGACTGACCCGGGCGAAGATGCCGGTCCGTCGCAGCCCCGCTCGGGCGGCGGCATCCAGACCGGCGATCGGCGGCATCTCGCGGCCTTCGATCACCTTTGCGTCGTCGTCCGCCAGCCCGACCTGGCGGGCGATCGCCTGTGCGGTGGCGGCGTGATCGCCGGTCACCATGATGACGCGGATGCCGGCGCCCCGGCAGGCCCGGATCGCTTCGGGGACATCGCCGCGCGGCGGGTCCATCAGCCCGACCAGCCCCAGCAGCTCCAAGTCGCCGAACGGCGCGCTGTCATCGCTTTCCGGAGCGCCGGCGGCGGCGAGCCGCCGCGCCAGCGCAAGACAGCGCAGGCCCTGCCGCGCCAGATCGCGGGCGGCGTCGAGCCAGCGGCGCCGGCCGGCTTCGTCGATGCAGCCGGCGCCGAACACCCGCGCGACAGCATCGATCACGGCCTCGGGGGCGCCTTTTACCGCGATCAGCATCCGGTCGCCGGCCTGGTGTCGCGTGGCCATCATCCGGGTCGTCGAGTCGAAGGGTATTTCGCTCAGTTCCGGCCAGTGCGCCAGCAACCGCTCGCGCCGGATGCCGTCCAGCTGCGCGGCGCGCAGCAACGCGACCTCCATGGGATCGCCGACCGCAGCCAGTCCTGCGCCGTCGGGATCGGACTCGGCCCCCCCGGACGGGAGCGAGGCGTTGCTGCAGAGGACGCCGATCTCGAGCGCCGCCCGCAGCGCCGCGCCGTCGCCCTCGTCGACCGGCCGCCCGCCGATCGAGAACGGCTGGTCGAGATCGTCGGGATCGACGGTGATCTCGAGCGGCGCGTCGCCGGCGCCCGGCAACAGCAGGCGGGCGACGCTCATGCGGTTCTCGGTCAGCGTGCCGGTCTTGTCGGTGAAGATCACGGTGGTGGCGCCGAGGGTCTCGACCGCCGAGAGCCGCTCGATCAGGGCGTTGCGCCGGGCCATGCGCCAGAGGCCGCGCGCCAGGGCGATGGTGGCGACGACGGGCAGACCTTCGGGAACCGCGGCGACCGCCAGGGCGATTCCCATCTCGAGCATCAGCAGCGGGTCGCGACCGCCGGCCAGGCCGGCGCCGACGATCACCGCGGCCAGGCCGAGCACCACCCAGACCAGCTGCCGGCTCAACCGATCGAGGCGCTTCTCGAGCGGCGAGCGCTCGGGCCCGGCGCCGGCGGTGAGCGTCGAGATGCGGCCGAGTTCGCTATGGGTGCCGGTAGCGACGGCGATGCCGAGGCCGGTGCCGCGCGTTGCCACCGTCCCGGCAAAGGCCATGTTGGCACGCTCGGCAAGCGGCGTATCGACCGGCAGCGCCGCGGCGAACTTCTCGACCGGCACGGACTCGCCGGTGAGGGTCGATTCGTCGAGCTGCAGCGCCGCGGCTTCGATCAGCCGCAGATCGGCGCTGATCCGGTCGCCGGCTTCGATTTCGATCACGTCGCCCGGCACGATTTCGTCGGCCGGCAGCATCAGGGTGCGCCCATCGCGGCGAACCTTGGCCATGACGCGGCCGATCCGGCGAAGCGCCTCGATCGAGCGGGTCGCACGCAGTTCGGTGGCAAAGCCGAGGGCCGCGTTGAGGACGACCACGACGGCGATGGCGGTGCCCTCGGCCACCTCGCCGAAGGCGAGGGCGGCGAGGCTGGCGGCGATCAGCAGCCAGACCACCAGGCTGCGGAACTGGCCGGCAGCGATGCCCAGCAGGGAACGCGACGGCGGCGCCGGCAGGGCGTTGCGGCCCCACCGGATCCGGCGATCCTCGACCTCAGCCGCCACCAGCCCATGAGCGGTATCGGTGGCGAGCGCCGCCGCCAGGGCGACGCCTTCCGTAGCCCAGGGTGGAAACTGGCGGCGATCCATCGCGGTCGGTGCGGTTCCTGCGTTTTCGTTCATCGGCGGTTCCGGACTACGCGATGCCACCCCACTCCGGGTGCTGGTTCCGGCGCGGGCAGGGCAAGACAGCGCCCGTGGGCTCCGGGGCCGAGGGTTGGAGGCTCGCAAACCCGCAATTTTGCGCCATGATTCAGGTCATTTATCCATTCGTTAACCGGATAGTCCTAACGTTTCAGCCCGATGCGGCCGCGCGATGCCAGCCGTGCCGCCGCCGGGCGGCGGGGATGCGCGTCCACGGACGGACCGGGAGATGAGCCGATGACCGGCTGCTGCGCCGTTGCCAGGGTCGCCAATGATACGACCGACGCCCGCGATGAGCTGCGCGGGCGCCTGCGGGGCTCCAACGTCAATCCACAGACCTTCCTCGCCACCGACTATCTGAATCACTTCAACGAAATCGCCATGATCCTGGACATCCTGGCGGATTGCCCGGACTGCTTCGAAGACGCGTGCGGCTGGCAGCCCAAGAGCTACGCCCAGCATTTCGCCGACAGCACGCTGTCCGATCGCGCGCTGGCGATCGAGGCCTATGCCCGCGCGCCGCGCAAGTACCGGCAGCCCTTCGACCAGATCGTCGAGCAGATGGACAACCTCGTGCTGTTCGCGCTGCGCCGGCTCGAGGCGCCGGTGGCGCAGCAGGACGCGGCGGAGATCCAGCGCGTCGCCGGTGCCGTGGCGCGCCGCATGCAGGACATGGTGGCGACGGCCAGCGCCGTGATCCACGGCAACATGGATACCGCCGATCAAGAGGGTGTCGACGCCTTGCTGGAACAGAAGTCGACATGAACGATCGGGCGCAACCCACGGTCGCCTGCACCGGACTGCGCTGGGCGCTCCGGATCATCGGCGTCGTGGCGCAGCGCAGCGTCGCGCCGACCGGCGAAGGTCCGATTCTCGATACCTGAAATGCGCTGGAGCGACGGCAGCGGTCGCTGCCGAGCGGCCTTCTCAGGGCTGCGGCGGCGTAAAGCCGTCGGAGATCAATCCGGACTGGCTCATCCCGTCGAGCAGCGCGCCCTGGATCTGCGAGGCCATTCCCTGCTCGCTCGACAGGGTCGAAACCATGTCGTCGGTTCCGCCGAACGCGGTCGGCCCGAACACCGGCTTGCCGTCTTCGGTGTACAGGTAGATGACGGTTCCGGTGCGCAGCTGCGCGAGCTCGGCCTTTTGCTCGGCGGTCAGGTCTTCCTCGGCGGGAGTGTCGATCCCCTGCCACGCCATTTCAAAGCTCTCCCCGACCACGCCGTCGAGCTGATCGGCGCCCATTGCCTCGAGCGCGACGTCGTGAAGCTGGTTCCACTCGTCGGCGTAGATCTCGTCTGCCGACGCGGAGATACCGGCACCAAGCACCAGTGCGCCGGCGACGGCGGCGCTGCAGATCTGGGTACGAAAGCGGGCGGCGCTGGACATGACCTTGTCTCCGGGCGGGCCTAAGTCTCCGGGCGAGCCTCACGTCGCGCGGGGCGGCGGCGACCACCGGCCCGAGGAACGCCGGTCAAATCTAGCGCAGAGCCGCACCGCGAACAAGCGAAGGGTTGTCGGTCGGATCGAAGAGATATTCTGTAATGTATTGAAATAAAGGGGATAAAATGTAAACCAGATGCGCCGGCATATTAACAATTCTTTAGGAAGCCGGGAGTCACTATGGCGACCATAGGTTGCCTCCAAAGACTCTCATCGGCCGCGCCCTCAGCAGGCGCGGCCGCGTCTTTTTTCGGGGTAGGCCGAACTCTGGGGCCGCCGGCTCCGCCCCCACCGCCGCCAC
>CAYJQC010000022.1:32618-78580 GCA_964372215.1 uncultured Rhodospirillaceae bacterium
CTTGGCCCCCCTTCGGTGCCCCCAACACCCGCCCAGCGCCCCCCCCCCCCCCCGGCGCGCCCGCTTCTTTTTCCGGTGTAGCGCGAAGTCTGGGGCGGCGTGCTCGGCCGCGAGGCCCGCAACCGCGGCCCGCCGCCGATCAGCGCTGGTGGCGGATTTCGCCGCCGACGATGGTCATCTCGACCGAGGTGTCGGCGATGGCACCGGCGGGAACCTCGAACACGTCGCGATCGAGCACCGCGAAATCGGCGAGCTTGCCGGGCTCGAGCGAGCCCTTGTCCGCCTCCTCGAATCCGGCATGGGCGCCGAGCAGGGTATAGGCGCGGAGCGCCTCGGTGACGCTCACTGCCTGTCGCGGGCCGATCGGCCGGCCGGTGTCGGTGGTGCGCGTCACCATGGCGCCGATGACCGGCCAGGGATTGGTGTCGCAGATCGGCGCATCCGAATGCCCGGGCGCGGGCACGCCGGCATCGTTCAGGCTGCGATGCGGCCACATCCAGGCCATCGCCGCGTCACCGCGATTCTCGGCATAGGCATCGCCAAGGCTGTGCATGAATCCGGTCGCCGAGGAATCGATCACGCCCAGGCGCTTGATGCGTTCCAGGATGGCCGGCGTGACGTAGCAGCAGTGCTCGACGCGGCTGCGGTGATCCGCGCGCGGGTGGGCGGCGAGCGCCGCCTCGATCGCGTCGAGCGCGAAGTCGATGCCGCGGTCGCCGATGCCTTCGACGCAGACCCGGAGCCCGGCCTTGTGCGCCCGCACCACCCTTGGGATGAGATCCTCGGCCTCGTAGAGCAGCATGCCGCAATTCGGCACCGGCTCGCCCGGCACCGCCTTGCCGACATAGGGATCGTAATAGGCCGCGGTGCGCCCGCTGGTGCTGCAATCGGGACACCACTCGACCCCGATCACGCGCAGCCATTCGTCGCCGAAGCCGGTGCGGATGCCGGCCTGGAGATAGGCGTCGACCAGGGCGTCGTCACGGCCGTCGAGGATGATGCCGACGCGCATCGGCAGGCGGCCATCGCCGCGCAGCCGCTGATAGGCCTCGATCGCGCGTCCGGCGGTCAGCGAGTTGTGCAGCGAGGTGACGCCGTGGCGCAGGTAGCGCGTGAACACCTGCTCCAGGCCGCGCATGTAGTCCTCGACCCGGTAGTCGGTCTTGATGCGCTCCTCGAGGGTCCAGGCGGCCATCTCGCGCAGCAGGCCGGTCATGCGGCCGGTGGCGGGGTCGCGGTCGTAGCGGCCATGCGGCGGATCCGCCGCGTCCTCGCTGACGCCGAAGGCACGCAGCATGGCGGTGTTGACCACGGCGATGTGGTGATCGGTGCGGTACAGCCAGACCGGCCGCCCGTGCGATACCGCATCGAGCGCCTCGCGCGTCGGATAGCCGCCGCATTTCTGATCGTTGTAGCCGAAGGCCAGCAGCCATTCGCCGTCGCCGAGCCGGGCCGATTCGCGCTCGACGAAGGCGAGCATCTCGGCGACCGAGCGGATCTGCGGCCAGCCGATGTCGCGCCAGCGCAGCAGCGTGAGCGCATGGCTGTCGGGGTGACAATGCGAATCGATCAGTCCGGGAACCGCGGTTCGCCCGTCCAGGTCGACGATGCGGGTGTCCGGACCCGCCAGCGCCGCGACCTCGGCGTCGTCTCCGCTGGCCAGAATGCGGCCGCGCCAGACGGCCGCCGCCTGTACCCGGCGATTGCCGGGATCGAGCGTCGCAATCCTGCCGTTTCGCAGGATCAGTTCGGCAGCGGGGCGAGGCATGAGAGGATTCCTATCCGAAGGGGGCGCTGCGGACAGCCGCGCGCTTCCGGACGCAATCATGTTGTCGAACCGTCGCCGGCGCAACCGACCACAGATTTGCCACACCTGGAGCCGCGGTCGCTTCGGCACAGTGGCGGGCGTGCAGTGCGACTCGCCGCGCCAGCGGTGCATCGGCTGCCGCATCCCGAGTGTTCCGACCATGGGTCCTCGACCCCGGCCGGAACGCTGCCGGGACTTCTCCACACACACGCGACTTCAGACCCCGCCTTCGGCGGGGTCTTTTTTTTGTGCGGCAAGCAGGTCCCCGAATTCTGCTCAAACTGAAGAGTATCTGCGGGAATTCATCGTTAACTTATTGTAATGGTTAATGAATTCTAAGGATTATCTTGATTTTTCCCGCAATGCCGGATAAACACTCGCGGCGCAGCCGGGCGCCTGTCGGGCCGGCCATTGTGGGGAGCACTCAGTGATGAAACTTACTGTCAGCAAGGCGGCCCTCGCCGCGGGTTGTAGCGCCCTTCTGTACGCGGCTCCTGCGATGGCGGAGCCCGAAGTCGGTTCGGTGGCGCAGCGCGATTTCCTCGGCGCCACCGGCACGCGGGAATCCGGCGAGCAGCACGATCTGTACTTCAACCAGCAGGTCTACACCAACGAGTTGGTCGAGACCGGCGCGCGGGCGACCACCAACCTGCTGTTCCTCGATCGCACCTCGCTCTATGTCGGCGCCCAGTCCCAGGTACGCCTGGACAAGTTCATCTACGATCCGGAGCAGCGGCTCGGCGACGTGGCGATCAGCTTTGGCAAGGGTGCGTTCCGCTTCGTCACCGGCGAGATCGAGAACAAGGACAACGTCACGCTAAAGACGCCGACCGCGACCATGACGATCCGCGGCACCGAACTGCTGATCTTCGTGCTGAGCGACGGCACCAGCGAGGTGAACGTGCTGAGCGGCGCCATCGATCTGCTGCCCTGCGACGCCGCCGAGCCGGTCCGGATCGAAACCGGGCGGGCGATCCTGATCTCCGGCAGTTGCGAGACGGCGGAGACGGAGGCCCGGCTGCTGCCGTTCGGCCAGGAGTATCCGCGCATGCCGACCGATTTCGCCGCGCTCGACGACTCGATCGAGCCGGCGGCGGGCGGCGGCGACGGGCCGGGCGGCGACTCTGCGCGCGGCGACGGTCCGTCCGGCTCGGCGCCTGCCCCTAGCCGCGACTCCGAAAGCGACACCAACGACGGCGACGGCGAGCCGAGTCCGGGCGACGGCGAAGGCGGCTCCATCGACGGCAACGACAGTCTGTGATGCTGACGGCCGCGCCCTGAGCTATCGCGATGAACATGGAACCGCCGGGGCATCGTCCCGGCGGTTCTGCTTTCAGCCGGTGGCGGAGGCGTAAAGCGAAATCGCTTCGCGCAGCTCGGGGATGATGCGCTCGGTGGCGTTCCGGCCTTCCTCGATCAGCTCGGCGGCGCGATGGAACTCCAGCATCCCGATATGGCCGATGCGCGGATTGATGGCGACATCGGGAGGCTCGCCGGCCAGGCGGCTGCGGGTGATGCGGTCCTGCATGATGTTGAGCGATTGCACCATGACGCCGAACAGGCTCGGCGCATCCGGCTCGCGACCGAACAATTGCTGAATCATGTTGGCGATGCCGCCGGTCATGCCGCGGCGGGATGCCGGCAGCTCCTCCGCGATGTCGAATCCGGCGATGCGCGGGACACTGCTGCCGGGGGTGCGAGCCCGGCCGATCAGGTCGGCATGCAGATTGACGGCGATGACCAGTTGGGCGCCGTGCGCATGGCAGGCCGAGACCGGCAGCGGATTGACCAGCGCGCCGTCGACCAGCCAGCGGCCCTCATGGTGTGCCGGGGCGAAGATGCCGGGCAGCGAGATCGATGCCCGCAACGCATCGACCAGCCGGCCTTCGCTCAACCATACCTCGTGGCCGGTCAGCAGATCGGTGGCGATGCAAGTGAAGGGCAGCGGCAGCGCCTCGACCTGCAGGTCGCCGAGGAAGCCCTCGAGCAATGCCAGCAGCTTGCGTCCGGCAATCATGCCGCCGCCGCCGACCTGGAAGTCGAGCTGGCCGACGACGCGGAACTTGGTCAGTGCCCGCGCCCATTTCTCGAGCGGGTCCAGATGGCCGCTGAGATGGACGCCGCCCACCAGGGCCCCGATCGAGGTGCCGCAGACCACATCCGCCGTGATCCCGGCCTCGGTCAGCGCGCGCAGCACGCCGATATGCGCCCAGCCGCGCGCCGCGCCGCTGCCGAGGGCCAGTCCGATGCGTGGATGAGGCATGGCTGCCGGGGCTCCTCGCCGATCGACGTGCGATCAGCGCCGCGGGCCGGCCCGCTCGGCCGCCAGCCACTGCGCGAGATTGTGGATCGTCTTGGCCAGGGCGGTCAGGCGCTGTCGCTGTTCCTCGACCGCGGCGTGCAGCTCGGGCATGCGCGTGTCGGGTGCCGCCGCCGGTCCGGGCGCCCGCAGCTCCGACAGAATCTGCGCCTCCAGCCGCTCGAGCGCGCTTTGCTGGCTGACGCAGAGCGCCAGGATCCGCTCGATCTGGGCGGCCTGCTGCTCGACGGCGGCGGCGATGCGCGACAACTCGGGCGACGGCGGTCGGACCGCCGGCGCGTCGCCGCCTGAGGCCACGCCAGCGGCGCCCGTTCCGGCTGTCGCCGCACCCGGTGCCGGAGCGCCCGGCTGCCGGCCTGGGCCGGCCGCGGCCGGAGAGAGACTTGCCGGTTTCTGCCGCGGCTGCGCCGGTCGCGCCTGGTCCGGCTTGATGATATCTGATTTCGCCGGAGCGGCCTGCGGCCGGGGCCGCGCCGGTGCGGCCGGGCTGGCGGCATCTTCGCGATGGCGCTCCAGCCAGCTCCGGATCGCGGCGCTGAACATGGTCGGATCGGCAGCGGGCTTGTTCGCGGCGGCGTCCTTTGCCGACTCCCGCGCCGCGGTATCCTCCGCCGGCATCCGCGGCGGCGCCGCGCGCGCAGCAGCTGCGGCCTGGGGCCGCGCAACGGGCGGCGCAGCAGCCGGGCGGGCGGGCGCGGGTTCCGCGGCGGCGATCTTCGCCGGTGCCTTCGGGCTCTCAGATGCGGCGGCAGCCGGGCTGGGCGGCGCGGCAGGCGGCGGTGCCGGCGGGGCGTCGAGGCGCCAGCTCGCGGTCTTCGGCGCGGTCTTGCCTTCGGCATCGGTTCCGGGCGTCACGCGAAACGCTACAACTCGGGCGGTTTCCACGGTCGGACGGGCTTCCGCCGCCGGCGCCGGATTGCCGGCGACAATCGGCGGTGCCGGGGCCGCGGTCGTCTCGGCCGCTGCGGCGGGTGTCGCGGCGCCAGGGCCCGACGCTTCCAGCGCCAGGATCCGGTCGGACAGCGATTGCAGCTCCGTGAGGACGCGTTCGGCGGCGGCTGGGTCGGACTCGGCGGTGCGGGTCATGAGGTCGCACAGCCGGTCGTATTGCTGCCGCAGCACGTCCAGGTCGTCGCCGGAAGGCGAGGTAAGTCCGGTGTTCATGCCACCGTATGTCCTGTCCCGTTCCGAGCCGGGGCGAAAAGGCCGGCTGCCGGGAACTCCGTCGGCAGCGCAGGCTTGCGGCCCTTCAAGCATATTTGCCTGAAGCTGTCGACTCTTCACATGGATATGGTGAACGAAACGCTAACCGACTGATGTGGTTGAAAAGAAAGACCGCTCGGCGGTTCAGAAACCCTGCTCGCGTAGGATCCGCTGGGCCAGCACCAGCGCCTCGTCGCGCGGCATTCCGGCGGTCATGCGCGGGTCATAGAGCAGACGCACCAGCACGCGGTCGTGCTCCGGGAGATAGTCCAGCACGCTGCGGTCGTTGAAGACCGATGGGTTGACCTCGTCGGAGTCATTGGGCAGGCCGAGCACCTGGGTGGTCTCTTCGACGATGCAGGCCGGCAGCTTGCCTTCCGAGGGGGCGCGGTCCGAGGGGATCCCGACCACCGCCCGCTTGATCTCGCCGCTGCCGCGATGGGAGTATTGCCCGAAGCACAGGGCGTCGCTCAGCAGCACCTGGTCGCGCGTCAGGCTCGGGGCGTATTGCGCCGCCGCCGCCATCAGGTCGGCCGCGCGGTCGAAGATCACCACCACGTCGGCGCTGTCGGCGCTGCCGACCACGCTGATCTCCAGGCCGGTGAGTTCGCGCAGGAGCTCGAGATGGGTCCGGGTGAGCGAGCGGTAGAGGTCCGGTTCGCCCGCCCGGACATCCAGGTAGAAGCGGATCGGCCGGGTCCATTTGTGCAGCCGGCCATCGGTCTTCTGCTGATATTCGGCACCGAAGGCGACGATGTCGAAGTCGCGCACCAGCGTATCGAGCTGCAGCCCGTCATTGCCGAGCACCAGCAGCGCCGCCGCGGCCAAAAGCGGCGCCTCGAGCCAGCGTCGCGCGGCCGCGCGGCGGGCGGATCTAGGCCAGATAGGGTGCATCCTCGCGCACCTCGATCAGGGTCGGGCCGTCGGCCACGGTGGCCGCGCGCAGGGCGTCCTGCAGCCCCGCCAGGCTGTCGGGCCGCGCGGTAAGGCAGCCGAAAGCCTTTGCCAAGGCCAGGAAATCCGGATTGCGCAGGCGCACGCCGATCTCCGGGATGCCGCGCTCGGTCATGCCCTCGGCGATCTGCTGCAGGGCGTCGTTGTTCCACAGCAGGATGGCGATCGGCAGGCCGAGCTCGACCGCGGTCGCCAGCTCCTGCACCGTGAACAGGAACCCGGCATCGCCGGCGATCGCGACCACGGCACGCTCAGGCGCGGCGATCTTGGCGCCGATCGCCGCCGGGAGGGCGTAGCCGAGGGTCCCGTATCCGACCGGATGCAGCCAGGTGCGCGGCCGTTGGCTGCGATAGTAGTGGCTGCCGGTATAGGCGATCTGGGTCATGTCGGTGGCCAGCACCGTGTCCTCCGGCAGCGCTTCGCTCAGCGCGTCCAGCACCCGAGCATGCTTGCGCTGCAGCGGCGCCAGCTCGTCGCGGTTGCGTCGGCGCAGCGCGGCGATCTCGCTGGCCGGCACGCCGCCGCCGCTGCCACGCGGGGCAAGGGCGCCGGCGAGGGCGGAGAGCGTGGCGCCGGCATCGGCCTGCAGCGCGACCGCCGCCGGATAGTCGCGGTGCAGCGCAGCCGGATCGAGATCGATGCGAATCAACTTGCCGGTGATCGGCAACCGCTCGATCCAGCAATCGGTTTCGGCGAGCTCGGTGCCGGCCGCGATCACCACGTCGGCAGTCGACAGCAACTGCTGGGTCGGCGGCAACTGCAGGCTCGACCCTGCGCAGAGCGGATGATCGTCGCGCACCACGCCCTTGGCCGCCGCGGTCAGCAGGACGGCGGCGCCGAGCTTCTCCGCGAGGGCGGCGACGGCGGGGCCGCAATCGACGGTGCCGCCGCCGGCGATCAGCATCGGACGCTGGGCCCCGTCGAGCAGCCGCGCGGCCGCGGCGATCGCCGCCGGGTCGGGCTGCGGGCGGCCGGACGGCGCGCCGCGCTCGGCGCGAAACCCGGCCGGTGCCGCCAGCACGTCGAGCGGCAGCTCGATATGGACCGGCCGCGGCCGCGCCGACTGGAACACGCCATAGGCGTCGGCCATCGCCTGCGGCAGCTCGTTCGCGGCCAGCACCGTGCGGCTGAACGCGGTCAGCGGCGCCATCACCGCGCGCTGGTCGGTAATCTCGTGCAGGCGGCCGCGGCCGCGGCCGAGATCGCCGGTCGCGTTGACGCTGGACAGCACCAGCATCGGCACCGAATCCGAGAACGCCTGGCCGATCGGCGTCGCCGCGTTGGTGACCCCGGGCCCGGTGATCAGCACGCAGACGCCCGGCCTGCCGGAGACCCGGGCATAGCCGTCGGCCATGAATCCGGCGCCCTGCTCGTGCCGCACGGCGATATGCCGGATCGGCGTGTTGGCGAGGCCGCGATAGAGATCCAGCGTGTGAACGCCGGGAATGCCGAAGACCGTGTCGACCCCGTAGGCCTCGAGCAGGTCGATCGCGGCTTCGCCGCATGTTCGATTGGCCGTCATGAGTTTGTTCTCGCTTCCTTCCTCGTCATGCCGGCGCGTGTGTTCTCGACACTGCGTCGGCTTGCTAAAGCGCCCGATCATGGTGGTTTCGCAACGCGCTGGCAATCTTGCCGCAATGTCGCTACCGGCAATCATGCCGGTTCACGCGGTTACCCCACAAATGCCACTCGTTATGCGCGATATCCCCGCTATCCACAGGTTCCACACGCCGCGCATCCAGGTCATTGTAGCCGTCTGTATGGGGAGGCAGCGCGACGCATGATAAGCCCGTATCTGAAGCGACCATTGCGCACGCTGGCTGAGATTCTGGCAGGGGAATCGGAGCCCGACGCTGCCGCGAAGCTGCTGCGGCCGGAACTCGGGCTGCATCGCGATTCCCTGGTCGAGCGCGACGGCGGCAATCCCGTGCGCCATCAGCCGCACGCCGCATCGAATCGCTGAAGCTTGCCGGCTGCGCCTGACAGGCCGGCCCTTCAATCATCTCCATCAAGCTGTTAGCGTCGGGCGCCCGCCAGTCCGGCCAGGCCTCCTGACGAGTCGCGTGGCGGAATGCCGCGGCCGGCGCGGGGGATTCGCCGTGGCCTCCCGGAGCTTCAGGTGTTCGCTCAGCTCGCCGCCATCATCGCGCCCGTCTTCGCCTGTGCCGGGATCGGCTTCCTGTGGGCCCGGATGCGGCGGCCGTTCGAGGCGGGGTTCGTCACTGCCCTGGTCACCACCGTCGGCACGCCGTGCCTGGTCGCCTCGACGCTGACCCGGCTGACGCTCGATTTTTCCGCGCTCGGCGACATGGCGCTGGCCGGAATCGGCGTATTTGCGATCGTCGGCCTGCTGGGCACGGTCGGTCTGCGATTCGCCGGCCTGCCGCTGCATTCCTATCTGCCGGCGGTGATGTTTCCCAACGCCGGCAACATGGGTTTGCCGCTCTGCCTGTTCGCGTTCGGCGAGCCGGGGCTGGCGCTGGCGATCGTGTATTTTACGATCTCGGCGGTGCTGCAGTTCACCCTCGGCGTCGGGCTTGCGGCGGGCACGGTTTCGCCGCGGCGGCTGGCCCGGATACCGCTGCTCTACGCGGTTGCCATATCGCTGGTGGTGATGGCGACCGGCACGCCGGTGCCGTCCTGGATCGCCAACACCATCCAGTTGCTCGGTGGCCTCACCATTCCCCTGATGCTGATCGCGCTCGGAGTGTCCCTGGCCCGGCTCGAGATCGCGCGGCTCAAGCTCAGCCTGGCGATCGCGCTGGTCCGGCTGCTGCTGGGGCTCGGGGTCGGCACCAGCGTCGCCTGGGCCTTCGGCCTGCCGGCGCTCGCCGCCGGGGTGCTGATCGTCCAGAGCGCGATGCCGGTTGCGGTATTCAACTACCTGTTCGCGCAGGTCTATCGGCGGGCGCCCGAGGAGATCGCCGGAGCTGTCGTGCTGTCGACATTCCTGTCGTTTGCCAGCCTGCCGCTGTTGCTGCTGTTCGTACTATGACTTGATCCACGACGCGGCGCCGTCGACCGGCGCGACAGGGGGAGCATGCAGACGGTCAGTGAATTTCCGCGCGCCGTGCGCGCGGTCGAAAACTTGTGGATCGAGCTCGGCGACGGCTGCCGGCTCGCGGCCTGCATGTGGCTGCCGGAAGACGCGGCGGCGAACCCGGTGCCAGCGATCGTCGAGTGCCTGCCGTATCGCAAGCGCGACGGCACCATCTGGCGCGACGTCACCATGCATCCCTACATCGCCGGGCACGGCTATGCCAGCCTGCGCATCGACCTGCGCGGGACCGGCGATTCCGACGGCATTCTCGACGACGAGTACAGCGTGCAGGAGCATGACGACCTGATCGAGGCGATCGCCTGGGTGGCGCGCCAGGCCTGGTGCAGCGGTGCCGTCGGCATGACCGGAATCTCCTGGGGCGGGTTCAATGCCCTGCAGGTGGCGGCGCGCCGGCCGCCGGCCTTGAAGGCGATCATCACCATCGACTCCGCCGCCGACCGCTTTGCCGACGACATCCACTACATGGGCGGGGCGATGCTGCACGACAACTTCGCCTGGGCCTCGGCGATGTACGCCTATCTCTCGATGCCGCCCGATCCGGCGGTCGTCGGCGAGGGCTGGCGCGAAGCCTGGCTCGCGCGTCTCGGCGCGCAGCGTTTCATGTTGCGCGAATGGGGCGCGCATCAGCGGCGCGACGCCTATTGGCGCCATGGCTCGGTGTGCGAGGACTATTCGGCCATCGCGGCGGCGGTCTATGCCATCGGCGGCTGGGAGGACGGCTACACCAACACCGTGCCGATGCTGCTCGAGGGGCTCGCGGCGCCGTGCAAGGGGCTGATCGGGCCGTGGGGCCACGCCTTTCCCCACGATGCCTATCCCGGGCCCGAGATCGGCTATCTCCAGGAGGCGCTGCGCTGGTGGGACCACTGGCTGAAGGGCGTCGACACCGGGATCATGGACGAGCCGCGCTACCGGGTCTGGATGAACGACAGCTATCGGCCGCAGGCCTTTGCCGAGACCCGGCCCGGGCGCTGGGTCGCGGAGCCCGGCTGGCCGAGTGCCAACGTGGCGCCGCGGCGGTTCTTCCTGAACGCGGGCGGCCTCGGCAATGCGCCGGCGGCCGGGCCGGCGCTGTCCTGGCGCTCGCCCGAGGATACCGGCACCTGCGCGCTCGAATGGTGCTCCTATGGCGGCACCGGCGGGGATTTTCCCACCGACCAGCGGCCCGACGACGGCCGCTCGCTGTGCTTCGACAGCGCGAAGCTGGCCGAGCGGCTGGAGATCCTGGGCGCGCCGGCGGTGGAACTCGACCTCGCGGTCGACCGTCCAGTTGCCAAGCTCGCCGTGCGGCTGTGCGACGTCTGGCCCGACGGCGCCTCGACCCGGGTCACCTATACCCTGTTCAATCTCACCCACCGCGACAGCCACGGCGATCCGGCACCGCTGGAGCCCGGCCGGCGCCTCCGCGTGCGCATCCCGCTCAATCATGTCGCCCACGCCTTCCTGCCTGGACATCGCCTGCGGGTCGCGGTCTCGACCGCCTACTGGCCGCAGATGTGGCCGGCGCCGGCGCCGGCGACCCTGACCCTGTTTCCGGGGGCCGGCTTGCTCGAGCTGCCGCAGCGCGGCGCCCGCGGCGCGGACGCGGCGCTGGCGCCGTTCGGCCCGGCGGTCGGTTCGCCGCCGCTCGACGACCAGGAGCTGCGCGCCGGCCGCACCCGGCGCACCGTCAGCACCGACGTGGCGAGCGGCATCACCACCGTGGTCATGGACAAGGACAGCGGCGCGGCCCGCATCAAGGCGATCGATCTCGCGGTCGACAACACCGCGGTGGAGACCTATCGCGTCGCCGCCGGCGATCCGCTCTCGGCCGAGGGCCACATCGTCTATCGCCAGAGCATGCGCCGCGGCGACTGGTCGGTGCGGACCGAGACCCGCACCACGCTACGCCTGACCGCAACCGAATTCCTGGCGACCGCCGAGCTCGACGCCTACGAGGGCGAGTCTCGGATATTCTCGATCAGCGACAGCTTCGCGATGCCGCGCGACCTCAACTAGAGCATGGTCGGATCGTACTGAAACGGTGCGATCCGTGAATCACGCTCTACTTAAAAAAAGGAAGACCAAGATTCACGCCTCGGTTTGATTCAATCCGAGGCGATCGCGGTCTAGCGGATCGTCACTCCGGCGTGGACTGGCGCGCGGTCTTGCCGAAATGGGCCAGCAGCAGCGGCACCATCTCGCGGCTGGCGCCGGCGGCGTCGGTCTGCTCGAGCAGGCCGCTGGCGGTGCCCCGCCAGTAGTACCGGCCGTCGCGCTCGTCATAGAGTCCGAGGGAGATCCGGTAGACCAGCGCGCTGGACGTGCCGTCACGGCGGCGCTGCAGCAGGCTGTCTTCGCGGCTCGACCACAGGTTGAGCCGAACCTCGGATCCCTCGGTGCCGGCCTGGAAGCTGCCCAGGCTGGGATCCACCGCCGCATCCGACACCGTCTCGGTCTCGATCTGCAGCACGAAGGCCGCATCGTCCGAGATGCTGTAGCCGGCGCCGGTCAACTGCCCGGCCACCATGTCCCGGACCTGCAGGTTGAGGTCGGAATCGTCGAGCAGGCGCAATCGCAGGGCCGTGCCGGCCGGCAGGTCGCGATAGGCGACCGCGACCACGTCGGCGATGGTCTGCGCCCGCACCGGCAAGGCGGCGAACAGGAGCGCCAGGGCGACGACGAACAGGCGAGGGGCCATGGCGAGCTGTCTCCGGCTTCTGCTGCGCGACCGCGGGAGTATGGCAAGGACCGGCGATTTGTCCTAGCCTCGATCCCGCCGGGCGTTACCTGACGCCCGAGCAGGCCTTGGGAGACAGCGAATGAGCGAAGCGGCAGTGCGGTCCAATCCGACGGCAACGGCGGTCAGCCTGACCCATATGCCGTTCGAACTCGACCAGGGCGTCGCGCACCGGGCCGCGATCGGCCTGATCGTGCTGGCGACCGACAACACCATCGAGCACGAGTTCCGCGAGATGCTGCGGATCGACGGCGTGGCGGTCTACGAGAGCCGGATTCGCAACGCGGTCGACATCAACCCGACCACCCTGGCCGAGATGGAGCGCGGCATGGCCGCCGCCGCCGATCTCATCCTGCCGGGGGTGAAGCTCGACGTGGTCGCCTATGGCTGCACCTCGGGCACCGTGGTGATCGGCGAGGAGACCGTGTTCGCCCGCATCCGCGAGGCGCGCCCCGGCGTCGCCTGCACCACGCCGATCACCGGCGCCCTTGCCGGGCTGAAGGCCCTGGGCGCGCGGCGCATCGCGCTGCTGACACCCTATGTCGAGGAGGTCAACCAGCAGCTCCGCCGCTTCATCGAGGCGCGCGACATCGGCGTGCCGGTGATGGGCTCGTTCAACCACGAGAACGACAACGAGGTGGCGCGCATCGCGCCGGCCTCGATCCGCGCCGCCGCCCTGGAGCTCGGCCGCCATCCCCAGGTCGACGCGGTGTTCGTCTCCTGCACCAGCCTGCGGCTGGCGTCGTTCGTCGACGAGCTGGAGATGGATCTCGGCAAGCCGGTGACGTCGAGCAACCACGCGCTGGCCTGGCACTGCCTGCGGCTCGCCGGCTGCAAGGAGCCGGTGCCGGGCTTCGGCCGGCTGTTCCGGATCTGACTCAGTACCGCTCCAGCGTCAGCCCGTCGGTATCGATTTCCGGCTGCTTGCCGTCGATCAGGTCGGCGACGATGCGCGCCGAGCCGGCGGCCATGGTCCAGCCCATGTGGCCGTGGCCGGTGTTGAGGGTCAGGTTCTTCACCCGCGAGGCGCCCAGGATCGGCGGGCCGTCCGGGGTCATCGGCCGCAGGCAGGCCCAGTAGTCCGGCTTGTCGTAGGCGCCGCCCTGGGGGAACAGGTCGCGCGCCACCCGCAGCATGTGGGCGAAGTCGCCGGAGCTGTACTCGGTGTCGTAGCCCGCGAAATCGGCGGTGGCGGTGAGCCGCAGCCGATCGCCCATGCGGGCGAAGGCGACCAGGTTGGCCTCGTCGACGCCGCCGATCCGCGGCGAGCCCTGGTCGCCGTCGGTCGGCAGGGTGACCGAGTAGCCCTTGACCGGGTAGATCGGCAGCCGGAGCCCGAGGCGCCGGACCAGCAGC
This sequence comes from uncultured Rhodospirillaceae bacterium, assembly GCA_964372215.1. Lineage (GTDB taxonomy): Bacteria > Pseudomonadota > Alphaproteobacteria > Dongiales > Dongiaceae > DAIMFL01. The sequence goes on from CAYJQC010000022.1 coordinate 46,039, forward strand.
GGGCTGTAGCTGCCGAGCGCCAGCACGTAGTGGTCGGCGCTCATCGGCCCGCGGTCGGTGGCGATCCCGCGCACCTGGCCGCGGTCGCCCTCGATCGCGGTGATGGTGCGGCCCATCTCGAAGGCGACGCCGAGTTCGCGGCAGCGCGCCGCCAGCCCGTCGGTGAACATCCTGGCGTCGCCGCTGCTGTCGCCCGGCGCGTAGATCGCGCCGGCGAGCTTGCCCTTGGCGCCGGCCAGCGCCGGCTCGAGCGCGACGCAGCGCTCCGGATCGATCGCCTCGAGCCTGGCGCCGTGGTCGCGCAGCAGCGCCATGTTGGCGGTGCCGAGCGCCAGGTGGGCCTTGTCCCGGTAGAGATAGAGCAGCCCGCGCTCGACCGCGTCATAGGCGATTCCGGTCTCGCGCGCGGTCTCCGCCAGGACGTGCTGGCTGTACAGGCAGAGCTTGAGCTTGATGACGGTGTACTTGCGGCTGCGCTCGGCGGTGCAGTTGGCGAGGAAGCGCAGGCCCCAGGCCCACATGCGCGGATCGGCCCGCAAATGGAACCGCAGCGCCATGTCGTCGCGCCACAGCGACTTCAGCAGGATCATCGGCGCGCGCGGCGAGTTCCAGGTATAGGCGTGTCCGGGGGCGACCAGTCCGGCATTGGCGAAGCTGGTCTCGCCGGCGACGTCCTTCTGGCGGTCGATCACGGTGACCGCGTGACCGGCGCGGGCGAGGAAGTAGGCGGTGGCGACACCGACGACGCCGGCCCCCAAAACGATGATCCGCATGTGGCCTATCCTCAGTCCCGGCGGAACCGGCTGTCCGAACCGTGCGTTCGCTCTCGGCGGACCGGTTCCCGGCCGCCGCGGCCGATCCTAATCGAAGTAGGCGGCGGCTCCAATGGCGCCAGCGGGGGCGCCAGCGGGCTGACGCCGCGGGCAGTCTCGCGATTGCCACAATCGCCCGGCAATCGTAAAACCAGAGGGGTCGCGGCCGTCGCCGCGCCGGCACGCCGCCAAACCCCGACGGAGAGGATCGCCTCCATGCTGTCTCACCCGCTCGCGAGAGTTCTCATGCCGGCGGCGCTGGCCCTTGGCCTGTGCGGCGCCGCCGCCCCGGCCGGCGCCGACCAGATCGCGCCCGCGCTGTCGCTCGACGAGGTGCGGAGCTGCGTGTGCCTCGAGCAGGCGCTGAAGAACCGGCAGGCCGAGATGGAGCTGCGCCAGGGCATCCTCGAGGAGCGCGAGAACGAGCTCGAGCGCATCGGCATGGAGATCCAGGTTCGGCGGACGTCGATGAATCCCGAGGACCAGCAGGCGATCGACGACCTGAGGGCGATCATCGAGCGGCAGGACTCGCTGCGCCTGCTGATGAGCCGGGACATCATGCCGTCCTATCAGGGCAGCGTGAGCGCCTACAACAGGACGGTGGCGGCCTATAACGAGAACTGCGCGAACAAGCGCATCTACACGCCCGACGTCGACAAGGTGAAGCAGAACCTGCAGTGCCCGCCGGCGCCATAGCGACCGGTCGGGCGCTATCGCCCGGGTGCCGGCGCCGGGTCGATCGCCGACGCGTCCAGTCTGCGCCGGCCCGATCGTCGATGCCGGGCGATCAGGCGGTCAGCTCGCCGGCCAGCTCGCCCATGCGCGCCAGGTAGAAATCGACGTCCGCGTCCGTCATGGCGAAGGAGACGGTGGGGCCGGCCGAGGCGATCGACTCCCAGACTCCGCGATTGGCCAGCCAGACCCGGATCAGGGCATAGAGTTCGGGATCGGCCAGCGCGCGCGCCTCGGCGCCGGTCTTCGGCAGGCGCGGCGCGAAGCTGAAGCCGGACCGGCAGAACAGGCGCTGGGCGCGCCACGGCAGGCCGGCCGCGGCGAACACCGCGTCGAGGCCGTCGGCCAGGCGGCCGCCGAGCCGGGCGGTGCGGGCGTAGCCGTCCGGCGTCAGCACCTGCTCGAGCGCCGCGCGCGCCGCGGCGAGCGACAGGGCGTTGGCATAGAGGGTGCCGCCGGTGGCGATGCCGCCCACCGACTCCAGGGGCGCGCCGGGCAGCGCCGGAGGCTCCTCGAGATGGCGCGCCAGTTCCGCCGTCACCCCATAGGCGCCGATGGCGATGCCGCCGCCGAGCGACTTGCCGAAGCTGACGGCGTCGCAGTCGAGCTTCCAGGCGCCCTTCAGGCCGCCGGGCGCACAGACCAGGGTGTGGGTCTCGTCGAACGCCAGCAGGGTCCCGGTCTTTCGCGTTGCCGCGCGCAGGCCCTCGAGGAATCCCGGCGCGGGCAGCACCACCCCGGTATTGGTGAGCGCCGGCTCGACCATGACGCAGGCGATGTCGCGGCCGGCGAGCGCCGCCTCGGCGGCGGCGAGGTCGTTGTACCCGACGATGCGCGCGCGCGCCGCGGCCTGGGCCGGAAGCCCGGCCAGCTCGGGGCGCACCTCGCCGTCGACCAGCATCACCAGGCTGTCGTCGATATGGCCGTGATACTTGCCGTCGAACATCAGGATCGCCTCGCGTCCGGTGGCGTGGCGGGCGAGGCGGATCACCTCGGCATTGGCGCCCGACGCCGACAGGGTGAACTGCCAGAACGGCAGGCCCCAGCGGCGCGCCAGCTCTTCGGCGACGACCACGGCGTCCTCGGTCGGCAACAGGAACTGGCTGCCCGCCGCCATCCGCCGGGTCACCGCCGCGACCACCGCCGGCGGCGCGTAGCCGCAGGCCATGCTCATGTCGGCCTGGTTCATGTCGAGATAGCCGTGGCCGTCGACGTCGGTGAACCCTGCGCCGGCGCCGGACGCGGCGAAGATCGGCGGATGGGCATAGAGCGCGCTCATCCAGCCCATCGGCACGCCGCCCGGCAGATGCGCCCGGGCGCGCTCCAGCAGCGCCATCGAGCGCGGCCGGGCGGCGACGAACGCGGCGTCCTCGCGCGCCCGCAGCGCCGCGACCCGCCGGCGATCGACGCCGGTCGCGGGCGGCGCGACGTTCACTTGGCGACCCAGTGGCAGCTGTGATGCAGCTCGCTCGCGGTGTTGGCGACCGTCGCCAGGCAGGCCTGGGTCTTCTCGGGCGGGATCGAGACGGCGAAGCGCGAGACATAGCGCGCGCCGCCGCTGCCGCCGGGGATGTGCTCGGAGTTGAGGCGCACGATGTTGGCGCCGAAGCCGACGAACACCTCCGACAGCCGGGCGAGCAGCCCCGGGCTGTCCTCGCCGGTGATCTCGATGCGGTGGGTGATCTGCGCCGTTTCGCCGTGCACGGGATTGTAGCTGAACGGCACCACCGAGATCTTGGCGCGGGTCTGGCGGGCGAGGCCCGGCAGGGTGCGCAGGTCCTTCTCCATGCCGGCGAGATCGAGGCCCTTGGCCAGCTCGACCACCGAGGTGAACTCCGCCGCCCCGCCGAGCACCGCGAAGGTGGTGTCGCCGAGATTGATGCCGAGATCGTAGAGCCGCCCGGTCACCTCGGCGATCAGGCCGGTGTAGTCCTCGCAGATGATCGAGACCAGCGCAGTCTCCGCCATGTCCACTTCCTCCCCCGGGATCGGCATCCGCCCGCCGCCCATCATGGCGCATCCTGCCGCCGGACATCCAGCGCCGACCCGGCCTACTTCGATACGGCGCCCGACGCGGCCTACTTCGACGCGGAGCGTGCGGCGACGAACGGCGGATGGGCGCCGGGCGGCGCAGTTAAATTTACTCTGACCCGAACAGCCCCCGGTTTTGGGGGTGTCGGAAACGCTTACAGTCCAGCGCGCGCGGAAACCCCGGTTGCCGCCTGGGGGTCGCGGAAAATGGCGGAAAACCGTCGCCTATACCTCATTTGGGTGAGACGGATTCCCTTACATCGCGTCCTTGATCCCGGCGATGGCGCGCCGGTTCGACCGGCAGTCTCCTGGGCTTCCGCGACTGGCACACAGCTTGTTAGGCCGACTGAGGGAATACGGACTGTGCGGCCCGCGCGCTTGTTCTCGGGGGGGGCGCGACGAAACAGCAGGCATATCCGGCGATCCGCCGGCCCCGCCACGTGAAATCGGCATTCCCCAATCGCGGCCGACCTGCCAACTCCATCCGGTCCATCGCTGCCGGGGTCGTGGTTGTCTTCGCGATCGAGGCTGGCCTGTCGCACCGTGGCGTTCGCCTGGCGCGGGCGGATCGCTGTCAGGGGCGCCGTGAGCGAAGCCGCGACTTGCCGGCAGTCGACCCCGGTTGCGGCCTCGCCGTCGCCTGTTCCGGGTTCGCCGCCGCCATGATCCAGTCGCGAAAGGTCGCCAGCTCGGCGGCGTGAAGCGCGCCCCGGGGATAGGCCAGGTGGTAGCCGTAGTCCCGCAACTCGACGGTCGAGATCCGAAACAACCGGCCGGCGCTCAGCTCGGGCGCGACCAGCTCGTCGTTCAAGGCGATGCCCTGGCCGTCGATCACCGCCTGCACCCGCACGTTCGGGTCGGGGATGACCAGGTCGTCGCGCGTCGCGCGAAACGCCAGCCCCGCCGCGTCGTGCCAGTCGCGCCAGGCGGCGCTGCCGTCGCGGTCGTGCAGCAGGGGCGCGCCGGGCAGCACCGCCGCGAGGCCGGCGTCGGCGACCCGCCCGGCGATCGCCGCGCCGGCGGTCGGAAACGCCGGACACGGAAACAGCGGCTCGATCTCCATGTCGGCCCAGTCGCCCTTGCCCCAGCGAACCGCCATGTCGATGCCGGCCGCGCGGATATCGATCAGGTCGACCAGCGGCTGCAGGCGCAGGGCGATGCCGGGGTGGCCGGCGGTGAAGGTCATCAGCCGCGGCGACAGCCAGCGCGACGCGAAATAGGTCGACATGCCGATGGTGATGCGCCCGCGCTCCGGCTCCTGCAACTCGGCGATCTCGCGGTCGAGATCGCGGAACGCGCCCTGGCAGGCGTGCCAGAGCCGCTTGCCCTTCGCGGTCAGCGCGATGCCGCGATTCCGGCGGATGAAGACCGCGAAGCCGAGCTCCCGTTCCAGCCGGTTGACCTGGTAGCTGATGGCGCCCTTGGTGAGGTTCAGCGCGGCCGCGGCCGAGGTGAAGCTGAGATGGCGCGCCGCCACCTCGAACACCCGCAGGCTGTCCTGGAATCCGAGCCGCATTCTCTGTGTCTAGGAAATTTGAACGCCGGGTGCAAATCAATTGGTTTGTGCGCCGCCGGTGTTCCGGGTTCTTATGGAAAAACAAAGCGCTAGAATGCGCACGTTCCTCCATGCCGAGGCGCGACGCGGCCTGGCGGGCAGGCAGACTGGTCCCGGGAGTCAGCGATGCACGGCTCGGATGACGACTCCGGCCGGGCGCCCGCCGGGGCGGCGCGGGCGCGCGGCGGCGGAAGGTCGGCCCGGGTGGCGCGCCGCGTCGCCGGCGGCCCGGCGCCCGCCCGGGCGATCGTCAGGCGCCGAACGCCGGTCTACGAGCTGCTGGACGAGGACGCGCTGCAGCGCCTGGAGACGCATGCCGACTGGATCCTGCGGGAGATCGGCATCGAGTTCCGCGGCGACCCGGAGGTGCTCGACCTGTTCCGGGCGGCCGGGGCGACGGTCGCCGGCGATCGCGTGCGCTTCGACCCCGGGCTGGCCCGCGCGCTGTGCGCGTCGGCGCCCGCCAGCTTCCGCATGGAGGGGCGCGATCCCGCCTCGGCGATCGTCCTGGGCGGCGACCACATGGTGTTCATGCCGGCCTATGGCCCGCCCTTCGTCACCGACCTCGAGCGCGGGCGCCGCTATGCCACGATCGAGGACTTCGGCAATTTCGTGAAGCTCGCCTATGCCACGCCCTGGCTGAATCATTCCGGCGGCACGGTCTGCGAGCCGGTCGACCTGCCGGTCAACAAGCGCCATCTCGACATGGTCTACGCCCATCTGCGCTTTTCCACCAAGCCGTTCATGGGCTCGGTGACCGCGCCCGAGCGGGCCGAGGATTCCATCGCCATGGCGCGGCTGGTGTTCGGCGACGCGTACCTCGAAGAAAACTGCGTCATCCAGGGCAACATCAACGTCAACTCGCCGCTGGTCTACGACCACGTCATGTCCGGCGCCCTCAAGGCCTATGCGCGCGCCAACCAGAGCGTCGTCGTGTCGCCGTTCATTCTCGGCGGCGCCATGGGGCCGGTGACCATGCCGGCGTTGCTGGCCCAGGCCCACGCCGAGGCCATGGCGGGCATCGCGCTGAGCCAGCTGGTGCGCAAGGGCGCGCCGGTGGTCTACGGCAACTTCCTGACGACCATGAACCTGAAGACCGGCGCCCCGACCTTCGGCACGCCCGAGGCCAATCTCTGCACCTTCGCCATCGCGCAGCTGTGCCGCCGGCTCGGCCTGCCGCTGCGCTGCGGCGGCCACCTCACGGCGTCGAAGGTGGCGGACGGCCAGGCCATGCAGGAGTCCGCCACCAGCATGATGGCCGGGATTCTGGCCGGCTCCAATTTCGTCTTCCATGCCGCCGGATGGCTCGAAAGCGGCCTCACCATGGGCTACGAGAAGTTCGTCATGGATCTCGATCACTGCGGCATGATGCAGCGCATGCTGGGCGGCCTGGCGGTGGATGAAGACGGGCTGGCGGCGGACGCCTTTCGCGAAGCCGGACCCGGCACGAACTTCCTGGGCACCGCCCACACCCTGGCCCATTTCGAGAGCGCCAACTACCTGTCCGAGCTTGCCGACACCGCGTCCTTCGAGCAGTGGGAGGAGGGCGGCCGGCTCGATCTCGAGCAGCGCGCCGGCCGGCGCTGCAAGGCGATGCTGGCCGAATACCAGGCGCCGCCGCTCGACCCGGCGATCGACGAGGCGCTCCGGGATTTCATGGCGCGCCGGAAATCGGCATTGCCGGACCAGTGGTATTAGCGACCGCGCCGCGCGCACCCGCAGGCGTGCCGGCCAAGCGAGGCCCGAGGCGCCCGCGTCGAATGACGCCTACACCACGTTGCGCTCGAACAGCGGCGCGTTCTCCAGCACGCGCTGCCAGCCGAAGCGCGCGAGGTCGATGCTGCGATAGCCGCCATGGACGATCAGCTCGGCGATGGCGCGGCCGACCGCGGGCGATTGCTGCAGGCCGTGGCCGCTGAAACCGGCCGCGGTGTAGAAATTGGCGACCTCCGGATGCAGCCCCAGGATCGCGTTCTGGTCGAGGGTGTTGTAGTCGTAATGCCCGGCCCAGGCGCGGGCGAGCTTGATCGCCTCGAAGGCCGGCACCCGGTGGGCGAGCGCCGGCCAGATGGTGTCCTCGAACAGGCTGTAGTCGATCTCGAAGTCGAGGCAGTCGGGATCGGCATCCTCGGGCGGCGAGACGCCGCAGATGTAGCTGGCGCCCTCGGGGCGGAAATAGACGCCGGACGGGTCGATCAGCAGGGGCGCCTTCAGCACCGGCTCGCGGCAGTCGAACACGAAGACGAAGCGCTTGCGCGGCCGCACCGGCAGCGCGAGCCCGGCCATGGCGGCGACCTCGTGCGCGTGGAATCCGGCGGTGTTGACCACCGCGCCGCAGGCGATCTCGCCGCCCTGGGCGAGCCGCAGGGCGGCGACCCGATTGCCGTCGCGTACCAGGCCGACGACCTCGTCCTTCACGTAGGCGACGCCGAGCGACCGCGCCTTGCGGCGGAACGCCTGCAGCAGGCCGTAGGGATCGGTCCAGCCTTCGTTCGACAGGCCGAGCGCGCCGGCCGCGAGATCCGAGGTGTTGAGCCAGGGAAAGCGCGCGCCGAGCTCGGCCGGCGACAGCAGGGCGATGTCGGCGCCGAATCCGGTCTGGGTCGCGTGGTTCTCGGCGAGCACGGCGCGCCCGGCCGCGCTCGCCAGGAACAGGTAGCCGTTCTCGACGAACGGAATCTCGGCGGTCTCGCCGGCGACCGACAGATGCTCGCCGATCGATTTCACGAAGCCGGCGCCGAAGATCGACATGGCGATGTTCTCGGGCGTCGAGAACTGCTGCCGGATGCCGCCGGCCGAGCGCGGAGTCGCCGCGGTCTCGTAGGTCGGATCGCGCTCGACCACCAGCACCGAGCCCTTGAATCCCAGCGGACCCGCGAGGAAGTACGCCACGGCGCTGCCGGTCACGGCACCGCCGACGATCACCACGTCATAGGAGGACTGCAATGCGATCTCTCTGGCAATTGGTCGGAAGCGGGATCTAGCCGGCGTAGCCGGGTTCGGCCAGCCCAGCCACGCCCGGTTCGCACACGAACAGGCTGCCCGACAGCGGCGCCTCCTCGAGCTGGGCGTCGGACAGGCCGGTGCTGGCGGTGGTGACGTAGAGCTGGCGAAGGCCGTCGCCGACGAAGGCCATCGCGGTCGGCCGGGGAACCGGCAGCGCGATGGTCCGCGCGACCTTGCCGTCGGGGGTGTAGCGCACGATGCGCCAGCCGTCCCAGTGGGCGACCCACAGGCCGCCCTCGGCATCGACGGTCATGCCGTCGGGAAACACGTTGGCGTCGGGCACCTTGGCGAAGCCTTGCCGCGGACCGACCGTGCCGGTCGCGGGATCGATCGCGTAGCGCACGATCCCCTGGATGTAGCTGTCGCTGAAATAGGCGGTGCGGCCGTCGGGACTGAAGGCCGGCCCGTTCGAGCAGATGATGTTGTCGTCGACCGCGTGCCACGCGCGATCGCGGTCGAACACGTAGAGCTTGCCGCTCGGCGCGGTCTCCTTGCGGTCGCCGGTGCCGGCCCACAGCCGCCCCTGGCGATCGACCTTGGCATCGTTGAACCAGTTGCCGGGCTGGTCGGGCTCGGGATCGGCGAGCCGGGTCAGCCGGCCGGTCGCGCGGTCGACCGAGTGGATGCCATCCTCCTTGTCGACCACCAGGGTGCCGTCGGCCCGGAGTACCAGCCCGCCGACATAGCTGCCGAGCTCGGCGGCCACCTGCTCGTTGCGCCCGCTCGCCGGATCGAAGCGGTAGATCGCCGGACGCTGCAGGTCGAGCCAGTACAGGCGCCGCTCGGCCGGGTGCCAGATCGGGCTCTCGCCGAGCACGCTGCGCAGCTCGAGGGCGCATCGGATATCGCTCATTTCGCAGGGAACTCCGGGCCGGAAACGGCCGTTATCTAAGCCGAAATCGCGGCGCACAACAACGGCCTATGACGTGGCGCCAACATGGTTCTATGCTGATCGCAACGGGCTGTCTAATGGCCAACCCGAAGGAGAGGAGCGCGTCACGTCATGAGCCGCGCCTTTGTCAAGGAACAGGACAGCGAGCCGCTCGACGATCTGCCCGAGCGGCCACAGAGTCCGCATCCCAACTACGTCACCCCTGGAGGCCTCGCGGCGCTGCAGGCCCAGGTCCATGCCCTGCAGGAGCAGCGCCACAAGCTGCTCGAGCATCCCGACGAGGATCTCCTGTCCAAGGAGACCCTGAAACAGGTCGAGCGCGATCTGCGCTATTTCCAGGGCCGGGTCGACCATGCGATCCCGGTCGACCTGTCGCAGCAGCCGGCCGACGAGGTCGGCTTCGGCGCCGTGGTGCGCTGCGTCGACGAGAACGACCAGGAACACGAGATCGCCATCGTCGGCGAGGACGAGGCCGATGTGGCCGCCGGCAAGGTCAGCTGGGTATCGCCGCTGGCCAAGGCGCTGATCGGCGCCGGGGTCGGCGACACCATGGTCTGGAAACGGCCGGCCGGCGATCTCGGCCTCGAGGTCCTGTCGATCCGCTACCTCCCGGACTGAAATCGCGGGCGTGCGGACGCCCGGGGCGCCTGGCGCCCGGGTGGATCGGAGTTGGGCGCGGAAGATCGCCGCCGGCGGCTTGCGGCGATCGGCCTTTTGCCGGACACTTCGGACGGGCGATGCGCATCGCGGCGGGCTGCGGCATGCGCCGCCCGAGAGGCGAGGAGCCGCTGGCGTGAACGTTTCCCTGAACCCGATGCGGCTGCGCGAGCCGGGCCTGCCGCGCTTCGAGCCGGGCGTCGAGCGGCATGTGCTGGCCGGCGGCGGCGCCTTGGTGCTGCGCCTTGCCGCCGGCGACCGCGCGACGGTGACGGATCGCGAAGGCTTGCAGCCCTGCGAGATTGCCGCCTTCGCGGCCGACGGGCGGCCCGACCTCGGCGCGCTGGGCCTCGACCCGGCGGCGACGGCGCCCGGCATCAATCGCCTGCTGGCGGGGGCCGACGGGCTGGCGGGGGCCGACGGGCTGGCGGCGGAGGCGGTGGCCGCGCTGCGGCGGCACGGCCTGCCGTCGCGCGTCGACAAGGCCGCCGTGGTGTTCGCCCGCGGCTCCGCCCCCGGCGAAACCGTCGAGCTGGTGGCGGAGCGCGAGGTGGCGGCGGTGTTCCATGCGCCGGGCGGGCCGATGGTCTCGTTCGAACAGGATCCGCCCACCGCGCTGTCGGTGGTGGTGCGCCGCGCCCGGGTCGCCAACCTGGTGGAGCCGCCGCTGCCGGATCCGCTGGCCGATCCGGCGCAGGACATCCGGGTCGATCGCTGCACGGCCCAGGGCTATCTGGTGAAGGCCGGCGAGTACATCCAGGTGCTCGACGTGTTCGGCCGGCAATGCTCGGACTTCGTGGCGTTCGACGCGCGGCTGCTGGAGCAGGGCATCGAGCGCGGCTTCGACATGAGCGCCACCCGCACCATGACCGGGCTGCTCTACCCCATGCCCGGCCTGTTCTCGAAATACTTCACCACCGACCTGCAGCCGCTGGTCGAGGTGGTGCGCGACACCTGCGGCCGGCATGACAGCTTCGGCCTGGCCTGCACGCCGCGCTTCTACGAGGACCACGGCTATCCCGGCCATCCCAGTTGCAGCGACAACTTCAACAAGGTGCTGGCGCGCCATGGCGTGGCCGCGCGCGGCGGCTGGCCCTGCGTCAACCTGTTCTACAACACCGGGCTGTCGGCCCAGCAGGCGATCTTCCTCGACGATCCCTGGTCGCGGCCGGGCGACTACGTGCTGCTGCGCGCCGTGACCGACCTGGTCTGCGCCTCCTCGGCCTGCCCGGACGACATCGACGCCACCAATGCCTGGAACCCGACGGACATCCAGGTCCGCGTCTATCCGGCCCACCACCTGTTCTCGAAAGCGATCGCATTCAGAATGGCGCCCGATTCCGAACCCAAGCTCACGCGCGAGACCGCGTTCCATCCGCGCACCTCGGCGCTCACCCGGAACTTCACGGAATATCGCGGCTACTGGCTGCCGACCAAATTCAACAACCACGGCGCGGTCGACGAGTACTGGGCGGCCCGCGAGACGGCCGTCGTCACCGACCTGTCGCCGTTGCGCAAGTTCGAGGTGCTGGGGCCGGACGCCGAGACGCTGATGCAGCTCACCTGCACGCGCAACATGCGGAAACTGGCGGACGGCCAGGCGGCCTATACCGCGCTGTGCTACGAGCATGGCGGCATGCTCGACGACGGCGTCGCCATGCGCATGGGCGCCGACCGCTTCCGCCTGATCACCGGCGACGAGTACAGCGGCACGTGGCTGCGCGACCAGGCCGAAGCCCGCGGCCTCAAGGTCTGGGTGAAATCGGCCACCGACCAGCTCCACAACATCGCGGTGCAGGGGCCGAAGTCGCGCGACATCGTGAAGCAGATCGTATGGACCGCGCCGGCCAACGCGCGGGCCGACGAGATCGCCTGGTTCCATTTCACGGTGGGACGCATCGGCGGCTTCAACGGCATCCCCGTGGTGCTGTCGCGCACCGGCTATACCGGCGAGCTCGGCTACGAGATCTTCTGCCATCCGAACGACGGCGGCGCCGTCTGGGACGCGGTGTGGGAGGCCGGCCAGCCGCACGGCCTGACGCCGCTCGGGCTCGAGGCGCTCGACATGCTGCGCATCGAATCCGGGCTGATCTTCGCGCACCACGAATTCGACGACCAGACCGACCCGTTCGAGGCCGGCATCGGCTTCACCGTGGCGGCCAAGGGCAACGAGGAGTTCATCGGCCGCGCGGCGGTGCTGCGGCGCAAGGCCAATCCGCAGAAGACCCTGGTCGGACTCGAGCTCGCGGGCAACGAGATCGCCGGTCACGGCGATTGCGTGCACCTGGCCGGCGGGCGCGCCCAGATCGGGGTCGTCACCAGCGGCACCCGCTCGCCGATCCTGAAGAAGACCATCGCGCTGGCGCGCCTCGACGTGACCCACGCGGCGCTCGGTACCGAGGTCGAGATCGGCAAGCTCGACGGCCACCAGAAGCGCCTGCCGGCGCGGGTCGTGCGGTTCCCGTTCTACGACCCGGAAAAAGCGCGGCCGCGGTCGTGATGCCGGTCAAGTCGGATTGGATGCTGCGATTCGTGGCGTCGCTCATGCTCGTCCTGGCCTGCGCCGGCGCCGAGGCGCGGGAGGACCAGGTCGATTGCGGATACGTGCAGCTCAGCTTCGCGTCGGATGGCTACTCGCAAATCTGCTATGCCGGCCAGCACGAGCTGCTGACGGATCTCGGCGATCCCGTCGGCGAGTCCTATGAAGAAATCATTGCCTACGGCAAAGCGCCGCAGCTGCGCCTGACGGTCCACTGGGCGGGGCCGGGCACCATCTTCGCTCCGCTCTCAGTCCAAGCCTATGTCGATGCTCGGGGCTGGTTCACCAAGACGAAGGACTGGGAGCCGGAGCGCGACGTGGAAGGGTACCGGATCCAGCTGCTCCAGGGCTCTTGGCCGGGAATGGGCGGGTTCATCCACTGTGCCGGGCTGCTGCGGCAGGAATCCGCAGATGCAACCGCCAAGGGGTTCGACCGGATGATCGGTGGATTCTTCTGCTTCTCAGCCGGCGGCGACTATCTCATTTCCAACCTGAAGCCTTTCCTGGCCAGTATTCGCTACTGAACTTCGCGCCGGCTCACCGCTGGCCTGGTTCCGGCACTTGCGTCGAATCATCGGCCAACACCTCGACGAGGGCCGCGAGTCCGCGCCGGCCCCTGCGAATGCCGCATCGACGAACCCAGATTATGCATTGCTAGCCGGATACGCGGTCGCGTAGACAGGGGCCTCGGCAGGTCCACCGGGAAGGATGCGGGATGAGCGCCACGGCTCGGCTGGTGATCGGCATCGGCGTCGTCTGCCTGATCGTGACCATGGGGATCCGGCAGTCCTTCGGCATCTTCCTGACGCCGCTCGCGATCGACCTGGACATCGGCCGCCAGGCCTTCGGCTTCGCCATCGCCGTGCAGAACTTGGTGTGGGGGCTGGTGCAGCCGGTGGTCGGCGCCATCGCCGATCGCTGGGGCGCGCTGCGCGTCACCGTCATCGGCGCGCTGCTCTACGTGGCGGGTCTCGTCCTCACCACCTTCAGCACCGGCCCGGTCGGGCTGACATTCACCTTCGGCACCCTGATCGGCCTAGCCTTCACCGGCACCACCTATGTCACCGTGCTCGGAGCCGTCGGCCGGGTGGTACCGGCCGAGCGGCGCAGCATCGCCTTCGGCATCTGCACCGCCGCCGGCTCGTTCGGCATGTTCGCCGTGGTGCCCGGCGCGCAGGGGCTGCTCGACGCCTTCGGCTGGCAGGAGACCTTCGTGATCATGGCGATCGCGGTCAGCCTGCTGGTGCCGCTCGCCTGGGGCTACCGGTCGAGCGACCGCCTGATCACCGTGGCGGCCGGCGGGCAGAGCATGGGCGCGGCAATCCGCGAGGCGAGCGGCCATGGCGGGTTCTGGCTGCTGATCGCCGGGTTCTTCGTCTGCGGCTTCCATGTCGCCTTCATCGCCACCCATCTGCCGGCCTATCTCGGCGACAACGGCCTGCCCGGCTCGGTCAACGCCTGGGCGCTCGCCATGATCGGGCTGTTCAACGTGTTCGGCAGCTATCTCGCCGGCCTGCTCGGGCAGCGCTATCGGCAGAAGCACCTGCTGGCTGCGCTCTATGCGCTGCGCGGCGTGGCAATCACGGTCTTCCTGCTGCTGCCCCTGACCCCGGCCAGCGCCATCGGCTTCGGCGCGGCGATCGGGTTCCTGTGGCTCGGCACCCTGCCGCTCACCAGCGGCGCGGTCGCCCGCATCTTCGGCACGCGCTATCTCTCGATGCTCTACGGCGTCGTCTTCGCGTCGCACCAGGTGGGCGCGTTCTTCGGCGCCTGGGGCGCCGGTTATGCCTATGACGTGCTCGGCTCCTACAGCAGCGTGTGGACGATTTCGATCCTGCTGGCGGGTTTCGCCGCGCTCATCCATCTGCCGATCGACGACCGGCCGCTGGCGCGGCTGGGCACAGTGCGCGCATGAGCCGCGCACTGGTCCTGGCCGCCGCCGCGGCGCTCATGCTGTCCAGCCTGCTGCTGTGGGCGCGCTTCGGCGTTGCGGTGGCGCTGTCCGATCCCGGCTGGCTCTGCCTGGGCGGCTGAGGGACCCGGCCAAACGAAAGGGCCGGTCCCGTCGCCGGGGCCGGCCCGTTTCCCTGGGCGTCCGTATCAGCCGATAGTCATTCCGCCGCCTTGCCGGCGGCCTCGCTCATGAGCTGCTCGGCCAGCTTGCGCTTGGCCACCGGATCGAGCTTCTTGATCTCGTTGTTGAGCACGCGCTCGTTGACCGCCTGGTTCCAGTAGTCGAGCGAGGCGAAGCCGAGCAGCGCCGACTTGCCGATGAACTGGCGCAGCACCTCGTTGGTCGGGCCCATCACCCAGCCGGCCTTGCCGTCGCGCAGGTAGCGCTCGATCCCGAGGCCGGGCTTGTAGCCGGTGCCGCCGCAGGCATGCAGCATCTTGTCGGAGACATGGGCGACGTTCTTCGCGGCGTTGAACTTCACCTGCCACATCCAGTGCAGCAGGGTGGCGCGCGGCAGGGCGGCCGGATCCTTGTGGATCGACCAGTCGCAGTTGTTCGTCACCTTGTCGAGCGCGTGGCCCATGCCGAAGGTCAGCATGCGCGACGCGTTGGTGTCTGAGATCGCCTCGCCGAAATAGTCCTGGATGGTCGGGTAATCGCACACCCGCATGCCGACGTCGGCGTGTTTTTTCTTGGTGGTGTGGCCCTTGGCGATGTCGATCATGCCGAGCGAGATGCCGTTCCAGCAGGACGACGAGCACAGCAGGAAGAAAGGGTCGACGCATTCGTCGTTCGACGAGGCGCCGTCGCCCTTCGGCCCGACCATGTGATCGAACGGCACCACGGTGTCGATCTCGAGGGTGCCGGACTGGTTGCCGCGCAGGCCCAGCCCGTCCCACTTCGACGGATCGGCCTTGGCGTCTTCCTTCTTGATCAGGAAGCAGGAGAGGTCGGCGTAGTTGCCGCCGAAATCCGGGCTGGTCGTCTGCACGATGTACCAGTCGGCGAAGCCGCCGGAGGTGGTCCAGGACGCCTTCTTGCGGACGTGCCAGCCCTTCTCGGTGCGCTCGGCGCCGGACGAGACGGGGTACCAGAAATGCGAGCCGGTCTCGGGGTCGGAGTAGGACAGGGTGCCGATCAGCACGTCCTTGTCGATGCGCCGGAAGATGTCCTTCAGCGTCTCGTTGTCGTGGTGCCGGAACAGGCCGGCGGCGACGGCGCCGAGATGCATGGTGTAGCACATGGCGGTGCTGGGGCAGCCGTAGCGCGCGATCGTCTCGACCACCATGGCGGCGCAGGTATGGTTCTCGCCGCGCCCGCCGAGCTCTTTCGGCACGATGAGCCCGAGCAGCCCGAGCTTGGCCAGCGCTTCGAAGTTCTTGCGCGGAAACAGCAGCTTCTTGTCGGATTCGACCGCGTTGTCGCGCAGCGTCGTGCGCGCCAGGTCGATCAGCTGGGCCTGGAGCTTCTTCTGCTCGTCGGTGAGCAGCCATTGGGGGTCGTATTCGAAGCCGACGCCCCAGAACTCTTCCGAGCCCCACTTCTTCACCTCGGTCATGTCTCCCCCGTCTCGTCTGATTTGATTGTGATGACTTGAAGCCGGCCGGCCGCGTGCGAGGCGATCAGTGCTCTATCCCACGTTCGAGCGTACACGATCACTTCGCGACCGCGCAACAGACGGCGCGCCCAATCGGCGCGGATGCTGTACCAATTCGAGGCCATTTTCCCCGCGCCATATCAAGGGGTTCTCGCGCCCACCCCGGCTCCTTCCGCGAATGGCAGGGGCGCTGCGACGACAGTTTTGTGCGAGTGGTTCGCAGTGTGGGGTCGGCGATTTCGCAGCCGCACGGGGGCTATTGGGCGGCCTCGGCGAGCGAGCAGTAGCTGCCGCGGTAGTACAGCAGCGGTGCGCCAGCGCTGTTGCGGGACATCCGCAGCACTTCGCCGATGAAGATGACATGGTCGCCGCCGTCATGGGTCGCGCGGGTCTGGCACTCGAAGCTGGCGAGGCAATCGGTGAGGATCGGGCTGCCGGTGTCCCAGATCTCGTAGGGAACGCCGCTCCATTTGTCGGCCAGCGCCTTGGCGAAGACGTTCGACAGCTGCTTCTGGGTATCGCGCAGGACATTGATGGCGAAGCAGCCGGCGGCTTCGAACGCGCTCAGGCTGTAGGCGTTGCGATGGAGGCTGAACAACACCAGGGGCGGCTCGAGGGATACCGAGTTGAACGAGTTCGCGGTGATGCCGAGCAGTTCGCCGTCATGGCCGACCGAGGTGATGACGGTGACGCCAGTGGCGAAGCAGCCGAGGGTGTCGCGAAAGCTGCGCGGATCGATCGACATGGCGTCTGCGGTCCTGCTCCCTTGGCGGCGCGACGCCGGCGGGCGCATGCGATCCGCCGGCCCGGTCACGCGTGGCCGTTTGCTTGTAGTGGGTGAGGGGCGGGGCACTCAACCCCATTTCGGTGCCGGGCTCGGCACCGGCTGGCTGCGCTGGACATCGCCAGCGGGCGCATCCGTCGCCCCGCGGAACCGGGAGCTGTGCCCCGAGGGTCAGTTGCGGTCAGCCAGGTCCTGCGCGCTGTCCGGTCGGCTGCGTCCCGGCCACGGTGGCCCGCGGCCTCGACGTCAGCGAGGCTGGTGGTCGCGCGGACCGAAGGGACGGCGCGGTCGCGGACTGCGCGGCGTCGCTGTGCTGGTGTCGAGGCCGATGACCCTGAGAACCTGGATGCCCTTGCGACCCTGACCCACTTCGCAATGGATCGACGATCCCTCGGGGGCATCCTGCAGGCCTGCCTGCTTCAGGGCGGAGATGTGGAGAAACACGTCCTGCGAGCCATCGGCGGGCGACACGAAGCCGAACCCTTTTTCTGGATTGAACCACTTGATGGTTCCATGCAGCTCGGTACCAGAACCATTACTCGAACCACCGGAATAATCACGTTCGTTCATAACGCGTACTCGCCTGTGGAGACAGCGGTTGCCGGACCCTGAGGTGCCGGTTCCGTATTCTCGCGCGTACGCCTGACTGCCGCCGGCCCCCTGGGTCGCGACTGTTGCGTCGTGCTCGAACGGCCCATCACGACGAAATCGGGCAACCATGCATAGATTGCGGGGCAGCCTGGACAATTGCAAGCCCGGCATTGCCCGTCCGGTCCGGAAGCCGCTCCAGCTCGGGTGCGGTTGGTGGTCCGCGGGGGCCGCCGCGGCGATCTACTCGGCGGCTTGCTCCAGCACGTTCGCAGTTGCGAAACAATCGGACCGGATGGACGCCGGCCCGCGCAGCTGGCGCAACGCCGCAGGCAGAAAGGCGGCGTCGTAGCCGTCGCCGGTTGCGCGATGGCGCTCGGGCAGCTGCCACCAGGGCAGGTGCGGTGCGCGGTGATGAACCCGATGCAGGTTCATGTTGAGGATGGCGAGTCGGAGCGGCATCGGGAGCCGGAGATTGAAGGCGAAATCCCGGGAATCCAGGGGCGTCCGGTAGTGGTAGACGTTGTCGAGGAACGAGACGATCGCGCCGCGGCCGATCAGGAAGGCGAGCAACAGCGGCCAGTCCGGACCCCAGGCCAGGCCGGCTGCGGCGAACAGCCCGGCCGTAGCCGCCGCGTCCTGGCGGAGTTCGCGCATCTGGCGCCGGCCGGTGAGCGTGCGGCGCGCCACCTCGTGGATCTGCTGCACGGCCGGGTCGCGATGCCGGTAGATGCGCTCGAGGATCTGCAGGCAGATCCGGCGCGGCAGCAGGAATAGCTGCGGCACGACGACCTCGATGAGGTAGACGCCGCCGAACAGCTCGAGGAAGTATCGGCTGCGAGCTGCGGTCGGGGAAATCTCTTTTGGATCGAAGCAGTCCGGCCGGTCCATGACATGTCGGTTGAAGCGGTGATGCATGAGATGGCCGAACCGCAACAGCCGGAAGGACGAGCCGCCGGCGATCGCCAGCGCCCGGCCGGCCAGCCGGTTGAGACGCGGATGGGGATGCAGCAGGCCATGGATCGCTTCGTGCATGAGCGCCCAGTGGCTGCAGGTCAGCAGGGCCGCGGGCAGCAGCAGCCATGCCCAGTGACGGCTCGACGCCATCGGCCCGACCGGCAGGACGAACAGCACGAACGCACCCGCGGCGACCAGCAGGATTGCCAGCGCGCCGTTCACGATATGACCGACAGCCATTCGGCCGATTGCCCCCCTGGCGGTCCGACAAGACTCACCTAGAAGGATTTATACGGAAGGGAGCGGGACGGCTGCAAGGCAGCCGGCACAGACCCTGCGGCTCCGGGGCGCCGCCTGCGGGCGCCTCAGGCGGGCCGCTCCGCCACCACGAAGCCGGCCCGTTCGATCGCCGCGGCGACCAATGCAACATCGGCGCCGTCGCCGAGGGTGACTTCGCCGCTTGCCAGCGTGACCTCGACCGGGATGCCCGGAGCGGCGCCGCCGACCGCCTGGGTCACCGCGTTGACGCAACCCTGGCAGGTCATGCCTTCGATACGAAACCGCTTCATCGATCCTGGACTCCGGCCGTGCCGACCCGTTCAAAATGCGCATTCCAGCGACGGGAAGGTCAAGAGGCAGCCGCGTCGGCCGCATGCTCACGGAGCTCATGCCGGGCCTGGCGGAAGACGCTCGACGCGGCGCTCAGGTTGAGGGCGGCGATGCCGGCCGCCACCAGAATGTCGGGCCAGCCGGCGCCGGTCGCCGCCACGCCGCCCGCCGCTGCCATGACCGCGACATTGGCGAGCGCGTCGTTGCGGCTGCACAGCCAGATCGAGCGCATGTTGGCGTCGCCATTGCGGTAGCGAAGCAGCAGCAGGGTGACGGTGACATTGGCCGCGAGCGCCATGAGCGCCACCGGACCCATCACGACAGCCGCCGGCACGGTGCCGGCCCAGCCGTGATAGGCGGTGCTGCCGATCACCCACAGCCCGAACAGCCCCATGGTGGCGCCTTTGAGCAGCGCCGCGTTGGTCCGCGCGCGCAGGCTCATGCCGAGCACGGCGAGGCTGATCGCGTAGCTCCAGGAATCGCCGAGGAAGTCCAGCGCATCGGCCTGCAGCGACATCGAGCGACCGTACAGACTGGCGACGATCTCGACCGCGAACATCCCACCATTGAGTGCCAGCGCGATCCACAGGGCGCGGCGAAAGGCTCCGTCGTGGCGCAGCGCCTCGGCGTCGTCGACATGGCAATGGTTGCAGCCGGCCATCAGACGGCGTCCTCATGTTCATGGTCCGGTTCGGCCACGTGGTCGACCATGTCGACCAGCACGCAGCGCACATGGTCGTCGGCGATTGAGTAGTGGACATGCTTGCCGCGCCGCTCGGCGCGCAGCAGCCGGGCGGCGCGCAACAGGCGCAGATGGTGGCTGACCAGGGACTGCGACAGGCCGAGCCGGGCGACCAGCGCCCCCACCGCGTGGCTGCCGTCCAGGCAGGCGAGGACGATGCGCAAGCGGCTGTTGTCGCCGAGCAGGCGGAACATCTCGGCCAGCTCGGTGACCTGGTCGTCGGCAAGCGGCGCCGACAGATCGCGCAAGGGCAGTACCCGTCCCATTCTATTCTCCAACATATGAAGACGTGTTCATATATTGGAGTTGACGGACCCTTGTCAACCTTGCCTGGAACCCTCCCGGAGTCGATCCCCGGGGGCGCGAAACGGACTATCCCGAGAGCTGATCGGCGTGGTGTTTCAGATGATCCGCGACGAAACTGGCGATGAAGTAGTAGCCGTGGTCGTAGCCGGGCTGTCGCCGCAGGGTGAGGGGCTGTCCGACCGCCGTGCAGGCGTCCTCGAACACTTCCGGGTAGAGCTGTTCCGCCAGGAATTTGTCGTCGGTGCCCTGGTCGATCAGGATCGGCGCGCCGAACTTGCGGCGGCGCATGAGTTCGCTGGCGTCCCAGTCGACCCAGGCCGCCGTTTGGGCGCCGAGATAGCCGCCGAAGGCCTTGTGGCCCCAGGGGCAGCGGGTCGGCGCGGCGATCGGCGCGAAGGCGGAGACGGAGCGATACTGTCCCGGCTTCTTGAGCGCGCAGATAAGCGCGCCGTGACCGCCCATGGAATGGCCGAAGATGCCCTGGGCGTCCGCCCTTGCCGGAAACGATCCGGCGATCAGCGCCGGCAGCTCCTCGGTCACGTAAGAGAACATGCGGTAGTTCTTCGACCACGGCGCGGCGGTCGCGTCGACATAGAACCCGGCGCCGGTGCCGAAATCCCAGTCGTCGTCCTCGCCGGGGATGTTCGCCGCGCGCGGGCTGGTGTCGGGCGCCACCAGCATCAGGCCGAGCTCGGCCGCAACGCGCTGGGCGCCGGCCTTGATCGCGAAGGTCTCCTCGGTGCAGGTCAGGCCCGCCAGGTAGGTGAGCATCGGCACCTTTCCCTTCTCGGCCTGCGGCGGCACGTAGACCGAGAAGCGCATCGGCCCGGCGCAGGCGCTGGACGCGTGCCTGTAGAAGCCCTGCACGCCGCCGAAGCAGCGATGCTCGCTGATGGTCTCGATGTCTGCCGTCTTGATGTCTGCCATGGCGCGCTCCTCAGTACAGGACCACGGAGCGGATCGACTTGCTCTCGTGCATCAGGTCGAACCCCTCGTTGATCTTCTCCAGCGGCATGGTGTGGGTGATCAGGTCGTCGATGTTGATCTTGCCCTCCATGTACCAGTCGACGATCTTCGGCACGTCGGTACGGCCGCGCGCGCCGCCGAAGGCGGAGCCCTTCCACACCCGGCCGGTGACCAGCTGGAACGGCCGGGTGGAGATCTCCTGGCCGGCGCCGGCGACGCCGATGACGACGCTGACGCCCCAGCCCTTGTGGCAGCATTCCAGCGCTTGGCGCATGACGTTCACGTTGCCGATGCATTCGAAGCTGTAGTCGGCGCCGCCCTTGGTGAGTTCGACCAGATGCGGCACCAGCTCCTCCGGCTTCATGTCCTTCGGATTGACGAAATGGGTCATGCCGAATTTCTCGGCCAGCGCCTTGCGTCCCGGGTTGAGGTCGACGCCGACGATCATGTCGGCGCCGGCGAGGCGCGCGCCCTGCAGCACGTTGAGGCCGATGCCGCCGAGGCCGAACACCACCACGTTGGCGCCGGGCTCGACCCGCGCCGTGTTGATGACCGCGCCGATGCCGGTGGTGACGCCGCAACCGATGTAGCAGACCTTGTCGAACGGCGCGTCCTTGCGGATCTTCGCCAGCGCGATCTCCGGCACCACGGTGTAGTTGGCGAAGGTCGAAGTGCCCATGTAGTGGAACACCGGCTTGCCGCCGAGCGAGAACCGGCTGCTGCCGTCGGGCATCAGCCCCTGGCCCTGGGTGGTGCGGATCGCCTGGCAGAGATTGGTCTTCCGACTCAGGCAGTATTCGCATTGCCGGCATTCCGGCGTGTAGAGCGGGATCACGTGATCGCCCTTCTTCAGGCTGGTGACGCCTGGCCCCAAATCGACCACGATGCCGGCGCCTTCGTGCCCCAGGATCGCCGGGAACAGCCCCTCGGGGTCGGCGCCCGAGCGGGTGAACTCGTCGGTGTGGCAGATGCCGGTCGCCTTGACCTCGACCAGCACCTCGCCGGCGCGCGGGCCCTCGAGCTGGACGGTTTCGATGGTGAGGGGAGCTCCGGCCTTGTGGGCGACCGCCGCGCGCACGTCCATGAGAGTGGCCTCCTTGTCCGCTTGGTCTTGGGTGTGGGCTGATCGGGCCGGAAGTCGGCCGGGGGGTGCCGCGAGGGCGCTGCCATAGTTTCAAAAGCGGCCCGGGGAGGCAAGCCTGGCGGGCGAGATCGCGACGGAGCCGGCTACGCGATCCCTTGGCTTCAGGCGCCGATCACCGAGCGCTCCCACCACGGCCGCCCGGGCGAGGGTGGCTGGTGGAAGATCGGCTGGCCGTTGGGGATGCCGTCGAGCTCGAAGCGCGCCTGGTCGCGGATCGTCCAGTAGACGCCGCCATGAGCGACGATCAGCACCGGGCCGTCCCGCAGCGCCAGGGCCTGGTTCACGCCGGCGAGCGCACGCGCCAGAAAGTCGCGATAGGGCTCGGCTCCCTCGGGTGTCGCGCCGCGCTTCCAGTCGTCGTACCACACGCCGTGGGTGCCGCCCTCGTGCACCCCCAGGCCGCATTCCCGGAGATCGTCGATCACGGTGACCGGCGCCGCCGTCGCCGCCGCCACGATGCGCGCCGTCTCGAGCGCCCGGCCGAGCGGGCTGGCGCAGATGCTGCGGATGCCGAGCCCTTGCACCAGCCCGGCGGCGGCCCGCGCCTGGCCAAGCCCGGTCGCGTTCAAGGGCACGTCGGTCCAGCCCTGGAGCCGGCCTTGGCGGTTCCAGTCGGTCTCGCCGTGGCGCAGATAGTAGAAGGGGGTTGCGGTCAGCATCGTTCGTCTTGCCTCTGGGTAGTCGACGCGACCAGACGAGAGACTGATCAACAGACGTGGCGCCGGCAACAGGGGTCGAATTCGCGGCGGCGTCCCAAGAGGACGAAGGCTGCCGGCGGGCGGGGCTACCAGTTGCGCCGGTGGATGAGCCCCTGCTCGGGCGGGCAGGGCGCGAGGCGGAGGTCGGCGAATTCCGGCGGCATCTGAGGCGGCAGGTCGGCGCAGGCGCGCGCGAGTTGAGCCCGGGTCAGGTTCCGGGCGGCGCGCAGATCGGTCTCGTCGAGCCGCGTCACCTCGAGGGTCGCGCCGTCGAAATTCGCGTTCCTGACATTGGCGCGGGTCAGGATCGAGCCGGCGAGGTTGACGAGATAGAGATCGGCGTTTTCGAGATCGGCCTCCTCGAGATTGACGTTGGCGAGGTTGGCCTTGGCGATGTCGGCGCCGCGCAGGTTGGCCTCGTCCATGTCGGCGCCTTCGAGATTGGACTTCCTGATGTCGGCGCCCTGGAGGTCGGCGGAG
Source organism: uncultured Rhodospirillaceae bacterium (assembly GCA_964372215.1). Lineage (GTDB taxonomy): Bacteria > Pseudomonadota > Alphaproteobacteria > Dongiales > Dongiaceae > DAIMFL01. The sequence continues at coordinate 69,088 of CAYJQC010000022.1, forward strand.
CGCAGGTTGGCGCCGACCAGGAACGCCTTGCGCATGTCGGCATATCTCAGGTTGGCCTCCTGCAGCGCGGCGCCGGCGATCTGCGCGATGTCGTGTCCGCTCCAGCCCAGCGGCCGGGTCGATACGTCGGCGTCCCTGAAGTCGGCGACGGCGTGGAACCCGAGCACGTGCAGCAGGTCGGGCACGATGCGCTCCGGCCAGCCGCCGCCACGCTTGCCGGGGGCGCCGTTGATCGCCCCGAGCGAGACCAGCAGCAGCGCCCCGATTACGCACATCATGGACAGGCTCGGCCGATAGCGCCGCAACGCCCGCCAGCCATGGCTCCACACCGAGCGCTGATCGCTGACATAGGTGTCGGGGCGCGGATGGGCGATCTCGCGCAGGGTGCGCGACGCCAACCGATAGGTGACCTGGCTGGAGGCCGCGGCGATGCCGATCAGCAGGATGTGCCATGCGGTTCCGACCCAGTCGTGGCGCGGCAGATAGCGCAGCCAGAACAGGGTCAGGGTGAACGGCACGACCCACCAGGCGAGGATGACCGACAGGATGTGGTCGAAGCAGGTCGACAGCCGCTGGTGGCCACGCAGCCGCCGGACATTGAACTGCACCAGCGAGCTCAGCAGCCAGGGAAAGGCCTTCTGGTCGAGCGCCATGCCGTCGGGAAAGACCGCCGGCAGGCGTGCATAGCCCTGCCACAGCCGCTGCAGGTAGATATGCACGTAGAGATGGGCGCCCAGCAGGATGATCGGCCCCGCCCAGTAGAAGCCGACGATCGGGATCTCGGTGCCGAACACCGGCAGTGGCGACGATGCGGAGTTGGTGATCATCCGCACGTCGTTGGTGGTGGCGATCGTCAACCAGCAATAGACGCAGGCGCCGAGCACCGCGATGAAGGTGTTGCTGGAGCGGCTGGCGATCTCCCAGGTGCGACCCAGCGCATCGAACTTCGCCACCGCATCCGGGAGCTCGGCGTTGGTCAGCAGCGAGCCTGCCAGGCTCTTGGCCGACAGACTTTCCGCGTCGCACAAAGTCGCATTGATCAGGTCGGATTCGTGGAGCCGGACGTCCTGGAGGACGGCGCCCGTGAAGTCCGTGTACATCAGCTCGGCTCCCGAGAGATCGGTCCCGGAGAGGTCGGTTTCCCTGAAATCCGCGTAGCGCAGGTCGACACCGGCCAGGTTGGCGCCGCGCAGGGCGCGGCCCTGGAACGTCGCCCGCTTGCCGTTCTGTTCGTCGCCGGCGAGCCAGCGCTGGTGGGACTCGAGGACCTGCGCCAGCTCGGCCCCGCCGATCGGTCGCAATGCCGCCAGGTCGCCCCGAGCTGTCATGGCCCGTTCACAGCTCCCATCGCATGGACGGCGGATCGGGCCGCCGCCGATCCGCGCCGCCGATCAAGTGGCGCCTGCACGCCGCGCGCCGACTCGGCCAGCTTACCGTGCAACTATGCCATTTCCGGACTGGGAACAGGTCCAATAATCCCGCCCCGTGCATGGGCGCGCGCCTCCCGGCGAGCGGAACAGCAGCGGCTGGCGCGGGTCGTCGCTCGCCAGCGCCACCGGGATGACCTGGCCGGCCGGGAGGAACGGCGCGGCGTAGTTCCAAGCCGGCACCGGCAGGATCGCTTCGGGATCGTCGCTGCGCAGTGCCAGGCCGAAGGGCGAGGCGCCGCCGTCGCGCCACGCCGCGCGCGCGGCCCATGCGCTCCGGTTCAGCGCGCAGGAGTCCGCCTCCGCCGCGTCCTCGAGCCACAGCAGCTCAAGATAGGCGTTGTCGAAGCAGAAGCAGAGATTGGCGGTGCCCTGGCCGGGGTGGTGGCGGCGGAAGCTTTCCCGCAGGCCGAGCGACTCCAGGGCGCTGGCCTCGGGCGCCCCGGGTGCGACGAACACGAATGCGTGGTCGATGCACCAGCGCGCTGCGGGCGCGGCCGGCGTCAACTGCTGCCGGGCAGGGCGGCGGGTTGTGCGGCGGTTGCCGCGTTGTCCGGCGCGGGCGGCAGCGGCCCGTCGTCGAGCGGATCGTAGCCGGCGCGCCAGGCGACCAACGGCAGGATCACCGCCGGGCTGCCATTGGCGTAGAACCAGGAGTCGACGGCATAGGGAATTCCGGTGGCGCGGTCGATCACCACCGCGGTGTTGTGGGCGTTGACCAGGTCGAGCAGCCGGTTGGCCGGCAGGCCGACATCATGGAAGCGCAGCAGGCCGCGTTGGGCGACCAGACGGAGATAGGTCGTGGTGTTGACCGCCTCGTCCACGCAATCGAGCTGCTCGCCCTGGTGGCGGCTGGTGATGTTGCGCCCGGCGTCGCTCCGGGTCCCGGCCTGCGGCCCGACCAGGATCTCGATGATGCCGATGGCGAGCGCAATGCGCTCGCGTTCCTCCTGCGCGCTTGGCGCCTGCGCCAGGAACACGGCGTCGACCTTGGACCAGTCGTCGTCGTTGAGCCGCACCTCGGTGCGCTCGGTGCAGCCGCTGCCATGGCAGACCGGCACGGTGTCGAACGAGGCCTGGTCCAGGACCAGCCTGGCGACTCGCCCCTCTTCGGCGGCATTGCTGCAGCCGGCGAGCATGGCCAGGAGGGTGATCGAGCACAGGCGGTCTAAACGCATGAGGGCGGGGTTCCCGAGTGTCCGGTCCGAAGGGCCGACAAGACTAGGCAAGGATTCCCGGCCTGCGAAGAGGCAATTTGCGGGGGGTGGGGCCAAGTCTGGCCGGCGGCTGCGGTTGACCATCCGGCGGAACCGGCCTCAGACTGCCCGCATGGTCCCAGCGGCGCCTCATTGCCGTGCCTGGCGACGCCGGCTCGGCCTCGCGGTCCTGTCGGCCACGCTGCTGGCCTGGCGGCCGGCCGGCGCCGAGGACAGCGCGCGGGCCGCGCTCGCCGCCCGCTACCCGGAGTTGCACAGCGCCATCTACGACGCCACCGTCTGCGAGTATTGCGGATTGATCTCGGACGACGTCGCCGATGGCTTCCGGCGCCAGATGGCCGATCTGGTCGCCCGCGACCGCCTGGACGAGCAGGCCGTCCGCCAGATCCGCATCAGCGCCTGGACCAAGGCCGACCTGGAATGGCACAACCGCGGCCTGGGCGGGTTCCGCAACTGGTGCCGCAGCGAGGGCGTGACGGCGGCCTTGCGCTTCGTCGCCTATCACGAGGCGCCCGCTCCTGATGCCGCTGACCAGGAGTGACACGAAAGGCGCCGGCTCCGGTCCGCCGCGGTACTGGCGGCGAACTGTGCTGGCCGTGATCGTTGTCCTGGTGGCGATCTACGGGGGCCTGTTGGCCCTCGTCTACGTCACCCAGCGCAGCTTCATCTACCTGCCCGATGGACGTCGGCCGGACTTGGCGCTGTCGGGGGCCGCGGGGATCTTCGAAGCGGTGTCGCTCAAAGCAACCGACGGCATCGCGACCATATCCTGGTACCGGCCGGCGCGCGAAGGCACGCCGACCCTGGTCTTGTTCCAGGGCAATGCCGGCAACATCGCCGACCGCCTGTTCAAGGTGCTGCCATTCCTGCAGGACGGCTGGGGGGTGCTGCTGGTCGGCTATCGCGGCTACGGCGGCAACCCCGGCCAGCCGACCGAGGCGGGCCTGTATGCCGATGGCCGCGCCGCGCTCGGCTATCTCGCGCAGCAAGGCGTGGTTCCGGGCCGGCTGGTGCTCTATGGGGAATCGCTGGGCAGCGGCGTCGCGGTCCAGATGGCGTCGGAGTTCGCCGCCGGCGCCCTGGTGCTGGAGGCACCGTTCACCTCGCTCGGCGACATGGCGCAGCGCCAGTTCCCCTATTTCCCGGCGCGCTGGCTGGTGCGCGATCGCTTCGACTCTCTGGCCAAGATCGGGCGCGTTCAGGCGCCTCTGCTGATCCTGCATGGCGAACGCGACACGATCGTGCCGGTCGATTTCGGCCGGCGCCTGTTCGAGGCGGCGTCCGGCGCGCACCAGCTCAAGCTGTTCCCGGAAGGGGATCATCTGGACCTCTGGGACCACGGCGCCGCCCGCGCGGTCATCGAGTTCGTGCAGCAGGCGGGCAAGTAGCGCAATCGGTCACGACGCCGCGGCGCCCGTCGCGATGCCGGCCTCGCCAGCGAGCCGGCGCCGGAGTAGAAAGCTCCCCGAATGCGGGTTCGGCGAGGGACGACATGGCAGATCTTCCAAAGTGATCGAATTCATCGGCCTCGCCGCGGGCGGCTATTTTGCCGTCCTGGCCTCGGTGTTCGCGCTCCAGCGCCGCTTGATCTTCGTCCCCGATCGCAGCCCGGCCGATCTCGGCGCCGCCGGGCTCGCCGGGGTGATGCAGGAGGTGGTCACCCGCAGCGCCGATGGCGGCGAGAACCGGTCCTGGTACCGGCCGCCGGCGTCGCCCGACCGGCCGGTGCTTGCCTATTTTCAGGGCAATGCCGGCCATATCGGCGACCGGCCGCACAAGGTCTTGCCGTTCATCGCCGAGGGCTGGGGTGTGCTGCTGGTCGGCTATCGCGGCTATGGCGGCAATCGCGGCCGGCCGAACGAGCAGGGGCTCTATGCCGATGCCCGCGCCGCCCTCGGCTTTCTCGACGCGCGCGCGGCGGGCGGCGCGCTGGTGCTGTACGGCGAATCCCTGGGCACCGCGGTCGCCGTGCAGATGGCGCGCGAGCGGGCCGCCGCGGCGCTGGTGCTGGAAGCCCCGTTCACCTCGATCGCCGCCATGGCGCAGCGGCGCTTCCCGATCTTTCCCGCGCGCTGGCTGGTGCGCGACCGCTTCGATTCGCTGGCCAAGATCGGCGCCCTCGAGCTGCCGGTCCTGGTGCTGCACGGCGAGCGCGACGCGGTGACCCCGGCGGCGTTCGGACGCCGGGTCTACGAGGCCGCGACCGGCCCCAAGACCCTGCGGCTGTTCCCGGCCGCCGGCCATGCCGATCTGTTCGAGCACGGCGCCGACCGCGCGGTCATCGAGTTCGTCGAGGCGGTCGAGTCCCGCGGCTGAGTCAGCCGGTCCGCGGATCGGCGCTGGCCCGGTTGAGCGCGGCGAGCGCGTCGGGCGTGTCGACGTCGACCAGCACCGCGTCGTCGGGCATGGCGACCTCGCAGACCAGTTCGGCATGCTCGCCGATCAGGTGGCGGGCGCCGGTGTCGCCGTGGATCTCCCCCATCTCCGGGAAGAAGCGCCTGGCCCACAGGACCGGATTGCCGCGCTTGCCGTTCCAGGTCGGCAGGCAGATGGCGCGGCCTTCCAGCGGATTGAACGACGCGATCAGCCGGTCGAGCGTGGCGGCGGTGATCCGCGGCATGTCGGCCAGGCAGACGATGACGCCGTCGACGCCGTCGCCGAGGGCGGCGAGGCCGCGATGCAGCGACGTGCTCATGCCGGTGGCGTAGTCGGGATTGTGGACGATCTCGACCTTGCGGCCGGCGATCGCCGCCCCGATCCGCTCGGCATCGTGGCCGGTCACCACCACGACTTCGGTCGCCTGGGACGCCAGGGCGGTATCGACCGCGCGGGCCACCATCGGGGCGCCGTCGATTTCGGCCAGCAGCTTGTTGGCGCTGCCCATGCGGGTGGAGCGGCCGGCGGCCAGCACCAGCGCGCCGATCCGCGGCGCGCGCGGCGCCGCCGGCACGGCGCCGGCGCGCGGCTGCGGCCGCGACGGAATTTCCTTGAGCAGCCCGCCGGCGCCCATGTGGACGATGTCGCGCCGGGTGACGGCGAGATCCGCCATCAGCCGCTGCAGCACCCAGTCGAAGCCATTGAGCTTGGGCGAGCGGACGCAGCCGGGCAGGCCCAGGAACGGCTTGTCGTCGAGCCGGCCCAGCATCAGCAGGTTGCCGGGGTCGACCGGCATGCCGAGATGCTCGACCGTGCCGCCGAGCCGGGTGAGTGCCGCGGGGATCACGTCGCGCCGGTCGGTGATCGCCGAGGCGCCGGAGACCAGGATCATCTCGACGCCGTCGCGGCGCAGCGCGGCGATCGTCTCGGCCAGCGGCGCTTCGCCATGATCGCAGCGCCGCTCGACTACCGGCGGACAGCCGAGCGCGGCGAGGCGCAGGTTGAGGATCTCGACGGTCTTGTCGAGCACGCCGGGCTTGGTGCCCGGCAGGCGGGTCTGCACCAGCCCGACCTGGCGGGGCTGGAACGCGGCGACCCGCAGCAGCGGGCCGCCCTCGGCGGCGATCGCGGCGCAGCGCTCGGCCATCGCGCGCGGTACCGCGAACGGGATGATCTTGATGGTCGCCACCATCTGCCGGGGCTCGACCACGTCGAACGGCGCCAGCGAGGCCAGGGTCACCGCCTCGTCGACCTCGTTGAGCGCGTCGAGCCGGTCGCGGTCGACGACGACGACGCCGGCGCGCTCGGCCACCAGGTTGCAGCGGCCGGTGAACGCCGCGGCGACGGCGAGATTGGCGCCGGCCGCGGCGCGCGCGACCAGCGCCGCCGCCGCATCCTCGGCCAGGTCGTCGGTGTCGAGCCGGGCGGCGACGACGCTGACCTTGTCGGCGGCGCGCAGTGCCGCGATGTCGGCGGCCGACAGCACGCGGCCCTTCTTGAAGCTCTCGCGCCCCAGCCGCACGCTGTGGGCGAGCACCGCGCCCTCGGCCTGGTCGAGCGGCAGTTCGGCGAAGATCATGCGGCGGCGCCGGCTTTCGCGGCGGCGTCCGACGGCGCGTGCAGCACGGCGGTCACTTCGCCCAGGATCGAGATGGCGATCTCCGCCGGCGACTTGGCGCCGATCTTGAGGCCGATGGGTCCATGGATGCGCGCGGTTGCCGGGTCGGCAAGCCCGGCCTCGCGCAGGCGGGCGAGGCGGTTGGCATGGGTCTTCCGGCTGCCGAGCGCGCCGATATAGAAGGCGTCGGAGGCGAGCGCCACCTGCAGCGCGGGATCGTCGATCTTGGGATCGTGGGTCAGGGCGACGATGGCGGTGCGGTTGTCGGGCTTCAGGTCGCGCATCGCGTCGTCGGGCCAGGCCGACACCAGCTTCACGTCGGGAAAGCGGGAATCCGTGGCGAAGGCGCGGCGCGGATCGATCACCGTCACGTCGTAGCCGGCCAGCGCCGCCATCGGCGCCAGCGCCTGGGAAATATGCACGGCGCCGACGATCAGCATCCGCAGCGGCGGATTCGAGACCTGCAGGAAAATGCGCCGTCCCGGCAGATCGAGCAGGCCGCTGCGGTCGACGCGCAGCGCCGCGCGCGCCGCCGCCAGCGCCGCCGGATCGAGCTCGAGATCGCCGGCGGCGTCTTCGAAATGGATCAGCGCCTGGCAGCCGTCGTCGAGATTGGTGGCGATCGCCGCCGGCCGCTTGGCGGCACGGTCGGCGAGCAGCCGGTCGAGGATCGCGCGCTTCATTCCACCCTCTCGACATAGACCTGCAGCTTGCCGCCGCAGGCGAGGCCGACTTCCCAGGCCTGCTCGTTGGTGATGCCGAAATCGAGCAGGCGCGGCTTGCCGTCGGCCATGACGCCCTGGGCCTCGAGCACCACGGCGCCCTCGATGCAGCCGCCGGAGACCGAGCCCACCATGTTGCTGCGGTCGTCGACCGCCATCTGGCTGCCGGTCGGGCGCGGCGACGAGCCCCAGGTGTCGACCACGGTGGCGAGCGCGACGCCACGGCCTTCGGTCCGCCAGGCGACGGCCCGCTCCAGAACGCCTTCGCTGTGCTCGGTCATGCGTGGGCTCCTTCGATCTCGGCGGCGGCCAGCCATTCGCTGGCACCCTCCAGGCGGCGCCGGCCGGGGCGGCTCAGCACCCGGGTCAGGTCGGCCAGGCTGTCCAGATTGTGGACCGGCCGGAACTCGTCGACATGCGGCATGATCGCCTGGGCTCCCTGTGATTTTGGCTCGTAGGCGTCGTAGCGCAAGAGCGGGTTGAGCCAGATCAGCCGCCGGCAGGACTTGTGCAGGCGCTCCATCTCGGCGCCGAGGCCCTCCGCGCCCTCGCGGTCGAGGCCGTCGGTGATCAGGATCAGCACTGCGCCCTGGCCCAGCACCCGGCGCGACCAGCGGGTGTTGAACTCGGCGAGCGCCGCGCCGATGCGGGTGCCGCCGGACCAGTCCTCGACCGCGTCCGCCACTTTGTCGAGGGCGATGTCGACGTCGCGCTGACGCAGGTAGCGGGTGATGTTGGTGAGCCGGGTGCCGAACAGGAAGGTATGCACCCGGTCGCGATCGTTGGTGACGGCATGCAGGAAGTGCAGCAGCAGCCGCGAATAGCGGCTCATCGAGCCGGAGATGTCGCACAGCACCACCAGCGGCGGGCGGCGGCGGCGGCGCTCGCGCCGCTTCAGGGGAATCGTTCCGGCGCTGCGCAGGGCGGCGCGCAGGGTGGCGCGCATGTCGATCCGCCGGCCCCGGCTGCGCGGCTGGAAGCGCCGGGTCGGCACCGCCATGATCGGCAGGCGCATGGCAGATATCGCGCGCTTGGCGGCGGCCAGCTCCTGACTCGACATCTTCTCGAAGTCCATTTTCTGCAGGACCTCGCGGGCCGACCAAGTGAGGGCGGCATCGATCTGCACCTCCTCCGGCGGCGGCTCCTCGCCATCGCCCTGCCCGGGACGGTCGGGATGCAGCGCCTCGGTCAGGCGCCGCATGAGCTCCTCGGCGGGATCCTCGTCGGCCGGCACGCGCAGCTGCGGCAGCATCATCCGCATCATGCGCTCGAGGAACTGCGGGTTGCGCCAGAACAGGTGGAAGGCCTGGTCGAACAGCTCCTTCTGGTCGCGCCGGTTGACGAACACGGCGTGCAGCGCCCAGTAGAAATCGTCGCGGTTGGCGACGCCCACCGTCTCCACGGCGCGGATCGCGTCGATCACCTTGCCGGGCCCGACCGGCATGCCGGCGGCCCGCAGGGTGCGGGCGAAATGCATGATGTTCTCGACCAGCCGGCTGTCGGCGCCGGCAGGTGGAGCGGTGTCTAGCGCGGGCACTGCCTGGCCTCATCCTTCGACAGGCTCAGGATGAGGCCCTCATGGTGAGCCTGTCGAACCATGAGGGCGGCCTTCAACGCCCCGCCGCGGCGATCTCGGCCTTCACCTCGTCGAGCAGCCGGGCCGCCTCGCTGCCACGGATCTTGGCGATGTCGTCCTGGTATTTCAGCAGCACGCCGATGGTGTCGTCGATCGCCCGGGGGTCGAGCGCCACCTTGTCGAGCTGGATCAGCGCCTCGGTCCAATCGATGGTCTCGGCGACGCCGGGCAGCTTGAACAGGTCCTTTTTGCGCAGCCGTTGCACGAACGCGACGACCTGCCGGCTCAAGGCGGCGCTCGCATCGGGCACCTTGACCTTCAGGATCTCGAGCTCGCGCGCCGCGTCGGGATAGTCGACCCAGTGGTAGAAGCAGCGGCGCTTCAAGGCGTCGTGGATCTCCCGCGTGCGGTTCGAGGTGATGACGACGATGGGCGGCATGGCCGCCTTGATGGTGCCGATCTCCGGGATCGTGATCTGGTAGTCGGAGAGCACTTCGAGCAGATAGGCCTCGAACGGCTCGTCGGTGCGGTCGATCTCGTCGATCAGCAGCACCGGC
>CAYJQC010000023.1:0-74300 GCA_964372215.1 uncultured Rhodospirillaceae bacterium
TGTATATGCCACCCCCGTCCAACGTGTAGGTTTCGCGAACAGGGGCTGGGGGGGGGGGCGGGGCGCGGGCCCGGCGTCCGGCAGCTCAGGAGCGCGGCCGCGGGCGGGCGGCCGGCGGTACCGGTGCCCGTCCGGCCCGGCTGCCGCGCGCCGGCCGGGCCGCCGTCGCGTCCGCCGCCGTTGCGTCCGCTGCCGTCGCCCTCGCCTGTGCATCGGCGTCGGCCTGCGCCTCGGCCAGCAGCCAGTCGCGAAAGGCGGCGACCTTCGGCGTGGAAAAGCCGGCCTTCGGCGCGACCACGTAGTAGCCGAACTCGCCCGAAGCCTTGAAGCCGACATCGAACAGCCGCACCAGGCGTCCGGCGGCGATGTCGTTGTCCGCCAGCACGTTGCTGCTGAGCACCACGCCCTGGCCCTCGATCGCGGCGTGCATGGCGAGGTTGGTTTCCCCGAACATCAGCCCGCCGGTCGGGTCGACATCGGGGGCGCCGGCGGCCAGCAGCCACATGCGCCAGTCCGGCGAGGTGTCGTCGCGCGCATCCCAGTCGGTATGGATCAGCACGTGATGCCGGAGATCGGACGGCACCCGCAGCGGGTGCGGCCCGTGGAGCAGGCGCGGGCTGCAAACCGGGAACACCTCCTCGTGGATCAGCAGCACGCTGGCCAGCCCGGGGTAGCTGCCGCTGCCATAGCGCACGCCCATGTCGATCGGATCGCGGGCGAAGTCGACCAACCGCTCGCTGGCGTCGAAGCGCACGGCGATCTCGGGATGGCGGGCGCGGAAGCGCTCCAGCCGCGGCACCAGCCAGCGGGCGCCGAAGGACGGCGTCACGGTCACGCTCAGGGTATTGGCCGCGTCGTGTCCGGCCAGCTTGTCGACCGCCTGGCCCAGGCGCTCGAAGCCGTCGCGCACGCCCGGCAGCAGGATCTGCGCCGGGTCGGTCAGCAGCACCGACTTGTTGAGGCGGCGGAACAGCGGCGTGCCGAGATGAGCCTCCAGCGCCTTGATCTGGTGGCTGACCGCGGCCGGCGTCACGTGCAGCTCGTCGGCCGCCTTGGCGAAGCTCAAGTGGCGGGCGGCGGCCTCGAAGGCGCGCAGGGCGTTGAGCGGCGGCAGCCGGCGGGCCATGGGGATCCCCGTCGCAGTCCAGGCGTCAGATTAGAATATCTAATCTCAGATTAGAATTTAACTCGTTTGTCGGCCGAGGCAAAGCCCCGTAAATCCTTATCCCAGGAACTCTCGCGGGCCGAATGTCGATAAAGCAGCGGTGTCCCGAGAGCGGAACAAGGAGAACCCCGATGTACCATTGGTATCTGGTCAATCCCGAGTATCAGGGCGCCGTCGACCGGGCCCATCAGGAACGCGCCGCGGCGATGTCGCGGGCCGCCTATCTGGCGGTCGTCGGCGCCGAGTGGGCGGTCCGCGGGTTCGCCCGGGCGGTCGCGGCCGCTTCCCGCGGCGCAGCCGCCGGCTACACGCGCTGGCAGTCGCGGCGCCGCACGGTCAAGGCGCTGTCGCGGCTCGACGCGCGCATGCTGCGCGACATCGGCATCGACCCCGCCGACATCGAGGCGGTCGCCGAGGAGCTGATCCGCCGGCCAGTGCCGCCGGTTCGGCCGGTGGCGCCGGCCCGCCACGCCGTGCCTCAGCTGCGCCTCGATCTCGATTGCCCGGGCCTGCGCCTTGCCGCCTGAACGCCCGATCCCCGGCATGGCCGCCGTCGTCGTGGCGGCGGGCGTGCCGGGCCGATGGCGCCGGACTATTCGGCCGCCGTCATGCGGGTCTGCGGGCGGCGGAAGCTTTCGAGCAGCCCGGCCTCGCGCCGCTTCGCCAGCTTTAGGTTTGCGTCCTTGACGTGCCCGTAGCCGCGAATCTCTTCGGGAACCGCGGCGATCTCTACCGCCAGGCCGTGGTTCGACTCGTCCAGGCCGGCGACCAGCTCCTCGACCACCGCTTCGTATTCGCCGATCAGCCGGCGCTCCATGCGCCGCTCCGCGCTGCGGCCGAACGGGTCGAGCGCCGTGCCGCGCAGGCCCTTCAGCTTCGCCAGCAGGCCGAACGCCGTCATCATCCAGGGGCCGAACGTGCGCTTCTGCAGATGGCCGGTGGCGGGGTCGCGGCGCGCGACTCCGGGCGGCGCCAGGTTGAACTCGATGCGGTAGTCGCCCTCGAACTGGTTCTCGAGCTGGCGCCGGAAATCGCCATTGGCATAGAGTCGCGCAACCTCGTACTCGTCCTTGTAGGCAAGCAGCTTGAAGTAGTTGCGCGCCACCGCCTCGGCCAGGCCGCGGCGGGCCCCCGAGCGTCCTGGCGCGCGCTCGTTCTCGGCGCGGCGCACCTTTTCGACCAGGGCGCGATAGCGCTCGGCCAGCGCGGCGTCCTGATAGGCGGTGAGCTGGCTGCGCCGCCGTGCCACGATCTCGTCCAGGTCGGTGGCGACGTCGTGGCCGGCCGGCTCGGGCGCCGCGCGCCGCGCCACCGCCTCGACGGCGGCCAGGTCGTGGGCGGCGCGCCGGCCCCACAGCAGGGCGCGCTTGTTGGCCTCGACGGCGACGCCGTTCAGCTCGATCGCGCGGGTGATCGCGTCGCCCGACACCGGGACCAGCCCCTTCTGATAGGCGTAGCCCAGCATGAACAGGTTGGTGGCGATCGAGTCGCCCATCAGCGCGGTGGCGATCCGGGTGGCGTCGAACAGCTCGGTCGACTCCGCCCCGGCGGTGTCGAGGATCGCCTGCTCGAGCCGGGCCTCTGGAAACTCCAGATCGGGGTTGCGGGTGAAGTCGCCGGTCGCGGTCTGGTGGGTGTTGATGACGGCGCGGGCGTGGCCGCGCTCGACCTTCGCGAGCGCATCGAAGCTGGCCGCCACCACCACGTCGCAGCCGAGCAGCAGCCTGGCGCCGCCGGCGGCGAGCCGGACCGCATGGATGTCCTCGGGGCGGCGGGCGATCCGCACATGGCTGAACACCGCGCCGCCCTTCTGGGCGAGGCCGGTCATGTCGAGCACCGAGCAGCCCTTGCCCTCGATATGGGCGGCCATGCCGATCAGCGCGCCGATGGTGACGACGCCGGTGCCGCCGACCCCGGTGATCAGCATGCCATAGGGCTGCTCGATGGCAGGCAGCGCGGGCTCGGGCAAGGTCTCGGCGGCGATGCCGATCTCCGCCGACTTGCGCTTTCTGAGGCGACCGCCATGGACCGTGACGAAGCTCGGGCAGAAGCCCTCGACGCAGGAGAAGTCCTTGTTGCAGCTCGACTGGTCGATCTGCCGCTTGCGGCCGTACTCGGTCTCGACCGGGATGACCGACAGGCAGTTCGAGGCGCGCCCGCAATCGCCGCAGCCCTCGCACACCGCCTCGTTGATGACCACGCGCTTGGGCGGGTCGACCATCAGCTTGCGCTTGCGCCGCCGGCGCTTCTCCGCCGCGCAGGTCTGGTCGTAGATGATCGCGGTGACGCCCGTGAGCTCGCGCAGCTCGCGCTGGACGCGGTCGAGCTCGCGGCGATGGTCGACCGAGGTGCCGGCGGGGAACGCGCCGCTGGTCGGGTACTTGTCGGGCTCGTCGCTCACCACCGCGATGCGCCCCACCCCCTCGGCGGCGAGCTGGGCCGCCATGCGCGGCACATCCATCGGCCCGTCCATCGGCTGGCCGCCGGTCATGGCGACCGCGTCGTTGTAGAGGATCTTGTAGGTGATGTTGACGTTGGCCGCGACCGCGGCGCGGATCGCCAGCAGGCCGGAATGGAAATAGGTGCCGTCGCCCAGGTTCTGGAAGACGTGGCTGGTCTTGCTGAACGGCGCCTCGCCGATCCAGGCGGCGCCTTCGCCGCCCATATGGGTGAAGGTGACGGTCGAACGGTCCATCCACTGCGCCATGTAGTGGCAGCCGATGCCGGCCAGCGCGCGGCTGCCCTCGGGCACCCGGGTCGAGGTGTTGTGCGGGCAACCCGAGCAGAAATAGGGCACCCGGCGGAGCGCCGGCGTGTAGCCGGCGAGCGCCTTCTCCTTGGCCTCCAGGAAGGCCAGGCGGCTTTCGATCCGCTCGCTCTTGTGGAAGCGCGCGATGCGCCGCGCGATGACCCGCGCGATGCGCGCGGGCGTCAGCTCGTCGGCCGAGGGCAGGATCCATTCGCCGGTCTCGTCGAACTTGCCGATCACCCGCGGCCGGACGCTTTCGTTCCAGTTGTAGAGCTGTTCCTTGAGCTGGTTCTCGACCAGCGCGCGCTTCTCCTCGACCACCAGGATCTCTTCCAGCCCCTCGGCGAACCGGCGCATGCCTTCGCGCTCGAGCGGCCAGGTCATGCCGACCTTGTAGACGCTGAGGCCGATCTCGGCGGCATGGGCATCGTCGATGCCGAGATCGTCGAGCGCCTGGCGCACGTCGAGATAGCTCTTGCCGCAGGTGACGATGCCGAAGCGCCGCTTCGGCCCGTCGATGATCCGCTTGTCGAGGCCGTTGGCGCGCGCGAAGGCGAGCGCGGCATAGAGCTTGTGGCGGTGCAGCCGGTACTCGAGCTCGAGCGCCATCGGGGTGGCGAGCGGGGTCTTCGGCGGCCGGATGTTGAGCCCGCCTTCCGGCATCTCGAAATCGGTGGGCAGGCGGATCTCGACCCGGTGCGGATCGGCGAACACCGAGGCCGAGCTTTCGACCGTCTCGGCCACCACCTTGAAGGCGGTCCAACAGCCGGAATAGCGCGACAAGGCCCAGCCGAAGATGCCGAGGTCGAGGAATTCCTGGACGCCGGCCGGGTTGAGCACGGGGATGCCGGCATCCATGAAGGCGTATTCGGACTGGTGGGCGGTGGTCGACGACTTGCAGGTGTGGTCGTCGCCGGCCAGCAGCAGCACGCCGCCATGGCGCGCCGAGCCGGCGAGGTTGCCGTGCCGGAACACGTCGCCCGAGCGGTCGACGCCCGGCCCCTTGCCGTACCACATGGAGAACACGCCGTCGTGGCGGCCGTCGCCGTAGATGCCGGCCTGCTGGGTGCCCCAGATCGCGGTCGCCGCGAGATCCTCGTTGACCCCGGGATGGAAGCGGATCTGATTCTTCTCGAGGAAGCGCCTGGCTTGTCCCATCGCCAGGTCGATGCCGCCCAGGGGCGAGCCGCGATAGCCGGTGACGTAGCCGGCGGTGTCGAGCCCGGCGGCCTGGTCGCGCTGGCGCTGCATCATCGGCAGGCGCACCAGCGCCTGGGTTCCGGTCAGGTAGATGCGCCCGGATTCGAGGGCGTACTTGTCGTCGAGCGTGACCGCGGCGAGGGTCATGGCGGCCTCCCAGAGAGACTCGAATGGCTCTCGTTGCTATCGGGCTAACCTAGGGGAGGGCAGGCCGGCAGGCAATCGGCCGGCACCGGAAAGCAATGAAGCGCGCGGCGCGCGCGGGGCGCCCGCAATTTCAGGCAATTCCCGCCGCCCGCCGACGCAAGCAATTTGCGTGCGCCCGACGGAACCATGCGGCCGCCGCCGCTTCCCACGCGAAGTAGGGGCATTGTCGCTGCACTCGGCGGGGCCTCGCGGAGCGCGGGGGACGGTTGCGTCATGGGCGCTTGCCTCGGCGGTCCTGCTGCCGCATAGCAGGGGTCCGCCGCCATCCCGCTTCCTGCCATTCCGGTCCCTGTCGTTCCGCCCCCCGTCGTTCCGGCCCCTGTCATTCCGATCAGCCCCCCGACCGTGACACCCCTGCCCATCGCCGCATCTGCCGGCCGGCTGCGTCTCATCGTCATCCTGGGGGCGCTGACCGCCTTCGCGCCCTTGTCGATCGACATGTATCTGCCGGCCTTCCCGGCGATCGAGGCGCATTTCGCCGCCGATCCCGGGGCGGTCCAGGGAACCCTGGCGGTGTTCTTCATCGGCCTGGCGGTCGGCCAGGCGTTCTACGGGCCGATCTCCGACCGCTTCGGGCGCCGGCGACCGCTGGTCGCCGGCATCGCGCTCTACGTGGCGGCCTCGGGGCTCGCCGCCTTCGCCCCGGACATCGCCACGCTGACCTTCGCGCGAATCGTGCAGGCCCTGGGCGGCTGTGCCGGCATCGTGATCGCCCGCGCCATGGTGCGCGATCTGTTCCACGAGCGCGACGCGGCGCGGGTCTATTCCCATCTCATGCTAGTGATGGGCGTGGCGCCGATCCTGGCGCCGTCGCTCGGCGCCTATGTCCTCGCCATCGCCGACTGGACCGTGATCTTCTGGATCCTCGGCGGCTTCGGGATCGCCTGCATCGCCGCCGCGCTGCTCGGCCTGCCGGAGACGCTGCCCGCCGACAAGCGCAGCGCGGACGGCCTCGCCGGCGCGCTCGGCAGCTATGCCGCGCTCGCGCTCGACCGGCCGTTCCTCGGACTCGCCGGCTGCAGCGGCCTGGCCTCGGCGGCGCTGTTCGCCTACATCACCGCCTCGCCCTTCGTGTTCATCTCGCTGCACGGGGTTTCGGCCCAGACCTTCTCGATCCTGTTCGGGGCCAACGCCTTCGGCCTGATCCTGTCGTCGCAGATCAACGCGGCGCTGCTGCGCCGCTTCGACTCGCGGCGGATGCTGGGCGTCGCCGGACTGTTCCAGGGCGCCGTCGGACTGGCGCTGGCGGCCAGCCAGTTGCTGGCGCCCGGCAGCTTCTGGACCCTGGTCGTGCTGCTGTTCCTGCTGATCGGCAGTCTGGGCTTCATCTTTCCCAATGCGGTCGCCCTGGCGATGGCCCGCTCCGGCCGCCGCGCCGGCTCGGCCTCGGCGTTCATCGGCACGCTGCAGTTCGCGATGGGCGCGGCGGCGAGCGCGCTGGTCGGCGCCCTCGGCCAGGCCAGCGCCCTGCCGATGGCCGCGGTCATCGCCGGCGCCGCGGTCGGCGGCGTGCTCGCGGCGCGCGCCGGCGACAGCCGCGCCGCGCCGGCGTCCTGAGACGCCGGCCGGGCGCCTCAGCCGGCGCCGCGCTCGTACAGCCGCTCCAGCATCGCGCCATAGGCCTCGCGGATCACGTGGCGGCGGATCTTGAGGGACGGCGTGAGCTGGCCGTTGTCGATGGTGAACGGCGCGCGGGCGGCGGCGAAGCGCCTGATCCGCTCGATCGGCGAGAGCGCCTGGTTCACCCGCTCGACGACCGGCGCCAGCGCCTTGTGCAGCTCGGCGCGCGCGTCCGGGTCGTCGGCGATGGCGGCGAGATCGGGTGCCCGGCCACGCGCCGCGGCCCAGCTTGCCAGGAACTCGTCGTCCGGCACCACCAGGGCGACCAGATGCGGCCGCTTGTCGCCATGGACCATCGCCTGGTTGATCTCCGGCTGCAGGATCAGGAAGCTCTCGATGCGCGCCGGCGAGACGTTGTCGCCGCCGGAGAACACGACGATGTCCTTCTTGCGGTCGGTGATGTGGAGATAGCCGTCGGCGTCGAGCATGCCGATGTCGCCGGTATGCAGCCAGCCGTCCCGCAGCACCGCGGCGGTCGCCTGGGGATCGCGCCAATAGCCCTGCATCAGCAGCTCGCCGCGCACCAGGATCTCGCCGTCGGCGGCGGTCCGGACTTCGACCCCGGCGAGCGGCGGGCCGACCGAGTCCAGCTTGATGCGCCGCGGCGGGTTGGCGCTCACCACCGGTGCCGCCTCGGTCTGGCCGTAGCCCTGCAGGATACGGACGCCGAGCGCGGTGAAGAACAGGCCGATGTCGTAGTTCAGCGCGGCGCCGCCGGACACGAAGGCCTTGAGCCGCCCGCCGAAGCGCCGGCGCACCTTGCGCCGCACCAGGAGCTCGGCGGCGATGTCGACCACGCGGTCGCGCCAGGACAGGCTGTCCGGCGCCTCGTAGCGGCGCCGGCCGATCCGGTAGGCGGCGTCGAACATGCGCCGCTTGAAGCCGCCGGTCTTCTCGACGCCGCGCAGGATGCGCTGATGCATCACCTCGTAGAGCCGCGGCACCGCGGTCATGATGGTGGGGCGCACCTCGGCCAGGTTGTCGACCAGCCGGTCGGCGCTTTCGGCGTAGTAGATCTGGGCGCCGATCGAGACCGGGAAGAACTGGCCGGCGGTGTGCTCATAGGCGTGGCTGAGCGGCAGGAACGACAGGAACACCTCGTCGCCGAGGCCGATGTCGAGCAGCAAATGATAGGCGCCGAGGCAATTCGACAGAATCGCGCCGTGGGACAGCATCACGCCCTTCGGCGTGCCGCCGGTGCCCGAGGTGTAGATGAAGCAGGCGGTGTCGCCGCGCTTCAGTGCCGCCACCCGCGCCGGCACCGCGTCGGGCGCGGCGTCGCCGAGGGCGAGCGCCGCCTCCCAGCCGATCACCTCGACGGTGGCGGCCTGGGCCAGGTCGAGATCCTCCATCGAGACGATGAAGCGCAGCTCGGGCGCGTCGAGCGCGGCCGGCAGCAGGCGCCGGGCGATTGCCTTGTCGGAAACGATCGCGCCGACCGCCCCGCTATGGGTCAGCACGTGCTTGTGGTCGGCGGTGGTGTGGGTGGTGAAGGTCGGCACCGTGATGCCGCCGGCGGCCATGATGGCGTGATCGGCGATCAGCCATTCCGGCCGGTTCTCGGCAACCAGCGCGACCCGCTCGCCGGGCTGCAGGCCGAGCGCCGTCAGGCCGCGCGCCAGGCGATTGACCGTGCCCGCGGTCTGGCGCCAGCTCAGCGGGCGAAAGGCGCCGTCGACCTTGCGCCACAGGAACGGCCGCTCGGCCAGCCGCGCCGCCTGGGCGAAAAACATCTCCGGCAGGCTGCCGACGGCCCGGTAATCCATGACGATTCGCTCCCAAAAGCCCGGCTTCTTCTGGCGGAAACCGGCCAGCCGCTTGGCGGAACGGCCGGCAGCCCTTATATCGCCGGGGTGCGATCGGCGTCACCCCCATCCCGTTCGCCGTGCCCGCGACCACCCCGCCATCCGAGCGACCACAGGAGTTCCCGCATGAGCCAGCGCGCCGCCCAGAGCCCGAGCGGGACCCCCGAACTGGGCGCGCTGCCCGAATGGGACCTGGCCGACCTCTATCCCGGGACCGCGTCGCCCGAGCTGAAGCGCGACCTGGAAAGCGCGGCCAAGGACGCCAAGGCGTTCGCCGCGCGCTACCGGGGCAAGCTGGAGGCCCTGAACTCCGCCGATTTCGGCGCCGCCATCGCCGCCTACGAGGCGATCCAGGAGCTGCTGGGGCGGCTGTCGAGCTATGCCCAGCTGGTTCATGCCGGCAACATGGCCGATCCCGAGATCGGCCGCTTCTACCAGACGATCCAGGAGAAGGTGACCGAGATCTCCTCGGAAACCCTGTTCTTCACCCTGGAGATCAACCGGCTGGAGGACGCCGCGATCGCGCGCCTCCTCACCGACCCGGCCGCCGCGCGCTACGCCCCCTGGCTGCGCGACCTGCGGGCCTATCGCGCGCACCAGCTGTCCGACGAGATCGAGAAGCTGCTGCACGAGAAATACGTGGTCGGCCGCGCCGCCTGGACCCGGCTGTTCGACGAGACCATGGCGGGCCTGCGTTTCCCGGTGGATGGCAAGGAGCTGACCTCGAACGAGGTCCTGAACCTGCTCTCCGACCGCGACGGGGAAACCCGGCGCAAGGCGGCGAAATCGCTGACCGCCGTGCTGAAGCGCGAATCGCGCGCCTTCGCGCTGATCACCAACACGCTGGCCAAGGACAAGGAGATCGAGGACCGCTGGCGCCACTACGCGCGGCCGGTCTCCTCGCGCAACCTCGCCAACCAGGTCGAGGACCCGGTGGTGGAGGCCCTGGTCGGCGCGGTGAAGCAGGCCTATCCGCGGCTCTCGCATCGCTACTACAAGATCAAGGCGCGCTGGTTCGGGGTCGACCGCCTCGACTGGTGGGATCGCAACGCGCCGCTGCCGAGCGACCAGGACCGGGTGATCGCCTGGCCCGCCGCGCAGAAGCTGGTGCTCGACGCCTACAGCGCGTTCTCGCCGGATCTCGGCGCGTTGGGGCGCAAGTTCTTCGACGCGCGCTGGATCGACGCGCCGCCGCGGCCCGGCAAGGCGCCGGGCGCCTTCGCCCATCCGACGGTGCCGTCGGCGCACCCGTATCTGCTGCTCAACTATCACGGCAAGACCCGCGACGTGATGACCCTGGCCCACGAGCTCGGCCACGGCGTGCACCAGCTCCTGGCGGCGCCCCAGGGCCAGCTCATGTCGGACACGCCGCTGACCCTGGCCGAGACCGCCTCGGTGTTCGGCGAGATGCTGACCTTCCAGGCGCTGCTGGCGCGCGAGACCGATCCGGAGAAGCGCCGCATCCTGCTGGCCTCCAAGGTCGAGGACATGCTGAACACGGTGGTGCGGCAGATCGCCATGCACGAGTTCGAGGTGCGGGTCCACGACGCGCGGCGCGACAGCGAGCTAACCCCCGACGAGCTCGGCGAGATCTGGTTCGAGACCCAGGTGGAGAGCCTGGGACCGTCGTTCAATTTCGACGACGACTACAAGACCCTGTGGTCCTACATCCCGCATTTCGTCCACGTGCCGTTCTATGTCTATGCCTATGCCTTCGGCGACTGCCTGGTGAATTCGCTCTACGCGGTCTATCAGAACGCGGCGCCCGGCTTCGCCGAGAAGTATCTCGAGATGCTGAAGGCCGGCGGCACCCTGCGGCATCGGGAACTGCTGGCGCCGTTCGGCCTCGACGCCGCCGACCCGGCCTTCTGGAGCAAGGGGCTCGGCGTGGTGGCCGGCTTCATCGACGAGCTCGAGAAGATGTGAACGCATTGGAGTCGCATGAATGTTGTGCGTCCTTCGAGACGCGCCGCTGACGCGGCGCTCCTCAGGATGAGGGAGGGTCTTCGTGGCATCGAGAACGACCTCATGCTGAGCCTGTCGAAGCCCGCGGGGCGCTCGTCCAGCGCGCGCGCGACGACGAGCACATGAGCGAAGACAACAGCCTGTCGGGGCGGATGCGGCGCTACGCCCGCGTCGGCACCGCCGTGGGCGGCCTCGCCGCGCGCATGGCGGGAGCGCGCTATCTCGGCTGGGAGCTCGATCGCGGGCGGCACGCGGCGGAGCTGAAGGCGGCGCTCGGTGGGCTCAAGGGGCCGCTCATGAAGGTGGCGCAGATCATGGCCACCATCCCCGACGCCCTGCCCAAGGAATACGTCCAGGAACTGGCGCAGCTCCAGGCCAATGCGCCGGCCATGGGCTGGGCCTTCGTCCGGCGGCGCATGGCCGCCGAGCTCGGCCCCGACTGGCGCACGCGCTTCGCGAGCTTCGAGCACCAGGCCGCGGCGGCGGCCTCGCTCGGCCAGGTCCACAAGGCGGTCTCCCATGGCGGCGACAGCCTCGCCTGCAAGCTGCAGTACCCCGACATGCAGTCGGCGGTGGAGGCCGACCTCAAGCAGCTCCGCCTGATCTTCGCGCTGTACGAGCGCTACGACCGCGCCATCGCCACCGCGGAGATCCACGCCGAGATCGCGGCGCGGCTGCGCGAGGAGCTCGATTACGGGCTCGAGGGGCGCCACATGGCGCTCTACGGCGCCATGCACGCGGACGAGGCGGACGTCCATGTGCCCGACCTGCTGCCCGAACTCTCGACCGGAAGGCTGCTCACCATGACCTGGCTCGAGGGCCGGCCGCTGCTCGACTACATCGCCACCCACGAGGACCCGGCGGCGCGCAACCGGGTCGCCCTCAACATGTTCCGGGCCTGGTACGTGCCGTTCTACGGCTATGGCGTGATCCACGGCGATCCCCATCTCGGCAACTACACGGTGCGGCCGGACGGCTCGGTCAACCTGCTCGATTTCGGCTGCGTGCGGGTGTTCCACGCCAGTTTCGTCCAGGGCGTCATCGACCTCTATCACGCGCTGCTCGACGACGATCCCGCGCTCGCCGTCCATGCCTACGAGTCCTGGGGCTTCAAGGGCCTCAACAAGGAGGTGATCGCGGTCCTGAACCGCTGGGCCGAATTCGTCTATGGGCCGCTGATGGAAGACCGCGACCGCCGCATCCAGGAGAGCAAGTCCGGCATCTACGGCCGCGAGGTGGCGGAGGGCGTCCATGCCGAGCTGCGCCGGCTGGGGCCGGTCACCCCGCCGCGCGAGTTCGTATTCATGGACCGCGCCGCCATCGGCCTCGGCTCGGTGTTCCTGCACCTGAAGGCCGAGATCAACTGGTACCGGCTGTTCCACGAGCTGATCGGCGGCTTCGACGCCAAGGCGCTGGCCCGCCGCCAGGCCCGCACCCTGAAGGCCGCCGGGGTGCCGCCGCCGGTGTAACCCGGCGATTCGCCGGGATTCCCCCGCGCCGCGTTTGCCGGTATTCAGACCTCGGGCGCCCGGGCGACTCGGGCGGCGGACGGGGGGAGAAGGCATGCGCCAGCCGGACTGGGAACGCCTGACGGTCATGGTGGTCGAGGACAACCGCTTCATGCGGGACCTGCTGTGCTCGACCCTGTCGGCCTTCGGCATCGAGAATGTCATCGCCGAGGATGACGGCGCCTCGGCGATCCGCCGGCTGAAGCTCAGCCGCAGCAACCCAAAGGCGGCCGGGCTCGGCGCCGTCGACGTCATCCTGTCCGACTATGTGATGCCGGTGGTCGACGGGATCCTGCTGCTGCGCTGGCTGCGGACCGGCACCGGGGTACCCGACCGCTTCGTGCCCTTCATCATGGTCTCCGGGGCGGCCGACCGCGACGTGGTCGAGCAGGCGCGCGGCGCCGGCGTCACCGAGTTCGTGGCCAAGCCGTACTCGGCACGCTCGCTCGCCGACCGCCTGCTGATGGTGATCAACCATCCGCGGCAGTTCGTCCTGAGCCCGGGCTATTTCGGGCCCGACCGCCGCCGCACGGTGGTGGAGCCCGCGCGGGAGCGGCGCGAGTCGGACAGCTCCGGCATCCAGGTCATCCACAAGGCCTCGAACGAGAAGACCCTGCGCGAGGACGTGCGCGCCCTGCATTTCCGCCTCGGCAACCGGCTGCGCGACAAGCTCGGCGCCAATCTGATGAAGGGCGAGATCGACATCGATCCGGCCTTCATCCGGGCCGCCGACGAGCGCATCAGGAGCTTCTTTGGCGACTATGCCGACTGGGTCGAGCGCCATCTCCGCAGCATGGTCGACTCGCGCAACGCGCTGGCGGTGGGCGAGGGCGACGCCTCGGCGCACATCTCGAACATCAACACCATCGCGCACGAGCTGCGCGGCCAGGGCGGCATCTTCGACTATCCCCTGATCACCCATATCGGCAAGTCGCTGTACGATGTGACGATGAGCCAGAGCATCGAGGTGAGCCCGGCCTGGATCGACCTGATCGGCGCCCATATCGACACCATCCGCACGGTGTTCTCCCAGAAGGTGAGCGGCACCGGCGGCGAGATCGGGGCCCAGCTGCTGCACGAGATGGAGGTCGCGGTCCGGAAATTCGCCGGCCACGTGGCGAAAGCGCACGGCTAGCGAAGCGGGCCGGCGCGGTTGAGCCCGGGGCCGCTTCCCGGCATTGTCTCGGGGCGCGCCTGCCGGCCGGCTGCCGGTGGCGGCCGAAACCAGAAGGAGAGAGACCCATGGGCGCTTCCAGCGCGAGTCTGCATGCGCCGCGCGAGCGGCTGAGCCCCGAGACCCTGAATCTGCATCACGCCATCGTCTCGCTGATGGAGGAGCTGGAGGCGATCGACTGGTACCGCCAGCGGGCGGACGATTGCGACGACGCGGCGCTCAAGGAGATCCTGCTGCACAACATGCGCGAGGAAATGGAGCATGCCGCCATGGTGCTCGAGTGGATCCGCCGCAACAGCAAGGACTTCGAAAAGCAGCTCGAGGAGTTCCTGTTCACCAAGGGCGAGATCGGCGATCACTGACCGGCTGCGGCGTGGCGTCGCGCCGCGGCCCGGGGGGGCGCAAGCCCCGGCGCAGCGCCGGCGGGCGGCGCCACGGCCGGCCAAAACCGGCCTTGAGCCGCGCTGCCTGACGAGGCATTGTTGCCGCCATTGGCCGCGGTCCCCGGACGAGTCCCGGGCGGACGCGGCCGGGATCGCCGGGCGGGCCTCTCCTCGCCCTTCTGGGGAACAGCGGACGGAACCACGCCAGACATGAAGATCGGCATACCGCGCGAACGCCGGCCGCACGAGCTGCGCGTCGCGGCGACCCCCGACAGCGTCAAGAAGCTGATCGCCCTCGGCGCCGAGGTGGTGGTCGAGGCCGGCGCCGGGGCGAGCGCCGCCTATACCGACGAGGCCTACGCCGCCGCCGGCGCCAGGATCGCCGCCGATCAGGCCGCCTGCCTGGGCGAGGCCGACGTGGTGCTCAAGGTCCAGCGGCCGCTGACCGATTCCGAGGGCGGGCCGGACGAGCTCGCCCTGATGAAGCAGGGCGCGGTGCTGATCGGCATCCTGGCGCCCTATGCGGCGCGCGACCAGCTCGGCGCCTATGCCGCCCGCAACGTCGCCGCCTTCGCCCTCGAGTTCACCCCGCGCATCACCCGGGCGCAGTCGATGGACGTGCTGTCGTCGCAGTCCAATCTGGCGGGCTACCGGGCGGTGATCGACGCCGCCGGCGAATTCGGCCGCGCCTTCCCGATGATGATGACCGCCGCCGGCACGATCGCACCGGCCAAGGTGCTGGTGATGGGCGCCGGCGTCGCCGGGCTGCAGGCGATCGCCACCGCGCGGCGCCTCGGCGCCGTGGTCTCGGCGACCGACGTGCGGCCGGCCGCCAAGGAGCAGGTGCAGAGCCTGGGCGCCACCTTCGTCGCGGTCGAGGACGAGGAGTTCAAGCAGGCCGAGACAGCCGGCGGCTATGCCAAGGAGATGAGCGACGCCTACAAGCAGAAACAGGCCGCGCTGATCGCCGAGACCATGAAGAAGCAGGACATCGTCATCACCACCGCCCTCATACCCGGGCGCCCGGCGCCGAAGCTGGTGTCCGAGGACATGCTGAAGTCGATGAAGCCGGGCTCGGTGATCGTCGACCTGGCGGTCGAGCAGGGCGGCAACTGCGCGCTCGCCGAGCCGGGCAAGGTGGTGGTGAAGCATGGCGTCAAGATCGTCGGGCACCTGAACGTGCCGAGCCGCACCGCGGTCGATTCGAGCGCGCTCTATGCCCGCAATCTCGTGAACTTCCTGACGCCGCTGGTCGACAAGGAGACCAAGGCACTGAAGATCGACTGGGACGACGAGATCGTGAAGGGCACCGCGCTGACCCGCGACGGCAAGATCGTCCACCCCGCCTTCACCGGCGAAGGAGCCTGAATCCATGGATCCCGCAACCATCGCCGAAGGTGCCGCCGAACTCGCCAACGGCGCGGCGCGGCTGTCCTCCCAGGCGGCCGACCTCGCCCACCAGGCCTCGCGGCTGGTGGTCGAGACCTCGAAGGGCGACCACGACCCGTTCGTGTTGGGCTTCACCGTGTTCGTGCTGGCATGCTTCGTCGGCTATTACGTGGTCTGGCGGGTGACGCCGGCGCTGCACTCGCCGCTGATGGCGGTGACCAACGCGATCTCCAGCGTGATCATCGTCGGCGCGCTGATCGCCGCCGGGCCGGCCGACTTCAATTTCTCGCAGGTCATGGGCTTCCTCGCGGTGGTGCTGGCCTCGATCAACATCTTCGGCGGGTTCATCGTGACCCAGCGCATGCTGTCGATGTTCAAGAAGAAGACGAAGTAGGGCGGGGGAACGGGAACCAGCGATGACCGAGAATCTCGCCGCCTTCGCCTATCTCGCCGCCTCGGTGTGCTTCATCATGGCGCTGCGCGGGCTGTCCAGCCCGGTGACCTCGCGCTCCGGCAACATGTTCGGCATCGCCGGCATGGTGATCGCGATCGCCACCACCGTGGCGCTGCCCGAGGTGGTGAGCTATCCCCTGATCATCGCCGGCGTCGTCGTCGGCGGTGCGATCGGCAGCTTCATCGCCATGCGCATCCAGATGACGGCGCTGCCGCAGCTGGTCGCCGCCTTCCACAGCCTGGTCGGCCTGGCCGCGGTGTTCGTCGCCGCCGCCGCCTTCTTCAACCCCGAGGCCTATGGCATCGGCACATCAGGCGACATCGCCGCCGCCAGCCTGGTCGAGATGGGCATCGGCGTCGCCATCGGCGCCATCACCTTCACCGGCTCGGTGGTCGCCTTCGCCAAGCTCCAGGGCCTGGTCTCCGGCGCGCCGCTGGTGTTCTTCGGCCAGCACATCCTGAACGCGGTGCTCGGAATTGCGATCTTCGTGCTGATCGCCTGGCTGGTGGTCGACCAGCCGGTCTCGGCGTTCTGGATCCTGACCGCGGTCGCCCTGGCGCTCGGCTTCCTGCTGATCCTGCCGATCGGCGGCGCCGACATGCCGGTCGTAGTCTCCATGCTGAACTCCTATTCGGGCTGGGCCGCCTGCGGCATCGGCTTCACGCTCGGCAACAACCTGCTGATCGTGACCGGCGCGCTGGTCGGCTCGTCCGGCGCCATCCTCAGCTACATCATGTGCAAGGGGATGAATCGCTCGATCTTCAACGTCATCCTGGGCGGCTTCGGCACCGGTTCGGGCGGCGCTGCCGCCGCCGGGCCGGGCGCCGGCGACCGCGCGGTGAAATCGGGCAGTGCCGAGGACGCCTCCTTCATCCTGAAGAACGCCGCCTCGGTCATCATCGTGCCGGGCTACGGCATGGCGGTGGCCCAGGCCCAGCACGCGCTGCGCGAGATGGCGGACCTCCTGAAGAAGGAAGGGGTCAAGGTCAGCTACGCCATCCATCCCGTGGCCGGCCGCATGCCCGGCCACATGAACGTGCTGCTGGCCGAGGCCAACGTGCCCTATGACGAAGTGTTCGAGCTCGAGGATATCAACCGCGAGTTCAACCAGGCCGACGTCGCCTTCGTGATCGGCGCCAACGACGTCACCAATCCGGCCGCCAAGACCGATCCCAAGAGCCCGATCTACGGCATGCCGATCCTCGACGTCGAGGCGGCGAAGACCGTGCTGTTCATCAAGCGCTCGATGGCTTCGGGCTATGCCGGCGTCGACAACGAGCTGTTCTTCCGCGACAACACCATGATGCTGTTCGGCGACGCCAAGAAGGTCTGCGAAGAGATCGTGAAGTCGCTGGATTGAGGCGCACGGCTCTCGGCATTCGGGGTAACCGTCCCATGCATCGCAGCCAGCTCGCCGGCTTCATCATCGACTGCAACACCGACGACCTCGATGCCGCCAGCGCATTCTGGGGCGGCGCGCTGGGGCTGACGCCGCGCGAATCCACGGCGCCGGAGGACGACAACTACGTCCCGTTCGAACCGGCTGCGAACGGGCTGCATATCGAGGTGCAGAAGGTCGACCACCCCAGCCGGGTACATCTCGACATCGAGACCGACGACATCGCGGCCGAGGTGGCGCGCCTCGAGAAGCTCGGCGCGAAACGGCTAAGTCAGATCCACACTTGGTGGGTGATGGAGGCGCCGACCGGCCAGCGCTTCTGCGTGGTCAGGGCGCAGAGCGCGCGCTTCGCCGAGCAGGCCAATGTCTGGCGGTAAAGCGGGCGGCTCGATGGCCGAATGAGGCGAAGTCCAGGTCCGGGCGGCTCAGGCCACCGTCAGTGTCGGAATCTTCTTGAGCACTGCGGCCAGTTGCTGCTGGGCGTGCCATGTATCATGTGCCGCCTGCATGCGGACCCAGAGGTCCGGACCATTGCCGAACAGCTTGCCCAGCCGAACGGCGACCGACGGCGACACCGGCTTCCGCCCTTCGAGAATGTCGTAGAGATGCTGACGAGAGATGCCGAGCAGGGCGGCGATCTCGGTCTTGGGCCGCTTCACCGCCGGCAATACCTCCTCGCGTAGCAGGACTCCCGGGTGGGTCGGGCAACGATCGGGACTACGCTTGGCGGTGTATTCAGCCATGACTGATTCCTCGGCGGTCAGTGGTATTGCTCGAAGTCGATGCGACAGACGTCGCCGGCCTCGAACTCGAACGTGATGCACCACGGACCGTTGACGTGGACGGTGTAGCGGACGGGCCTGAAGCCCTTGAGCGGATGAAAATCGAAACCCGGCACGTTCATGTCTTCCGGTTTCGTAGCCGCCTCCAAGGCATCCAGGCGAACGATGATCCGCTGGTGCAGCTTGGCGTCGATTTTCGCCGTCCGACCCTTGGACCAGAGTTCGTCAAGGCCCTTGTTCCTGAACGACTTGATCACGGTGGAATGTAAGCTGATTGATTACATGTGTCAACTGATAGATGACATTCGTCGGCGCCCGCCCCTGCCAACCCGACTCGGCCAAGCCGACCCGGCTCCGCGCCGCCCGCGATGTGCCGCGGATCGACTCCCGAGGGTACCGAACCCCTCCATGAAGGGAGAAGCATGAAGGGAGAAGAGCGTGAACCGAATCACAAAGCCCGCCTGGGGTGACCCGGCGGGCTTCGTCTTGGCGGTCGCTGGCGCGGCCGGTAGCCGCGCCAAGGATATGCTGGGAGCGCGGCCTAGTAGCCCTCGCGGTCCATGCGCTT
Source organism: uncultured Rhodospirillaceae bacterium (assembly GCA_964372215.1). GTDB lineage: Bacteria > Pseudomonadota > Alphaproteobacteria > Dongiales > Dongiaceae > DAIMFL01. The sequence goes on from CAYJQC010000023.1 coordinate 18,369, forward strand.
CCTGAGCAGCTTGCGGTGACGACGGATCGCCTCCGCCTTCTCGCGCGCCTTGCGCTCGGACGGCTTCTCGTAGTTCCGCCGCAGCTTCATTTCACGGAAAATGCCCTCGCGCTGCATCTTCTTCTTCAGCGCGCGGAGGGCTTGATCGACGTTGTTGTCGCGAACCAGTACTTGCACGGAAGTTCGGCGCTCCTTCCCGACCCAGGTGATTTCCGACAGGGCAAATTGACCCGCTGCGGCTTCGGCGTCGAAGCCGCCGGGTCGACAGGGCGCAAGGGGTACCACAACGGCCGGGCCTTGTGAAGCGCCGGTTTCGGGCCGGCTTGCCCTTTGCGAAACCCTTGAGAAGTCTCATATTACCGCAATGGCCATCCTCAAGATCGCCCGCATGGGCCACCCCGTCCTGCGCCGCAAGGCGACCGCCGTCGCCGACCCCACGGCACCCGAAATTCGCAATCTCGTCAATGACATGCTGGAAACCCTGGAGGATATCGGCGGACTCGGCCTGGCGGCGCCCCAGGTCCACGTCCCGCTCCGGGTGGTGATCTTCGAGGTGCCCGCCGGCCGCGCTGCGCGGGCCGGCGAGGCCGATGGCGGCGCGCCCGAGGGAACCCCCATGACGGTGCTGATCAACCCGGTGATCGAGCCCCAGGGGCCGGAGACCGCCATGGGCTGGGAGGCCTGCCTGTCGGTCCCCGGCCTGACCGGCGCGGTGCCGCGCGCCACCCATATCCGCTATTCCGGGTTCGGCCTCGACGGCGTGGCGATCGCGCGCGAGGCCAGCGGCTTCCACGCCCGGGTGGTGCAGCACGAGTGCGACCATCTCGACGGCATCCTCTATCCCCAGCGCATGACCGACCTGTCGCTGCTGGCCTTCGCCGAGGAGTTGCGCCACGGCCTGCCCGCGAAGGCGCCGGAGCTCGACGAGATGGGCCCGGAGTAACTGAACCGGGCACCGGCCTGACGGTGCGCCGCCCTCATCCTTCGACAGGCTCAGGATGAGGGCCCCATGGTGAGCCTGTCGAACCATGAGGCCCGAGGGATCTGCCCATGACCACCCGACACCCCGACGACGCAGAAGCCGCGCGCGAGGCCTTGCGCGACCGGCTGCTCGATGCCGCGCTCACCCATGTGCCGTTCGACGGCTGGACCGCGGCGAGCCTGAACGCCGCGGCGCGCGACCTCGGGGTCGCCCACGCCCTCGCCGTCAACGCCTTTCCCGGCGCCGCCGCCGGGATGATCGAGTTCTGGAACCGGCGCAGCGACCACCGCATGCTGGCGGCGCTCGAGGCGCGCGACCTGTCGGCCCTGCGCTTCCGCGATCGCGTGGCGCTGGCGGTCCGGCTGCGGCTCGAGGCGGCGGGCAATCGCGAGGCGGTGCGGCGCGGCCTGTCCTTCGTCGGCCTGCCGCAGAACGCCGCGCTCGCCGCGCGCTGCCTGTACCGCACGGTCGACGCGATCTGGCACGGCCTGGGCGACCGCTCGACCGATTTCAGCTTCTACAGCAAGCGCGGCCTGCTGGCCGCGGTCTACGGCACCACCGTGCTGTACTGGCTCGACGACCGTTCGCCGGGGACCGAAGCCACCTGGGCGTTCCTCGATCGCCGGATCGCCGACGTCATGAAGATCACCGAGCTGCGCCAGGGGGTCGAGAGGCGGCTGGAGCGGGTGGCGGAGCGCCTGCCGGATCCGTTCGGCATCCTGCGCGGCGGCCGGCTCGGCAAGGCCGCGCCGGGCACGACCGGGCGGCCCCGCCGGCGGACCGGGCGGGCGCCGCGCGGCGGCCCGGCCACCCCCGGCTGATCCGGCGCGGCGCTACTTCCGCGGGCCGAGCCGGGTGACGTGGCCCATCTTGCGCCCGGGCCGAGCCTCGGCCTTGCCGTAGAGATGGAGCTTGGCGGCGGGCTCGCCCAGGATCTCGCGCCAGTGGCCGGCCTCGTCGCCGATCAGGTTCTTCATGACCGCGTCGGCGTGGCGCTCGATCGAGCCGAGCGGCAGCCCGCAGACCGCGCGCACGAACTGCTCGAACTGCGAGGTGACGCAGGCGTCGATGGTCCAGTGGCCCGAATTGTGCGGTCGCGGCGCCAGCTCGTTCACCAGCACCTCGCCGGCCTCGGTGACGAACATCTCGACCGCGATCAGCCCGATCACGTTCATCGCCTCGGCGATGTGCCGGCCGATCGCCTCGGCCTTCATGGCGACGGCGGAGGAAACCCGCGCCGGCACGATGGTGGTGTCGAGGATGTGGTTGCGGTGCTGGTTCTCGACCGCGGGATAGGCGATCACGGCGCCGTCGATGCCGCGCGCCACGATCACCGAGAGCTCCTGGGCGAAGTCGACATAGGCCTCGATGATGCCGATATCGGCGCTCATGCTGGCCCAGGCCTCGTCGAGGTCGGTGTCGCTGTTGATCCGCACCTGGCCCTTGCCGTCATAGCCGAAGCGGGCCGATTTCAGCACGCAGGGCCGGCCGACCGCGCGGACCGCGCGCTCCAGCGCCTCGGGTCGCGCCACCTCCACGTAGCGGGTGGTGGTGACCCCGATCTCGTTCAGGAAGTCCTTCTCGCGCAGCCGGTCCTGGCAGAGATGCAGGACCCGCGGGTTGGGCCGGGTCGGCCGGTGCGCCGCCAGGAATTCCGCGGTCTTGCCCGGCACGTTCTCGAACTCGAAGGTGACGAGGTCGACGGCCTCGGCGAACGCCCTGAGCGCCACCTGGTCATCATAGGCGGCGACGGTCGCTTGCGGCGTCACCTGCATCGCCGGGCTGTCGGGGTCCGGGCAGTAGATATGGCAGCGGAAACCCAGCCGGGCCGCCGCCATCGCGGTCATGCGGCCGAGCTGGCCGCCGCCGAGAATGCCGATGGTGGCGCCGGGGCCGAAGCTCTGGCCGCGATCGGCGGAGGCGGTGGCGCCGGCCTTGGCCGTCGATGTCCGGGGCGGCTTCATGGTCGGGGCTCAGGCCTCGGTCGGCGCTTCGGCGACCGCGTCGGTCTGCGCGGCGCGGAAGTCGTCGAGCGCCCCGGCGATCTCGGCGTCGGCGAGCGCCAGCACGGCGGCGGCCAGCAGGGCGGCATTGATCGCCCCGGCCTTGCCGATGGCGACGGTGCCGACTGGCACGCCGGCGGGCATCTGGACGATCGACAGCAGGCTGTCGAGCCCCTTGAGCGCGTGGCTGTCCATCGGCACCCCGAACACCGGCAGCGCGGTCAGCGCCGCCACCATGCCCGGCAGATGGGCGGCGCCGCCGGCGCCGGCGATGATCACCTTGAGGCCGCGGCCGCGGGCGGAATCGGCATAGGCGAACAGCCGCTTGGGGGTGCGATGAGCCGAGACGATGCGGATCTCGTGGCCGACGCCGAGGCGCGCCAGGGTGTCGGCGGCGTGACGCATGGTTTCCCAGTCCGACTGGCTGCCCATCACGATGCCGACGGCGGGTGCGCCGCTGTTCATGCCGCTGGAAGCTCCCCCTGGTGTGAAAGGCCGGCAATTATAGGGGCGGGGCCGGGCAAGGCAAGCCGACGCGGCCGGTCACGTCTTGCCGCCCTCGCCTCGGGGCGGACCGGTTTGTGACCGCCATCGTCGTTAATTTGCCGTTTTACATTTGCAGGCTATTGGTCGGCCACGCATAGTGGTCCGGCCGGCGACCGCACACAGGGGTATGCAGATTTAGTCTGCGATGAAAATACGCGACTCCCATCAGATCGGCGGCGTCGGCGGGATCACCCCCGCCGCCCCGCTTGGCAAGCGCGACGAGGCCGGCGGGTCGGCGCCGCGATCGGTCTCCGACGTCGCAACGGTGGCCGGGCTGAGCGATGCCGAGCTGTCGCCCAGCGTGCGGGCGGCGCTGGCGGCCCTGATGGCCGAGGTCGACCGGCTGCGCCGCGAGCTCGAGACGTCGCGCCGGCGCATCGAGCATCTCGAGCGCCTGGCGGACGAGGACACCCTGCTGCCGATCGCCAACCGCCGGGCCTTCGTGCGCGAGCTGTCGCGCATGATGTCGTTCGCCGAGCGCTACGGCCTGACCGGCAGCGTGCTCTATTTCGACGTCAACAACCTGAAGCGGATCAACGACCAGCACGGCCACGCCGCGGGCGACGCGGCGCTCAAGAAGATCGCCGAGCTGCTGCTCGCCAACCTGCGCGAATCGGACGTGGTCGGGCGCCTGGGCGGCGACGAGTTCGGGGTCATCCTGCCGCAGGCCGACGACACCGTGGCGCGCGAGAAGGCCGCCGCGCTGTCCGGGATCATCGCCGCCGCGCCGTTCGAGTGGGAAGGCAAGCCGATCCCGCTATCCGTGGCCTGCGGGCTGCAGCCCCTGGCCGGCGCCGCCGGGGTCGACGACGCGCTGCACGCCGCCGACCGCGCCATGTACCGGCAAAAGCGGGGCGAGGCGGGCTCGGACGAGGTCGCCTGAACCGGCGTCCCGGGCGCGCCGGAGCGCGACCGCTCAGGCGATGATGTCGGGCAGCAACTGGCTCTCGACCCGCGCGATCTGGTCCTTCAGCATCAATTTGCGCTTCTTGAGCCGCTGCATCTGCAGCTGATCGAACGGCGCCCGCTCCGACAGGCGCCCGATCACGTCGTCGAGATCGCGGTGTTCCAGCCGAAGCTGCTCGAGCCGCTGGCGCAGCTCCTGCTGTTCGTCAACCATTCCACCCTGCAATCCCCGCGGCGTGTCGCCTCGCGACTATACCGCAGCGCCGTCCCGGCGTCACATGGACAGGCCCCCGGTCGCACTTGGATGGGTGGCGCGCCGGGGTTGATGCGGGCGGGCATTTCCCCGAGACTCCCGGCCGGCCCGGGCGCGGCGTTCCACGTTTCGGAGCTGGCTTGGCAGCGGGAGTTCTCGATGACAGCGATGAGGCGTATCGGCATCCTGACCAGCGGCGGCGACTGCGCCGGCCTGAACGCCGTCATCCGGGCGGTCGCGCACCGCGCCATCGACGGCTATGGCTGGCAGGTGGTGGGCATCCGCAACGGCACCGCCGGCCTGCTGGCCCGTCCCGCCGAGTACCAGGAGCTGACCCTCGATGCCTTCGGCGGCAACATCCTGCGGCTCGGCGGCACCATCTTGGGGACCACCAACAAGGGCGATCCCTTCGCCTATCCCATGGCCGACGGCCGCGTCGTCGACCGCTCCGACGAGGTGATCGAGGGGTTTCGCCAGCTCGGCCTCGACGCGCTGATCGGAATCGGCGGCGACGGCTCGTTCGCCATCCTGCGCCGCCTCGCGCAGCAGGGCGGCATCGATTTCGTCGGCATCCCCAAGACCATCGACAACGACCTCGACCTGACCGAGGTCTCGATCGGCCATCAGACGGCGGTCGCCACCGCGACCGAGGCGCTCGACCATCTGCAGCCGACCGCGGCCAGCCACAGCCGGGTCATGGTGCTCGAGGTGATGGGCCGCGACGCCGGGCATATCGCGCTGACCGCCGGCATCGCCGGCGGCGCCGACATCATCCTGGTGCCGGAGATCGCCTACGGCCTGGCCAGTATCGCCGACAAGATCGACCGGCTGAAGCGCCAGGGCCGCAACTTCGCCCTGGTCGTGGTCGCCGAATCGGTGAAGACCGAGGACGGCCAGCAATTGGTCACGGTCCATGTCGGCGGCAAGCCGACCTATGGCGGCATCGGGCACTACATCGGCGACCGCATCGCCCAACTGACCGGCGCCGAGACCCGGGTCACCGTGCTCGGCCATGTCCAGCGCGGCGGCACGCCGGGTGCGCGCGACCGGCTGCTCGCCTCGGCCTTCGGGGTCCACGCCGTCGACCTGATCGCCGCCGGCAAGTACGATCGCATGGTGGCGTGGCAGAACCGCGACGTGGTCGACGTGCCGCTCGCCGACGCCATCGCGCGACCGCAGGTGGTCGACCCGGCCGGGCCGCTGGTCAGGACCGCGCGCGGACTCGGCATCTGCCTGGGAGACTAGTGTTGAACGAACCGAATATGGCCGCGGACGCGGCGGGCGAAGGCGAATTCTGGACGTTCACGCTGGCGGTCTACGAGCGGCCCGGCGTGGCGCCGGCCTGCCTGGGGCTGCAGGACCGCCACGGCCTCGACGTGAACCTGCTGCTGTTCTGCGGCTGGGCGGCGGCACGCGGGCTGGCGCTCGACCCGCACACGCTGCGGGCCGCCGAGGAGGCGGTCGCGAGCTGGCGCAACCAGGTGGTGAAGCCGCTGCGCGGCCTGCGCCGGCGCCTGAAGCGCGATCTGCCCGGGTTTCCCGCCGACGCGGTCGCGGCGCTCCGGCGACGGATCCTCGAGGTCGAGTTGGAGGCCGAGAAGCTGGAGCAGGGCCGGCTTGAGCGCCTGTTGCCGGCGACGCCGTCCGACGAGGCCGGGCCGGTGCTCGCGGTCCGGGGACTGCGGCTGTATTTCCGGCTGCAGGGCGTCGATCCCGACGATGTCGACGACCGCGACTGCCTGGCGCTGATGACCGGCGTGTTTCCCGACATCGACCCGCAATCTCTCGGCGCGGCGCTCGCCAACTGACCGTGCCGCCGAGGCGCTACTCGCGGCGACGGTCCGTCTGCCGGATGACCGGCCTCGGCGCCGCGACGACGCCGCCGGCCGGCGTCCCCGGGCCGCCGCCCCAGCGCCGGACCGTTCCGGTGTCGATCCCGAACAGGTCGAGCACCCGGCCGACGCTGTGGTCGACCAACTCGTCGATCGAGGCCGGCCGGGCATAGAAGGCCGGCACTGGCGGGGCGATCACCGCGCCCATCTCCGAGAGCGCCAGCATGTTCCTGAGATGGCCGCTGTGAAGCGGCGTCTCGCGCACCATCAGCACCAGCCGCCGGCGCTCCTTGAGCGTCACGTCGGCGGCGCGGGTCAGCAGGCTCGCGGTCACCCCGCTGGCGATCTCCGCCATGCTGCGGACCGAGCAGGGCGCGATCACCATGCCGAGCGTCTTGAACGAGCCGCTGGCGATGGCGGCCCCGATATCGGCGACCGGGTAGGATACGTCGGCAAGCGCCCTGACCTCGGCCGGCTTGCGCTCGGTTTCGTAGGCCAGGGTCATCTCCGCGGCCTTCGACATGACCAGATGGGTCTCGATCGCGAGCGGCTTCAGGAGCTCCAGCAGCCGCACCCCGAAAACCACCCCCGAGGCGCCGCTGATTCCCACCACGAGGCGTCGCGATTCGGCCGAGTCACCGGTCATTTTCTCAGGCTTTCCAATGAGTTCCAGTGGTTGAAGCGGCTGGTTTGCAAAGCCCCGGAAGCAGGCGTAGCATTCACGAACTGGTCATCGAATTGTGCTGGAAAGGAGGGTTCGCAATGGCCGTTTTGGACCGAGTCGAGACGCTCAAGGCCAAACACGCCGACCTCGACCACAAGATCGTCGAGGAAGAGAACCGACCAAGCCCCGATCAGATGCTGATCACCGAACTTAAGCGCGAGAAGCTTAGAATCAAAGACGAAATCAGCGACCTCAATCACCACTAGACGCGCCTGTCCGCGGGAGCCGGCCCCCGCAACGGGCCGCCGGCTCCGCCAGCGCACATTCACAGTCTTTCCAAGCGTCGCACCGATTTTCCCGGTGCCGGCGATTCCCCTCCTTTGAATATCACCACCCCCAGAACACGGCCGGAGCCGGATGGTATCCTCGTCCCTCGTCGCCCTGCTCCAGGGCTTTGGCCTCGGCGGCGGCCTGATCATCGCGATCGGCGCCCAGAACGCCTATGTGCTGCGCCAGGGGCTGCGGCGCGAGTTCGCGCTCTCCGTCGCCACCGTCTGCTTCCTGTGCGATGTCGGGCTGATCGCCCTCGGCGCCGGCGGCTTCGGCAGCCTGGTCGCAGCCTTTCCGGCGCTCACCGCGATCGCCGCCTGGGGCGGCGCGGCGTTCCTGGCTTGGTACGGCCTGCGCGCCCTGCGCGCCGCCCTCAGGCCGGGCAGCCTGGAGGCGGACGGTGGCCCGCCGCGCATCGCCCACCGCGGCCGCGCCGTGGCAACCGCGTTCGCCTTGTCGCTGCTCAACCCCCATGTCTATCTCGACACGGTGGTGCTGATCGGCAGCATCGCCGGCCAGTATGTGCCGCCCGAGCGCCCGTGGTTCGCCGCCGGCGCCATGGCGGCGTCGCTGCTTTGGTTCTACGGTCTCGTCATCGGCGCGCGCTGGCTGGCGCCGCTGTTCCGCCGGCCCGCCGCCTGGCGGGTGTTGGATCTCGTCATTGCCGCGGTGATGTGGAGCATCGCCGCATCGCTGTTGCGCACCGCATTGGCCGTGTAGGGCTTGCCCCGCACGGCTGGGGCGGGCACAAAGAAGCCAGTACGAAGGAGCACCGCATGCTGCTGCATCTGCAGACTTGGCCCGACATCGAGAAGTACCTGGCGGACAGCCAGGGCATCATCATCCCGATCGGCTCGACCGAGCAGCACGGGCCGAACGGCCTGATCGGCACCGACGCGATCTGCGCCGAGGTGGTGGCGCGCGGCGTCGGCGCGGCGACCGGGGCGCTGGTGGCGCCGACCATCGCGGTCGGCATGGCGCAGCATCACATGGCCTTCACCGGCTCGATGACGCTCAGGCCCTCGACCCTGATCGCCGTGCTGCGCGACACCGTCGACTCGCTCGCCCGCCACGGCTTCCGACGCTTCTATTTCGTCAACGGCCATGGCGGCAACATCGCCACCCTCAACGCCGCGTTCTCGGAGATCTATGCCGAGGCCAGCCTGGCGCGCGGGCCCAAGGGCGGCGGCAACGACGGCGGGCTGCAGTGCCGCCTGAAGAACTGGTGGGAGGCGCCGGGCGTCTCCGCCCTGTCGAAGGAACTCTACGGCGCCGCCGAGGGCAGCCACGCGACCCCGTCGGAAGTCTCGCTCACCTGGCATGTCTATCCGGACGCCGCGCGGCCGATGACCCTGGAGCCGCCGATCGCGCCAAGAGGCGGCTTCGCCGATGCCGCCGACTATCGCCGCCGCTTCCCCGACGGGCGCATCGGCTCCAATCCCGGCCTGGCCAGCGTCGAGGCCGGCAAGCGGTTCTACGATGCCGCCATCGCCGGGCTGGCCGAGGACTACCGGAGCTGGATCGCGGAGTGACGCTCGGCCGCAGCCCCGGACCGGCCTGGCCGGCTTGAGGCCGGAAGGCGATTGCCGCAGACTGCCGCTGAACCACGGCGCGGTCCCGCGCGGACCGACAGGCCATGTGCCGAACCATGCTGCAGGGGGAGCGACGCCTGATGCCCGGCCGCTTTGACGAGATCCATGCGCGCTCGCTGCGCGACCCCGAAGGATTCTGGGGCGAGGCCGCCGAGGGCATCCACTGGTTCGAGAAATGGGACCGGGTGCTCGACTCCTCCAACCCGCCGTTCTATCGCTGGTTCGCCGGCGGCACGCTCAACACCTGCTACAACGCGCTCGACCGCCACATCAAGGACGGGCGCGGCGACCAGCTCGCGCTGATCTACGACAGCCCGGTCACCGACACGGTCGGCCACTACACCTACAGCCAGCTCCGGGACGAGGTCGCGCGCTTCGCCGGCCTCTTGGCGGCGCGAGGCGTGGTCAAGGGCGACCGGGTGATCATCTACATGCCGATGGTGCCCGAGGCGGTGATCGCCATGCTGGCCTGCGCCCGGCTGGGCGCGATCCATTCGGTGGTGTTCGGCGGCTTCGCCGCCAACGAACTGGCGACCCGCATCAACGACGCCCGGCCGAAGGTGATCGTCTCCGCCTCCTGCGGCATCGAGCCGGGCCGTGTCGTGCCCTACAAGCCGCTGCTCGACGCCGCCATCATCATGGCGACGGCGAAGCCCGACCATTGCGTCATCCTGCAGCGGCCGATGGAGACCTGCGAGCTGATGCACGGCCGCGACATCGACTGGCGCGAGGCGATGAAGACGGCGCAGCCGGCGGACTGCGTGCCGGTCAAGGCGACCGATCCGCTCTACATCCTCTACACTTCGGGCACCACCGGCCAGCCCAAGGGCGTGGTGCGCGACAATGGCGGCCATGCCGTCGCCCTCAAATGGTCGATGAAGAACGTCTACGACGTCGAGCCCGGCGAGGTATTCTGGGCGGCCTCCGATGTCGGTTGGGTGGTCGGCCATTCCTACATCTGCTACGCGCCGCTGCTGCACGGCTGCACCACCGTGCTGTTCGAGGGCAAGCCGGTCGGCACGCCCGATGCCGGCGCCTTCTGGCGGGTGATCGCCCAGCACAAGGTCTCGACCCTGTTCACCGCGCCGACCGCGTTCCGCGCCATCAAGCGCGACGATCCCGACGGCCGGCTCATCGGCGACTACGATCTGTCGGGCTTCCGCACCCTGTTCCTGGCCGGCGAGCGCTCCGACCCGGCGACCCTGGAATGGGCCGAGGCGCAGCTCAAGGTGCCGGTCATCGACCACTGGTGGCAGACCGAATCCGGCTGGCCGATGGCCGCCAACTGCATGGGGATCGAGCGTCTGCCGGTCAAGCACGGCTCGCCGACGCGCGCCGTGCCGGGCTGGGACGTGCACGTGGTCGACGGCGACTGCCGCGAGGTCAAGCGCGGCGAGATCGGCGCCATCGTCTGCAAGCTGCCGATGCCGCCGGGCGCGTTCCCGACCCTGTGGAACGCCGAGCAGCGCTACCGCGATTCGTACCTGCGCGAGTACCCCGGCTTCTACCAGACCGGCGACGCCGGCTTCATGGACGAGGACGACTACGTCTACATCATGGCCCGCACCGACGACATCATCAACGTGGCCGGCCATCGGCTGTCGACCGGCGGCATGGAGGAGGCGCTGGCGGCCCATCCGGATGTCGCGGAATGCGCGGTCATCGGCGCCGCCGACCAGCTCAAGGGCCAGGTTCCCCTGGGCTTCCTCGTGCTCAAGGCCGGGGTCGCCCGGCCCCATGCCGAGATCGTCAAGGAGGTCGTGCAGATCGTGCGCGACCGCATCGGCCCGGTCGCCGCCTTCAAGACCGCGATCGTGGTGCAGCGCCTGCCCAAGACGCGCTCGGGCAAGATCCTGCGCGGCACCATGCAGAAGATCGCCGACGGCCAGGACTACAAGGCACCGGCGACCATCGACGATCCCACGATCCTGCCGGAGATCGCCGCGGCGCTCTCGGGCGCCGGCTATGCCAAGCGGTCGTGAGCAGCGTCGTGACCGCCATGAAGCGGCTTCTCTGGCTGAGTCTTTTCGCCGGATTGTGGGCTGGCGCCCTGCTTGCGGCCGTGCCGGTCGCGGCCCAGGCCGACGATCCGGCCTCGCCGGCCGACGATCCGGCCCTGCACGAACGCGCCAAGCCCTACATGGACTTCGCCGACCAGATCCTGGCGGCGATCACCACCGGCCAGAGCGGCGCCCTGCGCGCCTCGCTGAGCCCGTCCACCCTGGCATCGTGGATGCCGGAGGATGTCGACCTGTTCGTCGACAAGATCGTCATGCCGTACTTCGCCGACTATGCCAGCCCGGTGAACGAACAATGGGTCGCGCCCACCACCGCACCGGCGGGCTTTACTGGCTTCGCGTTTTATAGGAGTTTCACGACCACCGATGGCCGGACCAAGCCCTATGTCCTCTACGTGCTGGAGGAGGATGGACGGACGGTGGTCGGCAACCTCCTGGTCGGCAGGACCTTCCAGGACATGAACCCGCAGCCGTGAGCCGCTTTCGGTCACAATCTGCTCACTGCCGGTCCGCGCGGCGCTGACGCCCCCCGGCCGGTCGCCAACCCGAGACCCCGAGGCAAGATGAAGATCACCAGGCTCCTCAAGTCGCTCGGCATCAATGCCGGCGACGTCAAGTCGGGCGACATCGTCGTCCGCACCCCGATCGACGGCAGCATGGTCGGCCGCCTGAAGTCCGACACTCCAACCCAGGTGCGCGCCAAGATCGGCCGTGCCGCCGACGCCTTCAAGCAATGGCGCGAGGTGCCGGCGCCGCGCCGCGGCGAGCTGGTGCGCCTCCTGGGCGAGGAACTGCGCGCCCACAAGGACGAGCTCGGCGAGCTGGTCGCGGTCGAGGCCGGCAAGATCCTGGTCGAGGGCCAGGGCGAAGTGCAGGAGATGATCGACATCTGCGACTTCGCGGTCGGGCTGTCGCGCCAGCTCTACGGCCTCACCATCGCGTCCGAGCGCCCGGGTCATCGCATGATGGAGACCTGGCATCCGCTCGGCGCCGTCGGCATCGTCACCGCCTTCAACTTCCCGGTCGCGGTCTGGTCGTGGAACACCGCGCTGGCGCTGGTCTGCGGCGATTCCGTGGTGTGGAAGCCGTCGGAGAAGACGCCCTTGACCGCGCTCGCCTGCCAGCGCCTGTTCGCCCGCGCGGCGAAACGCTTCGGCGACGCGCCGAAGGGCCTTCTGGAACTGGTAATCGGGGGTAGAGAGGCCGGCGAGGCGCTGGTCGACGATTCCCGTGTCGCGCTGGTGAGCGCGACGGGGAGCACCCGCATGGGCCGCGAGGTGGGGCCGCGGGTGGCGAAGCGCTTCGGCCGCTCGCTGCTCGAGCTCGGCGGCAATAACGGCATGATCGTGGCGCCCTCGGCCGATCTCGATCTCGCCGTGCGCGGCATCCTGTTCTCGGCCGTCGGCACCGCGGGGCAGCGCTGCACCTCGCTCCGGCGCCTGATCGTCCATGAGAGCGTCTATGACAAGCTGATGCCGCGGCTGAAGAAGGCCTATGCCAGCGTCAAGATCGGCGACCCCCGCGCCAAGGGCACGCTGGTCGGGCCGCTGATCGACGAGGCGTCGTTCAAGCGCATGCAGGACGCGCTGAAGCAGGCCGCGAAGGGCGGCGGCAAGGTCACCGGCGGCAACCGCGCCCTGGCGCGCAAGTACCCGCAGGCCTATTACGTCCACCCGGCCCTGGTCGAGATGCCGAAACAGACCGAGACGGTGCGGGAGGAGACCTTCGCGCCGATCCTCTACGTCATGAAGTACAAGACCCTCGCCGACGCCATAGCGCTGCATAACGGCGTGCCGCAGGGGCTGGCGTCCTGCATCTTCACCACCGACCTGCGCGAGGCGGAGACCTTCATGTCGGCGGCGGGCAGCGATTGCGGCATCGTCAACGTGAATATCGGCCCGAGCGGCGCCGAGATCGGCGGCGCCTTCGGCGGCGAGAAGGAAACCGGCGGCGGCCGCGAATCCGGCTCCGACGCCTGGAAGGCCTATATGCGCCGCGCCACCAACACCATCAACTACTCGCGCGAACTGCCGCTCGCCCAGGGCATCGTGTTCGACGCGGGGTGAGGCGTCAGCGCAGCCGCACCGTGCGGTCGTCGGGGCGGAGGCGGTCGGCTTCGGCGTCGACCTCCGCGCCGGCGGCGAGGCCGTGGCGCTCGAACAGGCGCTCCGCGGCGGCGAGCCAGTTCAAGTAATAGGACCGCGGGCGTCCGGCGCGCTCGGCCGCGCCGATCTCCTCGATCAGCAGCGCCTGGAACTCGGACCAGGCGAACGCGCCCCCGTCGTGCAGCCCGACCACCAGGGCGAAAACGCGCGCTTCCCAGGGCTCGACGAAGACCGGTCCGTCGGCGTCGACCGGGATCGCCGCCGTCACGATGCCGGCTCCAGATAGGCGTCCCAGAGGTCGAGGCAGAGCGTGTCGCCTTGCGCCGCCTCGTCGCCCCACAGCGCGCGGGCGCTGAACTCCACGGTGTAGAGCTGCTGCGGCGCGCGGCCTCGGCCGGCGGCGTGCGCGTCGGCGAACACGAAGCTGCCATGCTCGGCGACCACGGTGCCGACCCGCCCGCGCGCGTAGCGCGGCAGGCGGGTGTGGCCCCGGCCGCGCACGGTGACCGTGTGCACCTTGTCGCCGGCCCGGAATCTGTGCGGCGCATCGGGCGAGTCCGGCGCCGCCTGGGAGGCGCCGTCGCGGATCGCCGCCGCCACGGCGTCGGGCCTGAGCGCCGGACTCACGCCGGCGGGCAGCGGCTTCGGCGCGCCGCCGGCAAGCTCGGCCGGCTCGACCACACCGCGCTCGCTCAGCAGCGCGAGGACGCCGGCCAGCCAGAGCTCGTAGTAGCTCGCGGCGAGATAGGCGGCGGGGGCGATCCGCTCGATCTCGCGTCGGAAATGGTCGTCGCTGTACGGCACGGCGAACGGCACCGCCGAGGCGAGGGCGAACATGCGCGCCTCCCAGGCGGCGTGGAACACCGGCTCGTCCGCCTCGCGCTCGATCGCGCCGAAGCCGTGCATGCCGCCGAGGTCGTGAACGCCGTCCATGGACCAGCCCCTCAGACGATCGCCGTGCCGATCATGCCGTCGCGGCTGACCAGCGCCGCGAGCTCGGCCTCGCTCATGCCGTCGCTCTCCGCCGGGCGCCGCGGCAGCACCATGTAGCGGATGTCGGCGCTGCTGTCCCACACCCGGATCGCCGTCGTGGCCGGAACCTCCAGGCCGAACTCGCGCAGCACCGCGCGCGGCTCGCGCACCACCCGGGCGCGATAGGCCGGGCTCTTGTACCAGACCGGCGGCAGGCCCAGCACCGGCCAGGGATAGCAGGAGCACAAGGTGCAGACGACGACGTTGTGGACCGCCGGCGTGTTCTCGACCACCGCCAGGTGCTCGCCCTGCAGGCCCGCGAATCCGAGCTCGGCGACGGCGGCCGCGCCATCGTCGAGCAGGCGGCGCTTGAAGGCGGGATCGCTCCAGGCGCGCGCCACCACGGCGGCGCCGTTGCGCGGCCCGATCTTCGTCTCGTAGGCCTCGACGAAGGCGTCGAGCGTCGCGGGGTCGACGACGCCCTTGGCGACCAGCACGCGCTCGAGCGCCTTGACGCGCAGCGCGACGCCGGACTCCTCGTCGTCGTGGTCGTGATGCGGAGAATCGTGGTCGTGCGGCAACGCGCCCATCCGGATTGCGGCTGTGGTCGGCGTATCAGTCTACCATCGAGACTGATCGAGGCCGCGGCGCCGTGCAAGGCCGGGGGCCCGAAGCGCGGCGGCCAAACGCAAGGAGCCCGGCCGTGAGGCCGGGCTCCCGCAATCTCGCGAATGTGCTGGAGGTCAGACTTTCGACATCAGGCTGGCGATGTCGAGTCCGCCCGGCAGCGTCGTCTTGCCCTGTTCGGGCTGATGATCCTCGGCCGGCCGCGGCCGCTCGATGCCGGCCTTCTCGAGCGCCCGGCGGGCCTTGGTGACGGCGGTATTGAGATCGCCCTGGGAGCACAGGCCGAGCAGCACCGGATCGCGCGGCCTGAGGTTCGGCGAATTCCAGTGGCTGCGGTCGCGCACCGCCGCGATGGTCTGCTTGGTGGTGCCGATCAGCTTGGACACCTGGGCGTCCGACAGCTCCGGGTGGTGGCGCAGCAGCCAGGCGATGGCGTCCGGCTTGTCCTGGCGCTTCGACACCGGGGTGTAGCGCGGGCCCTTGGTGCGCAGCGCCGGCATCGGGATGTCCTGCTTCTGCATCTTGAGCCGGGTCGCCGGATCCTTCTGGCAGCGCTCGATCTCCTCGCGGGTGAGCTGGCCGTTGCCGGTCGGGTCCTGGCCGACGATGCCGATCGCCACCTCGCCGTCGGCGATGCCCTGCACCTCCAGCGGATGCAGGCTGCAGAAATCGGCGATCTGCTCGAAGTTGAGCGTGGTGTTCTCGATCAGCCACACGGCGGTGGCCTTCGGCATGAGAGGATGGACCATGAATGCTCCTCGTACGTGCTCGGGGCTGCGCGCGGACAACTGGATGGCCGCTAGTTGCTGCCGCGCGCCGCTGCCGGCGCGGCGGCAGGCCCGCGAGAGCCCGCCCGGCGGTTGACTGCTACCCCAAGATATAGGGATCGGGCGCCGGTGTGAAAGCTAGCCGGCGCCGGGAGATAGCACTCCCGGCGCGCAACCGCCACAGGATTCTGCAAGATTCTGGGCATGGCGACGCCACGCCTTGGCCCAAATGCCGGGTCCGGGCCTCCGGGGCGCCCGCCGGCTCAGGGGCCGGCCGTCAGCACGATCTTGCCGATATGGGCGCTCGACTCCATCAGTCGGTGGGCGCCGGCGGCGTCGGCCAGGGGGAAGGTGGCGTGGATCAGCGGCTTGACCTTGCCGGCCGCCAGCAGCGGCCAGACCTTCGCGCGCAGGGCGTCGGCAATCACCGCCTTTTCCGCCACCGAGCGGGGCCGCAGCGTCGACCCGGTCAGGGTCTGGCGCTTGACCATGAGCGGCGCCAGGTTCAGCTCGACCGTGCTGCCCTTGAGGAAGGCGATCTGCACCAGCCGGCCCTCGACCGCGAGGATCTTCAGGTTCTGCTTCACGTAGTCGCCGCCGACCATGTCGAGGATCAGGTCGACGCCCTTGCCGCCGGTCGCCTCGCCGATCGCCTGCACGAAATCCTGGCTGCGGTAGTTGATCGCGTGATCGGCGCCGAGCGCGCGGCAGGCGGCGCATTTTTCGTCGCTGCCGGCAGTGGTGAACACCCGGGCGCCGAAGCGATGGGCCAACTGGATCGCGGTGGTGCCGATGCCGCTCGAGCCGCCATGGACCAGGAAGCTCTCGCCGGACTGCAGGCGACCGCGATCGAACACGTTGGTCCACACGGTGAAGTAGGTTTCCGGCAGCCCGGCCGCCTGGATCAGGTCGAGGCCCTTGGGTACCGGCAGGCATTGCGCCGCAGGGGCCGCGCAGTATTCCGCGTAGCCGCCGCCGGCCACCAGCGCGCAGACCTGGTCGCCGAGCTTCCAGCCGGTCGCCCCGGGCCCAAGCGCGGCGACGGTGCCGGCAACCTCCAGCCCGGGAATGTCGGAGGCGCCGGGCGGCGGGGCGTAGCCGCCGGTCCGCTGCAGCACGTCGGGCCGGTTCACCCCGGCGGCGGCGACCTTGATCAGGACCTCGCCTTGCTGCGGCTGCGGCAGCCGCCGGGTCGCCGGTGCCAGCACCTCCGGTCCGCCGAAGCCGGCGATCTCGATGGCGGTCATGGTCGGCGGCAATTCGGCCATGACGGTGGCCTCCTCAGGTTCTCGGGGTGAATCGACGGACGTTCCTCGTCTAGTATGATCGGCGTTGGCGGGCAAGAGCAGGCGACGAGTGCAGGCGAGGGGGGCGACGATGGACCCTGAGGATCTGGAGCCGCGCAAGCGGGCGGTGCCACCGAAGAACCTCGACACCCTGTCGATCGGTGAGCTGAACGAGTACATCGCCGAGCTGCAGGCGGAAATCGATCGGGTGCGCGCCAAGATCGCCGCCAAGGAGGCGCATCGCAGCGGGGCGGCGGCGCTGTTCAGAAGCGGCTGACGGTGGGCTCGATATTATTTTTTCTTTTTTTCGAAGCAGATTCCGCCGTCACGACCTGCTGCCGATTCCGACCCTCGCCGTTCACAATCGCAAATAGCTAATAGCTTCAGGCGTTTGACGTATTCGGGCGGAGACGAGCCGGACCCCCGGGGCTGATCGGTGAGCCCGCCATGTTAACCAAGATTTAACGAACTGCTTCTAGGGTTTATGGCGGATGGTTCCTGTCTAGGGACTTTCTCTTGGGTCGCTTTCCGATCCTTGTTGACGCCTCCCTGTCTAACTCGACCGCCGGCTCCAACAGCCGGCGGTTTTTTCTTTGGCCCAATCGGCGCGGCCGTCGCTCCGTCGCCTGCCAGCGGATTGTCGCGTCTGCAGGCGAAAGTCCGGAATCTCCGCTTGACGCGAAACTGCCCGCCAACCTAATTTTTCGTTCCGGCAAGTTAGACAGGCTGAGGCAACAACAAGACTTGAGAGGGCCGCCCCCGAAAGGGTGAGCGGCCCTCCGTCTTTTCGGGCGATACTCCTCCTCCACGACCCGTCGCACGTCTTCACCGTCTTCGCCGCTTCGAGCGAGTCGTCATGGCCGACCCCAAGTTCCTGCGCTTCGACACGATGAGCCTGCATGCCGGCCAGCAGCCGGATCCGGTGACCGGCGCCCGGGCGGTGCCGATCTACCAGACCACCTCCTACGTGTTCCGCGACACCGATCACGCCGCCGCGCTGTTCGATCTCGAGCGGCCCGGCTACATCTATTCGCGCATCGCCAATCCGACCGTCGCGGTGCTCGAGGAGCGCATCGCCGCGCTCGAGGGCGGCGTCGGCGCGGTCTGCACCGCGAGCGGCCAGGCCGCGTTGCATCTCGCGATCGTGACGCTGATGGGGGCGGGCGGACACATCGTCGCCTCGTCCTCGCTCTATGGCGGCACCTCGAACATGCTGAAGCTGACGCTGCCGCGCTTCGGCATCACCACGACCTTCGTCAATCCGCGCGATCTCGACGGCTTCCGCAGTGCGATCCGGCCGGAGACGCGCCTGGTGTTCGGCGAGACCCTGGGCAATCCGGGACTCGAGGTGCTCGACCTGCCGGTGGTGGCGGCGATCGCGCACGATGCCGGCCTGCCCTTGATGATCGACTCCACGTTCTCGACGCCCTATCTCAACCGGCCGATCGAGCACGGCGCCGACATCGTCTTGCATTCCGCGACCAAATGGCTGGGCGGCCATGGCGTGGCGATCGCCGGCGTGGTGGTCGACGGCGGCCGCTTCGACTGGGAGGCGTCCGGCAAGTTCCCCACGCTGACCGAGCCCTATGACGGCTATCACGGCATCGACTTCGCCGAGGAGTTCGGGCCGCACGCGTTCTGCGCCCGGGCCCGCGCCGAGGGCCTACGCGACTTCGGCGCCTGCCTCAGCCCGCAGCACGCCTTCTACATCCTGCAGGGCGTCGAGACCCTGCCGCTCCGGGTCGCGCGTCATGTCGAGAACACCGCGAAGGTGGTGGATTTTCTCGAGCGGCATGCCGCGGTCGACTGGGTCGCCTATCCCGGCCTGGCCGGGCATCCCGACCATGCGCTGGCGCGAAAGCTGTTTCCGAAGGGCTGCGGCTCGATGGTCGCCTTCGGCATCAAGGGTGGCCGGGCCGCCGGCGCGCGCTTCATCAACGCGGTGCGCCTGGCCTCGCATCTCGCCAATGTCGGCGACGCCAAGACGCTGGTGATCCATCCCGCCAGCACCACCCATCAGCAGATGAATGCGGCGGCGCTCGCGGCCGCCGGAGTCGGCGAGGACATGGTGCGGCTCTCGGTCGGGCTGGAAGACGCGGCCGATATCATCGACGACCTCGGACAGGCGCTGCGCGTCTCCCAGAAGGCGTGAGCGGAGCAGGGCGGGGACATCCGGCAATGGAGATCACGGTCGACGGGCGACGCGTCTTCGCCGCGACGGGGGGCGAGACGTTCGACGTGGGCCGGCCCGCGGTGGTGCTGATCCACGGCGCCGGCATGGACCACACGGTGTGGAGCCTGCAGGCGCGCTATCTCGCCCATCACGGCCATGGCGTGCTCGCCGTCGACCTGCCGGGCCACGGCCGCTCGTCCGGGCCGCTGCTCGACTCGATCGGGTCGATGGCCGACTGGATCGGCCGGCTGCTCGATGCGGCTTCGCTGCCGAAGGCGGCGCTGGTCGGCCATTCCATGGGGGCGCTGGTCGCGCTCGAGGCGACCGGGCGCATGCCGGACCGGGTGTCCCATCTGGCGCTGCTCGGCATCGCGCCGTCGATGCCGGTGCATCCGGATCTGCTGGCCGCCGCCAATCAGAATCTCGCCCTGGCCTCCGAGCTCGTCACCTCCTGGGGCTTCGGGCCGAGCGGCCATCTCGGGCGCAACCCGTCGCCCGGGTTGTGGATGATGGGCGGCGCCTATCGGCTGCTGGAGCACGCGCCCGCCGGCGTCCTGGCCAACGACCTCGGGGCCTGCGCCCTGTACCTGGACGCGCCGGCGGCGGCGACCAGGGTCGACTGCCCGACCCTGCTGCTGCTTGGCGCCGACGACCGCATGACGCCGGCCAAGAAGGGGTGCGAGCTCGCCTCCTCGATCCCTGGCGCCGCGGCCCGCGTGCTTCCCGGCATCGGCCACATGGTGATGACCGAGGCGCCGGACGAGACCATCGACGCGCTCGTCGACCTGCTGCGGCGCTGACCGTCGAAAAGGATGAGGCCGGGTGGAATGCCCACCCGGCCTCGGTTCGGACTCCGCCAGGGGAGGCGGTGCTATGGACGTTGTCGGCCCGGCGTTACGCCGCCTTGCCCTCGAGCACCGGCCGCGCCTTGGGCGCGCTGGTGTCGATCTTGATGCTGCGCGGCTTCATCGCCTCGGGGACCACGCGGGCAAGTTCGACATGCAGGAGGCCGTTCTCCAGCGCCGCGCCCTTGACCTCGATGAACTCGGCGAGATCGAAGCGGCGCTCGAAAGCCCGGCCGGCGATGCCGCGGTGCAGGAACTTGCGCTCCTCCTCGGCCTTCCTCGGCTTGCCGGAAATGACCAGCGTGTTGTCCTGGGCGGTGATCTCGATCTCGTCCTCGGCGAAGCCGGCCACCGCCATGGTGATGCGGTAGGCGTTCTCGCCGGTCTTCTCGATGTTGTAGGGCGGGTAGGACGGCGCGGCCTCGTCGACGCGGCTTGCGGCGTCCATCAGGCGGGTCATCCGGTCGAAACCGACGGTCGAGCGGAACAGGGGGGAAAAGTCGAAGCTACGCATGTCCATATCCTCCAGTTGAGCAACATGGTTGGGGGAGCGCATCCATCGCGGATCACGCCCCGGCACTCGGTCGGACCCGACATCGGCGTCCGTCCGACCCCTGATCTGGGAACCCGCGGGCGCTCTTTCAAGGGTTGCGCCGTAGTCCCGGAAGCCCTTGAATCAGCGCGCTAACCGGGTCCAGCCCCGGGGCGGAACGCGGGCCAGGTCAAAGGAAATCTTAAGACCGGCCCCCTAGTCTCGGCGCCGGCCAAACGAACCAAGATGACCCGATTCCGGCACCGGCCCGGCGGCGTCTCTTCCGGCATGACGGGGCTATGCGTGCAACACGGCGCCGCCACGATCACGTTCTTCGACCGCACCTTTGACGAGGCCTTCGACCTCCTCATCGAGGCGCGCGCCTACCTGTCGGAACGTCAGCGCCCCAGCCAGGATGAGCTGCCGCCCGCGGTGCGGCTGGTCGCCGGCTGCGAGACCATGCGGCTCACCGCCCGGCTGGTGCAGGTGATGGCCTGGCTGCTGGTGCAGCGGGCGGTTCATGCCGGCGAGATCGACGCCGCCGAGGCGGATGCGCCGCAGCGCCGGCTCGGCGGCCACGAGGTCTGCGCCGAGCCCGGTCCCTGGGACATCCATGCGCTGCCGCGCCGGCTGCAGATCCTGCTCGACCGCAGCCAGGCGCTCTACAACCGGGTCGCCCGGCTCGACGAGATGGCCCATATCCGCGCCTCCCAGGCGCGCGCCCGCGAGGCGGCGGCCGGCGCCGATTCGGCGCCGAACGGGGCCGGCTGACCAGGTAACGAAGAAGGGCGGGCTGCCTGCGCAACCCGCCCTGTCTGTTTCGTCCCGGCCATTTCGTTCCGGGCTCCCGCGTGCGGGAGCCGCAGGCTACTTCTTGGCGCCGATGCCGATGCCCTGGAAGCGCTTGTTGAACTTGGCGAGCTGGCCGCCGGTATCCATCAGGCGATGGACGCCGGTCCAGGCCGGGTGCGACTTCGGGTCGATGTCGAGGCGCAGCGTGTCGCCCGGCTTGCCGTAGGTCGACCGGGTCTTGTAGGTGGTGCCGTCGGTCATCACCACGTTGATCTCGTGGTAGTTCGGATGGATGCCGTCCTTCATGGTGCCGCTCCCGACCCGGTGCTCCTGACGTGGCCCGCCGGTGGCGGCGAGGAACAGCGGTTCTGCCAGTGATTTCACAGAATTGCCGCGCCCGTCCGGCGCTGCGGGTCGGGGCGGGCAGGGCAATCCTGCGGCGAAGAGCCGGGGTTATAGCCAAGCGGACCGAACTGCGCAAGCCTGGGGGCGGCGCCCGGCGCCCCGGCGACATCGCCGCGCCTTGCCAGGGCGGCACCCCTCGGCTAGACCAAGATCGCCTCGGATCGTTTCAGTGCGATCCGACCATGCTCTAGGGATGCTCGCGCCGCGCCCGGCCTTTCCTCGCCGGACCGGGGCGAATCGCCCGTATCCGCGGCCCCCGGGCCGCCCACCCGTTTCTGCGGCCCACCGGGCCGCCTGTCAGGACGCCGAACCGCACACGGCATGGCCAGCGACTCCTCCACCAGCACCCCTCCTGCCGAATCGTCCGCCCGCTCGGCGGGCGCGACCATCGGCGGCGGCGGCCGGCGCGGCCGGATGCCGGACCGGCCGGTCAGCCGCGATCTCGGCCAGCTGCGCCACCTGTTCCGGTTTCTCTGGCCGTATCGGCTGCAGGTCGCCGGGGCGGTCGGCGCGCTGACCGTGGCCGCCGGCACCGTGCTGGCGCTGGGCAACGGCCTGAAGACCCTGATCGACCAGGGCTTCGGCGTCGGCGACGAGGGCCTGCTCGACCAGGCGGTCGTGGTGCTGTTCGGGGTGACCGCGGTGCTTGCGCTCTCGACCTTCGCCCGGTTCTACCTGGTGTCGTGGATCGGCGAGCGGGTGATCGCCGATCTCCGGCGCGCGGTCTACGACCACGTGACCCGGCTCTCGCCGGGCTTCTTCGAGGCGACCCGCACCGGCGAGGTGCTGTCGCGACTGACCGCCGACGCCTCGGTGCTGGAGACGGTGGTCGGCTCCTCGGTTTCGGTGGCGCTCAGGAACCTGCTGCTGTTCGTCGGCGGCACCGGGATGCTGCTGGTGACCAGCCCGAAGCTCACCGGCCTGGTGTTCCTGGTGGTGCCGCTGGTGATCGCGCCGATCGTCCTGTTCGGCCGCAAGGTCCGCCGCCTGTCGCGCACCAGCCAGGACCGCGTCGCCGAGATCGCCGCCTTCGCCGACGAGACCCTGCAGGCGGTCCGCACCACCCAGGCGTTCTGCCACGAGGCGGTCGACCGCAGCCGGTTCGCCCAGCGGGTAGAGAGCACGTTCGCCGCCGCCCGCCGGCGCATCCGCGCCCGCGCCATCCTGACCGCCATCGTCATCCTGCTGGTGTTCGGTGCGGTCAGCACGATCCTGTGGATCGGCGGCCACGACGTGCTCGGCGGCCGGATCAGCGCCGGCCAGCTCTCCGCCTTCGTGTTCTACGCCATCGTCGTCGCCGGCTCGGTCGGCGCGATCAGCGAGGTGATCGGCGACCTGCAGCGCGCCGCCGGCGCGATCGAGCGCATCCTCGAGCTGCTCCGGACCGAGCCGGAGATCGCGGCGCCGGCCGATCCGGTCGCCCTGCCCGAGCCGGCGCGCGGCGCCGTCGCCTTCCGCGCGGTGCGCTTCCATTACCCGACCCGGCCGGACCGCTCGACCCTCGAGCAGTTCGATCTCGAGGTGGCGCCGGGCGAGACGGTGGCGATCGTCGGCCCGTCGGGCGCCGGCAAGACCACGGTGTTCCAGCTGCTGCTGCGCTTCTACGACCCCGAGGCGGGCAGCATCGCGCTCGACGGCGTCGACCTGCGACAGGCCGACCCGGCGGCGGTCAGGTCGCGCATCGGGCTGGTGCCGCAGGACCCGGTGGTGTTCTCCGACGACGCCTGGGAGAACATCCGCTACGGCCGGCCCGCCGCCAGCGACGACGAGGTGCGCGCCGCCGCCGAGGCGGCCCACGCCACCGAATTCCTGGACCGGCTGCCCCAGGGCTTCGCGTCCCATCTCGGCGAGCGCGGCGTGCGGCTCTCGGGCGGCCAGCGCCAGCGCATCGCCATCGCCCGCGCCATCCTGCGCAACCCGGCGGTGCTGCTGCTCGACGAGGCGACCAGCGCGCTCGACGCCGAGAGCGAGCGGGTGGTGCAGGAGGCGCTGGAGCGGCTGATGGCCGGGCGCACCACCCTGGTCATCGCCCACCGCCTGGCCACCGTGCTCAAGGCCGACCGCATCGTCGTCATGGACCAGGGCCGCATCGTCGCCACCGGCCGCCACGCCGATCTGATCCGCCAGGGCGGGCTCTATGCCCGCCTCGCCGCCCTGCAGTTCGATCAGGCCGAGGCGCTGGCGGCGGAACGCGCGGCGTCGTGATTCGCGTCCGCTCGCGGGCCCGCCGTGGGCGCGCTCACGGGCTGCGCGTCACCGGCGTCATGTCCGGAATATCGTAGCGGTCGAACCCCTCGTACGATTCCACGGCGATGAAGCTGC
Source organism: uncultured Rhodospirillaceae bacterium (assembly GCA_964372215.1). Classification (GTDB taxonomy): domain Bacteria; phylum Pseudomonadota; class Alphaproteobacteria; order Dongiales; family Dongiaceae; genus DAIMFL01. Next base: position 42,321 of record CAYJQC010000023.1, read on the forward strand.
CGGCCGGATCGTCGCCCCGTGCCAGCGGCAGGATGGCGAACTCGTAGGTCGCGACCCGGTCATCGGTGTAGCTCATCCGGTTTTCGCCGATGACTCCGATACGATGGGCGTGGACATGCGCATAGCACTGGGTCCACTCGACGCTGTCCCGCGTGTCGTAGGTCAGTTCGTCGAGATAGCGGCCGCTGAAATCCTGCCGGCTGAACTCGACGACGACGGTCCCGACCAGCCGGAAAAGCACGCGGAACGGAGTCGGCTGGATATCGCCGAGCAGGACGAAGGGCAGGATGTCCTTGATCTCCGCGGGGTCGACCTCGTTGCGCTGCGGCGGTACGCCGTCCCGGGGCGCGCCGCTCCAATACTCGAAGAGGCGGCGGGTCACCCGCATGCGGGCCTGGGAAGCGGTTCGGAAAGGTTGTACGTCGGCCGGAAGTTCGATCATGCACGTGGGAGTATAGCAGAGCGTCCAGTATTGTGGCGTCTCCGGTCTCTTTATCTTACCGTTGGTCGAGCTTCAGCTCGATCCGGCGGTTGCGGCGATAGGCGTCCTCGGTGTCGCCATCGGCCAGCGGCTGGTATTCGCCGAAGCCGGCGGCGACCAGACGCTTGGCCGGCACGCCCTCGCTCTCCAGGAACTTCACCACCGAGATGGCGCGCGCCGTCGACAGCTCCCAGTTCGACTTGAAGAGATAGGTGCTGATCGGCCGCTTGTCGGTATGGCCGTCGACCCGCAGGATCCAGTCGACCCCCGGCGGGATCTTCGCGGCGATCTCGAGCAGGGTCTCGGCGAACTGCGCGAGCTGGACCTTGCCGGGCTCGCCGATCTCGGCCGAACCGGTCTCGAACAGAACTTCGGACTGGAACACGAAGCGGTCGCCGACGATCTGGATGTCGGGCCGCTCGCCCAGCACCTCGCGCAGCCGGCCGAAGAACTCCGAGCGGTAGCGCGCCAGTTCCTCGACCTTGCTGGCGAGCGCGGCGTTGAGCCGCTTGCCGAGGTCGACGATCTGCACGTCCTGCTCCTTGGCCTTGGCCTCGGAGACGTCGAGCGCCACCGACAGCCGGGCGAGCTGCTGGCGCAGCGCCAGGAGCTGGCGGTTCAGCAGCTCGACCCGGAGCTGCGCCTCCTTGCTGATTTCCTCCTGCTGGCCGAGCGCCACCACGGTGCGCTCGTTGTCCTCGCGCGCGCGCCGCTCGGCCTCGGTCAGCGCGGCGAGCTGCTGCTGGGCCGCCGCCAGCGCGGCCGCCTGCTCCTGCTGGGCCGCTTCCAGGGCCGCCGCCTTCTCCTCCTGCGCGGACAGCGCCTCGGCGCTCTGCGTCTCGGCGTCGCGCAGCTTGCGGATCAGGTCGTCGCGCAGGCTCTCCAGCACGGCGATGTCGTCGAGCAGCGCCTGGACCCGCGCGCGGTCGGCCTCGATCACTTTGTAGGCGTCCTCGAGCTTCTGGTCGGCGCCGGCGCCGGTCGACTGCGCCTCGGCCAGGCTCGAGGCGAGCTGGTCGCGCTCCTGGGTCACGACGGCGAGGCGCCGGCCGAGGTCGTCGCGGTCGGCGGTCGAGCTCTGCAGCTCGGCCGACAGCTCGGCGACGTTGAGCCGGAGGTCGGCATTGGCGCTGCGCTCAAGCGACAGCAGGTCGCCGAGCTCGGCGACCTGGCGGTTGAGCCGCTCCAGCGCCTCGTCGCGGCCGGTGAGCGCCTCGCTCAGGAAGAACTGGGCGATGACGAACACCATCAGCACGAAGATGACCACCATGAGCAACGTGCTGAGCACGTCGACATAGCCCGGCCAAGCGTCGAACTGCCGGCGGCGGCGCGCGCTCGAGGTGGCGGCCATCGACGTGGCCTAGCGCTCGCCCTCTTCGGCGAGCGCGGCGATGGTGCGGGCGAGCAGGCGGATCTCGCTGCGGAGCTCCTGCACGGTGTACTGCCGGCCGATGTTGAGCTCCTCGATCAGCCGGGTCATGTGGACGTCGACATTGCGCAGGTGATGCCGGCTGGTCTCGTCGAGGCCGAAGCCGCCGGAGGCGGCGAGATCGCCGAGCCGCTGCAGCAGCGGGCGCATCTCCGACTGCGATTCGGCCAGCCTGACCATGAGCTGCTGCTCGGTGCGCATCTGGTCGGTGAAGGTGGACAGCCGGTCGGCGAGCTGCTGCAGATGGGTGTTGGCCTGGATCCGGCTTTCCTCGCCGCGCGCCATGGTGCGCTGCAGGCTCTCCAGGCTGTCGGCGGTCTGCTCGAGCAGGGCCTGGATATAGGCCGGGACCGACTGGTCGCCGTCGCCGCCCGGGCCGCCGCTGGACAGCCGGGTCTGCGCCGACAGCCAGTCCTCGAGCTCGTTGTAGAAGCGGTTCTGCGCCTGGCTCGCCTGCAGCTCGAGGAAGCCGAGGATCAGCGAGCCGGCGAGGCCGAACATCGACGAGCTGAAGGCGGTGCCCATGCCGGTCAGCGGCGCCTGCAGCCCGGCCTTGAGCTGCGAGAACAGGGCCGCCGGATCGGTCGAGCTGACCGACAGCTCGCCGACCGCGGCGCCGACCGCGCCGATGGTGCCGAGCAGACCCCAGAACGTGCCGAGCAGGCCGAGGAACACCATCAGGCTGATCAGGTAGCGCGAAATGTCGTGCGATTCGTCGAGCCGGGCGTTGACGCCGTCGAGCAGCGATCGCAGCGACATGGCCGACAGGCTGAGCCGCCCCTTGCGCTCGCCGATCATCGCCGCCATCGACGCCAGCAGCCGCGGCGTCGGGTGGCTCGACAGGTTGGGATCGCCGCGGCGATAGGCTTCCAGCCAGTGGATCTCGCGGAACAGGCGGCCGACCTGCCAGAAGATGAAGATGATGCCGATGATCAGCACCGCGAAGATGCCGCCGTTGAGCGCCGGATTGACGAGGAACGCGTCGCTCAGACGGGCATACAGGAAGAAGCCGAGCAGGGCGGCGGCCACCAGGCACACCACCATCCAGCCGAGGTAGCGATTCGGACGACTCATTTACGCCCCTGTTTCCGCCCGTGCCCGCCTGTGACGACCCGGCGGATGGCGCGGCCGTGCCCCTTCCGCACCGCCCGCGGATCTGGCTGCCGTCGCCTTGTCATCGCGATGTCATTGCACCTGGGGGATGATGTCGACCCGGTCCGCCGGCTCCCCCTCGACGTTGCTGCCCAGCGCCCGCACGTCCATGCGGGTGGAGCGCACGCCCTTCTCGATCAGGTAGGAGCGCACCTCCAGTGCGCGCGACAGCGACATGCGCCGGGCCCGGCTGGTGTTGTCGTCGATCGCCTGGGCATAGGCGAGCAGCTGCACCCGCAGGCTTTCGTCGCCGCGCAGCTTCTCGGCCACGCCATCGAGCGCGGCCTTGGCGTCGTCGCTCAACTCCGACGCACCCTCGGCGAAGGCCACGCTGACCTGGCCTTCGACCGCCGCCTGCGGCGGCAATGCCGCCTCCTGGGTATCCCCGATCGCCGCCGGGGCCGCTTCGGCTTCCGCCGGCGCGCTGGCGTCGTCGGCCGTCGTGGCGGTCGCCATCTCGGGCTCGGGCGCCGGCATGGCTTCCGGTTCAGGCGCCGGTGTCGCAACCGGCTCGGGCGCGGGCTCCGGCGCGGGTTCGGCCGCGGCCGGTTCGGGTACCGGCGGCGGCGCGGGCGGCGGCGGTGGCTCCGCCGCGGCCTGCTGCGCGTCCGCCGCGCCGTCGGTGGCGCTGGCGGCCGGCGCCTCCGGCATCGGCACCGCGGGCGCGCTTGGCGCCGCCGGGGCCGGCTCGATCGGCGTCGGCGGCGGGGGCGGCTCGACCGCGGCCTGGGTGGTCGGTTGCGGCGGCGCTGCCGGTGCGGGGGCCGGCGCGCTGGGCGCTGTCGCCGCGACCTTCTTCTTGAACTCCGAGGGCGGGATCAGCTTGATCGTGCCGGCCGACCCGCCGGGGGCCGACCCGGCCGCCAGAGCCGGCTGCTGGGTGGTCAGGGTGCTGCGCGGGCTCGACGCCGGCGGCGTCAGCAACTGGCCGGACGGCGGGTAGGGCGCGGCCGGCGCGGCGCCGTACGGATTGGCGTAGGCATAGGGCGCGCCCTGCGACACCTCGCCGGACAGCAGGCCCGGAAGGTTGGATCCGCCGCCGCCGAGGCTGTCGAGCACGCCGTAGTCGACGGTCACGCTGGTGCCGACGCTGCCGTATTGCTGGGCGCTGGCCGGCATGGCGGCGAGCAGCAGCAGCGCGCTCGCGCAGGTCAGCCGCAATGGGCTGCGCCAAGTCCGGCGTCGCGGAGCGGTGGCGCGAGCGGTGGAAGCCTGGGACATGACGCTGCCTGCCGACGTTTCGCCAAGAGTTTCAGCAATATAGTGCATCCGTTCCGGGTGCAACAACCGCTTTGCCGATGGTGTGCAAAGGGCGCGCGGGGGCAGCGGCCGGGATCAGGACGAGGTCGAGGGAGGCCTCGCGGTCGCCTCGGCCGCCGGCGACGCCTGGCGCAGCAGGCGCAGCATCGGCTGATGCAGCTGATCGTTGGCGGCCAGCACGCTGCCGGTGCCGAGCACATCGGCGCCGCCATCGGTCCGGGTGACGTAGCCGCCCGCCTCGCGCACCAGCAGGATCCCCGCCGCCAGGTCCCAGGGCGACAAGTGCTCCTCCCAGAACGCGTCGCAGCGCCCGGCCGCGACATAGGCGAGATCGAGCGAGGCGGCGCCGAGGCGGCGTATGCCGGCCACCGACTCCATCACCGCGCCGAGCTGGGCGATGAACTCGCCCGGCCTGCCGTGGCCGTGATAGGGCATGCCGGTGGCCACCAGCGCCGCTTCCGGCTGGCGCCGCGACGACACCCGGATCCGGCGGTCGTTCAGGTAGGCGCCGCTGCCCTTCTCGGCCCAGAACAGCTCGTCCTTGAGCGGGTCGAAGACCACCCCCGCGACGATCTCGCCGGCGCGCTCGAGCCCGATCGAGATGGCGAAATGCGGCAGGCCATGGAGGAAGTTGGTGGTGCCGTCGAGCGGATCGACGATCCAGCGGTGGTCGCGGTCGCGGCCCTCGACGACGCCGCCCTCCTCGAGCAGGAAGCCGTAGCCGGGCCGGGCCTTGGACAGCTCCTCGCGCAGCACCTTCTCGGCCTTGTGGTCGGCGGTGGAGACGAAGTCGGCCGGCCCCTTCATCGATACCTGGAGCTGCTCGACCTCGCCGAAGTCGCGCTTCAGGCCGCGCGCCGCCTTGTCGACGGCGCGGGCCATGACGTTGATGATGGGGGAACGTGTAGCCAGTTCGTCTCTCCGTGGGGTCTCGAGAGCCGTCGGTCCCGGAAGGCGGGCCGGCGGCGGCGGGCGGCATTGCCCGGCGCCGCGAAGCGGTCGCGGGCGCTAGTCCTTGGCGCGCTCGACGTAGGTGAGCTCGACGGTGTTGACCACGATGCGCTCGCCCACGCCGATATGCGGCGGCACCATGACCCGCACGCCGTTCTCGAGCTTGGCCGGCTTGTAGGACGACGAGGCGGTCTGGCCCTTCACCACCGCATCGGCCTCGACGATGGCCATGATCACGGTATCGGGCAGGGTGACGCTGATCGGCTCCTCCTCGTGGCTCTGGACGCTCACCGTCATGCCTTCCTGGAGGAATACCGCGGGCTCGCCGATCAGGTCGCCGCTCAGCGAGATCTGCTCGAAGGTCTCGTTGTCCATGAAGGTGTAGTGGTCGCCGTCGGCGAACAGGAACTGGTAGTCCTTCTCGTCGAGCCGTACGCGCTCGACCGTCTCGCTGGAGCGGAAGCGCTCGTTCAGCTTGGTGCCGTCGCGGATGTCCTTGAGCTCGACCTGCAGATAGGCGCCGCCCTTGCCGGGCTGGGTGTGCATGGTCTTGACCGCGCGCCACAGGCGCTTGTCGTGCTCGATCACCATGCCGGGGCGGATGGCATTGCCATTGATCTTCATGTGGGGACGTCCGGATCTCTGATCGGGGAGCAGGCCCAGGGCTCATTGGGGGCCGGCTTTCGGCGGCGCGGAACCTATCAGCTTGACCTGTCCGAGTAAACGGCGGCGAGGATCGGCCCGGCCGCGCGCCGGTGCTGGCCGGCCACCGGCCGCCGGTCAGGGAACGCCGCGGTCGACCTGCGGCGGCGGCGGCTCGCCGGAAAGGCCCTGGGCCAGGCCGCTCACCGTCTCCGGCTTGAGGCCGAGGCGGCGGCAGATGCCGAGGATCAGGTCGGGGCGGTTCAGGGTGTAGAAGTGGTACTCGTCCACGCCCTCGGCCTGCAGCGCCCGGCACTGCTCGGTCGCCACCATCGCCGCCACCAGCTTGCGGGTCGCGGGATCGGCGTCGAGCCCGTCGAACAGCTCGCCCATCCAGCGCGGGATCGCGGCGCCGCACATGGCGCTGAACCGGGTCACCTGGGCGAAGTTGGTGACCGGCAGGATGCCCGGCACCAGCGGCGCCGTGATGCCGGCCTTGGCCGCCCGGTCGCGGAAGCGCAGGAAGGTCGCGGTGTCGAAGAAATACTGGCTGATCGCCCGGGCGGCCCCGGCGTCGAGCTTGCGCTTGAGATAGTCGAGATCGGCATCCGGGCCCGCCGCCTTGGGATGGGTCTCGGGATAGGCGGCGACGCTGATCTCGAAATCGGCGACCCGGCGGATCACCGCCACCAGCTCGGCCGCGCCCTCGATCCCGCCTTCGATCGGCGCGGCGCCGGTGCTGCCCGGCGGGGCGCCGCCGGGCAGGTCGCCGCGCAGCGCCACGATATGGCGGATCCCGGCCTCCCAGTAGCGCGCCAGCAGGTCCTCGACCCGGTTCCGGGTGGCGCCGACGCAGGTCAGGTGGGCCGCCGGCTCGAGCGGCGTCTCCTGGCGCATCCGCAGCACGGTCGCGAAGGTCTGGTCCTGGGTCGAGCCGCCAGCGCCGAAGGTCACCGACACGAAGCGCGGCTTGAGCGGCGCCAGCGCGGTGATGGCCTGCCACAGCTGGGCCGACATGTCCGCCGTCTTGGGCGGGAAGAACTCGAACGAGACGCGAATCTGCCCGGCGCCGGCATTTTCCGCCGCCGTCTCCGGCCGTTCGATCTGGTCGGTGCCGCTATCGTTCACCCGGTGAAGTCCGCTCCTTGCCCAGTCGAGATCGAAACTAGGACCAGGGTGTTACCGAAACCCCAACGGCCGTCAACCATCCCGACGCGCCGGCGCGGTGTCCGGCTGCGCCGCGGCGATCGCCCGGTTGAGCGCCACCACCCCGGCGGCCGGCCCTTCGGGATGGCGCCAGACCGCCGAGGCGACGGCGACGAAGTCGGCCCCGGCCGCCACCAGCTTCCCGCAGTTTTCCGCCGTGATGCCGCCGATCGCCACGCATTGCACGGTCATGATGTCGCTCCACCAGCGCAGGATCTCCGGATCCGGCCGGCCCCGGGGGCTGGCCTTGGTGGTGGTCGGATAGAACGCGCCGAAGGCCACGTAGTCGGCGCCGGCCTCCGCCGCCTCCATGGCGAGATGGCGCGAATCGTGACAGGTGACGCCGACGATGCCGTCGGCCCCGACCAGGCGCCGAGCCTCGCCATAGGAGGCGTCGTCCTGCCCGACATGGACCCCGTCGGCGCCGCAATCGGCGGCGATGTCGGGCCGGTCATTGACCAGGAAGGCGGCGCCGCGCGCCTGCACGACCGGCCCCAGGCGCCGCGCCGCGCGCCGGAACTCCGCGTCGTCGACGTCCTTCAGGCGGAGCTGCACACAGGCCACGTCGCCGCCGTCGAGCGCCGCGGCGAGCTGGCCCGCGAAGGTCTCGAGATCGAGCGTGCCGGCGGCGATCCCGGCCGACAGCTCGTTGGGCGTGACCAGATAGAGCCGGCAGGCCGGCAGCGGGTCGCTCACTCCTTGCCCTGATAGATCTTGATGATCTGGTCGAGCATGGCGAGCGCGTCGGCGCGCGGCCGCTGGAAGGTATTGCGGCCGATGATCGAGCCGGTGCCGCCGCCGTCGCGGATCCCCTTCACCTCTTCCATGATCCCCGCCAGGTCCTTGGCCGCGCCGCCGGAGAACACCACGATGCGGCGGCCGTTGAAGCAGGCCTGCACGACATGGGCGATGCGCGCCGACAGGGTCGAGACGTCGATCTTGTGCTTCTCGTAGACCTTCTTGGCCTCAGGCTGCTCCAGGAAGGCGGTCGGCGGCTTCACCTTGATGATGTGGGCGCCGAGCAGGGCGGCCATGTGCGCGGCATAGGCGCAGATGTCGATCGCGGTCTCGCCGTCCTTGGTGATGCCGCTGCCGCGCGGGTAGGACCACACCACGACGGCGAGCCCGACCGCCTTGGCCTCCTCGGCCATCTCGCGGATCTCCTCCATCATCTCGAAGGCGTGGTCGGAGCCGGGATAGATGGTGAAGCCGATCGCCGAGCAGCCGAGCCGGAGCGCGTCGCCGACCGAGCCGGTCACCGCCTGGTCCTTGGCGTCGGCCAGGCTGTTGGAGCTGTTGAGCTTGAGGATGGTGGGGATCGCGCCGGCGAAGCTGTCGGCGCCGGCCTCGAGCATGCCGAGCGGCGCGGCATAGGCCGACAGCCCGGCGTCGAGCGCGAGCTGGAAGTGATAGTGCGGGTCATAGGCCGCCGGGTTCGGCGCGAAGCTCCTGGCCGGCCCGTGCTCGTAGCCCTGGTCGACGGGGAGGATCACCAGCCGGCCGCTGCCGCCGAGCTTGCCCTGCATCAGGATGCGCGACAGGTTGGCCTTGGTCCCGGGATTGTCGCTCTCGTACCACGACAGGATCTTGCGGACTTTCTGAGTGAGCTTCATGGCGGTGGTTCCTCGGCAAGCGACAAGGTGCGGACAGGCGGCACGATCCGCGTCAGGACGATGAGTCGCGGAAAGCCCGCTTTGCGGCGGCGCGGGCGCAGGCCCGGCGCTTGAATAGCCGAGGGGCCGCCGTTTTTCAACCGGCGGCCCGCTTTGGCCCGCGGCTCGACAGCCAGTTCCGGCAGGCCGCTTCGCGGTCGCGCAGGCCGGTCAGGTCGAGACCCGGCGGCAGTCGGCGATGCAGTCTGGCGCCGCATTGGCCGGCGATGTCGGCAAGTTTCCGCGCCCGGACCGCCGGGCCGCGATAGCAGACATCCGCGAGGCCCTGGCGCAGCGCAGCCTGCGCCAGATCGGCCCGGGCGCCGCAATCGAGCACGGCGGCGAACCGCGCGTCCGGGTGCTCGGCGACCGCCCGGCGCATGACCGCCTGCCACCAGCCGGCGCCCAGCGACGCCGCGCCGGACGGCGCGCTGGCTAGCGTGACCGCGATCCCTAGCGCTTGTGCCACCGTGAGCGCGGCGCGGGCATCGGCAATCTCGTGGACCAGAATGACGCGCGATCCAATGATGGCCAGTTTCATGACGGGAAACGGATTGAAAATGAGAGGGAAGCCCAAAGTGCCTGCCACCGACACCCGAGACGAGCTGTGCGGAACAGGAATCGAACATCTTTGCGATCGAGGATTTTCCAGTAATAATCCGTTTGGCACGCCTGTGCAGCTTCTAAGTCAACAAGGAGAAACCGCCAGTCGCATCTGTACAAATCAACATCGCAAAGGGGAGGGAACACCAATGAGATGGAACACTCTCACCGTGTCGGCGCTCGCGCTTGGTATCGCGGGCGCGACGGCCGTCGCTTCCGTGGCCACGGCCCAGGAAAATCTGCAGAAACTGGGCCAGTTCAAGCAGACCGGCACGCCTCTGGAGATGGAGACGATCGACCAGGGTGGCGCCAACGCCGACGCCATCAGGAAGACGCTCGAGCGGATCGAGCTGCCGTCCGGGTTCAAGATCGGCCTCTACGCCGTGGTGCCCGACGCCCGGCACATGACGGTCGGCCCCTCGACCGGCATGGTCTTCGCCGGCACCCGCAAGACCAAGGTCTGGGCGATCACCGACCGCAACAAGGACCGCGTCGCCGACGAGGTGAAGGTCTTCGCGCCCTCGATCGACTTCATCCTGCCGAACGGCGTCTGCTTCACCAAGGACGGCTTCCTCTACGTGGTCGAGCAGAACCGCGTGCTGCTGTTCCCGGCCGCCGAGTTCTTCTACGAGGGCCCCGACGTCGCCGCCTTCGTGGTCGTCGACCAGGGCAAGCTGATCCCGCCGGAAGAGGAATCCTACAACCACACCGCCCGAGTCTGCGACATCGGGCCGGACAACAAACTCTATATCAGCCTCGGCCAGCCGTTCAACGTGCCCGCGCCGGAGAAGCTGGATCTCTACAACCAGTGGGGCATCGGCGGCATCATCCGCATGGACCGCGACGGCAAGAACCGCGAAGTCTATGCCACCGGCATCCGCAACTCCGTCGGCATGGATTTCAACCCGGCCAACGGCGAGCTGTGGTTCGACGACAACCAGGTCGACGGCATGGGCGACGACATCCCACCCGGCGAGCTCAATCGTGCCACCGGCCCCGGCCAGAATTTCGGCTTTCCCTGGTATGGCGGCGGCAAGGTTCGCACCGACGAGTACAAGAACGCCGAACCGCCCGCCGACGTGGTGTTCCCGCAGATCGAGCAGGTCGCCCACGCGGCCGACCTCGGCATGATGTTCTACACCGGCAAGATGTTCCCGGCGAACTATCGCGGCGGCATCTTCAGCGCCCAGCACGGCTCGTGGAACCGCACCACGCCGGTCGGCTACCGGGTGATGTTCACCTCGCTCAACGAGGACGGCTCGGCGGCCGAAAGCGTGCCGTTCGCCGAGGGCTGGCTCGATTCCGCGACCGGCGAGGCCTACGGGCGGCCGGTCGACATCGCCCAGCTGCCGGATGGCTCGATCCTGGTGTCCGACGACTACGCCGGCGCCATCTACCGCATCTGGTACCAGCCCTGATGCGCGGCTGATCCTGCGCGGCACCCGGAGCCCTCGCGGCTGCGGGTGCCACCGTTCCCGTTCAACCCGCATCGCGAGGCAGTGGATGAGCAACATGACGACGCGGCTGTCCGCGGCGACGTTCGGGCTGCTTGCGGCCGGTGGCGTGCTTGCCGTCGTCGGTGTCGGCGCCGCGATCGGCGCGGGGGACGCCGCCGCCGGGCGCGACAAGACCAAGGTCTGCCGCACCTGCCACGGGATCGACGGCGTGGCCAGGATTCCGACCGCGGCGACCATCGCCGGCGAGTCCGAGATCTATCTCACCAAGCAGCTCGAGGCGTTCCGCGACGGCGAGCGCAAGGACCCGCAGATGTCGATCATCGCCGAGAAGCTCAGCGACCAGGACATCGCCGATCTCGCGGCCTGGTACGCCTCGATCAAGCTCACCGTGGAAGTGCCGGAGTAGGAATCCCTAACTTCGGCACGCGTTCGCCTCGACCAGCTTCCGGAGCTCCGGTGGCAGGTCCGCCCCGCGCTGGTCGGCGACCGCAAACTCGCCGGGCTTCGGGCCCCCGAGCTGCGGCTCGATGCTCGGATTCGCCAGATTGCCATGCACCCGGAACGGCACGTCGAGGGCGAAGAACCCGGTGCTGTCGGGCGCAGTCATGAAGGTCATGTCGACGCGCTCCTTGACCAGGTTCACCGTGCCGCCGCCATTGAGCGTGGCGTCCGCCGTGCGCAGCTTCAGGACCGGCACCCGTCCGACGCCGTTCTCGAGATCGAGGATGCCGAGCACGCAGTGGATTTTCGCCGTGCCTTCCCGGTCGCGGAACAGCGACCTGAGATCGGTCGCCGCCATTTCCAGGATCGCGCGGGCAATGCGGCCCTCGTTCATGGCGACGACCGCATGCCCCCGGCTCGCGCCGAGCGCGTCCGCCAGCGTGTCGCCGGTCATCTCGAGCGTCGCGCGGCCGTCGAACCTGCCGGAAACATCGCCGGGCTTGGCGCCGAACAGTTGCGCCAGCGCCGCGGCGTCGATCGCCTCGAGCGCCAGTTCGGCGTCGACCTGGGCGCCGGCTGGTGCCGGCCGCGAGCCGCCACTGGCGGTCACCCGGCCGCCCGCGAGCGCGAAGCCGAGCCGGTCGACGGTGATCTGCCGGCCGGCCACGCGGCCGGCGATGGCCGCGTCCGCCAGCCGCGTCTTGCCGTGGACCAGCAGCTTGGCGCGCAGATCGGCGGCGATGTTGACGCCCGGCGCTTCGGCGGGGGTGAGCGGCGTGGCCAGGTAGCCGCCATCGGCGGGCGCCATGTTCCCGCCCAGCAGCGCCGCGAGGTCGAGTCGATCGAAGTCGAGATCGGCGGAGACGTCGTCGGGCTCGCCGCGGCCGGCCTCGACCAGACGCAGCTCTCCGGTGAAGCCATTGCCGGCGACCGCGCCCTCGGCGCCATCGAGGCGCCAGTCGTCGCCGGTTCGCGTCAGGTGACCGGCGATGTCCAGCGCAAAGGTGATGCCGATCTCGGCCCTGAACATCCGGGCGAGGTCGCCGGTGTCGGTCGCCCTCATCTGCAGGCGGCCGTCGACGCCGTCGAAGTCGAGCGGCAGCATCGACGTGCCGTCGAAGCCGGCGGTCGTGGTTTCCGTCCTGGCGGCAAGCGACAGCTCATAGGGCCGGCTGGCGTCGCGCAGCGCCGCGAACGACCCGGCGGTCCCGTCGATTTGCGCCGCCACGTCGTTGTAGGCGCCCCGCGCGGCGATCGCGACCGGCTGGTCGTCGTCCGCGCTGCGCGCCGTCGCCTCGGCGAGCTCGATCTTCAGGATCGCGCCGCTCGAGGTGCGGTAGGTGATCAGCGCGTCCTGGACGATCGCGTCGAGCAGGGTCGGAAACTCTGTCCGGTCCTTCGGTACGCTGCCGCTGCCGCGCGTTCGGCCGCCGCCGAATGCCCAGTTGCCGACCCCGTCGGGGCCGCGCTCCAGCACGAGCCGCAGGCCGCGCGCCCGCAGCCGCTCGAAGCGCAGGACGCCCCGCCACAGCGCGCCGGCATCGATCGCCGCGCTGGCGGCGTCGACCCGCGCCAGCTCCGGCGTCTCGCTCCACGGCGCATTGGCGACCTGGAGCCCGCGCAGCTCGATCGTCAGCCCGTCCTGCCAGCCGAGCTCCAGCGCCTCGAGCGAGACCGCGCGCCCGGTCGCCGAGCCGGCGAAGCGCGACGCATACGGCGCCAAGTCGGCCTGGGTCACGAATGCGACCGCGCCGGCGCCGAGCAGAAGGATGACCGCCAGGGCGCCGACCGCAGCGATGACGAGGGCGTGACGGCCGAAACGGCCTCGGCGGGACAAGCAGGATCTCCTCGTTTCCGGCGATGCTCGGTGGCGCGGCGGCGTCAGCAGTCTAACGCATGAGCCGTCGATCCGCTCCGGCGCTTGCGACCCCCGCCTGTCGTGGCGCGCGGGCGGACGCTAAGCGAAGGCCATTCCAGGCGTGCAAGAAAAGGGCCCCGGCGTCACCGCCGGAGCCCCTGACACCTTCGGCCTGATGGCCGAGTTCAGCCGAGCTTGCTCATCGCCACGGCGGTGTCGGCCATGCGGTTGGAGAAGCCCCATTCGTTGTCGTACCAGGACAGGATGCGGACGAACTTGCCCTCGATCACCTGGGTCTGGTTGAGGTCGAAGGTCGAGCTTGCCGGGTTGTGGTTGAAGTCGCTGGACACCAGCGGCTCGTCGTTGGTGGCGAGGATGCCCTTCAGGGGACCGTTCGCCGCCTTGACGATCGCCGCGTTGATCGCCTCGACCGAGGTCGCCTTGGCCGCGGTGAAGGTGAAGTCGACCAGCGAGACGTTGGGGGTCGGCACCCGGATCGAGGTGCCGTCCAGCTTGCCGTTCAGTTCGGGGAGCACGAGACCCACCGCCTTGGCGGCGCCGGTGGTGGTCGGGATCATCGACAGGGCCGCCGCGCGGGCGCGGTGCAGGTCCTTGTGCAGCGTATCGAGCACCGGCTGGTCGCCGGTATAACTGTGGATCGTGGTCATGAAGCCGCGCTCGATGCCGACCGCCTTGTGCAGCACCGCCACGACCGGCACCAGGCAGTTGGTGGTGCAGGAGGCGTTGGAGACGATCCTGTGCGCCTTCTTGAGCTTGGAATGGTTGACGCCGTAGACCACGGTGATGTCGGCGCCGGTGGCGGGGGCGGAAATCAACACCCGCTTGGCGCCCGCCGTCAGATGCTTCGAGGCGGCCTCCTTGCTGGTGAAGATGCCGGTGCATTCGAAGGCGATGTCGACGCCGAGCTTCTTCCACGGCAGGTTCGCCGGGTCGCGCTCGGCGGTTACCGTCATCCAGCCGCGGCCGGCGTCGATGGCGCCCGCCTTGGTCCTCACCTTGCCGGGGAAGCGGCCATGCACGGTGTCGTAGCGCAGCAGATGGGCGTTGGTCTCGACCGGGCCGAGATCGTTGATGCCGACGACCTCGATGTCCTTGCGGCCGCTCTCCAGGATCCCGCGCAGCACCAGCCGCCCGATGCGGCCGAACCCGTTGATCGCAACCTTCACAGCCATGCGTCTCTCCCGAACCAACTGACAACCAAAGAATGAGCCATAGAGCTACAAAGCAGCGAAGCGGACCGTTTTCGCTGTCATCGCCGGGCCTGACCCGGCGATCCATGTCAACACCGCGCGAACGGCGCAATGGATGCGCAGGTCAAGCCCGCGCATGACAATCGTTATTGGCTTCTTCTGCTTTGTCTCTCTTTGCCCCTGCGGTCGAATTCTCTACAGCCGTGTCTTGACCGCGGCGACCGCGGCCTCGGCGGTGATGCCGAAATGGCGGTACAGATCCGGCGCCGGCGCCGAGGCGCCGAAGCCGGTCATGCCGATGACCGCGCCGTCGGGGCCGACATAGCGTTCCCAGCCGAAGGTCGACGCCGCCTCGATGGCGACCCTGAGGGCGTCGGGGCCCAGCACCTCGTCGCGATAATGCGCCGGCTGGGCGTCGAACAGTTCCCAGCATGGCAGCGACACCACCGCTGCCGGGATGCCGTCCGCCTGCAACAGCTGCTGCGCCGCCAGCGCGATCTCGATCTCCGAGCCGGTGGCGATCAGCGTCACCTGGCGTTCGCCCTTGGACGGCGCCAGCACGTAGCCGCCGCGCGCGCACAGGTTCTCGTCGGTATGCTCGGTCCGCACCGTCGGCACGTTCTGGCGGGTCAGCGCCAGGATCGCGGGCCGGTCCCGGCTGGCCAGCGCCAGCGCCCAGCACTCGGCGGTCTCCACGATGTCGGCCGGACGGAACACCAGGAGATTCGGCATCGCGCGCAGGCTGGCCAGATGCTCGACCGGCTGGTGGGTCGGGCCGTCCTCGCCGAGCCCGATCGAATCGTGGGTCATGACGTAGATCACGCGCTGGCCCATCAACGCCGACAGCCGGATCGCCGGCCGGCAATAGTCGGTGAACACCAGGAAGGTGCCGCCGAACGGCACCACGCCGCCATGGAGCGCGAGGCCGTTCATCGCCGCCGCCATGCCGTGTTCGCGCACGCCGTAATAGACATAGCTGCCGGAGAAGTCGCCGGGCTTCACCGGCTCCATCCCCTTGCCCCGGGTGTTGTTGGAGCCAGTCAGGTCGGCCGAGCCGCCGATGAGCTCCGGCATCACCTGCGCCAGGGCGTCGATCACCCGTTGCGACGACACCCGGGTGGCGAGCTTCGGGGCCTCGGCCGAGACGCTGCGCTTCAGCGCGTTGACCGCCGCCGCCAGGCCCTCGGGCAGCTCGCCGCGCGCCCGGCGCTCGAACTCGCCATGCTCAGGCGCCGCCGCCAGCCGCCGCGTCCAGGCGGCGAACTCCGCGGCGCTGCGCCGGCCGGCCTCGCGCCAGGCCGCCACGACCTGGCCGGGCAGCTCGAACGGCGCATGCGGCCAGCCGAGCTTCTCGCGCGCCCCGGCGACTTCCTCGGCGCCGAGCGGCGAGCCGTGGGTCGCGGCGGTGCCGGCCTTCTTCGGCGCGCCGAAGCCGATGGTGGTGCGGCAGGCGATCAGGTTCGGACGGTCGCTCTTCTGCGCGGCGGCGAGCGCCAGCTCGATTGCCGCCGGATCGTGGCCGTTGCAGGCGGTGACGTTCCAGCCGCAGGCCTTGAAACGGGCAAGCTGGTCGTCGGACACGCTGAGCGAGGTCGGCCCGTCGATCGAGATGCGGTTGTCGTCGAACAGCACGATCAGCTTCGAAAGCCGCAGATGCCCGGCGAGCGAGATCGCCTCGTGGCTGATCCCTTCCATCAGGCAGCCGTCGCCGACCAGCGCATAGGTGTGATGGTCGACCAGCGCGTCGCCGAAGCGGGCGTTCAGCAGCCGCTCGGCGAGCGCCATGCCGACCGCGTTGCCGAGGCCCTGGCCGAGCGGGCCGGTGGTGGTCTCGATGCCGGCGGCGTGGCCGTGTTCCGGGTGCCCCGCGGTGCGGCTGCCGAGCTGGCGGAAGTTCTTGAGCTGCTCCAGCGTCATGTCGGCATAGCCGGTGAGATGGAGCAGGCCGTAGAGCAGCATCGAACCATGGCCGGCCGACAGCACGAAGCGGTCGCGGTCGGGCCAGTCCGGATGGGCTGGGTCGTATTTCAGGAAGCGGGTGAACAGCACCGTGGCGACGTCGGCCATGCCCATGGGCATGCCGGGATGGCCGGACTTGGCGCGTTCCACCGCATCGACCGCCAGGAATCGGAGGGCGTTGGCCATTTCCTGGTGACTGGTGGTCCCGGGACGGGCGCTGGTGGCGGGGGACAGGCTCACGGATTCCATCGGCGGACTCTCGGCGCGGGCAGGGGGAAACCAACAGGGTGTCGCGGCGCGGGCGGCGTCCGGCCGGTGGCGCCGATGCTCGCTTGCCGCCGGACTGGCCGCAACATGCCGTTCGACCGGAAACCCGTCAACCGGGAATCCGGGCGGAAATCCGCCGCTTTGCGAAGGACTTCGCCGAATTGACGCGGAGGGCGCGCGGTGCCTATGCTGAATTGCATCAACGGCGCCCCATAAGCCGTTGGCCAGGGTTGGAATCGTCTTGGGAAAGGTCAGGGACCTGGCGCCTGCTGTGTCGCCCGAACTCGCCGCTGCCGCCGATCGGCTCGACGCCGCTCTCGATCGTCTCGAGGGCGCGATCGGCAAGCGCGAGTCCCAACTGGCCGCCGAGCGCGAGTCGGTGGCGCTCGAGCTGCGCGAGGCGCAGTCGACCCAGGCGGCGCTGCAGGCCGAGGCGCGCTCGGTGTCCTCGCGGCTCGACGCCGCGATCGGGCGGCTGCGCGCCGTGCTGGAGGCTTGAGGGGCTGGCATGTCGCAGGTCACCGTCAGCATCAACGGCCGCAACTTCGAGATCGCCTGCGACGACGGGCAGGAGCAGCGCGTCGCCGAGCTGGCGCGCGAGGTCGACCGCCGGATCGCCGAGCTGGCCAAGAGCGTCGGCCCGGTCGGCGAGACCCGGCTGCTGCTGATGGCCGGGCTGCTGATCGCCGACGAGCTCGACGAGACCCGCGACCGGATGGCGCGGCTCGAGGCCGATCGCGCCGGTACCAACGGCGACGCGGCCCTGGCCGATCGCCTGGATCGCCTGGCCGGCCGCGTCGAGGCTATTGCCGCCCGCCTGAGCACCGCCTAGATATCTAGGTTCGGACGGGCGCTGCGTGGTGCGACCGGCATCAAACCCCTGGGGCCAATGTTTATCCTCTAGGGAGCTGTCCCTGTCGGGGCCTTGGCCTCGGCACATGGCGCCCACCTGCGTAAGCAGGCCACAGAGGGTTTCACATGCCACCGGCCGACGTGGCCCCGTCCGAACCTGCTTCCCGCCGGATGTCGCGTCCGGCATCTGACCTCCGCCATTCCGGATGGTTCCGGCCGTGACTGCCGAGCCTGCGGTCATTGCCGAGGCCAAGGCCGCGCTGCGCCAGGCGGCGGCGGAGCGCCGGCGCCAGGCGGCGGCGGCGCTGGCGCCGGACCTGGCCGGACGGCGGGTGCTCGGCCACATTCTCGCGTCGATCGACCTGCCGCCGGGGGCGGCGGTCTCCGCCTTCTGGCCGCTCGACGAGGAGCTCGACCTGCGCGAGGTCGTCGCCCATCTCCATGGCGCCGGCCATGAAATCGGCCTGCCGGTGGTGCTCGGGCGCGGCCGGCCGCTGCTGTTTCGCCGCTGGCAGCCGGACACGGTCCTGGTGCAGGGCGGCTTCCGCGTGATGACCCCGCCGCCCGCCGCGCCGGAGGTGGTGCCCTCAGTGCTGCTGGTGCCGCTGCTCGCCTTCGACTCTGCCGGCTATCGCCTGGGCTATGGCGGCGGGTTCTACGACCGCACCCTGGCGAAGCTGCGGGCCGCCGGGCCGGTGCTCGCGATCGGCGTCGCCTATGCGGCGCAGGAGGTGGCCGAAGTGCCGCGCGAGGCGACCGACCAGAAGCTCGACTGGATCGTCACCGAGGAAAGCGCGCGGCGGGTCGGCGGCTGACCGCCGCAGCTCCGCCGTCACTCTCGCAGGCCGATCCGGCCATGCTCTACTTCAGTAGGGATCGACCAGGATCACGCCTCGGATTGATTCGATCCGAGGCGATCTTCGCTTAGCGCCACAACGCATTGGCCAGGAACGGCAGGAACCGGTCCATGCGGTAGTCGACGTCGGTGTGGTCGTCGTCGAACTCCTCGTAGACATGGTCGACCCCGTGGCGCTCGAGCTTGCGGTGCAGGCGGCGGGTGCCGAAATGGATGCGGAATTGGTCGTGGTCGCCGACGTCGAGCCAGATCGCCTTGAGCTTCCGGAGATCGTCGACATGGTCGTCGACGATGACCGCGGGATCGTGGCGCAGCCAGTTGGCCCAGCGCTCCGGGATCAGTTCGGCGGTGTAGGGGTCGCAGGGCAGGCGCATGCAGCGGAACGATCCCGGGTCGGGGTCGAAGAACGCCCCCATGGCCAGCACCATTCGGCTGATCTGCTCCTCCGGCGTCGCCTTCTCCTTGGCCTCGAGGTGGAGCACGAACTTCTCGATCGAACGGTCGTGCTTGCGCAGCAGGTCGAGCGCCCGGTAGAGGTCGGGCAGCTCCAGCACCTCGAAGCCCATGTCGCCGGAGTTGCAGGCGAAGGCGGCCCAGAAATCGGCGTAGTGCATGCCATGCCAGACCGCGCCGTAGCCGCCCGACGACTTGCCGAAGCAGGCGCGGCGCCCGGGCCCGCCGCAGGCGAAGCGCTCCTCGACGAAGGGCACGATCTCCTGGATCAGGTAGTCGGCATAGCGGCCGGTGCCGACGCTGTTGACGTACTGGTTGCCGCCCAGCCGGGTGGCGCAGTCCGGGAAGGCGGCGACCACCGGCGGCATCGCGCCCTCGTGGATCAGCCGGTCCAGCCGCTCCGGCACGTTCTCGACCAGCGGCTTCCAGTTGGTATGGCCGAGGCCGGAGCCGAAATAGCCGGGCAGATCGACCAGCAGCGGCAGGTGCTGCGCCGCCGACCAGCTTGGCGGGGTATAGACGTGCAGCTCGCGCCGGGTCGGATCGTCCTGGGCGTTGCCCTCGAGCACCTCGGAATCGTGGGTCAGGCGGTGAATCGTGCCTTGCGGCAGGCGGTGGTTCCGGCGCATCGCGTTTCTCCCTATTGTGGGCCGGGGTCCCGGCAGCGGGACCGGATTCTAGGCGAGTGGGTGGCAAATGCGGCTGTTGTTCTGTGGTGACGTGGTCGGCCGGTCGGGCCGCGACGTGGTGGGCGAGCATCTGCCGCGGCTGCGCCGCGAGCTCGGCCTCGACTTCGTCGTGGTCAACGGCGAGAACGCCGCCGGCGGCTTCGGCATCACCGAGAAGATCTGCGCCGACATCTATGCCGCCGGGGCCGACGTTATCACCACCGGCAACCATGTCTGGGACCAGAAGGAAACGGTCGGCTTCATCGGCGGCGATCCGCGGCTGCTGCGCCCGGTCAACTTCCCGGCCGGCACGCCGGGCCGCGGCGCCGGGGTGTTTCCGGCGACCCGCGGCCGCAAGGTGATGGTGGTGAACCCGATGGGGCGGCTGTTCATGGATGCGCTCGACGATCCCTTCGCCGCGGTCGAGCGCGAGCTGGCGAGCCAGCGCCTGGGCGGCACCGTCGACGCGATCATCGTCGATGTCCATGCCGAGGCCAGCAGCGAGAAGATGGCGATGGGGCAGGTGCTGGACGGCCGGGTCTCGCTGGTGGTCGGCACTCACACCCATGTGCCGACCGCGGATGCCCAGATCCTGCCCCGGGGAACCGCCTACCAGACCGATGCCGGGATGTGCGGCGACTACGATTCGGTGATCGGGATGGAGAAGGCGGTGCCGATCGCCCGCTTCACCCGCAAGCTGCCGACCGAGCGCCTGGCGGCGGCGTCGGGGCCGGCGACGCTGTGCGGGGTCTATGTCGAGACCGACGACAAGTCCGGGCTGGCGCTGCGGGTCGAACCGGTCAGGCTCGGCGGCCGGCTGGCGCCGCACCGGCCGCAGCCGCAGGTTCAGGTCAAGGCGGGATAGCGGAGCTGTCGGCGGCGGGCGGCCGCCGCGGACCGGCTCAGCGGCGGGCGGCGGGCAATACCTCGGACAGCACCACCTCGAGGCTGCCGAGCTGGCCGGTGATCTGCTCGGCCAGGGCGCGCGCCGCGTCGGCGCCGGCCAGGGCCGAGGGATGGCGTGCCGCTTCCTCGATGCCGTCCAGGGACGCCAGGCTCATGTTGAGAGCGGCGGCGTCGAGCGTCGCCGCCAGGGCGCCGAGGCCGAACCCGCCGGCAGCGGCATCGTTGGCTGCCGGACCCTGCGGCGAGCCCGGGGCGCTTCCCTTGCGAGACATGGCGATGCTCCATTGCGATGCGGCCGATGCAAGCGGCTTGGCAGTTTCCGCCGCGGTCGGTAAATGGATGCTGAACAGGCACCCGGCGGCGGCGATCGGAACCGGCGCCGCGGCGGGCCGGCCGGCGGCGCCGGAACATCCAAATATTGCCATATTGAGGAGATACCGATGCATCGCGGGCTGCCCACGTCACCACAATATGTGGTAGATAGTGCCCTGCAACTCGCCGGATTTGGGGTAGAGCGCTGATGGCTGGCCATTCGCAATTCAAGAACATCATGTACCGCAAGGGCGCGCAGGACGCCAAGCGGGCCAAGGTGTTCACCAAGATCATCCGCGAGCTCACGGTGGCCGCACGGACCGGCGCGCCCGATCCGGAGTCCAATCCGCGGCTGCGCGCGGCGATCCAGGCGGCGCGCAACGCCAACATGCCGAAGGACACCATGGAGCGCGCGATCAAGCGCGGTGCCGGCGGCGACGACGACACCAGCTACGAGGAAGTGCGCTACGAGGGCTACGGCCCCGGCGGCGTCGCCATCATCGTCGAGGCGCTGACCGACAACCGCAACCGGACCGCGAGCGAGGTGCGCTCGGCGTTCTCCAAGCATGGCGGGACCCTGGGCGAGACCAACAGCGTCTCCTTCATGTTCGAGCGCAAGGGGGTGGTGCGCTACCCGGCCAAGGTGGCCTCGGCGGACGGCATGTTCGAGGCGGCGCTCGAGGCCGGCGCCGACAATGTCGCGAGCGACGACGAGGCGCACGAGGTGACCTGCGCGGTCGAAGACTTCGCGGCGGTGCGCGACGCGATCGAGGCCCGCTTCGGCGCGTCGCAGGAGGCGCGGCTGCAATGGCGGCCGATGAACAGCATCCCGGTCGACGCCGACACCGCCGCGACGCTGCTCAGGCTGATGGACGTGCTCGACGACAATGACGACGTGCAGACGGTGTCGGCCAATTTCGACGTCGCCGAAGACGTGATGGCACGGCTGACGGCCTGACGGTCGGATGGTGGCCATTTCCGCGTTTCGACGCGCGTCCCATCGCCGCGCCGCCCATTGGAGCAACGCCTGATGCGATTGCTGGGCCTCGATCCGGGGCTGCGCCATACCGGCTGGGGAATCATCGAGGCCGAAGGCAACCGCCTGCGTCATGTCGCCGACGGCGCGCTGCATCCCGATCCGACGCTGGCGCTGGCCGAGCGGCTGGTCCAGCTCTATCACGGCCTCGGCGAGGTGATCGCCCGGTACCGGCCGAGCGAGGCGGCGGTGGAGGAGACCTTCGTCAACAAGAATCCGACCTCGACCCTGAAGCTCGGCCTGGCGCGCGGCGTGGTGCTGCTGTGCCCGGCGCTCGCCGGCCTGAAGGTCGCCGAGTACCCGGCCAACCTGGTGAAGAAGTCGGTGGTCGGCGCCGGCCATGCCGGCAAGGAGCAGGTCCAGATGATGGTGAAGGTGCTGCTGCCGGGCGCCGCGCTGGAAACGCCGGATGCCGCCGACGCCCTCGCCGTCGCGATCTGCCACGCCCACCACGCGGGGACCGCGCGCCGCTGGGAAGCGGCCGAGGCGCGCGCCGCCGGGGCCGCCCGGTGATCGCCAAGCTGACCGGGGTGCTCGATTCCACCGGCACCGACTGGGCGGTGGTCGACGTCGCCGGCGTCGGCTACCTGGTGTTCTGCTCGTCGCGCACCCTGGCCGCGCTGCCGGGGATCGGCAAGACCGTGAGCCTCCATGTCGAAACCCATGTGCGCGAGGACCACATCCATCTCTACGGCTTCGCCGCCGCCGCCGAGCGCGAGTGGTTCCGGCTGCTGACCACGGTGCAGGGGGTTGGCTCGCGCGTCGCCCTGGCGGTGCAGAGCGTGCTGTCGGCGAACGACCTGATGCAGGCGATCCTGGCCCAGGACAAGACCGCCCTGGTGCGCGCCAACGGCGTCGGGCCGAAGCTCGCCGGGCGGATCGTCGCCGAGCTCAAGGACAAGGTGGGCGGGGTCAGCCTGGCGGCCCCGGCCGCCGCGCTGGCCGCGGCGGGCGAGGCCGGCGGCCCGCTCGCCGATGCGGTGTCGGCGCTGGTCAATCTCGGCTACCGCCGGACCGAGGCGTTCGGCGCGGTCGCCCACGCGGCGCAGGCGCTCGGTTCCGATGCCGGCATCGAGGCGCTGATCCGCGCCGGGCTCAAGGAACTGTCGGCATGAGCGAGAGCCGGGTCATCGCCGCCGAGGCTGAGATCGACGACGGCGCCGAGGTCTCGCTGCGGCCGCAGACGCTCGGCGACTTCGTCGGCCAGCAGCAGCTGCGCGACAATCTCGCGATCTTCATCGCCGCCGCGCGGGCGCGCGGCGAGGCGCTCGACCACGTGCTGTTCCACGGCCCGCCGGGCCTCGGCAAGACCACCCTGGCGCAGATCGTGGCACGCGAGCTCGGGGTCGGCTTCCGCGCCACCTCCGGGCCGGTGATCGTGCGCGCCGGCGACCTGGCGGCGCTGCTCACCAACCTGCAGCCGCGCGACGTGCTGTTCATCGACGAGATTCACCGGCTGCCGCCGGCGGTCGAGGAGGTGCTCTACCCGGCGATGGAGGACTTCCATCTCGACCTCATCATCGGCGAGGGCCCGGCCGCGCGCTCGGTCCGGATCGACCTGCCGCCGTTCACGCTGATCGGCGCCACCACGCGCTCCGGCCTGCTGACCACGCCGCTGCGCGAGCGCTTCGGGATTCCGCTGCGGCTCGATTTCTACACCGCGCCGGAGCTCGAGCTGATCGTCGGCCGGGGCGCGCGCATCCTCGCCCTGGACCTGGAGCCGTCCGGCGCCGCCGAGATCGCGCGCCGGTCGCGCGGCACCCCGCGGGTCGCCGGCCGGCTGTTGCGCCGGGTGCGCGACTTCACCGCGGTCGGCGGCGAGCCGCGGGTCGACGGGCGGCTGGCCGACGCGGCGCTGACCCGCCTCGACGTCGATTCCTGGGGCCTCGACGCCATGGACCGGCGCTATCTCGCCTGCATCGGCGAGAACTACGGCGGCGGGCCGGTCGGGGTCGACAACCTGGCGGCCGCCCTGTCGGAACAGCGCGACGCGATCGAGGAGGTGATCGAGCCTTATCTGATCCAGCGCGGCCTGCTGCAGAGGACGCCGCGCGGCCGCATGCTGACCGCCGCCGGGTTCCGCTATGTCGGGCTGACTCCGCCGGCGACCTCCGGGCAGATGGAGCTGCTGGCCGCCGGGGCCGAAATCGTGGCCGGGGAGGCGCTCGATGACTGAGCCGCTGCGCAGCGCGCGCCGGCGCGCCGGCCGGGTCGCGGCGGCGCTGCCGCCGCATCGCCATTCCCTGCGGGTCTATTACGAGGACACCGATGCCGGCGGCGTCGTGTACTACGCCAACTACCTGAAATTCGCCGAGCGGGCGCGCACCGAGATGATGCGCGCGGCCGGCGTGCCCCATGCCCAGATGATCGCCGGCGACGGCGTCAGCTTCGCGGTCCGCCGCTGCGAGGTCGACTATTTCCGGCCGGCGCGGCTCGACGACCTGCTCGACGTCGAGACCCGGCTGCTCGAGGTCGGCGGCGCCAGCCTCGAGGCCGAGCAGATCGTCGGGCGCGACGGCGACGAGCTGGCCCGTATCCGCGTTCGCCTGGCCTGCCTCGACACCAGCGGGCGGCCGTCGCGCCTGCCGAAATCCGTGCGCGCCACCCTGCTGGCGGCGCTGCCGGGAAGCTGACCCGGCATTCCCACATGCAACCCACGATTCCCGAAGAGTGAGCGTTTCCGATGGCCCTAGCACAAGAAACCCCGGCTGCCGTTCCGACCACCCCGGTCGACCCGGCGATGCCGCTCGATCCGACGACCATGCCGGCCAATCCGGTGCCGGGGGTCGACGCCGCCATGCTCGCCGGCTCGATGCCCGATCATTCCATGACCATCCTCGGCCTGTTCATGCAGGCCGACATGATCGTGAAGATCGTCATCGTGCTCCTGGTCCTGGCCTCGTTCTGGAGCTGGGCGATCATCTTCGACAAGATCCTGCGCATGCGCCGGCTGCGCGCCCAGGCCCGCCAGTTCGAGGAGGCGTTCTGGTCCGGCGGCTCGCTCGAGGAGCTGTTCGACCGCATCGGCACCAGACCGCCCGATCCGATGTCCTCGGTGTTCGTCGCCGCCATGAAGGAATGGCGCCGCTCGGCGGCCAAGGGCCTGCTCGCCACCGACCAGCTCCGGGCCGGGCTGCAGGAACGCATCGAGCGGGTCATGGACATCACCCTCGGCCGCGAGATGGAGCCGATCGAGCGGCACATGGTGTTCCTCGCCTCGGTCGGCTCGTCGGCGCCGTTCGTCGGGCTGTTCGGCACGGTCTGGGGCATCATGAACAGCTTCGCCGCGATCGCCGCCTCGAAGAACACCAGCCTGGCGGTGGTGGCGCCCGGCATCGCCGAGGCGCTGTTCGCCACCGCGCTCGGCCTGGTCGCGGCGATCCCCGCGGTGCTCGCCTACAACAAGCTGTCGGGTGACATCGGCCGCTACGGCCACCGGCTGGAGGCGTTCTCCGGCGAGTTCGGCGCCATCCTGTCGCGCCAGCTCGAGGAGAAGCGCTAGATGGCCGGCGGCCTCATGGGCGGCGGTGGCCGCGGCAACACCCGCTACAGCCGCCGGCGCTCGTACCGGCCGATGAGCGAGATCAACGTGACGCCGCTGGTCGACGTCATGCTGGTGCTGCTCATCATCTTCATGGTGACGGCGCCGCTGCTGACGGTCGGCGTGCCGGTCGACCTGCCGCAGACCCAGGCCGAGGTGCTGTCCGACCCGGACGAGCCCCTGGTCATCACCGTCAACGCCGAGGGGCAGCTGTTCCTGCAGGAGACCCCGGTCGAGATCGAGGGGCTGGCGCCGCGCCTGGTCGCCATCACCCAGAACAAGCTGGACACACGGATCTACGTGCGCGGCGACCGCAGCATCCAGTACGGCCGGGTCATGGAGGTGATGGGCGCCCTGACCACCGCGGGGTTCAGCCAGGTCGCGCTGATCGCCGAGCTGCCCGGGGCGGTCGCGGAGCCCGGCGGCGGGCCAGCGGAGCCGGCCGAAGGCGGCGGGACCGCCAACTAATCCATGCGTGCCGGCGCCACATTCTCGCTCGCCCTGCACCTGGCGATCGTCCTGCTGTTCGCCTTCGGGCTGCCGAATTTCTTCGCGCCCGACGAGTTCGTGCAGGCGATCCCGGTGCAGATCGTCAATATTTCCGACGTCACCACCCAGACCGAAGCGCCGCAGCCGGCGCCGCCGGCCCCGGAACCGCCGAAGCCCGAGGAACCCAAGCCGGCGCCGCCGCAGCCCGAGCCGCCCCCCGCACCCCCGCCCCCGGCGCCCGAGCCGCCGGCGCCGGAGCCGCCCAAGCCCGAGCCCGCGCCGGTAGTACCGCCGCCGCCCCCGGCGCCGGAGCCCGAGCCGATTCCGGAACCGGTGGTCGTCCCGCCGGAGCCGGAACCCGAGCCGGAACTCAAGCCCGAGCCCGTGGTCGAGGAGGCCAAGGTCGAGCCGCCGCCGCCGGCGCCGCCGAAGAAGCCGACGCCGCCCAAGCCGGCGGCCGAGGCGCCGAAGCCGGAGCCGGAGCCGGAGCGCAGCATTGCCGACGTGCTGAAGGATCTGGAGAAGTCGACGGAGCAGGCGCCCGAGGCGCCGGCGGACCAGCCGGCGGCGCCGCAAACGGCGTCCCAGGCGCCGCTCGGCAGCGAGCTGTCGACCAGCGAGCGCGACGCGATCGCCAACCAGATCCAGCAGTGCTGGAACATCGACATCGGCATGCAAGGCGTCGAAGATATCGTCGTGGCCCTCGACGTGCAGTTCAATCCGGATGGGTCGGTCTATCGCATCGACTTCGCCGATCCGTTGCAGGTTGCGGCCGATCAGCGCTACCGCGTCCTGGCGGAGCGCGCGCGCGTGGCTGTCCTGGAATGCAGCCCGATCCGCGTGACCTCGAGCTACAACAACTGGAAGAGCATCACATTCAGGTTCAACCCGAGGGGAATATTCGGCCTATGAGAAACACAGCAACGATCCGGAAGAGTCTCGCTGCGTTCGGGCTCATGGCGCTTGCGCTCACAGGGCTGGCCGGCGCTGCGGCGGCGCAAGTGGTCATCGACATCACCAAACCGAACGTCCAGCCGGTGCCCATTGCGGTGTCCGATCTCTACGGCGCCGCGCCCGAGGACGGCGCCGTCGGCGCCGACATCTCACGGGTGATCGCCGCCGACCTCGAGCGCTCCGGTCTGTTCGCGCCGATCGACAAGCGCGCCTTCATCCAGACCCCGGATTCGCTCCGGGTCCAGCCGCGCTTCGGCGACTGGCGGGTGATCAACGCCCAGGCGCTGGTCTCCGGCAGCGCCGAGAAGCAGCCCGACGGCCGGCTCAAGGTCGAGTTCCGGCTGTGGGACGTGGTCGCCGAGCAGCAGATGACCGGCCTCGCCTACTTCTCGACGCCGGAGAACTGGCGCCGGGTCGCCCATATCGTCGCCGACGCCATCTACAAGCGGATGACCGGCGAGGACGGCTATTTCGACTCGCGCATCGTCTATGTCTCGGAGACCGGGCCGGGGGATCGCCGGATCAAGCGCCTCGCCATCATGGACCAGGACGGCGAGAACCACCGCTTCCTGACCGACGGCAAGACCCTGGTGCTGACCCCGCGCTTTTCCCCGAGCACCCAGGAGATCACCTATCTCTCCTATTTCAACAACCGGCCGCGGGTCTACCTGTTCAACATCGACAGCGGCCAGCAGGAGGTGCTGGGCGACTTCCCGGGCATGACCTTCGCCCCGCGCTTCTCGCCTGATGGCAACGTCGTGGTCATGAGCCTGGCCCAGTCCGGCAATACCGACATCTACAGCATGGACCTGCGGACCCGGCGGGTGACCCGGCTGACCGACCACCCGTCGATCGACACCTCGCCGTCCTACTCGCCGGACGGATCGAAGATCACCTTCAATTCCGACCGCGGCGGCGCCCAGCAGATCTACGTCATGAACGGCGACGGCTCCAACGTGACCCGGATCAGCTACGGCAAGGGCCGCTATGCGACCCCGGTCTGGTCGCCGCGCGGCGACCTGATCGCCTTCACCCGCATGGCCGACGGCCAGTTCTATATCGGCGTCATGAAGCCGGACGGCACCGGGGAACGCCTGCTGACCAAGGGCTTCCTGGTGGAGGGGCCGACCTGGGCGCCCAACGGGCGCGTGCTCTCGTACTTCCGCCAGACGCCCGGCAACTCGAACGGCGAGGGCGCGACCAGTCGCCTCTACACGATCGACTTGACCGGCTACAATGAACGGGAAGTCGTGACGCCGCTCGACGCGTCCGATCCGGCCTGGTCTCCCTTGATTCCCTAGGGGTGCGTGACTATAGTGCGCGCGCGAAAGGCCCCAGAATCAAGCATGCAGCGAGTCTGTCCCGAATTCGCTGCGTGCCCTCCAGGTCCGGCGTCTCTCTCCGAGTTTCGTCTACACTCCACAGGGGTAGGGTAAGAGGTCCCAACATGCGCTCTTCTAACGCCTTCAAGATTTCCGCAGCCTTCGCGGGGCTCCTGCTCCTGGCGGCCTGCGCCTCCGAGGCCGAACAGCCGGCCGACACCAGCGGCTCCGGCACCGGCAGCACCCAGACGGCGACGACGGCTCCCGCCGGCCCGGTTGCGGGCAGCAAGGATGACTTCACGGTCAATGTCGGCGACCGGGTCTTCTTCGGCTTCGACAAGTACGACCTGACTCCCGATGCCCGCGCGCAGCTCGAGCAGCAGGCGGCGTGGCTCAAGACCTATCCGCAGCACACCTTCGTGCTCGAAGGCCATGCCGACGAGCGCGGCACGCGCGAGTACAACCTGGCGCTCGGCGAGCGGCGGGCCAACTCGGTGAAGAACTACCTGGTGGCGCTCGGCATCGACCCGAACCGCATCACCGTGATCTCCTACGGCAAGGAGCGTCCGGAGGTTCTCGGTTCGAACGAGGCCGCCTGGGCGCAGAACCGCCGTGCGGTCACGAACCTGAACTAGCATGCCGCGGCTTCGGCCGCGCGCAGCCGTTCCAGAGATCGGGCATCCGCCGCAGACCGCGGCGGGTGCCCGATTGCGTTTTCCGGGCCCGAACCGCGATCGCCGGTGGCCGCGGGATTCCGTCGCGCCTTATTATCGCCTAGAATTGCCCGGATATGTCGGGGCGCGGCGCTCCGGCACGGCAAGCATGGGCGGATCAACGGCATGAATCAGACGGCGCGGACGGCTGGCTTTCGGATGGCGACGCGCTGGACGGCGCTCGCCGGTTTCCTGCTGCTGCTGGGCGCGGTTCCGGCGGCTTCCCAGGACAGCGATCTGCGCAGCCTGGCCGACCGGGTCGAGCGGCTGCAACGCGAGCTCTCCGAACTGCAGCAGACGGTCTATACCGGCACCGCCTCGTCGAGCGGCGCCGCCGCGGTCGCGGGTGGCGCCGGCAATCTCGATGCCAGCCAGGAGGTGCGGATCCAGCAGCTCCAGGAGCAGATGAGCGGGCTCACCGGCCGGATCGAGGAACTCGGCCATCAGATGCAGCGGCTGCAGGACCGGGTCGACATCCTGGCCAACGCCATGGGCGAGATGATGCATGGCGGCCAGCCGCCCGCCGGCGCGCCGGCAACCGGACAGCCGGTGGCCGAGGGCGCGGCGCCCGCGCCGGCAACCGCCGGGACGCCGGGGACCTCCGGCGCGCCGGGCACTCTCGGCACCCTGACCCAGGGTCAGCTCGACGCCGCCGAATCCGGCGCGCCCCAGCCGGATTCGTCCCAGCCGGCGGACGCCGCCGGCCAGCCGCAGACCCTGACGCCGCCGCAGTCCGCGACTGCACCGGCCGCTTCCTACGATCTGCCGGGCAACACTCCGGACGAGCAGTACCAGTACGCCTTCGGCCTGCTGCGGCAGGCCAACTACGTCGAGGCCGAGCAGGCGCTCAAGGCGTTCATCCAGCGCAACCCGTCGAGCCCGCTCGCCGGCAATGCCCAGTACTGGCTGGGCGAGACCTATTACGTGCGCGGCGACTACCAGAACGCGGCGGTCGCCTTTGCCGAGGGCTATCAGAAGTATCCGGACAGCGGCAAGGCGCCGGACAACCTGCTGAAGCTCGGCATGTCCCTGGGCGAGGTCGGCGCCAAGAACGATGCCTGCACCGCCCTCAACCAGCTCGCCAAGCAGTTCCCGGGCGCGCCGGCCAACATCAAGGAACGCGCCGAGCGCGAGCGCAAGCGCATCGGCTGCGGCTGAGCCAGCGGTCGCGGCCGGCGCCGGCGCGCCGTTGCCGGTGCTCGACGCCACCGCCTTCGCCGCCTTGATGGCGCCGCTCGGGCCGTTCGAGCGGCCGCCGCGCATTGCGGTCGCGGTGTCCGGCGGCGCCGACAGCCTGGCGCTGGCACTGTTCGCCGATGGCTGGGCACGGGCCATGGGCGGCGAGGCGGTCGCCCTCACCGTCGACCATCGCCTGCGGCCCGGTTCCGCCGCCGAGGCGCGCCAGGTCCGGCGCTGGCTGGGCGCGCGCGGGCTGCGCCATCACATCCTCGCCTGGCACGGGCCGCGCACCGATGCCGGCATCCAGGCAGCGGCACGCGCCGCGCGCTATCGCCTGCTCGCCGAGTGGTGCGCCCGGCGCGGCGTGCTCCATCTCCTGCTCGCCCATCATCGCGACGACCAGGCGGAGACCCTGCTGCTGCGGCTCGCCCGCGGCAGCGGGCTCGACGGGCTGGCGGCGATGGCGCCGGTCTCCGAGCTGGCGCCGGTAAGCATCGGCCCCGGCCTGCGGCTGCTGCGTCCGCTGCTGGCGGTGCCGAAGGCGACGCTCGAGGCCGCCTTGCGGGCCGCCGGACAGGACTGGATCGAGGACCCCAGCAACGCCAGCGACGCCTTCGCGCGGGTGCGGTTGCGCCGGCTGATGCCCGCCCTGGCGGCCGAGGGGATGACGGCGGAGCGGCTGGCCGCCACCGCCGCGCGGCTGGCGCGGGCGCGCGCCGCGCTCGACGATTCGCTCGCCGGGCTGATGGCCGAGGCGGTCGCCCTGGATCCGGCCGGCTACGCCCGGGTCGAGCTCTCCGCGCTCCGGCACGCCGCGCCCGAGCTCGCCCTGCGCTGCCTCGCCCGCTGCCTGATGACGATCGGCGGCGGTGCCTACACGCCGCGGCTCGAACGGCTCGAACGGCTGCACGGCGAACTCCGCGCCCTCGGTCCCGGCGGCGCGGTGGTCCGCACCCTGGCCGGCTGCCGGATCGAGGCGCGCGCCGGCAGCGCCCTGGTCTGCCGGGAGACCGCGGCGGCCGATGCCGCCGAGACGGTCGCCGGCGGTTCCGAAGCCTGGTGGGACGGGCGCTTCCTGCTGCGGCTCGGCGGCACCGGCCAGGCGCGGCTGGCCAGGCTGGGCGCCGAGGGCTGGCGCCAGGCGCTGCGGGCGCGGCCGGAGCTGCGGCAGGGCACGATTCCTGCGCCGGCGCGCCCGGCCCTGCCGGCGCTGTGGGACCGTTCCGGCCTGCTGGAGGCGCCGCATCTCGGCTTCCGCCGGGCCGGCGCCCGCGGCCCCCTGGTGGCGGCGGTCGCCTTCGCCCCCCGCCATGCCTTGGCACCGGCCCGCTTTATGGTTGTTTAAAGCCGGCTCGGCATTATCTAATGAGACGTTCCGGGGCGCCGGTCGGACGGCGCCGAGGCGCACCGGCCCACGGATCGCTGTCGAGAGGCACACACCCTTGAATTTCTATAAGAATTTCGCGCTCTGGATCGTCATCGCGCTGCTGCTCATCATGCTGTTCAACCTGTTCGGCGGCGCGCCCGGGCGCGGCACGCCGGGCAAGGTGGACTATTCCAAGTTCCTGGCCTATGTCGAACAGGGCAAGGTCTCCGACGTCACCATCCAGGGCAGCAACATCTCCGGCCATCTGTCGGAGGGGCAATCCTTCACCACCTACGCCCCGGACGATCCCGGCCTGGTGCAGCGGCTGATCGACAGCGGCGTCGAGGTCGACGCGGCGCCGATCGAGGAAGACATCCATCCGCTGCTCAGCCTGCTGATCTCGTGGTTCCCGGCGCTGCTCATCATCGGCGTCTGGATCTTCTTCATGCGCCAGATGCAGTCCGGCGGCGGCAAGGCCATGGGCTTCGGCAAGAGCCGCGCGCGGCTGCTGACCGAGAAGCTCGGCCGCATCACCTTCGAGGAGGTGGCCGGCATCGAGGAGGCGAAGCAGGAACTGCAGGAGATCGTCGAGTTCCTGAAGGACCCGCAGAAGTTCCAGCGCCTGGGCGGCAAGATCCCGAAGGGCTGCCTGCTGGTCGGTCCGCCCGGCACCGGCAAGACCCTGCTCGCCCGCGCCATCGCCGGCGAGGCCAACGTGCCGTTCTTCACCATTTCCGGCTCCGACTTCGTCGAGATGTTCGTCG
>CAYJQC010000024.1:0-73232 GCA_964372215.1 uncultured Rhodospirillaceae bacterium
TGCCGCGCTCGCGCTCGATGTCCATGGAATCGAGCACCTGCTCCTTCATCTCGCGATCGGCCAGCCCGCCACAGCGCTGGATCAGCCGGTCGGCGAGCGTCGACTTGCCGTGGTCGATATGGGCGATGATCGCGAAGTTGCGGATGTGGCTGAGATCGGTCATCTGGGCTCGGGGACTGGTCCTGGAGCGGCGCCCAGCCGCGGGCGGGCCGGGCTGGAACATAGGGCCGCGCCCGCTGCGGCGCAACAATCTGAGGATGTCCCAGAAAACGAAGGGCGATCAGGCGCTTGGCGGGGCCGCCCGGCCGGCTGGCGGAGGCCGCGCAGGCTCCGCGCTCCAGACGCTTCGCGGGCGGCCGGCTTTCTTGGATATTACGCATATTGCGTATAACATTTCCCAGGACTATAGTCCTGTCCAGTGCAACCAGCTTCGGGAGCCGTCCATGAGCAATGTCACCAGCGTCTGGGCCGCGCCCTTTGTCTTCGGGCCATGGGCCACGATCGTCAATCAAATCAGCGGGCCGCTCACCTACGACGTCTCCGCGTCGCCGGTCGGTGATACCGATATCCAGGGAGAAATTCGCTACTGGGATGCCTTCGGCAAGGAGCGGCAGGAGCTGTTCTTCGATTCGGTCAAGATCAAGACCGACAACTCGACCCAATCCATCGACGCGCGGTTCCGCGGCGATCCCTTCGGGTCCGAGGTCCGCGTGATCGTGACCTGACCGGCGCGGCCGGGGGCGCGGCTCAGCCCTCGGGCGCCGCGAGGAGCGTCAGGGCGATCTGCGCCTCCAGCCGGGCGCGATCAGATGGAGGCGTCAGGTTGGCGGCCGCCGCCTGCGCGTCGCGCAGGGTCTCGATCCCGGCGTCGCGCAGCCCGACCTGAAGCTCCGCCTGGCCGATGGACAGCAGCATGATCGGGGCGGTCAGGGGATCGCTGGCATCCGGGGCCGCCGCCTCCTTGGCGGCGGCAAAGGTCGCCAGTCCCGCAGTCGCATCTTCCGCGCGCCCAGCCTGCCGCGCGGCGGTCATCATCAGCTCCGTCC
Source organism: uncultured Rhodospirillaceae bacterium (assembly GCA_964372215.1). GTDB lineage: Bacteria > Pseudomonadota > Alphaproteobacteria > Dongiales > Dongiaceae > DAIMFL01. The sequence continues at coordinate 1,047 of CAYJQC010000024.1, forward strand.
CGCGCCGGAACGGGTCCTCGATGACGGCGGCCACCTCGGCGGCCGCGGCGAGGCTGGCCCTGGCGCCGTCGCGATCGCCGAACTCCAGTTGGCGGTCGGCGAGAACGCGCAGCCGGTTCGACCATTCGGCGGCACCGCGCCCGCCGGCCGCCGGGGCGGCCTCGAGCGCGAACGCCGCCGCCTGGGCCAGGGTCGCGCGGGCGTCGCCTTCCTGCCCCGATTGCGCCTGCAGACGGGCGACGGTCATGAGCGTATCGACCCGCCGCCCGGGATCGACCCCCGCATCGCCCCCCGTCGCCGCGTCGGCAACCGCGCGCGCGAAGGTCGCGCGGGCCGCGTCGATGGCGCCGTCGCGCGCCTGTTCCGCGGCCAGGGCGGCGCGGAGGCTCGACCGGTCGGTGTTGCTGGAGACCGCCGCCGCCCGCTCGATCGCCACGACGGTCAGGCAGTCGCGCGTGGGCGCCGAGAGGCAGGCGGCGAGGTCCGCCGCCGCGGCCGTTCCGGTGATCGTGCCCGCGACCAGAAGCGGGCCGGCGACGAGGCCGGCCGCGCCGACCGTCCAGAGGATCCTGCGCATCGTCTTCTTCTCCACAAGCGGTTCCACCGCCAGAGTATGACGGGAAGATAGATTCAGGTCCACAACCCGAAATGGAATACCGCCGAGCCTCGGGCGCCGGGCTTCGGACGCCGGGGCGGCCCCGACGGGATAACCCGTTGTTGATCGGATGTCGGGTACGCCTTCAGGTCCGCGCCCCTACCTTCCCGGGGGCGCCCGCCGCCGGGGCGCGACGGGAAAGATGCGGGTGATGACCGACTTGGCAACAACGAGACCGGACAGGCGCGGGGCCGACGCCCACGGCGTCGATCCGCTGCGCGTGCTGGCCGCCAACTGGAATCTCGCGGCGGCGGCTGTTCCCGGCGCGCCGTCGCGCGATCTGGGCGCTACTCGCTCTTGGTCGTCGGGGCGGCCGCCGCCCGCTCGATGGTCTCGCGGGTCTGCGCCGCCATCGACTGCAGGCATTCGTCGGACAGCTTGGCCGCCAGGGTCATCAGCCGCGTCGCCTCCTCGAGATAGGCCTGGGTGGCGCGGCGCGCGTGCTCGCATTGCACGCCGAACGCCTCGGCCGGATCGTGGCAGCCGATCAGCGATCCCGAGGTCTCGACGCCCTGGCGCAGGCGGTCGCCGGCGAAGCTCATCACCTCGCGATTGATCTCGGCGACGCCGGCGAACATCGCCTCGCTGGCCTTGAGCGCCGCGGCGAAGGCCGCGCCGTTGGCTTCGAACACGTCCGACGCGTCGGCGGCGGACTTCACGGCGGTGGAAGGATTCTTGGTCTTCGCCATGGCAGAAATCTCCCTTGGAAATGCGGGAGGGGTCCGGCGCCCCGCGTCGGGAGTCGGCGGACAGCCGCAACCCTCCAGGTGGCTTCGACGGGCAGGGCAGCCGCGCAGACATCGACCTGCGCGCCCGCGCCATACCGGCCCGGGCGGCGGTGGACGGCCCTGTTAAGCCGACCCTAATCCTCATCGACTACACTCGCAATCGAGGTCACCGCTCGAAGAATGTACAGGGTCCGCCTCCGACGGCCCACTAGATGTTGCGGGTCGTCGAGAATTGCTTCGTGTATGTTGCGGGTGAGGCGTGCGAGGAGCCATGATCCCTGCCAATCCACAGCCTGCTGCGACCAATCGCCGCCGCGCCGGCTTCCGGCGGTGAGCGGCGATTCCGCCCAGGTCCGGGCCGCGGCGCTGTGGCTGGTCCATGGCGCCTCGCTGGCGCGCCTGCTGACCGCCCATGGCCGCGGCGAGCATGCCGAGCACCTGCGGGCGGCGCTCGACGAGGCCGCGAAGATCCTGGCCGCCGATCTCGACCCCGGCACCTTCTCGGAAGCGATGTGCTGGGCCGCCGACCAGGTCTGGCATTCCGACAGCTCGGCGAACGCCTCGCGCCTGAAGCAGTAGGCCGGCGCCGCGCTCAGCTCCGCAGCGTTCCGCCAGTCGCCTTCACCACCGCCGCGACGATCTTGTTGCAGGCCGCCTCGATCTCCTGATCGGTCAGGGTGCGCTCGGTCGGCTGCAGAGTGACGCTGATCGCCAGCGACTTCTTCCCCGCGCCCAGGTTGGCGCCTTCATAGACGTCGAACAGCCCGACCGTGGCGACCAGGGTCTTGTCGGCGCCCTTCGCGGCGCGGACCAGCTTCTCCGCCGGCACGCTCACGTCGACCACGAAGGCGAAGTCGCGCTCCACCGCCTGGAACGGCGAGGCGGCGAGCGGCGGCCGCGCCGCGCCGCCATCCTTCTTCGCCTTTGGCTGCGGCACCCGGTCGAGGAACAGCTCGAAGGCCACCGCCGGGCCCTTGACGTCGAGCCGCCGCAAGACGCCCGGATGCAGCTCGCCGAACTGGGCGATGACGTTGGGGCCGAGGCGAAGCACGCCGGAACGACCCGGGTGGAACCAGGCCGGCGCGTCCGCCGTGACCTGGAGATTGTCGACCGGCGCGCCGAGGGCGGCGAGCAGCGCCAGCGCGTCGCCCTTGGCGTCGAAGGCGTCGAGCGGCCGCGGCCGTGTCGACCAGTGGCGCGGGCCGCTCTGGCCGGTGCGGAGCCCCGTCGCCATCAGCGACTGGCCCGCGGCGGTATCGTCGGCGTATTGCGGCCCGACCTCGAACAGTCCCTGGTCGGCGAAGCCGCGGTCGGCATTGCGCCCCGCCGCCGCCAGCAGGTTGGGCAGGATCGAGGGCCGCATCACGTCGAGCTCGGCGCTGATCGGATTGGCCAGGGCGAGGCGGCCGTTGCCGCCGCCGAACAGCCCGGCGACGCGGCCGTCGGTGAAGGAATAGGTGACGGCCTCCAGAAGCCCGCGCGACGCCAGCAGGCGCTTCGCCGTTCCCGCGCGGCGCTGCGCCGGGGTGATCGCCGGTTCGGGCAAGGCGGACATCGGCGGCAGCGGGACGGCCGGCACGTTGTCGTAGCCGGCGACCCGCACCACCTCCTCCACCAGGTCGGGCTCGCCCTCGACATCGGCGCGCCAGGACGGCACGTGAACGTCGAGGCGGCCGTCGACGTTGTCGACGGTGAAGCCGAGCGCGGCGAGGATCCGCGCGGAGTCGGCGGTCGGCAGGTCGAGTCCGCCCAGGCCCATCACCCGCTCGGGCCTGAGGGTGAGCTTGCGCTCCCAGCCCGGCAGCTCGCCAGCCATCACGATGTTGCTCGCCGCGCCGCCGCACAATTCCAGCACCAGGCGCGCCGCCACCTCGGCGCCCCACAGGGCCGAGGTCGGGTCGAGCCCGCGCTCGAAGCGGTAGCGCGCATCGCTCTCGATGCCGAGCTTGCGGCCCGTGGTGGCGACCCGGATCGGATCGAACAGCGCGACCTCGAGGAACATGTTGGTGGTACCGGCGGTGCAGCCGCTGAGCTCGCCGCCCATGATGCCGCCGATGCCCTGGGGGCTGGCCTCGTCGGCGATCACCACCATGGACGGATCGAGGCGGTAGCTCTTGCCGTCGAGCGCCAGAATCTCCTCGCCGTCACGCGCGAAGCGCATGGTCAAATCGCCCCTGAGTTTGTCGGCGTCGAACACGTGCAAGGGGCGGCCGAGGTCGTAGGTGACGTAGTTGGTGATGTCGACCAGCGCCGAGATCGGCCTGAGGCCGATGGCGACCAGGCGCTCCTGAAGCCATTTCGGGCTCGCCCCGTTCTTCAGGCCGCGGAAATAGCGGCCGACCACCAGCGGACAGGCGTGCGAGTCCGCCTCGGGCAGGTCGCGGCGCCACTTGACCGGGCTGTCGAACGTGCCGGCGACCGGGTCCAGCTTGGCCGGCTTCAGCGTGCCGACGCCGGCCGCCGCCAGGTCGCGCGCCACCCCGCGCACGCCGAGGCAATCGGCACGGTCGGGGGTGATGGCGATGTCGATCACGGGATCGTCGAGTCCCATCAGCTTGGCGAAGCTTTCGCCGACGGTTGCATCCTCGGGCAGCTCGATGATGCCCTCATGCTCGTCGCTCAATCCCATCTCGCGCGCCGAGCACAGCATGCCCATCGATTCGACGCCGCGGATGACGCCCTTCTTGAGGTCGAGGGCGGTGCCGGGGATGTGGCTGCCCACGGGGGCGAACACGCCCTTCATGCCGGTGCGCGCGTTGGGCGCGCCGCACACCACCTGCAGCTTCTCGCTGCCGGTATCGACGGTGCAGACCCGCAGGCGATCGGCGTTGGGATGCGGCTTGGCCTCGACCACGTAGCCGACGACGAACGGCGCCAGCTTCTGTGCCGGGTCGGCGATGCCTTCGACCTCGAGGCCGAGGGCGGTCAGCCGCACGGCGATCTCGCCGACGCTGGCATCGGTCTCCAGATGGTCCTTCAGCCAGGACAGGGTGAACTTCATCGGGTCAACCCTCCCGTCATGCTCGGCATGTCCAGGGGCAGGAAGCCGTAGTGGTGCAGCCAGCGCAGGTCGGCTTCGAAGAAGGTCCTGAGATCGGGGATGCCGTATTTCAGCATGGCGATGCGCTCGATCCCCATGCCGAAGGCGAAGCCCTGGTAGCGCGCGGGATCGATGTCGCACATGGCGAGCACCTTCGGATGCACCATGCCGCAGCCCAGGATCTCCAGCCAGTCGCCGCCGGCGCCGATCTTCAATTCGCCGCCCTTGCGGGAACAGCCGATATCGACTTCCGCCGACGGTTCGGTGAACGGGAAGAAGCTCGGGCGGAAGCGCACCGGCAGGTCGGCGACGCCGAAGAAGGCGCGGCAGAACTCGATCAGGCAGCCCTTGAGATGCCCCATATGGGTGGCCTCGTCGATCACCAGCCCCTCGACCTGGTGGAACATGGGCGTGTGCGTCATGTCGAAATCGCAGCGATAGGTGCGGCCCGGCGCGATGATGCGCAGCGGCGGGCGCGATTTCTGCATGGCGCGGATCTGCACCGGCGAAGTGTGGGTCCTCAGCAGCTTGCCGACCCTTGCTCCGGCGGAACCGCCGGCCGCCCCTCCAACCCCGGCGATTCCGCCGGATTGGAGTTCGCCGTCGCCCCCGGCGGCCAGATAGAACGTGTCGTGCATCTGCCGCGCCGGATGCTCGGGCGGAATGTTGAGGGCCGTGAAGTTGTGGAAGTCGTCCTCGATGTCGGGGCCCTCGGCGACCTTGAAGCCCATCTCGCCGAAGATCGCGACGATCTCGTCGACAGTCTGGCTGATCGGGTGCAGCCGCCCTTGCGCCTCGGGCCGCGCCGGCAGGGTCACGTCGACCCGCTCGGTGGCGAGCTTCCGCTCCAGCTCGGCCTCGGCCAGCGCGCCCTTGCGCGCCTCGATCGCCGCGGCGACTGCGTCCTTGACCTCGTTCATGCGGGCGCCCTGCTCGCGCCGCTCGTCGGGGGAAAGCGCCCCCAGGCCCTTCATGAGCTGGGAGATCTCGCCCTTCTTGCCGAGCGCCTCGACCCGCACCTGCTCGAGCGCGGCGATGTCGCCGGACGCGGCGGTGGCGTCGAGCCACTTGGCCTTGATGCTGTTCAGATCCTGCATGTCCTGGTCCGCCGGAAAGATCGAAAGGGGGATCGTCGAAACGCGAAAGGGGCCGATCCGCCGTCGGCCCCTTCCTGTCCTGGTCCCGTCCGGCGCGGCTAGATGCGCGCCTGGGCGGGCAATCGCTGGAAAGCGTGCCGCGGCGAGATGTCGGACCCGCTGCTAAATCGAAGGTCGGCGCGATCGTCCATGGAAACGGCTGGGCCCCTCGGAAAATGCGCGGCGGAGTATAGGAGCGGCCCGGCGAAACGGTCAACGGGCTGCCTGAGCAGGAGGCTACCGAGCTTTTCCTCGAAGTCACGGTCACCAGTATCCCGTAGGAGACCGGCGGTTAGTACTCAGGCGGCCCGCAATGCCCATGCCAGGAGAATGCAAGTCCTGGGGGACGTTGCCTGCAGCAGGAAACGGCCGCTACTCCAGCTGCATCAGCAGCAGGTTGAGCATGCCGGAGACCAGGCCCTGGGGCTCGCCGTCGACCAGCACGCGCTCGAGCGCCACCTTCCTGGTCTGGCGGTTGTTGAGATATTCCAGCACCACGACGCGCTTGGCGCCGGCGCCGGTGGTCTTCTCGATGGTCGCGGTGACCAGCACGATGTCCGGATTGTCCTTGTAGGCGTCCGCCTTGCCGGCGCTCCATTCCACCTTGCCGCGGGCGCCCGCGAGCTGGTTGGCGAACGCCTCGTTGCTGCCGCCGGGCGTGGTCTCGGCCGCCTTCACCGCGGCAATGTCGTCCTCGTAGCTGTCGCAGGCAGCCAGAAATCCGGCCGCCAGGAGCACGATCGTCAGAACGCTGAACAAGCGGCGCATCGTTGGTCCTCTATCTTCTTGCTGCGGCCAGGGCATTGGACGAGCGTCCTGCGTGCTTCGAGACGGGCGCTGACGCGCCCTCCTCAGCATGAGGCCGTTCTGTATGCCACAAAGATTCGACCTCATCCTGAGGAGCACGCCGAAGGCGTGCGTCTCGAAGAACGCACCATCGTCGTGCAACGTGTTCTCGAAACGCCGCGAGGCGGCGTGGAATGCACGCCGCCTCGGCTAAACAGGCTCGACAGACCAAATCCGCAGGAGCGACCTCAGCCCTTGGCCAGGGCGCCCTTCACCTGCTCGCAGATGGCCTTGAAGGCCGCCGGCTCGCGGGCGGCGATGTCGGCCAGGACCTTGCGGTCCATCTCGATGCCGGCCCGCTTCATGCCGCCGATGAACTGCGAATAGGTAAGGCCGTGCAGGCGCACGCCGGCATTGATGCGCTGGATCCACAGGCCGCGGAACTCGCGCTTCTTGTTGCGGCGGTCGCGATAGGCATATTGCAGCCCCTTCTCGACCCGCTCGACGGCGATGCGGAAATTGGTCGAGGCCCGGCCGCGGTAGCCGGCGGCCATGTCGACGATCTTCTTGTGACGGGCGTGGGTGGTGACGCCCCGCTTGACGCGTGCCATGGGGTGCCTCCTCTAGAGCCCGTTGGGAAGGAAGAACTTCTTGACGATCTTGGAGTCGGCCTCGGCCATGATCTCCATGCCGCGGGCCTGGCGCTTCATCTTCTGGGGCCGGTTGATGAGGCCGTGGTTCTTGCGCGACGGCTTCATCTTGACCTTGCCCGAAGCGGTCAGGCGGAATCGCTTCTTGGCCCCGCTCTTGGTCTTCATCTTGGGCATTTTCTGGTTTCCTTAGAAGGGGTTGGCTTTCGCCTGACGGAGCGGTTGGGCATGCCCTTGTATGGCCGTGGCCGCTCGATTGGAGCGCGGTTTATACAGAGGGCATGGGCGAAACGCAAGCCGGCCCAGGGCGTTGGCCGCGCCGCGCCCGACGCGCCCGATCTAGAACCAGGACCAGACCCAGGACCACAGCCAAGCGAGGCCGATCAGGACCCAGAACGCCGGCGAGATCGCCAAGGCTACCAGGCCCGAGATGCCGCCGATGGCGGCCAGGCCGAACTGGCCGCGGAACAGCGCGGCGAGGCCGAACAGCAGCCCGAGCGGCCCCAGCACCAAGGGGTCCGTGAACAGCGCCGCGACCCCGAACACCGCGGCCAGGCCGCCGAGGACCGGGATCCCGCGAGCCCGCGTCCCCAGGGCCTCGACGCCGAGGCTGAGGTTGAACCCCGCGTCCGCCGCCGGGACGGGGGGTGCGGATGCGGCCTCCGCCGGCGGCAACTGCGCTGCCACCGGCGGCAGGGCCGGAAGGCTGTCGGTTCGGGACGGGACCTCGGTCATGACGGGCATCCTTCCGTCGATTCTCGCCGATTGGCGACCGGCCCCATCCCTGCCGGCCTGCGTGTCTCGATCGCTCAGCCCGGGTCGCCCGAGCCCGGGGCCGGCGCTATTTCGGCGCCAGCACCATGATCATCTGGCGGCCTTCGAGGCGCGGCATCTGCTCGACCTTGGCGAGCTCCTCGAGCTCGTCGCGCACCCGCTCCAGCACCTTGAGGCCGAGTTCCTGGTGGACCATCTCGCGGCCGCGGAAGCGCATGGTGACCTTGACCTTGTCGCCTTCCTCGAGGAAGCGGTGCACCGCGCGCATCTTCACATCGTAGTCGTGCTCGTCGATGCTCGGGCGCAGCTTGATCTCCTTGACCTCGATCACCTTCTGCTTCTTGCGCGCCTCGTTCTTCTTTTTCTGGATCTCGTACTTGTACTTCCCGAAATCGAGAATCTTGCAGACCGGCGGCTCGGCGTTGGGCGAGATCTCGACCAGGTCGAGCCCGACCTCGACGGCCCGGTTCAGTGCTTCTCGAATGGAAAGGACCCCGAGCATCTCGCCGTTCTCGTCGACGACGCGCACGCTCGGTACGTTGATCTGGCTGTTGACCCGCGGCCCGTCGCGTGACGGGGCGGCATCCATCGGTGGCCTGGCTATAGAACAGTCTCCTGTCTCTGGTTATACGTCATGGTGAGGCGCCCGCGCGCCGGTCCGACTATGCGGACGCCGGCACAAACGAGCCCTCTCAGCTCGCCGGCGGGGCTGCCTCCCGGCGAAGTCTAGTAACTGCCTCATCCAGCGCAAGGACTTCTTGGTCCTTGCCGCCCAGGCGGCGCAGGGCGACGCTGCGGGTTTCGGCCTCGCGCTTGCCGATGACCAGCATGGCCGGCACCTTGGCGTGGCTGTGCTCGCGCACCTTGTAGTTGATCTTCTCGTTCCTGAGGTCGATCTCCGCGCGCAGGCCGGCGGCGTCGAGTGCGGCCTTGACCTCGGCCGCGAAGCCGTCGCCGTCGCTGGTGATGGTGGCGACCACCACCTGGACCGGCGCCAGCCAGAGCGGGAAGCGGCCGGCGTAATGCTCGATCAGCACCGCGATGAAGCGTTCCATGGAGCCGAAGATCGCCCGGTGCAGCATGACCGGGCGGTGCTTGGCCCCGTCCTCGCCGATATATGAGGCGTCGAGCCGCTCGGGCAGCACGAAATCGACCTGCAGCGTGCCGCATTGCCAGTCCCGGCCGATGGCGTCGCGCAGCACGAACTCGAGCTTCGGACCGTAGAACGCGCCCTCGCCGGGATTGAGGGTCACATCGAGGCCGGCCGCGGCCACCGCGTCCTTGAGCGACGCCTCGGCCTTGTCCCAGATCGCGTCGCTGCCGGCCCGCGTCGCCGGCCGGTCGGAGAACTTCACGATCACCTGGTCGAAGCCGAAATCCCGGTAGATCGCCAGCAGCAGGTCGCAGAACGCCGTGCTCTCCGCGGTGATCTGTTCCTCGGTGCAGAAGATATGGGCGTCGTCCTGGGTGAAGGCGCGCACCCGCATGATGCCGTGCAGCGCGCCGCCCGGCTCGAAGCGGTGGCACGACCCGAACTCGGCCATCCGGAGCGGCAGGTCGCGGTAGCTCTTGAGCCCCTGGTTGAAGATCTGCACGTGGCACGGGCAGTTCATCGGCTTCAGCGCGAAGATCCGGCTGTCGGGCGCGGCGACGTAGTCGCGCAGGCCCTGCTCGTTCTCCGCGATGTACATGTTCTCGCGGAACTTCTCCCAGTGGCCGGAGGCTTCCCACAGCTTGCGGTCGACCAGCTGCGGCGTCTTCACCTCGACATAGCCGGCGCGGTCGAGCCGGCCGCGCAGATAGCTCTCCAGGGTGCGGTAGAGGGTCCAGCCCTTGGGGTGCCAGAACACCATGCCGGCGGCCTCGTCCTGCTGATGGAACAGGTCCATCTCGCGGCCGAGCCGGCGGTGGTCGCGCTTCTCGGCCTCCTCCAGCATCTGCAGGTAGGCCTTGAGCTCCTTGTCGTTCGCCCAGGCGGTGCCGTAGATCCGCTGCAGCATCTCGTTGCGCGAATCGCCGCGCCAATAGGCGCCGGCCAGCTTCATCAGCTTGAAGGCGTGGCCGAGCTTGCGGGTCGAGGGCAGGTGGGGGCCCCGGCACAGATCGATGAAGCCGCCCTGGCGGTACAGCCCGATCGGTTCGCCGACCGGGATCGCCTCGATGATCTCGGCCTTGTAGTGCTCGCCCTGCCGCTTGAAGAACTCGATCGCCGCGGTCCGCTCCCACACCTCGCGGGTGATCGCCTCGTCGCGGTCGACGATCTCGTGCATGCGCTGCTCGATCTTCTGGAGATCGTCGGGCGTGAACGGCGTGGCGCGCGAGAAGTCGTAGTAGAAGCCGTTCTCGATCGCCGGGCCGATGGTGACCTGGGTCTCGGGATAGAGCTCCTTGACCGCCTCGGCCATCACATGCGCGGCGTCGTGCCGCAGCAGCTCGAGCGCGTCGGCATGGGTCGGGGTGACGATCTCGACCCGGGCGTCGCGCTCGATGACCGCGGCGAGGTCCCTGACCGCACCGTCGACCTTGACGGCGAGGGCGGCCTTGGCGAGGCCGGGGCCGATGGCGGCGGCAATGTCAGCCCCACTGACGGGGCCGTCGAACTGGCGCTGATTGCCGTCCGGCAGCGTGATCGCGACCATGAGACTCCGGCAGAATTGCAGTGGATTGCCCGGCGGGCCGGCGCGCGCACGAGGCGCGCACCCATCCGGTGCGGGCACTCTAGAGCGCCTCAAGAAGGTGTCAAGGCAAGGTTACCGCAGGGTTTACGGGGCCGGAAGCCGGTTCAGCCCCCGACCAGCTCGCGGTAGACCAGCAGGGTGCGCTGGCACATCGAGTCCTTGGCGAAGCGGGTCCGGACGTTGGCGATCGCCGAGGGCGCCAGCAGCTCGCGCTCGGCGACCGGCAGGCTGAGCGCCTCGTCGATCGCCTGGGCCAGCGCCGCGGCGCTGCCGAGCGGGGTCAGCCAGGCCATGCGCCCGCCGGAGAGCTGCTCGCGGGCGCCGCCGTGATCGGTCGCCACCACCGGCCGGCCGAGCGCCTGGGCCTCGGCGATGACCCGGCCGAACGCTTCCGGGGTCGACGAGGCGGCGACCACCACATCGGCCAGCTTGTAGGCCGCCGGCATGTCCCGGCAGTCCCCGGTGAACTGCACCCGGCCCTCGACGCCGAGCCGCCGGGCCAGCGCCTCGACCTCGCGGCGGAAGGTGCCGCGGCCTTCCTCGGGCCCGACCATCAGGCAGCGCAGCTCGCGGTGCTTGAGCAGGGCGATCGCCTCGATCAGCAGGTCGTGGCCCTTTCGCCGGGTCACCCGGCCGGGCAGCATCACGACCGGCACGCCGTCCGGAATGCGCCACTGGCGCGAGAGCTGGATCACCCGTTCCGCCGAGACCCGGTCGGGATCGAAGCGGCTGAGATCGACGCCGCGATGGATCACCCGCAGCCGCGCCTCGTCGATGCCGTAATTCTCGCGGATATGGGCGGCGATGAAGTCGGAGATGGCGATCACCCGCTCGCCCTTGGTCATCACCGCGTTGTAGCGCCGCTTCAGCCCGTTCTGCAGGCGATAGGTGCTGTGGAACGTGGTGACGAAATGGACACCGGTGCGGCGTGCCGCGATCATCGCGCTCCACGCCGGCGCGCGGCTGCGGGCATGGACGATCTGCACGCCGTGGCGCCGGATCAGCTTCTCGAGGCGGCCGATATTGGCGTAGACGGTATAGGGATTCTTGCTGTCGAGCGGCAGGACCTCGTGGATCGCACCGAGCCGCGTCAGCTCATGCACCAGCGATCCGCCGGCCGACGCGACGATCGCCGTGCCGCCGGCCGCCACCACCGCGCCGGCGACGTCGATGGCGCCGCGCTCGGCGCCGCCCGCGCCGAGGCGCGGCAACACCTGCAGCACCACCGGCCGGCCGGCTTTCACCGGCGTCTCCGCAATGCTAGTGCTTGCGGCGACCGCCTCAGCGACTTCGACGGCCATCACCGCGGATCCCGACCCATGACCACTACGGACAGCCTCCCGCCCGCCTTTCCCGAGATACTAGCACGCGACGACGGGTCGACAATCGCGTACCGCCGGCGGTCGGCGGCCGGCGACGGCGCCGGGTGGCCGGGGATCGTCTTCCTGGGCGGCTTCGCCTCGGACATGGGCGGCACCAAGGCCGAGGCGATCGATCGGTTCTGCCGCGATCGCGGCCAGGCGTTCCTGCGGTTCGACTATCTCGGCCACGGCCAGTCCTCCGGCAGCTTCGCCGAGGGCACCATCGGACGCTGGACCGAGGATGCGATCGCGGTGCTCGACACGCTCGCCCGCGGCCCGCAGATCCTGGTCGGATCGTCGATGGGCGGCTGGATCGCGCTCAACCTGGCGCTGGCGCGGCCCGCGCGCATCGCCGCGCTGGTCGGCATCGCCGCCGCGCCTGACTTCACCGAGGAGATCTGGCGCGGGCTCGGCGCCCAGGGCCAGGCGCGGCTGCTGCAGGACGGGCAGGTGTTCCTGCCGTCCGACTACAGCGCCGCGCCCTATCCGATCACCCGGGCGTTGATCGAGGACGGCCGCAAGCATCTGCGGCTCCAGGCGCCGCTGCCGATCGCCTGCCCGGTGCGGCTGGTCCAGGGCATGGCCGACACCGAGGTGCCGTGGCGGACCGCGCTCGGGGTCGTCGAGGCGATCGCGGGCGGCGACGTGCAGCTGACCCTGATCAAGGACGGCGACCATCGGCTGTCGCGCGATCAGGACCTCGACCTGATGTTCAGGATCCTGGCCCGGCTTTCAGGCAAGCTACGAGACCGCTGCGATAGTCGGGATGGCTGAGGGCGACGCCGAGCTCGGACTTGATGCGGTCGTTGCGCACCCGCTTGCTGTCGGCGTAGAAGCTGCGCGCCATCGGCGACAGCGCCGCCTGATCGAGCGGCTGCGCCGGCGGCGGCGCCATGCCGATCAGGCCGGCGGCGTACTCGATGACCTCGGCCGGGGACGCCGGCGCATCGTCGCAGACATTGTAGACGGCACCCGGATTGGGCCGCGCCATCGAGGCGCGCAGCACCGCGACGATGTCGTCGACATGGATGCGGCTGAACACCTGGCCGGGCTTGACCACCCGCTTCGCGGTGCCGGCGCGCAGGCTGTCGATCGCGCTGCGGCCGGGGCCGTAGATCCCGGCCAGGCGGAAGACCTGCACCGCCAGGCCGTAGCGATGCCAGACGTCGAGCCAGGCGTCCTCGGCGGCGGCGCGGCGCAAACCGCGTTCGCTGGTCGGCGTGAGCTCGCTGTTCTCGTCGACCCAGTCGCCGCGGCGGTCGCCATAGACGCCGGTGGTCGAGAGATAGCCGATCCAGTCGACGCTCTCGATCGCCGCGATGGCGTCCTCGTGCCGCGCCAGCACGACATCGCCGGCTTCGCCCGGCGGCACCGAGACCAGCAGATGGGTGGTGCCGGCGAGCGCCGCCGCCGGATCGGCGAGCGGCCGGCCGTCGTCGAAGGGATGGGCCTCGATGCCGCGCGCGGCGAGCGCCGCCGCCTTGTCCGGCCCGCGGCAGGTTCCGGCGACGCGCCAGCCATCGGCCTGCAGGGCGGCGGCCAGATGCAGCGCGCAATAGCCGAGGCCGAAGCAGAACAGGCGCGGAGCGGGAGCAGCGGTCATCGGCTTGATTTCGCGGCGGGGGGTGGCTTGCAATTCCGGGCCGGAGAGACGAGCTTGGGAACGCGAACATAGGCATCCCCGACGCCTCCGGCAAGCACATGCGTTACAACCGTTTCCCGCATTTCCTCGGCCTCTGCGCCGCGCTCGCCGCGGCGGCGGCGTCCGGCAGCGCGCCGGCGCAGCAGGCCGGCAGCAGCGACGCCGAGCGCACGGCGGAATATGCGAATGCCCAGGAATATGCCGACTGCATGGCGCTGGCGATGCGCGTGCCGGAGGACGCGCTGAGCAGCGCCGAGGCGTGGGAGCAGCGCGGCGGCGGCGACCCGGCGCGGCATTGCATCGCGGTCGCGCTGATCGGCATGGGCCAGTTCGCCGAGGCGGCGGAGCGCATGGAGCGGCTGGCGGCGTCGATGCCGGCCGACAACGCCGCGCTCGCCGCCCAGGCCCTGGTCCAGGCCGGCGTCGCCTGGCAGAGCATCGACATGTACGAGCGCGCGCTGGCGGCGCAGACCGCGGCGCTGCGGCTCGCGCCCGACGATGTCGGCATCTTCGTCGACCGCAGCGCCAGCCAGTTCGGACTCGGGCACTGCTGGGAAGCGATCGACGATCTCAACGAGGCGCACCAGCGGGCGCCCGAACGGGTCGACGTGCTGGTGCTGCGCTCCAGCGCCTATCGCTGCGTCGAGGCCTTCGATCTGGCCGACGACGACATCGCGCGCGCGCTGCTGCTGAAGCCCGACGATTCGGAGGCGCTGCTCGAGCGCGGGTCGATCCGCTATGCCACCGGCGACCCGGGCGGCGCGCGCGCCGACTGGCTGCAGGTCGCCCGGCAGGCCGCCGGCACGCCGGCAGCCGACGTGGCGCAAATGAATCTCGAACGCCTCGACCTCAACAGCCAGTAGCGCCGGCCGCCAGACCGCTCAGGAGCGGAACATGCCCTTGCTGCGGGCGCGACCGCACAGGCTGCCGAGCGCCAGCAGCGCGATGCCGGGCAGCACGAAGGCCAGCCAGGCCGGCGCCTCCAGAATCGTCGTCATCACCGGGTCCCACAGGAACGGCGAGACGTGGCGTTCCAGCGCCGGCTGGATCAGCAGCAGGCTGTCCTTGTGAAGATCGAACCAGACCTGGCCCAAGGGAACGCTTTCCCAGGCGCCGGCGTCGAGCCAGGCGAGGCCGTCGCGCACCGTGACCGCGACGGCAGCCAGAATCAGCAGCCAGGCGATCGCCCGGATCAGCCAGCACAGGGCCCGCATGGCGCTCTCCTGCCCTCCAACCGCGCCCGGCCCCCCGGCCCGGCGCGCGGCGCGACCACAATAGCGCGTGATGGATGCCGCGCAACCGGGCACTGGGCCGCCTGCGGCAATGCGCGCCGCCGCCCTGCCCTATTGCTGCCGCAGTGGCGGAATAAGGACAGTTGAAAATTGTTGTTGGTGACGTGACATAGAATTCGAAGGGAGACCACTTCATGCCTCTGCCCGTCAGCCCGGTCGGCTGCCCGATGGATTCGCTGCTGCGGCTGCTGATGGGGCCGTGGACCACCTACATCCTGTGGGTCCTGCGCGGCAACGGCCCGACCCGCTTCGGCGAATTGAAGCGGCGGGTGGCCGGCGTGTCGGCCAAGATGCTGACCGAGCGGCTCCGCATGCTGGAGGATGCCGGCGTGGTGTTCCGCGACTATCAGCCGACGGTGCCGCCCCAGGTGACCTACGGCCTGACCGCCCGGGGCGAGGAACTGCGCCAGGTGCTGGACGACCTGTCCGGCCTGGCGCGGCGCTGGCAAACGGCCGATGGCGCCGCCATCGCGGTCATGCCGTCCGGCACCGGGCGGGATCGGGGGCGGGACCGCACCGCCCCGGAACGCCGGCCGGACGACCGGGCCGGCGCCGGACGACCGCTGGCCCCGGCGGCCGAATAGGCGGCCGGCCCGGCTGCGCGCCGGGCCGTGTTGCATCGATCCATCGCCCGCGATAGTTTTCCCGCCCCCGGCCAGCCACCGGGGGACCGGCCCGGCGGGCCGGCCTGCCGGTGCGCCTGGAGGGGTGGCCGAGTGGCTTAAGGCACACGCTTGGAAAGCGTGCATACGGTAAAACGTATCGCGGGTTCGAATCCCGCCCCCTCCGCCACGACACAACGGGGCCCGCCGGGCCCCGTTGTGTCGTGCGCCATGGCCCGAGACCGCCGAGCGCCTGCGCCGGAGTCGTCCGCAGGGAAGGTGTTCTGCGGCGCACCTCTTGCTCCTCCGTTCCAACCAAGTACATCCGCGCGACGTCACAGCCGCGAACGCGGATGCTGTCCGGTTCGATCGTTCCCCATTGCGTGGTGTAAGAGCTGCGATGATGTCGCGCTCTCCGACGGGTCCGCGGGACATGCCTATAAGTACCTCATGTCCACCCAATACCAATTGCCCTCACTCCCTATACTTTTGCGTCTCGCCAAATTCAGTCCGCTAAACAGCCCTTTTATCTTCTGGCTTGATACTCAGTATCATTCTGCGTCCCTGAAGCTCGGGTATCGCGATGGATCTCGGCATGAGAATCGGAAATGGCAAGTCGTCAAAACAATAAAACTCCGTATCTAAAGCGAAATTGCGGATCTCTATGTCGCTTGCGTCTGGAAAGCATTGCGATATTCCTTGTGTTCGCGGGCTCCATTATTGTATTCGAGATATCCGGCATTAGAAATCGTCTCGAGGGCGATCTCCATCAGAACGTGATTCATGGTTCGTATATCGAACCGTCTCTTTTTCCGATCCTGGCCGCGCTGTTCGGCGCCCTGCTCGTCAACTTGCTCTACATGTATCGCGCCGCCGGACACAGCGAGGCGCGGCGCGACGACGCCGAGAATGCCGCCGAACAGCACAAGCGGCGCCTGGAGGATTTCGCCCAGAGCACCAGCGAATGGCTGTGGGAGACCGACGTCGACGGGCGATTCATCTACGTCTCCGCCAAGTTCGAAGAGGTCACGGGCATTTCCCAGGACCAGGTGATCGGCCGCTTCCGCGACGACTTCTCCTGTTTGCCCGGCGAGTCGAGCTGGCAGATCGAGCGCATCAACGACGCGATGAAGGCCCGCCAGCCCTTCCAGGACGCGACCTATCAGGTCGCGACGCCGGCCGGGCGGAACCTGTGGGTCCGGACCAGCGGCTTGCCGCAGTTCGACGACGCCGGCGAGTTCGTCGGCTATCGCGGCACCGCCTCGGACGCGACCTCCGAGCACGAACTGCGCCGGTCGAGCGAGGAATCGCACGCACACTTCCTGGCGGCGCTCGATGCGCTGCCCGCATCGGTGCTGCTCTACGACACCGAAGGCAAGCTGCGGTCGTGGAACGCGGCGGTCGGCGCCTATTTCCGCGATGTCGCCGATCAGATCGTCTCGGGCAGCACGTTCCAGGCGTTCGCAGCAACCGCCTGCGAACGACAGGCGTTCCTGTTCACGGATGCCGAGGAATGGGTCGCCGCGCGGGTCCGGGCCTATGAAGAGGGCAGGCAGGACGAGATCGTTCAGCTCCGGGACGGGCGCTGGCTTCAGGCCAGTCACTCCCGAACCACCTTCGGGGGCGCGGTCAC
This sequence comes from uncultured Rhodospirillaceae bacterium, assembly GCA_964372215.1. GTDB lineage: Bacteria > Pseudomonadota > Alphaproteobacteria > Dongiales > Dongiaceae > DAIMFL01. Next base: position 18,024 of record CAYJQC010000024.1, read on the forward strand.
CATCTGGGTCGACGTGACGGCGCTGGTCGAGCGCGAGCAGGCGCTGTCGCGCAAGACGGCGCTGCTCGATGCGATCATGGAAAACATGCACCAGGCGGTCTGCGTCTATGACGAGAATCGGCGCCTGGCGCTGTGGAATACCAGGTTCTGCGAGCTTCTGAAGCTGCCGGAGGAGCACGCCGCGGTCGGGCAGCCGATGCTCGACATCGTCAAGCACGTCTTCTCCAAGCAGATGGCGGACCCGGACGCGGCCGATCGGCTTGCCAACGACATCGTCCAGAACGGCCTGGAAGATGTCGTCGAACGCGCCATGCCGGATGGCAGCACGGTCGAGATTCGGACCGGCACCATGCCCGATGGCGGCCAGATCAAGACCTTCACGGACGTCACCCGGCGCAAGGCCGCGGAGCTGCAGCTTCGCCAGTCGCAGAAGATGGATGCGATCGGCCAGCTGGCGGGCGGCATGGCCCACGAGTTCAACAATCTTCTGACCGCCATCGGCGGTTTCGCGCGCATGGCCCAGCGCAAGGTCGAACAGCCGGTGTTCGTGGCGGATTGCCTGTGCGAGGTGGTCACGGCGGCCGATCACGCCGCCGAACTGACGGGCCAGATGCTGGCGTACAGCCGCAAGCAGGTGTCGGAAACCAGGGTCGTCGACGTCGATCATGCCGTCGGCGGGCTGGCGAAGCTGCTGCAGCCGCTGCTGGGCGAGCGGGTCGAGCTCGAGTTCGCCCTGGCCGGCGACGGGGCCCACGCGCGCGTCGATCCCGGACAGATAACGCAATCGATCATCAACCTGGCCATCAATGCCCGCGACGCCATGCCCGAGGGCGGGCGCCTGGTGATCGGTACCGGGCTGGTGACGCTGCCCGACGATTTCAGCGCGACCCATCTCGGCCAGAGCGGCGGCGCGTATTGCAGCATGTACGTCAAGGACACCGGAACCGGCATCAACGAGGACCATCTGTCGCGCATTTTCGAGCCGTTCTTCACCACCAAGGAACAGGGTCAGGGCACCGGCCTCGGCCTTGCCGTCGTCTACGGCCTGATGGAACAGGCCGGCGGAATGATCGATGTGCGCTCGACGGTCGGCGTCGGAACCATCTTCACGCTGTATCTGCCCGCGGTGTTCGAGGACGTGTCGGAGCGCGCGATGCCCAATCCCGACAGCGACGAGCTGGCGCCAAAGCGCGCCACCGTTCTGCTGGTCGAGGACGACGATGCGGTGCGCCGCTATGTCCGGATGGAGCTGGAAAGCGTGGGCTACGACGTGATCACGGCGGTCAACGGCAAGAACGCGATCGACGAGGCCCGGAGCCTTGGCGACCGCTCGATCGACATCCTTCTGTCGGACGTCGTGATGCCGGTCATGGGCGGAGTCGCCGCCGCCCGCGTCCTGACCGCCGAGCGCCCCGACCTGAAGGTGGTCTACATGACCGGCTATCCGCAGCGTGGCGCCGCCGCGATGGACGACTTCGAGGACGGCGCCACGATTCTCTACAAGCCAGTGACCCGGAACGATCTCGCGCACACCCTCGCGGCGGTGCTGTCGGGATCGGCCGGGCCATGCCCAATCGGTGACGAAGGAGTGCTGGTCGATGTCTGAAGCTCTGCTGGATGTTCAAAAGATCAGGTTGCTGGTGGTCGACGACAACCCTCAGGCCCTGCGGCTCGTGCGCATGCTGCTGCACGACATCGGCTGCACGCAGGTCTATACGGCCAAGGACGGGCGCGAGGCGCTGGATTTCCTCGGCTCGTGCGACGAGCTGGTCGACGCCGTGATCTCCGACTGGAACATGCCGCGGATGGCGGGAATCGAGCTGCTGAAGCAGATCCGCACCGTCTTCCCGGACATGCCGTTCCTGATGCTCACCGGCCGCGCGACGATCGAAGCCGTCAAGGAGGCGCGCACCCACGGCGTCACCGCCTATCTGGCAAAGCCGTTCTCGCCGGATCAGCTACAACAGAAGATCCTGCACCTGATTCGCAACCTGCAGCAGGTCCCGGTCGGCATGATGTGAGGACGCCGGGGCGCCGGGGTGAGGCCGGCCGCCGACCACCATGTCTGCCTGGACCGCTCGGGCCAAGCGCGGATAGGATATAGGTCTCGCCGCATTTCCGACCGGTTTCACGGCTAGAACCGGCGCCATGAGTGGACGGCGATGGCGCGGATATCTGGCGGCGGCGGCTGTCGCAGTGGTGCTGCTGTGGATCGGACTGCCGCAGATTCCGCCGCGCTGGAATCCCTGGGCGCCGATCCGGCTTGCCGAGGCGCCCGGCTTCCTCACCAGCTTCAAGCTTCAAAATCTGCGGGACGATCCGGCCGCATGCCGCGCCATTCTCGACGCCGCCGGGTTCGTCTACCGGGACTTGCCGGACCAGGTCACCGGTCCGGGCTGCGGGTTCCATGACGCCGTCCGGATCGAGCGATCTGCCGTCGCCTATGGCGGCGGCTTCGCCGCGACCTGCCCGCTGGCGGCCGGCCTCGCGTTGTTCGAGCGCCACGTTCTGCAACCGGCGGCGCAGGCCGCGTTCGGCGAGTCGGTGGTGGCGGTCGACCATCTCGGCAGCTATGCCTGCCGCAACATGAACAACCGCAACGCCGGGCGGCGCAGCCAGCACGCGACCGCGAACGCCCTCGACATCGCCGGCGTCGTGCTGGCGGATGGCGCGCGGGTGACGTTGACCCAGGACTGGGACGGCGGCGGCGCGAAGGCCGCGTTCCTGCACCGGCTGCACGACGACGGCTGTGCGATCTTCAGCGTGGTGCTGGGCCCCGATCACGACGCCGCCCATCGCAGCCATCTGCATGTCGATCTCGGCGGCTTGACCTATTGCCGCTGAGGGCGGCTGACGCGGAGTCTCACCCCGGCGTGGTGCCGAAGGCGATGCCGTCGCCGATGAAGCCGCCGGACTGGCGGCGCCACAGGCTGGCGTAGTGCCCGCCCGCCGTCAGCAGCTCGGCGTGGCTGCCTTCCTCGACGATGCGGCCGCGGTCGAGCACGATCAGGCGGTCCATGCGCGCGATGGTCGACAGCCGGTGGGCGACGGCGATCACCGTCTTGTCGGCGATCAGCGCGCCGAGACTGGCCTGGATCGCCGCCTCGACCTCGGAATCGAGCGCCGAGGTCGCCTCGTCGAGCACCAGGATCGGCGCGTTCTTCAGGATCACCCGGGCGATGGCGATGCGCTGGCGCTGGCCGCCCGACAGCTTCACGCCGCGCTCGCCGACATGGGCGTCGTAGCCGCGCCGGCCGAGCTGGTCCTCGAGCTCGAGAATGAAGTCGTGGGCCTCGGCTCGCCTTGCCGCCTCGACGATCTCCGCCTCGCCGGCGTCGGGCCGGCCGTAGCGGATGTTGTCGCGAATCGAGCGGTGCAGCAGCGAGGTGTCCTGGGTGACGATCGAGATCTGGGTGCGCAGGCTCTCCTGGGTGACGCGCGCGATGTCCTGGCCGTCGATCAGGATGCGCCCGCCTTCGAGATCGAAGAAGCGCACCAGCAGATTGACCAGCGTCGACTTGCCGGCGCCCGAGCGCCCGACCAGCCCGATCTTCTCCCCCGGCCGCACGGTCAGCGTCAGGCCCTCGATCACCGCCATCTCGCGGCCATAGCCGAATTCGATGTCGTCGAAGCGGATCTCGCCCCGGGTCACCGCCAGCGGCCGGGCGCCCGGCCGGTCGGCCAGCGCCAGCGGCTTGGCGATCGTGCCGATGCCTTCCTGCACCACGCCGATGTTCTCGAAGATCGAGGTGACGTTGAAGGCGACCCAGCCGGACATGGCGACGATCTGCCAGGTGAGCGGCAGCACCATCGCCACCTGATCGACGCTGACCACGCCGAGCGTCGCCAGCCAGATCGCGAGACAGGCGTTGGTCACCACCAGCCCCGCGTTGATGGCGGCGAGCGTCGCCACCATGCCGGTGACCAGGCGGAGCTGCTGCTGGAACAGCAGGGTATGGTGGTCCATCGCCTGCTGGACGTAGTCGTCCTCGTCGCGCGGGCGGGCGAACAGCTTCACCGTCAGGATGTTGGTGTAGCTGTCGACGATGCGCCCGGTGAGCGTCGAGCGCGCCTCGGACATGATGCGCGAGCGATCCCGCAGCCGCGGCACGAACAGGCGCAGCAGCGAGATGTAGCAGACGAACCAGAAGACCAGCGGCAGCATCAGCCAGATGTCGACGGTGGCCAGGATCAGCAGCGCGCTGGTGCCGTAGACGATGATGTACCAGACCGCGTCGAAGGTCATGACCACGCTTTCGCGCAGGGCCGGACCGGTCTGCATGATCTTGTTGGCGATGCGCCCGGCGAAGTCGTTCTGGAAGAACGCCCAGGACTGGCGCACCACGTGCCAATGGGTCTGCCAGCGCACCAGGTTGGAGAAGCCGGGCGCGATCGCCTGGTTGGCGATCAGGCTGCGGCTCAGGATGACCAGCGGGCGCGCCAACAGCAGCAGCACCGCCATGGCGGCGAGGGTCGGCCAGGCACGGTCGAACAGTGTCGGCGCCGGGCCGTCGGTCACCAGGCGCACCAGACGGCCGATGAACACCGGGATCGCCGCGTCGAGCAGCGCCAGCATCAGCCCGACCGCCAGCAGCGCCGCGAACAGGCCGCGGGCCTGGCGCAGGAAATGCCAATAGAAGGTGACGAGGTCCGGCGGCGGCTCCGGGCGCTCGGGCGTCCGGGTCGGCGGGATCAGGCGTTCAAAGACGCGGAACAGCATGACAGCGCCTCGAGCTGCGGCGTCGACGGGAAGGGTTCGCGAATCGGGTGGGACCGGAGAACGAAGCTAGTCCCGATGGCGGCGCGACGCAATGCGGCCGGACGATCCGCTGCGCTGCAGTCGCCTGTTGCCGATCGGCTGGCTTTGCGCGGCTGGCATGGCCGCCGGGAATCCGCGAGAATGGCGCTCATCGCGACACGGGAGCGAGCCATGCGACTCGACGGTTCATGCCATTGCGGCGCGGTGCGATTCTCGGTCGAGGCCTATGCGCCGGTGCCTTTCCTGCGCTGCTACTGCTCGATCTGCCGCAAGACGGCGGGCGGCGGCGGCTACGCCATCAACCTCGGCGCCCGGGCCGACACGCTGCACGTCACCGGCCGCAAGCACATCGCCATGTTCCACGCTGTGATCGACGGCGCGGAGAGCGAAGGCGAACGGCGCTTCTGCAAGCGTTGCGGCGCGGCGCTCTGGGTCTCCGACCCGCGCTGGCCGGAGCTGGTGCATCCCTTCGTCAGCGCCATCGACACGGCTCTGCCCGAGGCGCCCGAGCAGGTCCACATGATGCTGGGATCGAAGGCGAACTGGGTGCGGGTCGACGCCAAGCGCGGGGAAGCGCGGTTCGACGACTATCCCGAGCAGTCGCTCGAGGACTGGCACCGCGCCCACGGCCTGCTCGACGAGAGCTGACCCGCGCCGGCCCGGCCTCGGGCTCAGTCGCCCTTGTGCTCGGGCAGCCCCTTGCGCCTGGTCGCGGCGAATTCCTCGAGCTGCGCCTCGCTCATCGAGTCGTACATTTCCTTCGACGCGCCCTTGAGCTCGGAGACCTCGATCTCGCCGCGCTTGGCGGCCAGCGCCGCGCCCGCGGCCATCTGCTGCGCCTTCGATCGCGCCGGCATGTCACACCTTCAGCCGCACGAACATCGGCCGGTGATCGGAGATCGCGAACTTGGCCCAGGCCTTGAACTGGGCCAGGCTGCGGGTGCCGGCCTCGATCTCGCTCCAGAGATCGCGGAACACGAAGTTGTCGTAGTCGACGACGATCGCGGTCTGGCCCTTGATCTCCTTCACCTTCAGCTTCTTGTTGGTGAATACGACCTGATCGTAGGTGTTGAATTCCTGGATCGTCGTGCCGGCCTCGGTCGAGTAGCGGCTCGGCTGCAGGCCGCGGCGCAGCAGGGCCCGGTAGACCGGATTGCGGCTCTCCATCTTGGGGATGTTCATGTCGCCGAGCAGGATCACATTGGTCTCGTAGGCATTCTTCATGCGCGCGCCCTGCTGCCGGCGCGCCCACTCCGCCAGGAAGTACACCTCGGCGACCCGATTGCCGAACTCCGGCGATTCCTCCTTCTCCTGGCCGTAATAGATGTGGACGTTGGCCAGCAGGAAGGTGGTGCTGCGGCCGACCACCTGCCAGGTGCTGAGGAACGGGTTGCGGTTGAAACCGTAGAACACGGTCTGGACCGACTTGCCGTCCATGGTGAACTTCTGGGTCTTCGGCGCGATCACGTACTTGCCCTTGATCACCTTGCCCGACGGGTTGTAGTCGAGCTCGCCCAGGAGCTGGCGCGGCTGCACCACGTCCTTGCGGTAGACCACGACGAGGCGCTCCTGATTGCCCGCCGGATCGGTCATCACCATGTCGTAGCCGGAAGGCGCCAGTTCCTGCATCACGCTGGTGAAATGCTCGAGATTGGCGTTCACCTCCTGGACCGCGATGATGTCGAACTTGGACAGGACATGGGCGATCAGCAGCAGGTCTTTTTCGCGCCGCTTCTGCACGCCGAGATTGGCGATGTTCCAACTCGCCAGGTCGATCTCGTTCGCTCCCTTGGCCGGAATCGCGCGCGCGGGATCAGTGAAGAACCCGTCGAAGCGCGTCTTCTCCGTGGCCAGATCGTAGTCGTAATCGAATCTCGGCTTGGCGAACCCGACCATGGCACCTCACCCCGCCGCGACGAAATAGCCGCGCAGGATCAGGTGCTGTACCCCGGAGGGCGGGCCGGCCGGCCCCCCCATGGTGTCGAAGCAGAGCTGCGCCGCCGCGGTCATGGCGAAGCCCGAGGTCATCGCTTCGCTGGTGCCGCCCTCGCCCTCGGGGTTGAGCAGGATGGTCGACTCCACCATTCGCTCCTGGCGGTCGGGATCGGCGAGATTCTGGATCAGCAGGCGCAGCACGACCCGGGTTCCCGCGGCCGCCGCGCCATCGGGATGGTGATACAGCCAATCCATGTCGGTGATCACCAGCGCGCGCTCCGCCGGCATCGCGAACGGCTGCAGGGCGCCGGTGCCGTCCTGGAAAACCCGCCGGAAGCTGTGGCCGGCGGCGCCGAAGCCGCAGCCGGTATCGCCGGTCGCGGAATGCAGCACCACCTGCTCGCCCGGCGCCTGGCCCAGATGGGTCCGCGGCGCGCAAGCCGCCAGCGCGATGGCGACAAGGCCCAGGCATGCCGCCCCGCCAGCTCCGCGCACAAGGTTGACCCGGCCCACTGGAGTCCCCCCGTCGGTGATTCCCGCCCCGCCGCGGCGACACGTGATCGCCCATTGCGGTCTTGGCGCCGGACCAGACTACGCCGACTCTGCCGCCGGGGAAACCCGGCCTCTCAGGCAAATCGGATGCCGATGCCGTCGACGCCCACGCCGGACAGGCGCATGTGCCAGGTCTCGCCGGGCGCCGCCGGAAACGCCCGGGTCAGGGTTCCCGTGGTGACGATCTCGCCGGCTGCGAGCGGCGGGTTCGCCGGATCGCGTGCCAGCAGGTCGACACACGCACGGGCGATATCGTCGACGGCGACCACGGGCGGCAGGTCCTGCACCGGCTCCCCTCCGCTTCGTTCCGCCGCGGCGCCTCAGGCGGCGAGCAGCTGCGATTCGAGCCTGGCGGCATAGTAGTCGGCCAGGCGGTTCAGGGCGGACTGGCAGTCACCGACATAGGAAGTGCCATGCATGACGGCGAGGGTGCGCGGATTCAGCGCGGCGAGCCTCCTGATCGTCGGCGCGGTCGCCGGCGTCACGGCGGATGCCTGGAACATGTCCTCGGCCGCGATCGCCTTCTGGACGATGTCCGCGTCGGTCAGGGCCTGGCCGTTGCCGAGATGGGTCATCAGGTCGCCGCACAGCAGCGTGGCGGTATCCTCCTCGAACAGCAGCCCCGCTTCCCAGCCATGCGGCACGTGGGGCGTATCGATGTAGCGCACGCGCCGCCCGCCGAGGTCGACGACCGTGCCGTCGGCGAGCGCCCTGGGCGTCCGATCGGCGAGATCGTTCAGGGAAACCGCGCAGGCGGTCATGCCGTGCGCCACCTGCGCGCGCGGCGCCGCGGCCAGCCAGGCGTTCATCGCGCCGCACTCGTCGGCTTCGACATGGCCGAAGCTGATCCAGCGGAGTTTCTCGACCGGCATGATCCGGGCGACGGCAGCCGACACGGACTCGAACATCGCCCGCGGGCCGCAGTGAAACAGCAGCGGCTCTTCCGCGTCCACCAGGAACTGGTTGAAGGTGAATCCGGCCGGCGGGGCGATGTCCGGCACAAAGGTCGAGAGCCGATAGATGCGATCGGCGATCTCCGCGATTTCGGTAGTCATGTTCGAGAACTCCTGCGTTTGCGTCGAGTCGACTTGCGCTCGTCCTGCGGCTGCATGAGCCAGGCGACGAGCACGCCAGCGATGCGCTCGGCGGCGTCGGCCGTCGCGATTCCGTGTTCGGCAAGACGGCGATAGACCTCGTAGTCGAGCAGGGCCGCGACCACCACGGCGCTGCCAGCCGACCTCCCGAGCGGGCGCAATGTCGCCGCCACCAGCGCGTCGAGCGTTTGGTCCAGCTCGGCCATCGCGTCCCGCAGCGCCTGGATCCGCTGCCGATCGGCCCGCGCCTTGGACAGTCCCGGGCAGCGCTCGTAGAACTCGAACAGCGACCGGACGAGGCGATCGACCCGGTCCGGCACGTCCACCGCCCCTTCGAGCACGTCCGCCGCCGGTGGCGGAGCGAGTTCGAAGGTGTAGGCGCCGCAGGCCCGAACGGCGTCGTCATAGGTCGGGAAGTGGTGATACACGGTGCCCAGCCCGACATCGGCGCGTTCGGCGATCTGCTTCATGGTTGTTTCGGCGATCCCCTGCTCCGCGTGCAGCGCGAAGGTTGCCTCGACGATCCGTTGCCGCGTCTCGGCTGCGGCGCGGGCACGCTTGCCCATCTGGTAGCGTCTCGGGGCCATGCCGCCCTCCATGGTGCGTAATATTTAATTGATAGACTATTCGATCAATATAAGATTCGTCAAGCGGAGAGGCACGCCGCCTTCCCGGCCCGACATCGCCCCGGGAAGGCGGCCTAAGGCGGTGGACGATCCGTCGCCGCCCACGCGTCGATGATTCCGCTGATCGCGTCGAGCCCGTCGGTCAACGCCGCCGGGCCGGGCTGCAGGATGAGCGGCGCCTTGATTTCGTGGAGCTCGCCGTTCGCCACGGCGGGGATCGCCGACCAGCCCGGCCGCGCCGCCAGCTTGTCCGGCCGGAACTTCTTGCCGCACCTCGAGGCGATGACGATGTCCGGCGCGCGCGCCACCACCTCGGCCGGGTCGGCGACGATGCGCTCGCGCGCCGCCGCGCGGGACGCCAGCTCGGGGAAGCAGTCGTCGCCGCCGGCGATGCCGATCAGCTCCGAGACCCAGCCGATGCCGGAAATCATCGGATCGTCCCACTCCTCGAAATAGACAAGCGGGCGGCGCGGGCGGCGCGCGGCCTGCGCGCACACGTCGTCGAGCCGGCCGCGATAGGCGCCGACCAGCGCGGTCGCCCTCGGTTCCGCGCCCACCATGCGGCCGAGCAGCAGGATCATCTCGAGGATCCCGCCGACGCTGCGCTGGTTGAAGACATGCACCGCCAGACCGGCCTTGATCAGGCGCGCCGCCACATCGGCCTGGATGTCGGAGAATCCCAGCACCAGGTCGGGCGCGAGCGCCAGGATCCTGTCGACATTGGCGCTGGTGAAGGCGGCAACCCGCGGCTTCTCGCGGCGCGCCCGGGCCGGCCGCACGGTGAACCCGGAGATGCCGACGACGCGGTCCTGCTCGCCCAGGAGATACAGCGTCTCCACCGTCTCCTCGGTCAGGCAGACGATGCGACGCGGACCGCCGATCGCCGCCATCCGCCGCTTCCCTTCGTTGCTATCCGTGAAGCCGGGTCTTGATCCCGCCAACGATACCCCGACACGCGACATCGCCGAACAGTCCACTCATCCCATCCCCCGCCGGCCGGCGACCCGGGCGTCGGACGCGCGCCGGGCGGGGCCGATTGCTGCCGGGAACCCCCGGCGCCGCCGCCCGTTATCCCCCGGCAAACAAACCGGAGGCGGCAATGACCATCGGCGGCATCCTGCTGATCGTTCTCATCCTGATCCTGATCGGCGCCCTGCCGACCTGGCCGTACAGCCGCGGCTGGGGCTACTACCCCACCGGCGGCCTGGGGCTGGTCGTCATCGTGCTACTGATCCTGGTGCTGCTCGGCCACATCTGACGCGAGCGCGACCGCCGGCCGCGACGTCGGTACGGCGAGACTTGACCCCATGGATTCAACGGGCTAGCAGCCGTCGACCGAGCGGCCCGGGCGGCCGCCGGAATCGCCGGGCCGCGCCGGCTGTCCGCCATGCGCATGGCTGACCGGCCGCGGCGGCGCATCGCCAGGACGGGGATGCCGCGCTATGATCCGTCGCGCAACGGAACAGCGGGCGGAGCGACGCTTCATGAAGATCGTGGTCATCGGCGGCACCGGCACAATCGGCAAGGCGGTGGTGGCGGCGCTGCAGGACCGGCACGAGATCGTCAAGGTCGGCAGCAAGAGCGGCGACCATCAGGTCGACATGTCGGACAGCGGCTCGATCCGCCGGCTGTTCGACAAGCTGGGAAAGTTCGACGCGCTGATCTCGACCGCCGGCAAGGTGCATTTCGGCGCGCTCGCCGAGATGACCGAGAAGGACATGGCGATCGGCCTCGGCAACAAGCTGATGGGCCAGGTCAACCTGGTGCTGCTCGGCCGCGACCACCTGAACGACGGCGGCTCCTTCACCCTGACCAGCGGCGTGCTCAGCCACGACCCGATCCGCTTCGGCGCCTCGGCTGCCCTGGTCAACGGCGCGCTCGACGCCTTCGTCAAGGCCGCCGCCATCGAGCTCGACCGGGCCCAACGCATCAACATCGTCAGCCCCGGCGTGCTCGTGGAATCCCTGCCGGTCTTCGGCGATTATTTCCACGGCCACGAAGCCGTGCCGGGGGCGCGCGTCGCCAATGCCTATGTGAAATCGGTCGAGGGCCTGCTGACCGGCCAGGTCTTCCATGTCCTCTGAGCCGAAGCGCACCATCCAGGAGAACGATCCCGTGAGCACGCCCGCGATCACCCGCTTCGAGCCGCACGGCCCCGGCAGCCAGGGCCTCGACCGCTGGGAAGACATCCCGGCCGACCAGCTCACCGCCGGCACGCCGGTGCAGCGCGGCCATGGCTATCTCGACGCCAAGGAGCTGGGCCTGAGCGCGGGGGTGTGGGACTGCACGGCGATGACGACCAAGATGGCGCCCTATCCCGTGAACGAGTTCATGCTCGTGCTGGAAGGCGCGGTCACCATCGTCGAGGCGAACGGCCGCGCCACCACGGTCGAGGCCGGCCGGAGCTTCATCCTGCCCAAGGGCCTGCCCTGCGTCTGGCAGCAGACCGGGTACCTGCGGAAGTTCTACGTGATCTTCGACGACCCGTCCGGCCTGGTGCCGGCGAATCCCGGCGCGCTGTCGGTGATCCTGCCCGACGTCGCGGCGCCGCTGGCCCCGCTGGCGGTCGACCCGGCGCCGATCGTGGGCCAACTGCCGGTGCAGCACAGCCGCAGCTGGTTCACCGACCTGACCGGCCAGTGGACGGTCGGGGTGTGGGACGCGACGCCCTATGAGCGCAAGGTCTCGCCGTCCGGGCGCTACGAGCTGATGCACCTGCTCGAGGGCTCGGTAACCCTCACCGACGGCCAGGGCGGCAGCCAGAGCTTCAAGGCCGGCGACAGCTTCCTGGTGCCGCTGGGCGCGCCCAATGGCTGGCGCAGCACCGAATACGTCCGCAAGATCTACTGCATCTTCCAGCCCAAGACAGCCGCCGCCGCCGCCAAGCGCGCCTGAACCGCCGCGCCGAATCCGATCGAAGCGGGTCGGCACCGCACGGCGCCGCCCTTCCCATGTCTTGCAGAGGACCCGACGTCCATGACCGTCGCCAACGGCCGCGCCTTCCTGAGCATCCCCGGCCCCACCACCGTGCCGGACGAGGTGCTGGCCGCGATGCACCGGCCCGCGGTCGACATCTATACCGGGCCGCTGATCGACACCACCATGAGCTGCCTCGAGGACATGCGGCGCCTGTTCCGCACCGAAGGGCGGTCCTATGTCTATGCCGCCAACGGCCACGGCGCGTGGGAGGCGGCGCTCAGCAACGTGCTGTCGCGCGGCGAGACCGTGCTGGTGCTGGAGAGCGGCCGCTTCGCGCTCGGCTGGGGCGAGATGGCCAAGATGCTGGGCATCGAGGTCGAGGTGCTGCCGGGCGACTGGCGCCGCGCGGTCGACCCGGCGGCGCTCGAGGCAAGGCTCAAGGCCGACACCAGCGGCCGGATCAAGGCGGTCATGGTGGTGCAGATCGACACCGCGTCGAGCGTGGTCAACGACATTCCCGCCCTCCGCAAGGCGATCGACGCGGCCGGGCATAGCGCGCTGTTCATGGTCGACACCATCGCCTCGCTCGCCACCATGCCGTTCGAGATGGACGACTGGGGCATCGACGTCGCGGTCACCGGCTCGCAGAAGGGGCTGATGACGCCGCCGGGTCTCGGCTTCGTCGCCGCCGGCCAGCGCGCGGTGGCGGCCCATGCGCAGGCCGACCTGCGCACGCGCTATTGGGACTGGACCCAGCGCGAAGGCCCCGAACACTACCAGAAATACTGCGGCACCCCGCCGGAGCATCTGATGTTCGGCCTGCGCCAGGCGCTCGACATGATCTTCGCCGAGGGGCTTGAGGCGGTGTTCCGCCGCCACCGGCTGCTGGCCGAGGCGGTGCGCGCGGCCGTCGAGGTCTGGCGCCAGGGCGGCGTGCTCGACTTCAACATCCTGGCGGAGTCGGCGCGCGCCGATTCGGTGACTACGGTGCTGGTGAACCGCGAGGGCAGCGCCGGCGCGCTGGTCGACTATCTGCGCCGGCATTGCGGCGTCACCATCGGCATCGGCATCGGCGAGCTCGGCGGCAAGGCGATCCGCATCGCCCATATGGGCCATGTCAACGCGCCGATGATCCTCGGCACCCTCGGCGCGATCGAGATGGCGCTGATCGCGCTCCGCATCCCGTCCGGCAACGGCAGCGGCGTCGCCGCCGCCGCCGAGCGCCTGGGCAGGGCGGTCGCCGCCTGAACCGCCGCTTCGGGCAGCGTTGGAGTCCGACGGCGGACCCGGCGCGGGCGGTCGAGCGCGCCTTGTAGCCACCGACCGGTTGGGGCAAGACTGAAGGGCTCCGGGGGCCGGGGCCGGAGCCGCCGGCCCGGGGGGCCGCATCCGGGTCAGCATCGGCGGTCGGACCATGGAAGCGTTCTTCGTCCTGCTGGGACTGGTCGTCGTCTTCGGCCCGATCGCCCTGGCAATCGTCGCGCTGGTGCGCTCGAGCGCGGCGACGGCCGAGCTTGCGGTGCTGCGCACGCGCATCGCAGATCTGGAGAGCCAGCTCGTCCCGCCGGCGGCAGGCGGCAAGCCGGCGACCGCGCCGCTCTGGACGGCGGCAGCGTATGCGAGCGCTCCGGAAGCGCCGGCACCGGCCGAACCGCCAGAGGCCGAGACGGAATCCGCGGGCGAAGCCGCTCCGCCGCCGCTGGACGCGCCAGCGATGGCGCCGGCTGCGATCGCGGCGCCGCCCGCGGCGCCTGCGGAATCCATTTCCAGGGGCGGCTTCGAGAAGAGCTTCGCGTCGAAATGGCTGGTCTGGCTGGGCGCCGCCACCCTGGCGCTCGGCGGCACCTTCCTGGTCAAGCACTCGATCGAGCATGGCTGGCTCGGGCCGGCGGTGCGCGAGCTGGTCGGGCTGGCCTTCGGCCTGGCGCTGCTCGTCGGCGGCGAATGGCTGCGCCGGCGCCCGCTGGAGCGGGCGATCGCCGCGGTCCAGCCGGACTACGTGCCGCCGGCCCTGAGCGCCGCCGGTTTGTTCACGCTGTTCGCCTGCGCCTACACGTCCTACGCGCTGTACGGCCTGATCGGGCCGCTGGTCGCCTTCGCCGCGCTGGCGGCGACCGCCTTCATCGCGGTCGGCCTGTCGCTGCTGCAGGGCCCGCCGGCGGCCCTGCTCGGCGTGGTCGGCGGCTTCGTGACCCCGATGCTGGTGGCCAGCACCGAACCGTCGGCCTGGACCCTGTTCCCCTATCTGCTGGCGCTCAGCGCCGCCGGCCTCGCGGTGCTGCGCTATCGCGCCTGGTGGTGGCTGGGCTACGCCGTGCTGGCCGGCGCCGCGTTCTGGCCGCTGATCTGGTTCGCCGAGGCGTGGGCGCCGGCCGACGCGCTGCCGCTCGGCCTCTATCTGCTCGCCCTCGCCGCCGGGTTCTGCCATTTCACCCGCGGCTTCAGCTTCGCCGGCCGGCCGTGGCAGGGCGCCGGCGACAAACTGTCCATCAACCATCCCGACGCGCTCACCTGGGCGACCGCGGGCGTCACCCTGTTGCTGTTCTTCGCCTATGTCCGCACCGGCGGCTACGACCCGATCTCGCTGATCGCGCTGGGCGCGCTCTGCCTGCTCTACCTGTATGTCGGGCGGCGCCAGCCGGGGCTCGACGCCCTGGCGCCGGCGGCCGCGGTCCTGGTGCTGGCGCTGGCCGCGACCTGGCATCTGCCGAGCGTGCTGCAGCAGTTCGCGCCGGCCCATGCGTTGCGCCCGCCGCTGCTGCCGCCCGAGCTGGTCGACTTCGCCGTGGCGGCGGCCGGGTTCGGCGCCCTGTTCGGCGCCGCCGGCTTCGTGGCGTTGTGGGGCGCGCGGCGGCCCGGCCTGTGGGCCGGGGTTTCCGCCGGCACGCCGACGCTGCTGTTCACCATCGCCTATTGGCGCTTCGTCGATTTCGGCCTCGACCTCGGCTGGGCGGCGGCCGCATTGGCCCTGGCGGTCGTCACCATCCTCGCCGCGTCCCGCGTCGCGCGCTATCGCGGCCCGCCGGAACTCGAGATTCCCCTCGGGCTCTATGCCGCGGCGGTCACCGCCTTCGTGGCGCTCGGCGCCGCCATGACCCTGCAGCAGGCCTGGCTCACCGTCGCCTATGCCGCCCAGCTTCTGGCGCTGGCGCTGATCTACCAGCGCGTCACGGTCGAGCCGCTGCGCTGGGTCGCGCTCGCCACCGCCGCGGTCGTGCTGGCCCGGCTGGTGCTCAACTGGAACGTCCTCGGCTATGACGGCGGCAGCCCGCCGGTGTTCGGCTGGGTGCTGTACGGCTATGGCCTGCCGGCGCTGATGTTCTTCGAGGCGGCGCGGCGCTTCCGCCGCCACGGCGACGACCTGCTGGTGGCGGTGCTCGAGGCCGGCTGGATCGCCTTCACCGTGCTGCTGGCCAGTCTCGAGATCCGCGTGCTGGTCAACGAGTCCGTGACCAGCCTGGACTACGAGCTGCTGGAGCAGAGCCTGCAGACCGCCGCCTGGCTCGCCATCGCCCATGCCCTGATGCAGGCCCATGCGCGGGCGCCGCGGCCGGTGACGCTGTGGGCCGCCCGCGCCCTGCTGTGCCTCTCGGCGCTGCAGGTGCTGCTGCTGCAGCTCGTGATCTTCAATCCGTTCTACGTGCACGTCTTCGTCGGCAGCTATCCCGTCCTCAACCTGCTGTTCCTGGCCTATGCGGTGCCGGCGATCTTCGCCTTCCTGAGCGTGCCGCTGCTGCGGCGCCAGGGCGCCGGCGGCGCCGCGCCAGTCGCCGCCGGGATCGGCTTCCTGCTGACCTTCGTCTATCTGTCGCTCGAGGTGCGGCGCGCCTTCCAGGGGCCGATGCTGTACTGGACGACGCCGTCCGACGCCGAACTCTACGCCTACTCCGCCGCCTGGCTGATCTACGCGCTGGTGCTGCTCGGACTCGCCATCCGGCTGCGCCGCGCCAGCCTGCGCTACGCGTCGCTGATCGCCCTGTCGATCACCGTGCTCAAGGTGTTCCTGGTCGACACCGCCGATTTGACCGGGCTCTACCGGGTCGCCTCGTTCCTCGGCCTCGGCCTCTGCCTGATCGCCATCGGCTACATCTACCAGCGCTTCGTGTTCCCGGTCGGGCCGGGCCGCGCCGGACCGCCGCCGGCAACCGCCGCCGCCGCGGCGCCGACTCAGGAACAGGGATAGAGCGTCACCGGATCGGCATCGCGGCCGAGCAGGTCGCCGAGCGCCGCGCATGGCGCGCCGGCGGCGCAGAACTGCCAGTCGCCGATGACGCCGTCGGGATCGGCGGCGCGCCGCAGCACGATGCGCGCGCGCGTGTCGCCCGCCGGCCGCCAGACATACCAGCCGTCGACCAGCCGGGCCTCCACCGGCGGCTCCATCCCGGCGCCGCTGCCCTTGACCCGCACCTCGTCGAGCACCAGCCGGCCGGACTCGACCCGCCAGTGCTCCTGCCAGGGCAGATGCTCGACGCTGTGGCTCCAGGCCAAGGTGAACGAGGTGACCGCGAGCTGCAGGGTCAGCGTCCCCGCCGCGAGACAGAGTGACATCAGGCGACCGCTGCCTTTCGGGTGCGCCACCAGGTCCAGACGATGAAGGCGAGGCAGGCGGCGAGGCCGATCTCGTCGGTCATCGGCAGCGCCACGATCAGGCAGGCGGCGGCGGCGAAGGCCCAGATGCGCTCCCACGCGGCGAGCCGCACCCCCAGGAAGCCGATCCCCGCGGCGCCCCACAGACAGATGGCGAGCAGCGCCTTGCCGACGATGTAGGCGACCGCGGGCCAGAAGCCGATGGCGTCGGCCAGCGGTCCGCCCGGCTGCAGCATCAGCGTCGGGGTGTAGACCGCCATGTACGGCACGACGAATCCGGCGATCGCGACGCGGACCGCCTGCACGCCGATCTTCATGCCGCTTTCCTTGGCGATCGGCGCGGCGGCGAAGGCGGCGAGCGCCACCGGCGGCGTCAGGTCCGCCATGATGCCGAAATAGAACACGAACATATGGCTGACGATGAGCGGCACGCCGAGCGTCAGCAGCGCCGGCCCGGCGATCGACGAGGTGATGATGTAGTTCGGGATGGTCGGGATGCCCATGCCGAGGATCAGGCAGGTCACCATGGTGAGCACGAGCGACAGGAACAGCGAGTCCTCGCCGATGGTGACGATGAAGCGGGCGAAGGTGGTGGCCGAGCCGGTCAACGCCAGCACGCCAATGATGACGCCGACGAGGGCGCAGGCGATGCCGACGGGCAGCGCGTTCTTGGCGCCGTCCGCTAGGCTGTCCACCGTGAGGCGCAAGGTGGCGCGGCCGCCCTTGGCGGTGAGGTTGATCGCCACCAGCGCCGCGACCAGCACCAGGATCGCGTCGATGCCGTATTCGAAGAACAGTCCGGAGAGCAGGCCGAGCGCCACCCAGAACAGCACGCGCAGCGCGACCGGGCCGACCCGCGCCACCACCGCCACGCCGAGGATGATGAGCACGGTGAGCGCCAGGCCGAGGGTGCCGGCGAACAGCGGCGTGTAGCCGGAGAACAGGAGATACACCAGCGCCGCCAGCGGCAGGATCAGGTACCAGCGCTTGCGCAGGGCGCCGATGGCGCTCGGCAGCTCGTCGCGCGGCAGGCCGGCGAGGCCGAGACGCCCGGACTCGAGATGCACCATCCAGAACACCGTCGCGAAATAGAGCAGCGCCGGCACGATGGCGGCGCGCACCACCTCGACATAGGGCACGTCGATGGTCTCGGCCATGATGAAGGCGACGGCGCCCATGACCGGCGGCATGATCTGGCCGCCCATGGAGGCGGTCGCCTCGACCCCGCCGGCGAAGGCCGGCTTGAAGCCGAAGCTCTTCATCAGGGGAATGGTGAACTGGCCCGTGGTCACCACGTTGGCGACGCCCGAGCCATTGATCGTGCCCATCAGCCCCGACGACATGACCGCGACCTTGGCCGGCCCGCCCTTGGTATGGCCGACCGTGCCCATGGCGAGGTCGGTGAACAGGCGGATCATGCCGGCGTGCTCGAGGAACGAGCCGAACAGGATGAACAGGAAGATGTAGCTCGACGACACGTAGATCGGGGTGCCGTAGATGCCCTCGGTGCCGAGGAACAGGATCTCGACGATCTGGCTGTAGTCGTAGGGCCGGTGGGCGAACGGCGCCGGCAAGTGCTCGCCGAACAGCGCGTAGAGCAGGAAGGTGCCGCAGATGACCGGCAAGGCCGGCCCCATCATCATGTAGCCGGCGACGAAGACCAGGGCGACGGCGATGGTGCCGACCACGAGGTCGGTCAGGTTGGGCGCGCCGGCCCGCACGATCACGATGTCGACGTAGAAGATCCAGTGATAGAGGCCGATCAGGAAGCCGACGATGCCGAGGCCGATCAGCAGCGCGAAGCGGATCTTGCGCTGCGGCGTGGCGTTGGCCAGGAAGCCGAACAGCAGCAGCATGAGGAAGCCGACATGGACCGCGCGCACCACCTGGCTCGCCAGCGGCGCGTAGGTGGCGGTCCAGAGCTGGAAGGTGGAGAAGGCGATGGCGATCGCCATCAGCGCCACGGCGACGGGGCCGATGCCCCAGCCGAGATGCAGATGGCCGGAGTCGTCGGGCTCGGCCGGCGCGGAATCGGCGGCAGCGGACCCGCCCGCCGGGGCCGCAGCGTTCATCGTCGTCTCACCTGGGGGCGCCTCACCTGCAAGGAGTCATCCGCGGAACAAGGCTGGTCGGCGCGAGGGACGGGGGTTGTCCCGCCGCCGCGCCGGCCGTGCGGGCTACATGACGCCCTTTTCCTTGAAATACTTCTCGGCGCCGGGATGAAGCGGGATCGGCAGATTGGTCACCGCCCCCTCGATCGTGATCCGCTTGGCGGCGGCGTGGGCCGCGACCAGGGAATCGAGATGGTCGAAGATCGCCTTGGTCATGGCGTAGACGAGATCGTCCGACAGGTCGGCGCGCGTCACCAGGAAGTTCGGCACCGCGGCGGTGGCGACGTCGGCGTCCTGGCCCTGATAGGTGCCGGCGGGAATGGTCGCGGCGAAGTAGGGCGCGCCCACCTTCGCGACCACGTCCGCCGGCACGTTCACCACCACGATGTCGACCGACGAGGCCAGGTCGCGGATCGAGGCGACGCCGAGGCCGGCCGACTGCAGGGTGGCATCGAGCTGGCGGTTCTTGATGAGCTCGACCGATTCGGCGAAGGGCAGGTACTCGACCTTGTCGAGGTCGTCATAGGTCAGCCCGGCGGCGGCCAGCACGGCGCGCGCGTTGAGCTCGGTGCCCGAGCGCGGCGCGCCGACCGACAGGCGCTTGCCCCTAAGGTCGGCGAGCGTGGTGATGCCCGAGTCCTTGGAGGCGACGATCTGCACGAAGTTCGGATAGATCGCGGCGACGGCGCGCAGCTTGTCGAGCTTCGCCTTGAAGCCGGCTTCCTCGTTGCCTTCCCAGGCGAAGGCGACGGAATCGCCGAGCGCGAAGGCCAGCTCGCCCTTGCCGTCCTGCAGCAGGTTCAGGTTCTCGACCGACGCCTTGGTCGACTGGGTCGACGGGGTGGCGTCGGGAACGTACTCCGCCACCAGCGTCTCGATGGCGACGCCGAGCGGGTAGTACACGCCCGACTGGCCGCCGGTCAGGATGTTGATGAAGTCGGCCGCGCCGGCGGCGACCGGCGCCGTCAGCAGCACAGCCAGCGCCGCGGCGGCGGCGAAGGGGCGTCTCTTCGAACCCATGCGCTTTCTCCCTGTCTCGGCAGCGCCCGGCCCGGTCGATGAACCGTCCGGCCGACTGCCCGCGAGGCGCAAGTATAGCCAATACCGGGCCGGGGAAAACCCGCGGCGCAGGCTAGCCCAGGCGCTGCACGAACTCGGGATGGAAGCGGTGCAGCCGGTCGGTCGAGTAGTTGCTGCGAAACTCCCGCGGCGACTGGCCGAAATGGGAACGGAAGGTGCGCGAGAACACCTCGGCGCCGGAGAAGCCGCAGCCGAGCGCGATGTTCTGGATCGGCACGTCGCTGTAGAAAAGCAGGTTGCGGGCCGCCTGCAGGCGGATCTTCAGGTAGTAGCGCATCGGCGAATCGTTCAGCTTGCGACGGAACAGCCGTTCCAGCCGCCGCGCCGTCAGGCCGACCGCCTCGGCGATCTCCTCGGGCGGCAGCGGCTGCTCGAGATTGTCCTCCATCAGCCGGATCGCCTGGATCACCACCGGATCGAGCGACCCCATGGGCGAATCGAGCATCGCACGCTGCGGGTCGGTGCCGTGGCGGATGCGCTCGTGCACCATGCCGTTGGCGACGATCTGCGCCAGCATGGTGCCGTGATCGATGGCGATCAGATGCAGCATCATGTCGATCGCCGCGGTGCCGCCGGCGCAGGTGATGCGGCTGCGGTCAAACACGAAGATCTGCTCGACCACGTCGAGCTCCGGATAATGCTCGTGGAACACCGGCATCGCCTCCCAATGCAGGGTCATCCGGTAGCCGTCCATCAGGCCGGCGGCGGCCAGCGCGAACAGCCCGGTATCGAGCGCCCCCAGCCGCACCCCGTGGCGGTCGAGCCGGCGCAGCCAGTTGAGCAGCCGGCGGTCGACATACTGGGTCGGCTGGTTGCCGGCGCAGACGATCAGCGTCGAGAAATCGGGCCGGCCCTCGGCCGGCGCGATCGGGCTGTCCGGCGTCACCATCATGCCGTTGCCGGCCCGCACCGGCGCGCCGTCGACCGAGATCAGCCGCCAGTCGAACAGCCGGCTGCCGCTGTTCTGGTTGGCGATCCGCAGCGCCTCGGTCGCCGGGATCAGCGCGTAGATCGGAAACTCGGGGATCAGGAAGAAGCCGATCCGAGTCGGCGCCGGCGCGTCGGACATTTCCCCCTCCATTTCCGGTCGGCGGCGGGACCGGCCGCGCGCGGCGCCGCTGATTCCACCGCGCATCGTCCCCCATCATCAAAAATCTGTCGGCAAACGTCAAGTCATTGGCGACAAGCTCGCCGATAATTATTTCGCTCAGGGAGAGCTCTTTTTCGACGATGTCGGGAAAGCCCAAAGAATCGATAAGACGAGGGTGGCGGCACCCTAGAGCAGCACGCTTGGCGATTTGAGAACTATTCAGGCCACCGAAGTAATGGGCTTCGGGGCAACGGGGGCGCGCGGTCGCAGGCGGCCGACGGGTCCCGAACACGGGATCGCGCATGGACTGGGACGGACTGCGGCGTCGGCTCGAGGGCTGCTACATCACGGTGCCGACCATGTTCGGGGACCCGGACCTGGCGCTCGACCTGGCGGCGATCCGGCGCCATGTCGGCTGGCTGCGGAGCCGCGGCATCGCCGCGGGCAACGCGGTGCTGCTGGGCGCCGGCGTCGCCCGCGGCGTATCGGCCCAGAGGGTGGGGGGGGGGGGGCCGGGGCTCGCGGGGGGGCACGGGGGTGCGGCGGCCGGGGGGCGCCGCGGGCGACTTCTCGGCCATGAGCTTCGAGGAGCGGGCGCAGGTGGCCGAGGCGGTGGTGGCGGCGGCCGACGGCGCGGTGCCGGTGGCGATGGGGGCGCAGACCACCAGCACGCGCGAGCTGGCGCGCCTGGCGCGGACCGCGCACGAGCTGGGCTGCAGCTTCATCCAGGTGTCCTGCCCGTTCTACTTCAGCCACACCGAGGGCGATTTCTACGACTACGTGGTGGCCGCGGCCGAGGCCGCGCCGATCGGCATCATCGTCTACAACACCTTCTGGACCTCGTCCGGCATCTCGCTCGCCATGGTCGACCGGCTGGCCGAGATCCCCAACGTGGTCGGGCTGAAATGGGCGACACCCCGGACCGACGCCATGGAGTTCGAGGATGTGGTCTCGCACTTCGCCGGGCGGCTCACCATCATCGACAACAACCTCCTGTTCGTGATGAGCCACCTGATGGGGGCGCGCGGCTTCGAGGTGCATCTGTGCAACTACTGGCCGGAATGGGGCCTCAAGCTGCTCGATCGGCTGGCGGCCGGCGACTATGCCGAGGTCCAGCGCATGATGGTCGCCGAGGCGATGCCCTTCTACAAGCTGTGGGTCGAGATCGAGAAGACCTACACCTCGGGCGACGGCTATCTCGACAAGCTCTGCATGGAGCTGGTCGGGCTCGACTCCTCGCGCTGCCGGCCGCCGACCCGCGACGTGCGCGAACTCTACCGCGACAAGGCCAGAGAGATGCTCGTCAAGACCGGCGTGCCGGGCGTCATCGGCGCCGAGCGAGGCCTGCGCACCGGCTGACAGACGACCACGGCGACGGCGCCGCACGAAGCTTCGGGAGAAACCGGAGTGAGATCTCGGATCCAGGGAGTCGTTTTCAAGGAGGAGACATCATGAGCAAGCGACAGCGTACCAGCGGAGCCGGAACGGTCAGCCGGCGCAAGTTCCTGAAGGCGGCCAGCGCCACCGCGGCCTTCGCCGCCGCCACGCCCACGATCCTGCCGCGCAGCGTGTGGGCGGCCAGCGACATCGAGATCGTGCACTGGAGCTGGCTCGCCGCCTCGGACGGCGAAGTCTGGCAGAAGATGATCGACTCCTTCAACGAGGCCCACAAGGGCAAGGGCATGCAGATCCGCATGGAGCTGATCCCCGAGGAGCAGTACGTCACCAAGGTGCTCGCGGCGGTCGCCACCGGCCAGGCGCCGGATTTCGGCTGGGGCACCGCCGGCAAGGCCGCGCAGCTCGCCCGCGACGAGGTGCTGGTGCCGCTCGACGACGTCGCCGCCCAGGTCGGACTCGACGTCGCCGATTTCAGCGCCTACTCGATCAAGGCGTCGCGCTATCCGAAGTACGACAACAAGATGTTCATGGTCCCGATGGACCTGATGAGCCTGCAGCCGGAGATCAACCTCGACCACGTGGTCGAGGCCGGCCTCGACCCGGCGAGCCCGCCGAAGAACGGCGACGACCTGCTGGCCTGGGCCCAGGCCATGACCAAGCGCGACGGCGACACCGTCACCCGCTCGGGCATCATGATGACCGGCTCCGGCGTGCAGCCGACCGTCACCTGGGGCATCGTCGCCGAGCAGATGGGCTTCCAGCGGGCGAGCGACGACCTGAAGACCGCCTGCGTCAATCCCGACGCCGGCAAGGCGGCCATGCAATGGGTGCTCGACCTGTTCGACAAGCACAAGGTCTCGACCCGCGACGTGACCGACCGCTACAAGGCCTTCGGCACCGGCCAGGGCTCGATCTTCTGGACCGGGCCGTGGACCCTGAACGGCTATGTCAACCAGGGCCTCAACTTCGAGACCGCGATGTTCCCGAACATCGGCGGCAAGCATGTCACCTATTTCGAGATGGGCGGGCTCGAGCTGTACCAGCAGCAGGATCAGGGCCGCTACGAAGCCACCATGCAGGCGGTGAAGTGGCTGTCCGACAACAGCTTCCTGTGGACCACCGTCGGCCGCGGCGCGTCGCCCCGGCAGTCGATCCTGGCACGCGACGACTACAAGACCGCCGGCAATCCGTGGAAGGTGCGCGGCGCCTTCATCGACGGCATGGAGTTCGCCACCGTCGGCGAGATTCCGGTGGTCAACGGCCCGAACTTCACCATCTATTCCGGCGGCAATTTCCTGGCCAAGACGCTCGAAGGCGTGTGGGCCAAGCAGGTCTCGATCGACGACGCCATGACGATGCTGCAGCAGCAGTGGCAGGCCGATCTCGACGAAGGCTGAACCTCGACCGGACGGCGCGGCGCGTGCTGCTCCCTGGCATGCGTCGTGCCGTCCGACATTTCCAGGCAGGACGAAAGACGCCGCACCGGCGAGTCATGAACCGATGAGCACGACCGCCATCCCGGGAAACGGCACGCCGGCCCGCCACGCCGCGCGGGCCGGCGAGGTCCGCGGCGTCGACCGCGTCGGCTACGTGTTCGTCGCCTTCTTCACCGTGCCGTTCTTCCTGTTCAACATCCTGCCGGTCCTGTTCGGCGCCTATGTCGCCTTCACCAAGTGGAGCATCATCGGCGCGCCCAAGTGGATCGGCTTCAAGAATTTCAGCGACGCCTTCGCCGACCACTGGGTCGCGATCGCCTTCAAGAACGTGCTGTTCTACGGCACCATCATCGTGCCGGGAGTCACCATCCTGGGCCTGATGTTCGCCCTGTTCGTCAACCAGCGCTATCCGCTCTCCGGACTCGCGCGCACCCTGTTCTTCGCCCCCAACGTGGTCTCGGCGACGGTGATCGGCATGGTCTGGGTGTGGCTGCTCGACACCCAGTTCGGCCTGATCAACCACTATCTCGGCTTCATCGGGCTGGGGCCGTTCCCGTGGCTGACCTCGGCCGACTGGTCGCTGATCGGCGTCAGCATCGCCTCGATCTGGTGGGATCTGGGCCTCGCCTTCGTGCTGTTCCTGGCGGCGCTGCAGGACATCCCGGCCGAGGTCAAGGAAGCGGCGACGGTCGACGGCGCCAACCGGCTGCAGCGCTTCTGGTTCGTGACCCTGCCCCATCTGCGCCCGGTCATCAGCATGGTGGTGACGCTGCAGCTCATTTCGACGCTCAGGATCTTCAGCCAGGTCTATGTGATGACCAATGGCGGGCCGGCCAGCGCATCGTCCTCGCCGATCTTCTACATCTACAGCGTCGCCATCATCCGCTATCTCTACGGCTACGCCTCGGCGATCGGCATGATGCTGTTCGTGGTGATCCTGGCGGTCACCGTGGTGCAGCGCCTGATCATCCGGGAGCGCGGCTGATGTCAATGCCGGCCATGATGCTGGAACGCCTGCGCGGCGCGCTCGAGGCGCGCCGCATGGAACCGATCGACGTGCCGATCTGGCTGATCGGCATGGGCATCGCCGTGCTGTGGGCGCTGCCGTTCGTCTGGATGGTCTCGACGTCCTTCAAGTTTCCGGAAGACGTGATGACCGCCGACATCGAGTGGCTGCCGCACCGCGTCACCCTGGCGAACTACGCCAAGGTGTTCGAGTACCCGGTGCTGCGCTGGGGGCTCAACAGCATCATCCAGGCGACCGCGTCGACCGGGCTCTGCGTGCTGTTCGGGGCGATGGCGGGCTACGCCCTTGCCCGGCTGCAGTTCCCGGGCCGCGCCGCGCTGTTCGGCATCTTCCTGGCGTCGCTGATGATCCCGACCGAGGTCTCGGTCATCCCCATGCTGCTCGGGTTCATCAAGATCGGCTGGGCCAGCAGCTACCAGGCGCTGATCCTGCCGACCATCGGCAACGTGTTCAGCGTCTACATCTTCCGCCAGTTCTTCCTGAGCTTCCCGCCGGAGCTCGAGGAGGCCGCGAAGATGGACGGCGCCGGGCCATTCCGCCTGTTCTTCCTGATCGCGCTGCCGCTGGCGCGCGCGCCGATGATCGCCGCCACGGTCATCATCTTCACGCTCAACTGGAACAACTTCCTGTGGCCGCTGCTGGTCACCTTCGACGAGCGCATGAAGACCCTGCCCGTCGGCATCGCCGCCTTCACGCCGGTGGTCGGGACCCACACCCAGCTCGAGGGCTACAGCGTCGCCATGGCCGGCATCACCGTGCTGTCGGTGCCGAGCCTGGTGCTGTTCTTCCTGCTGCAGCGCTATTTCATCCACGGCATCTCCCAGGGAAGCGTCAAGCAGTGAGCGCATCGACCACCAAGGCAAGCGGCGCCGAGCTCGGCATTCCCGAGGGGCTGTTCATCGGCAACGAGTTCCGCCCGGCGGCCGACGGCCGGGTGTTCGAGACCATCGACCCCAGCAGCGTGACGCCGTTCGCCGAGGTGGCGCGCGGCGGCGCGACCGACGTCGACGCGGCGGTACGGGCGGCGCAGGCCGCCATGCACGGGCCCTGGCGCGAGCTGGCCCCGGCGGAGCGCGGCCGGCTGCTGTTCCGCCTGGCCGATGCGATCGAGGCGAAATGCGACGCCATCGCCCGGGTCGAGACCCTGGACGTGGGCAAGCCGCTCAAGGAGTCGAGGGGCGATGTCGGCGGGGTGTGCGCCACCATCCGCTACAACGCCGGCGCCGCCGACAAGATGGAAGGCGCCACCGTGCCGCTCGGGCGCGGCGTCGTCGACTACACGGTGCTGGAGCCGCTCGGCGTCACCGCGCATATTGTTCCCTGGAACTATCCCCTCGGCATGGTGGCGCGCTCGGTCGCGCCGGCGCTCACCGCCGGCTGCACGGTCGTGATCAAGCCGGCCGAGCAGTCGCCGCTGACCGCGCTGATGTTCGCCGATACATGCCGCGAGGTCGGTTTCCCCCCGGGCGTGGTCAACGTGGTGACCGGCTTCGGCGAGGAGGCGGGGGCGGCGCTGACCGCCCATCCGCTGGTGCGCGGCATCACCTTCACCGGCTCGGTCGAGACCGGGCGCAAGGTCTACCTGTCGGCCGCCCAGGGCATCAAGCCGACCGTGCTCGAGCTCGGCGGCAAGAACCCGATGATCGTTCTGAAGGACGCCGATCTCGACCGCGCCGCCTTCGACGCCGTCGACGGCGCCTTCGGCAACAGCGGCCAGGTCTGCTCGTCCTCCTCGCGCCTGCTGCTGCACCGCGCGATCCGCGACGCGTTCCTGGAGCGCTTCGCCGCCCACGCGCGCAAGCTGACGGTCGGCCCCGGCATCGACGACCGCGATCTCGGCCCGCTGGTCTCCGACGAGCAGTACGGCAAGGTGATGGGTTATCTCGAGGCCGGCCGCGCCGCGGGCGCGCGGGTGCGGCTCGGCGGCGGCCGGCCCGAGGGGCTGAACCGCGGCTACTTCGTCGCGCCGACCATCTTCGACCGGGTCGACCCGGCGAGCAGCATCGCGCGCGAGGAGATCTTCGGCCCGGTCGCGGTCGCCATCGACTTCGACGACGAGAGCGAGGCGGTCGCCATGGCCAACGGCCTCGGCTATGGCCTGGTCGCCGGGGTCTACAGCCAGGACATCTCGCGGGCGCTCGGCCTCGCCCGCGAGATCGAGGCCGGATCGGTCTGGGTCAACGGCTGGTTCATCGGCGGCGTGCAGGCGCCGACCGGCGGCATCAAGGACAGCGGCATCGGGCGCGAGCGCGGCCTGCCCGGCATCCGCAACTACCTGAGCATCAAGAACGTCGGAATTCGCCTGTGACCCGTCGCCCGGTTCACGGGTGCGAACTCGCCGGCGGCCACTGCTGAGAGGAAAGAAGCTGAGCATGTCGATCATCAAGAACGTCGAGCACTTCACCATCTTCAAGCATCCCGAGCATTGCGTGAACCAGATCGCGACGCGTTGCCTGAAGAATGGCGACCTGGTCGCCGTGTTCAACGAGGAGCGGTTCCCCTATCACCACGACAGCGGCCAGACCCTGATGGTGCGCTCCAAGGACGGCGGCAAGACATGGAGCGCCCCCAAGATCGTGCTGCCCTGGAGCCAGACCCAGGGCAACTGGGACTGCGGCATCTGCGAGCTGAGCGACGGCACGCTGATCGTCAATCTCACCATCACCGGCTTCTTCAAGCGCGGCATCAAGCCGGCGCAGCCGTCCTGGAGCAGCCATCCCATGACCAAGGAATGGGGCGACTGGACCTGGGCCTACAAGACCCAGGGCTGGCTCGGCACCTATGTGGTGAAGTCGAAGGACGGCGGCGAGACCTGGTCGGAGCCGATCCCGGTCAATGTCCGGCCGCTCAAGCATGGCGGTTGCCGGCTCGGCTGCTGGGAGCTGCCGAACGGCTCGATCCTGATGGGCCTCTACGGCCGCATCCACGGCTACGAGGAGGAGGGCGAGGGCGAGAGCACCCGCTCGGCGCTGATGCGCTCCGACGACGGCGGTGACAACTGGGAGTACTACTCGACCCTGGCCTACGATCCCGCCAGCATCATCGACTACGAGGAGCCCGGGCTGGTCCGCCTGAAGGACGGGCGGCTGGTCTGCTTCATGCGCACCCATGTGAACCCGAGCAGCGACGCCAGGAACATGGTGATGGTGGTGTCCGAGGATGACGGGTTCTCCTGGACGCCGCCGAAATGGACCAACATCTGGGGCTATCCGCCGGAGCTGATCGCGCTGCAGGACGGCCGCTACCTGATGATCTACGGCTATCGCCGGCCGCCCTACGGCACCCGCGGCATCATCTCGGAGGACGGCGTCACCTGGGACGTGAAGAACGAGTTCGTGATCCGCGAGGGCGGCGTTCCCGGCAAGACCGTGACCGACACGCCCGGTTCGAGCCGCATGACGCCGGAATCGGGCAAGGTCGCCGGCGGCGGCGTCAACTGGCACCATCCCGGCGTCTACCAGCATATCGGCTATCCCAGCGTCGCCCAGATGCCCGACGGCACCGTCGTCGGCTCGTACCACGAATGGAGCGACGATCCGAAGCCGCTGCAATACGTGCTCTGCACAAGGTTCCGGGTCTGAGGCGCAGGGTCGGGGAGCGCAACGGGGATGGGCGTGATCGGGCAGGCGCGGCCGGCCGAGATGCTGGAGCATCGCGTGCTGTACCGCGACGATCACGCCTATTGCGCCCATCCGCACCTGGCGGTCAGCGCCGCCGGCACCTGGCTGATGGTGTTCAACCGCACGGTCCGGCGCGATGTCATCATCCATCCGCCGCAGGATCCCGAGTACCGCAACCTGCTGATGCGCTCCGACGACGAGGGCCGCAGCTGGGGGCCGGCCGCGGTGGTGCCGGGCTATGGCTGGGGCGGCGTCGAATGCGCCGGGCTGACGCCCCTGAGGTCCGGCCGGGTGCTGCTGAACCAGTGGCGCTTCCGCTGGTATCCGCTGCCGCTGGCCGAGAAGATGGGACCGGGCGCGGAGCTGGTCGGGCCCGAGCGGCTGATGGGCAAGGCCGCCATGGCGCGCGAGCTCGGGCCCTGGGCGCCGGGCCCGGCGGAGATCGCCGCGCGGTTTCCCTGGGCGCGCGGCGACGGCGAGACCTGGGTGCATCTGTCCGACGACGACGGCTACAGCTTTCCCCAGTCGCGCCGCATCGACACCGCGCCGTTCAGCGGCGGCTACGGCATGCGCGGCGCGATCGAGCTCGGCGACGGCACGCTCCTGCTGCCGCTCTCCGACGTGCCGAACTACCGGACGGTGTTCGTCCTGCGCTCGACCGACGGCGGCGAGAGCTGGTCGCCGGCGACGCCGATCGCCGCGGGCCCGGGCCACGAGTTCGAGGAGCCGGCGCCGCTCCTGCTGCCGTCGGGCCGCATCCTCGTGATGCTGCGCGACAACGGCACCCGCATCCTGCACCAGGTCCATTCCGACGACGGCGGCACGAACTGGAGTACGCCCCGCCCGACCGGGATCGCGGAATACCCGGCCGATCTCCTGAGGCTCGCCGACAGCCGCCTCGCCTGCGTCGCCGGGCGGCGCCAGAAGCCCTTCGGCATCCGCATCATCCTGTCCGAGGACGGCGGCGAGACCTGGGATACCGAACATCCGGTGGTGGTGCGCGACGATCTGCCGAACCAGGACCTGGGGTATCCTGCGGCGGCCTGCCGCGCCGATGGCAGCCTGCTGGTCGCCTATTACGGCCAGGACCGGGACGGCGTCACCGCGATCCAGTCGAGCGTGGTACGGCTGTGAGCGTGGCGAAGGAAACGCCGATGAAGCCGATGCAAACGACAGGGACCGGTGGATGGCACGTGTCGAGCTGAAGGGCGTCAAGAAGCGGTTCGGGCCGGTCGAGGTGATCCACGGCGTCGACCTCGCGATCGAGCATGGCGAGTTCGTGGTCTTCGTCGGGCCGTCGGGCTGCGGCAAGTCGACCCTGCTGCGGCTGATCTGCGGGCTGGAGCCGGCATCGGAAGGCGACGTGCTGATCGGCGGCAGGTCGATGCGCGGCGTCGCCCCGTCGAAGCGCGGCGTCGCCATGGTGTTCCAGTCCTACGCGCTCTATCCCCACATGACGGTGGCGCAGAACATGGGCTTCTCGCTGCGCATGGACGGCGTGCCCCGGCCCGAGCGCGCGGCGCGGGTGCGCAAGGCCGCCGAGGTGCTGCAGCTCCAGGACCTGCTCGAGCGCAAGCCCAAGGAGCTGTCGGGCGGCCAGCGCCAGCGCGTCGCCATCGGCCGCGCCATCGTGCGGGCACCCGAGGTCTTCCTGTTCGACGAGCCGTTGTCCAACCTCGACGCCGAGCTGCGCGTCCAGATGCGCCTCGAGCTTGCCCGGCTGCACCGCGATCTCGGCGCCACCATGGTGTTCGTCACCCACGACCAGACCGAGGCGATGACCCTCGCCGACCGCATCGTGGTCCTGCGCGACGGCTATATCGAGCAGATCGGCACGCCGCTCGAGCTGTACAACACCCCGCGCAACCGTTTCGTCGCCGGCTTCATCGGCTCGCCCCGGATGAACTTCCTGGCCGCCCGGGTGACGTCGCGCGCGGGCGACGTGGCGCGGGTGTCGGTCGACGGCATGGAGCCGGCCGAGGTCGCCGTGACGCTGCGCGCCGGCGCCGCGGTCGAGCCCGGCGATGCGGTGGCCCTCGGCATCCGGCCCGAACACCTGGCACCCGGCGGATCCGGCGCGGCACGGCTGCAGGCCGCCATCGATTTCGTCGAGCAGCTCGGCGGCCTCAGCTATCTCTACGCCCCCGACCATCCGGCCGGCGCCCTGGTCGTGAAGCAGGACGGCATCGCGCCGGGCATCGCGGCACGGCAGCGCATCACCGTCTCGTTCGACCCCGCGCACTGCCACCTGTTCGACGCGCAAGGCGCGGCGGTGAGCGCGCGATAGCGCTACGCGCTCGCCGCCGGCCGCCCGGCTATTCCGCGACGCGCTGCCCGTGCGGGGTCGGCACGATGTTGTGATTCAGCCGAAACAGATTGCCGGGATCGTGGCGCCGCTTGATCTCTGCCAGCCGCGCGTGATTCGGCCCATACACCGCGGCCACCCGATCGGGTTCATCATCCGGCATGAAGTTGATATAGGCGCTGCCCGTCGCGAAGGGCGCGGCGTTCTTGAACAATTCCCGCGCCCAGGCCTTGCCCGCAGCGTCCTCGGCCGGTTCACGCCAGCGCCCATGGGCGTTCATGATGAAATGCGACTTGCGCTGCGGATAGGCGGTCGCCGCCACCGGAATCCGGCTCATCGCCCCGCCGACATGGGCGATGAAGATTTCGCACTCGGGCGACGGCAGTGCGCGCACTGACGCCAGCATGGCGTCGATGGCGCCGTCGGAGAGCTCGATGAAGTCATGGCTCTTCCAGTAGTTGCGCGCCCCCGCCGTCAGCAGCGGATCGAAAGCCGTCTGCCAGCCGGTGAAGGGATGGGGCGACACCACGTCGGCGATCGGCTTGCCCAGGGCGCGCAGTTCGGCCACCGCCAGCTCGCCTTGCGTCATGTCACCGCACCAGCACAGCGCGAACACCAGCACCTCCCGCCCATGCCATTCGGGCGGGATGAAGGGCAAGGGCGGCGCCTTGCGCATGACCACCCAGCAGGTGAGCTCGTCCGACGCCGCCGCGACAATCCGCCGGTAGTCGCGCAGCAGCTCCCTTGCGTTGTCCAGCGGATGGACCACGAGGCCGGACAGCACCGTCGGGTCGAGGCGGTTGAGCCGGAACTCGAACGAGGTCGCCACCCCGAAATTGCCGCCGCCGCCGCGAATCGCCCAGAACAGATCGCTGTTCCGGGCGGCACTGAGATGCAGCAGCTCGCCCTCGGCCGTCACCAGATCGGCGGAAAGCAGATTATCGATGGTCATGCCGAACTTGCGCGTGGTCCAGCCGAAGCCGCCGCCGAGCGTGAGGCCGGCGATTCCGGTCGTGGAGTTGATGCCCGACGGCACCACGTAGCCGAAGGACTGGGTCTCCTTGTCCATGTCGGCCAGGGTGGCCCCGGGCTCGATCCGCAGGCGCTGGTTGGCCGTGTCGACACGAACCGAGCGCATGAGCGAGAGATCGAGCATGACCCCACCGTCGCACACCGCGCTCCCGGCGATGTTGTGGCCGCCGCCGCGCACGGCGAGCAGGGCGCCGTGCATGCGGGCGAAGCGGACGGTGCAGACCACGTCCGCCGGGCCGGCGGCGCGAACGACCAAACCGGGACGACGATCGATCATCGCGTTCCAGATGCGGCGCGCGTCATCATAGCCGGGCGCGCCGGCCAGGCACAGCGGCCCGCGCAGCGCCTGACGCAAGCCGTCGACCGCGTCGTCGGAAATCGTCACGCTGCGCCCGTCGAGTCCCGTCAACTTGATCCCAGTCATCGCGCTCTCCTTCAGGTTCGTCGCGGATTGCGACGCGTGGCGGTGATGCTTGCGGCGTTCTGGCGGAGCCGACAAGTTCAGGATCTGAACCGGCCAACGCCGCGATCCGACGCCGGCGCCAAGCCAACCCGACCTGAGGCGCCGCGATCCTGGAGCGGGCCGGCCATGGGCCGGATGCACGATTTCGGCTCTGGCGCCGACCCCGTGCCGGCGGCGCAGGAATCCGCGGCAAACTGCCGCTTCAGTTTCTGAACTGGCGCGGACGGCCTCGCGGCAATAGCATCTGGGCAGTCTGGCGATGCGGTTCGGCCATCAGGGAGGCGTTCATGGCCCAGTCCGGTGGGTACCACCAGTTCTGCCCGGTTGCCATGGCAGCGGAGATCGTTTGCACGCGGTGGACCGTCCTGCTCCTGCGCGAGCTGGTGGCCGGCAGCACGCAGTTCAATGAACTGCGGCGCGGCGTGCCGCGCATGTCCCCGGCGCTGCTCTCGACGCGGCTGAAGAAGTTGCAGGAGGCGGGCGTCGTCGAGCGCCGCGCGACCGACGACGGACCGAGTTATCACCTGACCCGCGCGGGGGAGGACCTACAAGCCGTGGTGATGGCTCTCGGCATCTGGGGTCAGCGCTGGGTCGAGTCCCGGGTCTCGCTCAAGAATCTCGACCCGTCGCTGCTGATGTGGGACATGCGTCGGAATCTCGACCCGACGCCGATGCCAAAGCGGCGCTGCACCATCCATTTCCTCTATTCCGACCTGCCGGCGCCGCGGCAGAACTGGTGGCTGGTGATCGATGGAGGCGTCGATCTGTGCTCGGTCGATCCCGGGTTCGACATCGATCTCTACGTCGACACCGGTCTGCGCACCATGACCGCGATCTGGATGGGCTTGACCACCGTCGAAGCCGAGTTGGCGGCCGACAGATTGCAACTCACCGGCGACGGCGGATTGCAGCGCTCCATGCAACAATGGCTCGGCCTGAGCCCGTTCGCGAAGGAACGCAAGCGCGTCGCGGCCTGAGGCGCGCAAGAAGCGGATAGAGCGGGCGCCGCGTTCCGCCCAGACTCCCCCGGCATTCGCTCCGTGGAGGGTTTCATGTCGTTCCGGGTTTCCGCGCTTCCGGTCGCGCCGTTCCAGCCGCTGTTCGCGCTCGGCGACGCGGCGCTCCTGGCCCGGGGCGCGCGCCGCTGCGTCGCCGACGAGCAGCCGGGCTTCCCCTGCCGGGTCAGCCTGGCGGACGCGGCCCCCGGCGAGCGCCTGATCCTGCTGAACTTCGAGCACCAGCCGGCTCGCTCGCCCTACCGCGCCTCGGGGCCGATCTTCGTGCGCGAGGCGGCGCGCCAGGCGGCGCCGGCGATCGGCGAGGTGCCGGAAAGCCTTCGGCTGCGCCTGCTGTCGGTCCGGGCCTACGACGCCGAGGACCTGATCGCCGAGGCCGAGGTCGCCGAGGGCCGCGACCTCGACGCGCTGATCGGCCGGCTGTTCGCGAACGATGCCGTCGCCTATCTCCACGTCCACTACGCAAGGCGCGGCTGCTACGCCGCGCGCATCGACCGGGCGTGAGCGGCGCCGTCGACCGGGCGTGCCCGAATCGGGATACCCCTAGAAGTTCTTCGCGCACGACTCGGCCTTGCGCCATGATGGCGACGCACGGGCGAGGCTACTCACGGGCGCGTCGCCGCCGCGTGCTGCGCGGCCATGAATGCAACGAGGAAAACCCGATGACGCAGATGAGCCGCATCCGGTTGTCGACCGGAATCGACATGGAGCTGGCCCAAAGCGAGCCGGCCGGGGCGGGCGGCGGCCGGCCGGTGCTGTTCCTGCACGGCTACACCGATTCCTGGTACTCCCATAACGGGGTGCTGCAGGCGCTGCCGCCGGGCGTGCACGCCATCGCGCCGTCCCAGCGCGGCCATGGCGGCACCGACAAGCCGGCCGGCAGGTTCGCCATGGCCGACTTCGCCGCCGACGCGATCGCCCTGATGGATGGCCTGGGCGTCGCGCGCGCCGCCATCGTCGGACATTCCATGGGCAGCCTGATCGCCCAGGAGCTGGCGCTCACCCATCCCGACCGGGTCTCGGCGGTGGTGCTCAACGGCTCCGCCACCACGGCGGACAACGACGCGCTGCGCGGCATGCTGCCGGAGGCCCGCCGGCTCGCCGATCCGCTCGATCGCGGCTTCGTGTCCGCGTTCCAGTCGGGCACCTGCGTCGGGCCGCTGGGGCCGGGGATGGATCTGGAGCACGCCATCGACGAGAGCATGAAGATGCCGGCCCATGCCTGGGTCGGCGTGCTCGAGGGCCTGATCGCCTGGCACCCGCCGAAGCCGCTCGGAGAGATCGCCTGCCCGGTACTGGTCACCTGGGGCGACCGGGACGAGATCTTCCTGCGGCCCGAGCAGGACAGGCTGGTGGCGGCGATCCCCCAGGCCCGGCTGTCGGTCTATGAGGGCGTCGGCCACGCGCCCCATTGGGAGCAGCCGGCGCGCTTCACCGCCGAGATGATGGCGTTCCTGGACGAATGACCGGCGGCGCGCGGTCGCCGTTCAGGCGAAATAGCCGGCGCGCACGGCGGCGCCGATCAGATTGAACGCCAGCCGGCCGGCAGTGATGCAGGTGATGGCGTTCAGGTCCCGCTTCGGCGTGATCTCGACGATGTCCATGCCGAGCAGCCGGCCCTTGGCGGTGAGGCCGCGAATCAGCTTCACCGCCTGGTAGTAGGTGACGCCGCCCGGCGCCGGCGCGTCGACCGCCGGCATCACCGCCGGGTCGATGCCGTCGGCGTCGATGGTGAGATAGTAGCGCGCGCCGTCGGGGATGCGGGCCAGCACGGCGTCCATGCCGATTTCGTGCAGCGTCTCGGCGGTGACGATGTCGGCGCCATAGGCGCGCGCGGCCGCCACTTCCTCGGCCCGCGCGCTGCCCTGGCCGCGGATGCCGATCTGGAAGATGCGGTCGATATGCGCCATTTCAGAGGCGCGCCGGATCGGGCTCGAATAGCCCTCGCGCACGCCGTCCATTTCGTCGCGCCAGTCGAGATGGGCGTCGATATGCACGAGATGCACCGGCCCGTGGCCGTCCAGCGCACGGAACACCGGGATCGGCACGCCGTGGTCGCCGCCGAAGACGATCGGCAGGGCGCCCGCCGCCAGGATGCGGCGGACCGCCGCCTCGGCCCGGGCGTAATGCACCCTGGGATCCCTGGCGTCGCCCGGCACGTCGCCGCAATCGACGACCCGGATGTCCTTGCCGTCGAACAGCGTGCCGCCGACGTCGAAGTCCCAGCGGTCGAGGCCGAAGGCGACCCGGTCGGAGGCGCGGCGGATCGCCGTGGGTGCATTGGTCTGGTCGTTGGCGACCTCGTCGACCGAATAGGGATCGCCATAGGGCAGCCCCAGGATCGCCACATGCGGGCGCTGCGCGGCCAGGGCGTCGAGGTCGGTCGCCACGGGAAAATCGAGGAAGCTGCGCATCCCCCGACAGGGCGGCACGGTGAGCGGCGCGGTCATGGGCCTGTCCTACAGCGTCATCGCCAGCTTGCGGCCCTCGTAGAACGCCATCGAGGCGGTGCGGGCGGAGACCGCGTCGCCGATCGAGTGGACCTCGATCCCGCTGCTCGCCAGGGCCTTGGTCAGGCCGTCCTCCGGCGTGTTGGTGAGGGCGAGGACCAGGCTGTCGAACTCGCGCTCCTCGCGGTCCAGGGTGTAGAGGTTGAGCAGGGTGGCGGTGTTGCCCGACCACTTCTCGACCGCCGTCGCCAGCACCACCTCGACGCCGTATTTCGCCAGGCGCTCGCGGGTGGTCTCGCCGGTGTGGGAGAGGT
The DNA here is from genome assembly GCA_964372215.1 of uncultured Rhodospirillaceae bacterium. GTDB lineage: Bacteria > Pseudomonadota > Alphaproteobacteria > Dongiales > Dongiaceae > DAIMFL01. Next base: position 53,838 of record CAYJQC010000024.1, read on the forward strand.
CGAGGGCGGCCGCCGCCTTTTCCGCCGGGGTCACCACCGTCACCTGGTGGCGCTGCTGCGCCAGGTGCAGGGCGGTGCCGGTCGCCGGCCACCAGCCGTTGAGATCGTCGAGCAGCAGCACCCGGGTGCCCGGCACGATCCTGCCGTCGAGCACGTCGTGGACGGTGCAGACATTGTCCTGGTCGGCGCCGGGCAGTCGATCGAGATGGGGAAAGCTGCGCTGGAAGCCGCTGCGGGTCGGCGCCGAGCCGGTGCACAGCACCACCGCGTCGGCGCCGGATTTCTTCACGTCCTCGGCGGTCAGCTCGGTGCGCAGCTTGACCTGGACCTGCAGCTTCTCGAGCTGGCCCTGGTACCAGGTCAGCAGTCCGCCGATCTCGCCGCGCTCGGGCTGGCCGGCGGCGAGGCGGAACTGGCCGCCCAGCTCGCCCTGGCGCTCCACCAGGGTGACCCGGTGGCCGCGCGCCGCCGCCAGCCGCGCGGTCTCGAGCCCGGCGGGACCGGCGCCGACCACCAGCACGTGGCGCGGCGTCTTGGCCGCCGGCGCGGAATCGCCGTCCCATTCATGCTCGCGCGCGACCGACGGATTGACCAGGCAGGACACCCAGTAGTCGCGGAAACGCCGGCCGATGCAGAGCTGGTTGCAGGAGATGCAGGGTCGCACGTCCTCCGCCCGGCCTTCCCGCGCCTTGTTGGCGAGATGGGGGTCGGCGATCTGGCCGCGCACGATCGAGACCAGGTCGGCCATGCCCTCGCTCAGCACCTTCTCGGCGTTGGCCGGGGTCTTGACCCGGGCCTCGGTGGTGACCTTGGCGTGGCGCACCACCTCCTTGAACTTGGCCGCGTCGGCGGCGCCGAACAGCATGCCGAAATGGAAGGACGGCACGATCTTGAAGGACTGGTTGAGATAGCTGCCGGTGCCGCAGGAGAAGTAGTCGACCAGGCCGTTCCCGTCCAAGGCGGCGATGATATCCTGCTTGTCCTCGATCTTGAGCCCGCCGGGATAGGGCTCGGCGCCCGAGATGGTCATGCCGACGACGAAGTTCTCGCCGGCCATGGCGCGGATGCGCCGGCAGATTTCCACCGCGAAGCGGGTGCGGTTCTCCAGGCTGCCGCCCCAACGGTCGTCGCGCTTGTTGGTGAGCGGCGACCAGAACTGGTCGACCAGGCAGCCATAGCCGGCGAAAATGTCGACGCCGTCGAAACCGGCTTCCTTGTCGCGCCGCGCCGCCTGGACGAAACCCTCGATCAGCTCCTCGATCTCGGCCTCGGTGACCGCATGGCTGCCCCACTGGTCATGCAGCGACGGCAGGCCCGAGGGCGACCAGTACGGCTCCCAGGAGTTGTCCTGATCGCCGTGCTGCCCGACATGGTAGATCTGGTGGATCATCGCGGTGCCGTGTTTGTGGCACTCGTCGGTGATGCGGCGGAAATGCGGGATGACCGCGTCGTTCTCCGCCAGGAAGTTGCCGCGGATCAGCACGCCGGTGCGGTGCGCCGGCGCCGGCTCGACCACGATCATCGCGGCACCCCCGCGGGCGCGCTCGCGGTAATAGCCGAAATGCCGGTCTCCCGGCAGGCCCTCGTAGCTCATGTTGACGGTGTGGGCGCCGAACACGATGCGGTTCTTGAGCTCGAGATGGCGCAGCTTCAAGGGCGTGAACAGTGTCGGAAACTGAGCGGACATGGCGGGCATTCTCCCTAGGGCGATGCCGGGCGCCGCCTGCCACGGGCGGCGCTTCTCGGCGCGAAGTGAGGCTATCGAGTCTGGAAGTCAGTTGTCGATGATGTTCCGTTCGGCGCCGCCGGCCCCTCGTTCCCAAATGCGCCCCGTCAGGAGATCGAAGGCGCGGGCGCGTCCGGAGCCTCGAAGGGAAAGGCCATGGACAGGGTCCCGACCGTCACCAGGTAGCTGAATAGCGCCGGGGCGACGATCAGCAGACCCGCGGAATCCTCGTTCATGTCGGGAAAGATTGATACGACGAGAATCGACGCCACCGCGAAGAAGACCGCAGCCGCCAGCAACGCCGCGCCCGAGACCGCCAGGACGCGGAGCCAGCGCAGCCGCAGCCTGTTCTCCCGCGCATATATTATCGTCGCGCGAATACCCCGCCAGCCGACCACGACCATGACGCCCGCGAGCGCGATGTTGCGACCGCCGGGCGTGACGCCGATCAGCGCGGCAGTGGTCACGGCCAGGACGAGGAGTGCGTAGACGAACAGGAGCACCGCAAGCACGCGGCTCTTCCGGCGCCGAAGGAAGTAGCCGCCGACCACGCAAAGGACAGGGTCCATCAGGTCCGCGCTCGGTTGTGCGCCGCCGAGGATCTGGATTCCGATGACGAGGCTCTGCAGCGCCGCCAGCACGTACCAAGCGGTGGACAGCGTGGCGAGGGTTGCGTCCACCGCCTCAGGATCGATCCTGCCGAACAGCCGGCGCGCCTGCGACCGGGCGTCGGTGTTCCCCGCAACCAACTTCACCCCCGCGATTCCACTGCGGCATCATGCCCTTGGTCCGGCTTGGCGAGAAGTGAGTGCCGCAGCATTCAGGTGCGGCGGCCCACTGACCGGGTCCACAGCCGTGGCGCTTCTCGGCGAGGCGTTCAAGCTAAGCGGAAAACGGCCGGTCGTCGAGACGGCGGCACGCTGCGGGAGACCGCCAATGGCGGCCCCGATTGCGGCCCCTGGATGGATTGACGGCCGGGCTTGTTTAACGTTATATACTTTAACGTTACATAAGCCGACGCGCGGGCTGAACCTGCGGAAGCGACGAACCAGGGAGGGGGCGGCGTGACGACAGCCAAGGCCGGCAGCCAGGCGATTTCCGGCGTCTATCCCATGCTGTTCGCGTTCTTCGACGCCGCCGAGCGGCTCGACCGCGGCGCCATGCGGCGCCAGGTCGATGCGCTGGTCGCCGCCGGCGTCCACGGCATCGCCGCGCTCGGCCTCGCCACCGAGTGCAACAAGCTCAGCGTCAACGAGAAGCGCCTGCTGCTCGACTGGGTGGCCGAGGATCTTGGCGGCCGCCTGCCGCTCAGCGTGACCGTCTCGGAACCCGACGTCACCGGCCAGATCGAGTTCGTCAAGGCCGCCGCCGGCGCCGGCGCCGGCTGGGTGGTGCTGCAGCCGCCGCCGGTCAAGGGCGCGCCCGAGTCCGAGCTGCTGCGCTTCTTCGGCGCGGTCGCCGACGCGGCATCTGTCCCGGTCGGATTGCAGATCGCGCCGGAGTATCTCGGAATCGGACTGTCCGCCGCGACCCTGAAGGAGCTCGGCCGCCGCCATCCGAACGTGCGGATCCTCAAGGTGGAGATGGCGCCGATCGACGTCGCCGAGCTGATCGAGGCGACCGACGGAGCCTTCGAGGTGTTCAACGGGCGCGCCGGGCTGGAGCTGCCGGACTGCGTGCGCGCCGGCTGCGTCGGCATGATTCCCGGTGCCGAATGCGCCGACGTGCTGACTTCCGTCTTCAACGGCATGCGCGCCGGCAGCGCCGAGGCGGTCGCCCGGGCGGAGCGCGACTATCTCGGTGTCGCGCCCCTCATCACCTTCTCCATTTCGTCGATGGACTGCTTTCTGCTCTACGCGAAGCGGGTGGCGGCCCGCCGGTTCGGCATTGCCGCCGAGCTGGCCCTGCCGCGCCGGCCGTTCACGCCGGCCAGCGGTTTCGGCCTGTCGCTCGCGGAACGGCATTCGGCGACCCTCGGACCGCTCTAGAGGGACAAGGGGGTCAGCGTCCTGGGCCGCGGCCGCCCCTGGCGCATCGACACAACAGGCCGCGACAACGCAGAGGAGGTCGTGATGAATCGCTCGAAGCTCGACATCAGCCGACGGACGTTCCTGGCGGCATCGGCGGGCACCGCCGCCCTTGCCCTCGGCAGCCGGCGCGGCAGCGCGGCGGATCTTCTCGAGGAGATCAAGTCGCGCGGCTACATGCGCGTCGGCACCTTCAGCATTCCGCCCGAGTGCTGGATCGAAATCGGCAGCGGCGAATGGCTCGGCATCGACGCCGACTTCACCAAGGCGATCGCCAAGGCGATCGGGGTCGAGGTCGATCCGGTGGTGATCACCCATGCCGCGCTGGCGCCGGCGCTGCAGTCGGGCCGCCTCGACACCATCGCCGGCCTGTACCGCACGCCCGAGCGCGAGAAAATCATGGCCTATAACGAGATTCCGTTCTGGTACGGGGTCGACGTGCTGCTTACCCAGAAAGGCCAGGATGCCATCAAGAGCTTTTCCGACATGAAGGACCGGACGCTGGGCACCGTGCGCGGCTCCGCCCAGGAGCTCGAGGCCACCGAGCTGCAAAAGAACTTTGGCGTCGGCGAGATCCGCAAGTACGAATCGGCCGATCCGATGCTGCTCGACCTCAAGGCCGGCCGAATCGACGCGGCGATCTGGTGGGGGTTCACCTTCGACTACGCGGTGCAGCAGAACCCCGACTACGACCTCAAGGTCGTCGAGTACATGCCGCCGCAATATCTCGGCAGCGACATGCTGCCCGGCACTCACTACGTCTTCCGCAAGGACGGCGCGGCCTCGCTGATTGCCGCATTCGACGCCGAGATCAGGCGGCTGCTCGACAGCGGCGAGGGCAAGGCGATCATGGAGAAGTACGGTCTCGCCAGCCCTGCATATCTCACCGGCAAGATGTAGGATTCCGGCGAACCGAACCCCTGGATGGAGCGGCCGGCGGTCGCTCCATCCTGTGCCGCCGGACCGAATCGGATGCTCGACTTCCTGGAGTTCGCCCTCGAGTACCTGCCCTACGTCGCGCGCGGTGCGATCGTCACGATCGAGCTGACGGCGGCGGCGCTCGTGCTCGGCGCCGTGCTCGGCCTGATGGGCGCCTTGGCCAAGCAGTCCGGGCGGCAGCCGCTGGTCTTTCTCGCCAATGTCTATGTCGAGGTGATTCGCGGCACGCCGGCGCTGCTGCAGATCTTCGTCATGTATTTCGGTCTCGCCACCTACGGGCTGCGGCTCGACCCGCTGACCGCCGCGGCGCTGACCCTCGGCATCATCGGCGGCGCCTACATCACCGAGATCATCCGCGCCGGCATCGAGGCGGTCGATCGCGGCCAGGTCGAGGCCGCCACCAGCCTCGGCATGGCGCCCACCGCGATCATGCGGCGCATCGTCCTGCCGCAGGCTATCGTGCTGATGGTGCCGCCGTTCACCAACTTCCTGATCGCCCTCATCAAGGACACCTCCCTCGCCCTGACCATCTCGGTGCCGGAGATCATGTACCGGTCCTACGACGTGGCGAGCCAGACCTATCGCAGCATGGAGATCTACGCCGTCGCCGGCATCATCTACCTGGCCATGTGCTACCCGCTGTCGCGCCTGGCGCGGCGGCTGGAGCGGCGGGTCGCGCGACGATGACCGAGCTGCTGCGGGTCGTCGGCCTCGCCAAGGAGTTCGGACCGCTGCGCGCCCTCGATGGCGTCGACCTTTCGGTGGCGCGCGGCGAGCGAGTCGCGCTGATCGGCCCCAGCGGCTCCGGCAAGAGCACCCTGTTGCGCTGCATCAACCGCCTCGAGGAGCCGACCGGCGGCAGCGTCTTCTTCGAAGGCGTCGAGATGCGGCCCGGGCCGGAGCTGCGCGCGATGCGCGCCAGCATGGGCATGGTGTTCCAGCACTTCAACCTGTTCACCCACATGACCGTGCTCGCCAACGTCATCGAGGCACCGATCCAGGTGTTGAAACTCGATCGCGCGGCGGCGGTGGCGCGCGCCGGAGCCTTGCTCGAGCGGGTCGGGCTGTCGAGCAAGGCGGACGCCTATCCGGCCCAGCTCTCGGGCGGCCAGAAGCAGCGCGTCGCCATTGCCCGTTGCCTGGCGATGGAGCCCAAGCTGCTGCTGCTCGACGAGATCACGTCGGCGCTCGATCCCGAGCTGGTCGGCGAGGTGCTCCAGGTGATCCGCGATCTGGCTCGACAGGGCATGACCATGCTAGTGGTCACCCACGAGATGGCGTTCGCCCGCGAGGTGGCGAGCCGGGTCATTTTCATGGACCAGGGACGGATGGTCGAAGAAGGCGCGCCCGAGCAGATCTTTGCGCGGCCGACCCATGAGCGGCTACGCCGCTTCCTGCACGCGGTGCTCGATCGCGCGCCGATCGACGCCAATGGCTGACCCTCGGACCGGACGCGCCAAGCCCCGGACTCGCCGCAACTCCGCCGTTGCCCGCCGCGTTACCGTGGTCGACGTCGCCCGCGAGGCCGGCGTGTCGCCGATGACGGTGTCGAACGTGGTCAACGGGCGACACCGGTTGATGAGCGAACCGACGCGGCGACAGGTCGAAGCGACGATCGAGCGACTTGGCTATCGACCGCACGTCACCGGCCGCTCGTTGCGGCTCGATCGGCGCTTCGCCATCGGCATCGTGATCGTCGATGAATCGCCGACCTTTCTCGCCGATCCCTTCATCACCCAGCTCGTCGCCGGCCTCGGCAACTATCTGAGCGAGCAGGGCTATGGGCTGGTGGTGCAAGGGATGGCGGCGGACCGCCTGGCCGACGCGCCGCTGATCCAGCGCCACGAGACCGACGGGCTGTGCGTGCTGCTGTCCGGCACGGCGAAGCAGCGGCACCGCATGCTGTCGCTGTTCGGCCGGCTGGATCAGCCGCTGGTGCTGTTTCAGGAGCCGGTGCCGGCGGCGATCGACGATGCCATCTCGATTCGTCAGGACGACTACGGCGGAGCGCTGGCGCTGGCCCGCCGGCTCCTGGCCGAGGGCGTGCGCGACATCCTGTTCCTCAAACCCGCGCTGGACTGGCCGGCGATCGACGAGCGCGAGCGCGGCATCCGGGCCGCAATCGCCCGCCGCCGTTCGCGCGTGCGGCTGGTCGCCAGCGCCTGCGGTGCCGATGCCTTCGACGCGGTCCAGGTGACCCTTGCCACCCATGTCGAGAGCCATGGCCTGCCCGGCGCAGTGATGGGCGGCAACGACCAGATCGGGATCGCCGCGCTCAAGTGGCTGCGCGACCGCGGCGTGTCGGTTCCGGGCGACCTGCGGGTCACCGGGTTCAACGCCTTCGATGCCTGGCGCTATAGCGAACCAGTGCTCACCACCGTCGTCTCTCCGGCCTACGAAATGGGACGGCGCGGCGGCGAGGTCATCCTCGCCAGGCTGCAGGGCACGAGCTTCGCCGAGCGCGGCATCCTGCTGCCGGTCACATTGCAGCCCGGCGCATCGGCCTGAAGGGGGCCGGCCCGAGACTAGGCACGATGCCGTCCCAGCGGCCGGGTCCACAGCCGCGGCGCGGCCAGGCCGGCGAGCACGATGGCGAGCGCCGCCAGGGCATGCGGGCTCGGCGCTTCGGCCAGCAGCAGCACGCCCCAGACCACGCCGACCGGCGGCACCAGGAAGTTGTTGAAGGCGGCGAACCCGGCGCCGGCGCGGGCGACCACGGCGAACAGCAGGACATAGCCGAGCGCGGTCGAGACCACGCCCAGCAGCAGCACGGCGAGCAGCGAGAGCCAGGAGGGATCGAGCGCCCAGGGCCGGTCGACGGCGAGCGCCGCCGGCACCGCGATCGCCGCCGCCGACAGCAGCATGCCGATCGAGACCGCGTCGGGCGCGAGGCCGCCGAGGCGGCGCGCCAGCAGGGTGTTGCCGGCGTAGCACAAGGCGGCGGCCAGCACCGCGAGCTGGGCAATGAGCTGATGGCCGAGCCCGGCGAGCGCGCTCGGCCCGACCAGCACCACGATGCCGACGGCGCCGAGCCCGACCCCGACGATCTTGCCCGGGGTCAGCGGCTCGTCATGCTGGACCAGATGGGCCATGACCAGCGTGCCGATCGGCACGAACGACATGAGGATGGCGGCGAGCCCGCTGTCGATCCGGGTCTCGCCCCAGGAGATCAGCGCGAACGGCAGCACGGTGCCGATCGCGCCCATCAGCGCGAGCTTGGCCCAGCTGCGCCGGTCGGTCGGCAGCTTCGTGCCGCGCAGGGCGGCGATCGCCCCGAGCACGACGAGGCCAACCACGATGCGCCCGGCCACCACCGAGAGCGGCGGGATGGAGGCCACCGCCATCTTGATCAGCAGGAACGAGGCACCCCAGGTCAGCCCAAGCGCCACCAGCAGCAGATAGTCGCCGCGATTGGGCCGCGCGGCGCGGATGGCGGCGGCCGGCGAGGATGCGGTGGTGGCCATGGGCGTCGCGTTGTCATCCATGAATCGGGGCGGCGTGCCTGCTTCAAGCGATGCGGCATCCTGCGCAGAACGCGGCTCGCCGGCAAATGCCGGCCGAACATGGATGCCATGTCGCTGGAGTCGAGCGCGCGCTGTTTCGGCATGTCGCCACCGCGCTAGTCCCTCCCCTACCTCTCCCGGCGCGCCCGCCACAGCTCCCAGGCCATGCGGGTCCGTACGCCGATGTCGAGGAACGGGCGTGGCGGCAACGGATCCGGCGTCCCCAGGCTTTCCATGTCCGATATCAGCGGGTTGTCGACGCCGCAGGCCAGGTCGGCGGCGAGCAGGCCGCCGATGGTGCCCTTGGTGACGCCGACCGCGTTCTGGCAGACCGCCGCCCAGACATTGGGGGCGATCCGGCCGAAGCCCGGCGCGTGATTGCGCGACAGGCAGAGATAGCCGGTCCAGGTATGCTCGAGCGCGACGTCCGGCAGCATGGGAAAGCGCCGCTGGAACAGGCGCTGGTGGTGGGCGCGGTTGGCGGCGCGTTCGCTCGCGCCTTGCCGCAGGCCGGGGCAGTAGTGGATGTTCTGGCGGATCAGGATGCGGTGGTCGCGGGTGAACCGCATGGTGATACCGGCATAGGCGTTGGCCGGCGTCAAACCCCAGTCCTCGCCGCCGCCGAGCGCCGCGCGCTCGGACGCGCTCAGCCGCCGCGTCAGGCTGGCATGGGCGGCGAGCCGCAGCAGCCGGCCGCGATAGGCGCCGAACTGCTCGGCCCAGGCGTTGACCGTCAGGATCATCTTCGGCGCGAACACGCTGCCCCCGGGGGTGGTCAGGCGGATGCCGTTGGCGCTCTCCATGCCGGTGACCGGGGTGCGCTCGTGGAGCGTGACGTTGCCCGGCAGGCTGTCTGCCAGGCCGCGGGTCAGCGCCGCCGGGTTCATCAGACCGCAGCCCGGCGTGTGCACCGCCGCCCGGTAGTAGGGCGTGCCGATCTCGGCGGCGAGGGCCGCGCCCTCGACCCAACGCCAGGGCTCGCCGAGCGCGTCGAGCTCCTTGACCACCGGCTCGAGCACCTGGCGCACGCCCCGGTCCGACACCGCGGCGTGGTACTTGCCGCGCCGGCCCCAGTCGCAGGCGATGCCGTGGGCCGCGACCATCGCCTCGAGGTGGTCGATGGCGGCGCGCGACAGCCTGATGAAGCGCTGCGGGCCGTCGAGTTCCTCGAGCGAGCTGCCGACATTGTGCGGCACGTCGATGGCGAAGCCGGAGTTGCGGCCCGAGGCGCCCTCGCCCGCCGCCTCGGCCTCGAGCAGCACGACATGATCGTCCGGCCGGTTCTCGGCCAGGCGCCGCGCCGCCGCCAGCCCGGCGAAGCCGGCGCCGACCACCACCCAGTCGGCGCGCACATCGCCCGCCAGCGCCGGCCGTTCGGCGCGCGGCGGCAGGATCGCGCTCCAGCCGTTCGCGGTGTCGTCCGCCGGCAGGTTGCGGATGTGCTGCATCGTGCGCGCCTCACTGGAAGCCGAAGACGTTACCATACAGTTCTGTATGGCCAGGTGACAAGGATGTACGCTAGGCTGGGTTCGTGAAAACGGGAGGCGGCACCGGGATGGACGCGGGATCGACCCGGAGCGTGACGGAAGCGACGGCGCCGGGCGGCGCGGCGCTCGGCCGTCGCGACTGGATCGCCGCCGCCCGCCGGCTGCTGGTCGCCGAGGGCCTCGAGGCGGTGAAGATCACCCGGCTGGCCGAGGCGCTCGGCGTCACCCGCGGCAGCTTCTACTGGCATTTCACCGACCGCGCCGACCTGCTCGACGCGCTGCTGGCGCTGTGGGAACGGCAGAACACCCGCGCGGTGGTCGAGGCGGCGGAGAGCGCGCTCGACCTGACATCCGGCGTCCTCGCCCTGTTCGACGTCTGGGTCGACGCGGCGCGCTTCGATCCGGCACTCGACGGCGCGGTGCGCGAATGGGCGCGGCGCGCGGCCAGGGTGCGCAAGGCGGTGCAGCGGGCGGACGACGCGCGGGTCGCCGCCATCGCCGACCTGTTCGCGCGCAGCGGCTACGACGCCGGCGAGGCGTTCATCCGCGCCCGCATCATCTATTTCACCCAGACCGGCTACTACGCCCTCGGCATCGCCGAGACGCTGATGGAACGCATGCGCTACCTCGAAGGCTATTTCGAGGGCTTCACCGGGCGGGTGCTGCCCTCCGGCGTTGCCGAAGCCTATCGCGCCCGCCAGAGTCGCCTGGAGGCCGGACGGCCGCGCCGTCCGGCCCGCCGGCGGCGCTAGAGTCGGGGTGGCAGCCTTGGACAGTCTTCCCGCCCGGGCCTATCATTGCGCCATCCGGCCCGCGCCCGTTAAGGCTGCGGCCGATTCTCCATCGCCAGGGTGTCCCAATGAGCCTGCACAGCGTCCCCAATCGCGACTCCGAGACGCGCGATCCCTTTCGGCAGCAGCGCGTCGACCTGGCCGCGGCGTTCCGCTGGACCGCGCGGCTCGGCATGCACGAATCGGTCGCCAACCATTTCAGCCTGGCGGTGAACGACGAGGGCACCCGGTTCCTGATCAACCCGAACGGCCGGCATTTCTCGCGCATCCGGGCCAGCGAGCTGCTGCTGCTCGACGCCAACGATCCGCAGACCATGGATCGTCAGGACGCGCCCGACGCGACCGCCTGGGCGATCCACGGTGCGCTGCACCGCCGGCTGCGCCACGCGCGCTGCGTGCTGCACGCGCATCCGAAGCACGCGACCGTGCTGGCCAGCCTCGAGGACAGCCGGATCCTGCCGATCGACCAGAACACCATGCGCTTCTTCGGGCGCGTCGCGATCGACGACGGCTTCGACGGGATGGGGCTGGGCGACGAGGCCGAGCGGATGGTCGGCGGGCTCGGCGACAAGGCCGTGATGATCATGGGCAATCACGGCGTGCTGGTGGTCGCGCACTCGGTGGCCCAGGCGTTCGACGAGCTGTACTACCTCGAGCGCGCCTGCGAGACCCTGGTCACCGCCTACATGACGGGCCGGAAGCTGCGCGTCGCATCGGACGCGGTGGCAGCGAAGACCGCGCGGCAATGGCTCGACTATCCCGCCTTCGCCGCCAATCATTTCCGCGAGCTGAAGGCGATCCTCGACGCGGAAGCGCCCGACTACCAGCATTGACCCGTCCGGGCCGGCGCGCCGCGACGGCAGGACGGAGCTAGGCCATGGCAGCGACCCGCGAGGACAGCCTGGGCGAACGCCGCCAGCGGCGGCGGCGCGCCGAACCTTCCGGCATGACGCGGCGACCGCAAGGCGAAGCGGCGCCGTGGCAGATGCGCAACCCGTTCCGCCCGATCGAGCTGTTCCCGGAGGATCGCATCGAGGCGATCCACGACACCTCGATGACCATTCTCGAGGAGATCGGCCTCAAGATCCTGCATCCCGAGTCCCGGCGGCTGCTCAAGGCCGCCGGCGCCGCGGTCGACGAGGGCGAGATGCGGGTGCGCCTCGACCGCGCGCTGGTGATGGCGGCGGTGGCCAAGGCGCCGGCGGTCGTCACCCTGCACGCCCGCAATCCGGCGCACCACGTCGAGGTCGGCGGCAACGCGGTCGCGGTCAAGATGGTCGGCGGCCCGCCGAACTGCTCCGACCTCGACGGCGGACGCCGGCCGGGCAGCCTGGCGGACTATGAGAACTTCCTGCGCCTGGCCCAGGCCTTCGACGTGATCAACCTGCCGAGCTCGTCGGTCGAGCCGCTCGACGTCGAGCTGCGGTTCCGCCACCTGGAGATGACGCGCTCGCAGATCCTGCTGACCGACAAGGTGCCGTTCGCCTATAGCCGCGGTCGCGGCCAGGTCGCCGACGCGCTCGAACTGGTCCGCATCTCGCGCGGCGTGTCGCGCGCGCAGTTCGAGCAGGAGCCGTCCTGCCACACCGTGGTCAACGCCAACTCGCCGCTGCTGCTCGACCAGATCATGTGCCAGGGCATCCTCGACTTCGCCCGCGCCGGCCAGCTCGTCATCCTGACGCCCTTCACCCTCGCCGGCGCGATGGCGCCGGTCACCATCGCCGGGGCGCTGGCGCAGCAGAACGCCGAGGCGCTGGCCGGGATCGCGCTGGCCCAGATCGCCCGGCCCGGCGCCGCGGTCGCCTATGGCGGCTTTACCTCGAACGTCGACATGAAGAGCGGCGCGCCGGCCTTCGGCACCCCGGAATACGTCCAGGCCTGCTTCGCCACCGGCCAGCTGGCGCGGCGCTATCGCCTGCCGTGGCGCTCGTCCAACGTCAACGCCTCGAACGCGCCGGACGCCCAGGCGACCTATGAATCCCAGATGTCGCTGTGGGGCGCGCTGATGGGCGGCTGCAACGTCCTGATCCATGCCGCCGGCTGGCTCGAAGGCGGCCTCACCGCCAGCTTCGAGAAGATGATCATCGACGTCGAAATGCTGCGCATGTTCCGCGCGCTGTTCCAGCCGGTCGCCTGCGACGAGGCGGCGCTGGCGCTCGACGCGGTGCGCGAGGTCGGCCCCGGCGGGCATTACTTCGGCGCGGCCCACACCCTGGCGCGCTACCAGAATGCGTTCTACGCGCCGATGCTGTCCGACTGGCGCAACTACGAGACCTGGAAGGCCGACGGCGCGCTCGACGCGACCCAGCGCGCCCACCGCATCTACAAGCGGACCCTGGCCGAGTTCGAGGCTCCGCCGCTCGACGAGGGCGTGCGCGACGAACTCGACGAGTTCGTCGCCCGCCGCCGTCGAGAGGGCGGCGCGACCCCGACCGACTGACCTCCGTCGCCCGGTTCGTCCGGACTCCGGACACCGGTGGCTGCGCCGGCCGGCCCTGTCACAACTTTGCGGTGTTCAATCGCTTTGGCCTGCGGCAGAGTGGCAACAGGACAGCGACGAACCCCGCGGCAGGGAGCGTGCGGAAAGATGAGGAGCACCGGAACTGCGGCGGCCATCGCGATGCTGGCATGCCTGGCCGGCGCACCGGCCGGCGCCGAGGACGACGGCGAGATCGACTGCGCCAGCCTGAAGACGGTGACGATCCAGAATCTCGCGCAGTACGATTACACCTATTGCGCCGCCCACCGAAGCACGGGGCGATCGAGCGGCAGCTACGACGGCAATGTCAGCTCGTCCGACGAGGCCATGGTCGCCATCACCCGCGCGACCTTCGTGGCGATGCGCGTGATCACCGCCGGACGCACGACATTCTTCCCGATCGACGACAACCGCGACTTCGTCGCCAACATGCTGCCGGATACGCCGATGCGCAACTGGGGCGCCGAGCGGCGCTATGGCCGCTTCATCGTGACCCCGGTCGAGGCCCAGGTCACCGACGACTCGCCGTTCCTGAACTGCTTCGCGTTTCTGAGCAAGGGCGCCCCGGCCGGCCTCGCCCCCGGCTACAAATCGGGACTCGGCGGGATCTACTGCGCCGTCGACCAGCTGACCCCGACCGACGGCGAGATCGAGACGTTTCTCGACGACATCCACTACTGACCCCGGCCCCGGCCGACCAGCGCCCGGCCGCGCCGCGCGGTCGCTCGCTTCCCGGCCCTCGCGCCGCCGCCCCGCTTCGGTGTAGTCTGCGCGCCGTCGGTGCCGCCCGGAATCCGGGGCGCGCCTGAAAAAACCAAGGATTCCAATGGCGAAGCGCGCCCCAACAATCGGCCTGGTAAGTCTCGGCTGTCCCAAGGCGCTGGTCGATTCCGAGCGTATCGTCACCCACCTGCGGGCCGAGGGCTATCAGTTCGCCCCCGACTACGCCGGCGCCGACGTGGTCATCGTCAATACCTGCGGATTCCTCGACAGCGCCCGGGACGAATCGCTGCAGGCGATCGGCGAGGCGCTGGCCGAGAACGGCAGGGTGGTGGTGACCGGCTGCCTCGGCGCCGAGGGCAACCTGATCCGCGACCGCTTCCCCGACGTGCTCGCGGTCACCGGACCGCAGCAATACGAGGCGGTGATCGACGCGGTGCACCGGGCGCGTCCGCCCGCCCATGATCCGTTCCTGGACCTGGTGCCGCCGGAAGGGGTCAAGCTGACCCCGCGCCACTACGCCTATCTGAAGATCTCCGAAGGCTGCAACCACCGCTGCAGCTTCTGCATCATTCCGCGCATGCGCGGCGACCTGGCGAGCCGCCCGGCCGGCGACGTGCTGCGCGAGGCGGAGCGCCTGGTGAAGGCGGGGGTCAGGGAACTGCTGGTGATCTCCCAGGACACCTCGGCCTACGGCGTCGATATCCGCCACGCGGCGAGCGATTGGCGCGGCCGGCCGGTGCGCGCGCATGTCACCGATCTGGCCGCCGCCCTCGGCGAGCTGGGCGCCTGGGTGCGGCTGCACTACGTCTATCCCTATCCCCATGTCGACCAGCTCGTGCCGCTGATGGTAGCGGGCAAGGTCCTGCCCTATCTCGACATCCCCTTCCAGCACGCCAGCCCGCGCGTGCTCAAGGCGATGCGCCGGCCGGCCAACCAGGAAAAGGTGCTGGCCCGCATCAACGCCTGGCGCGAGACCTGCCCCGACCTGACGATCCGCTCGACCTTCATCGTCGGGTTTCCCGGCGAGACCGAGCGCGAGTTCCAGTTCCTGCTCGACTGGCTGGAGGAAGCCCGGCTCGACCGCGTCGGCTGCTTCAAGTTCGAGCCGGTCGACGGCGCCGCCGCCAACGATCTCGCCGATCCCGTGGCGGAAGACGTGAAGCAGGAGCGCTGGGACCGCTTCATGGCGACCCAGCAGCGGATCAGCGCGGCGCGGCTCGGCCGCCAGGTCGGCCGCACCATCGAGGTCATCGTCGACGAGGTCGACGACGAGGGTATCATCGCCCGCTCGCAGATGGACGCGCCGGAGATCGACGGCTGCGTGTTCCTGGATCCGGCGCCCGCGGGTGGGCCGCGCGTCGCAGCCGGCGACATCATCCGCGCGGTGATCGACGAGGCGTCGGAATACGACCTCTACGGCACGGTGGACAGCCCGGCCGCCGCGGCCCGCCGCAAGGTCGGCGGGCCGAAGCGCGCCGCGCCGGCGCGCCGCCGCGCCCAGTGACGACGCCCGGCCGCCGGCGATGGCCGCCATTGCGGCCCGCGCCGCCCGTGATTATCTTCTTCCTGTCGGGGCAATTTTCCCCATGTCGTGCTGTCCGTCGGGACACCATGGAGGGAGAACCAACGAGATGATCGCGCTCGGACGTCACCCGTTTCCACACGCCTTCCGGAGCATTCTCGCCGTGCTGCTGCTGGCGCTCGCCGCCGGTTGCGCCAATGGCGGCGACGGCGCGGACAGCGCCGCCGCCAAGGCCGATTCCCTGGTTGCCGCCCGCCAGAATCTGGTCGCGGCGCTGCGGGATTGCTCCGGCCGCAACGACTACGATCCCGATGATCCCGCGTTGCCCCAGAACGCCTTGGCGCCGCATGAGCTGAAGTGGCGGGATTGCGCCTATGCGGCGGCGCGCGACTATACCCGGGTCAACACCGCGCTCGCCCTCTCCTTCGGCACCCTGATCGACGAGGACCGCCGGATGACCCAGGCGATTGCCGACGGCCGCATGACCCGGTTCGACCGGCGTCAGCGGCTGCAGGAGATGATCGAGGGCATCCGCCTGAAGGAAGAAGCCCAGATCGAGGGCCTGCAGAGCGAACAGTCCCGCGACCAGGATCTGGCCCGCCAGGTGATCGAGGGACTGCGCGGCCTGAATTGAGCACGCGGCGGAAGTGCTTGGCGCCGGCGCGATCCTGATTGCCGTCGTCGCCATCGCCGGGACGCGAACACCAGAGCCTTCAGGCAGACCGCAACTTCCATCGGCGTGACCGAAGAACCGGCGACGGTGGCATCGGCACCCGCACGACCCCTGCCACGATTCCGCCATGTTGATTGGGCGGAATTCACCTTGCGGACAGGCGTCGTCAACAAACGCACCCCAGCTATCATGCGTCGCCGAAATGGTTCGGCGATCGACTGTTCAAGACATCCCCAGGAGATCCCCATGAAGAAGCTGTTGGCCGTGCTCGGCGCGTGCGCCGTCCTGACCTCGGCCGGCCTTGCGTTGGCCGCCGACGCGAGCGGCAAGATCAAGTCGATCGACACCAAGACCATGATGTTCACCCTCGACAACGGCACGGCGTACAAGGCCGAGAAGGGCGTGGATCTGGCCAAGCTGAAGGTCGGCGAGAAGATCCTGGTGACCTATGCGGTGAAGAACGGCACCAACGAGGCGACCGCGGTCAAGATGCAGTAGGCGTCCCTTGACGCCGAGCCAGGCGCGTCCCGGATCGACTCGATTCGAGGCACGAATCCCGGCCCGTCCTGCCGAGGTGGAGTGCGATTGACGGATTACGCTGATCCGGTGCGTACAAATCGTGTTCCAGGAAATGGCACGTCACCCGGGCGCTTCCCACTGGATGCGCCCGGGTGTCTGCCGCGTCGTGGCGGGTGTCGCGTTGCCTCAGGCCGGCACGGCCAGCAGCAGCGCCTCGCCGTGGTACTGGATCAGGGGATGCGGCACCACCTCGCGGCGATCGACGGCGACGAAGCCCAGTCTTTCATAGAGCCGCAGGGCGGCGTGATTTTCCGAGAAGCAGATCAGGCTGAGCCGGGCCAGCGCCTCGGCCTTCGCCCGCTCGCGCATCGCCTGGATCAGCCGCGTGCCCAGGCCCAGGCCGCGATAGGCCGGGTGCAGCGCGATGCCGCAGATGTAGAGGCTGTCCGGCAGCTCGAGTTCGGCATAGGGGCGCAGGACCGGGTCGGTCTCGCTCACCGGCGCGAGCGGGCCGCGCATCGGGAACGCGTTCACCATGCCGACCACGTTGCCGGCCTCGTCGGCGACCACGCAGTTCTCATAGGAAAACCCGACGCCCCGGTGGGCGTAGCGGCGGGTCCCGACCTCGAGCGGCGCTTCACCCGGCTTGGCCAGGGATTTCCAGACATAGTCGGCGACCCCGCCCGAGGACAGGCGGAACAGATCGGCGATGGCACGGGCGTCGTCGCGTCGGGCCTGTCTGAGGGTGGGAATCATCATGCCCGTCCAGGATTGACGGAAGCGGCCGGCGGCCGGCGCGGCGGAGCCGAGTTCGGGGGGCGACCCCGCCGCGCACATCGTCGTCACGCCGCGTCGCTCAGGCCGCCAGCATCTTCGCCCGCTTGCGCGCGGACTCCGCCACCGTCGCCTCGCCGGCGGTATCGGCCGCCCGGGCCGCGAGCAGCCAGCTGAACGGGCTGCTCGGCTTCAGGTTCGTGCGCTCGGCCGCCAGCCCGCGCGCCAGCGCGCTCTGGCCGCCGCGGATTGCCGCCTCGATCAGGGTCAGGGTCACCAGATCGCGCTGGGCGTGGCTGCCGCCGAAGCGATGGGCGACGGTTCGCAGCGGCCGCAACAGGTCGACCGCCGTGGCGTAGTCGCCGCCGGCAAAGGCGCGCAGCGCCCGGGCCAGCGGCAGGCCGACATCGCGGGTCATCGCCGCGTTGCTGCCGGTGCCCGCGGCGCGCCGTTCCAGCGCCGCCAGCAGGCGGCGCGCCTCGGCCTCGCGGCCGGCGCCCGCGAACGCCATCATGGCATGGGCGTCGTTGAACGCGTAGTAGGCGTCCTCGGCCATCGGCGCATAGCTGTCCGCCAGCGCCGCCCAGCGGCTGCCGACATCGGCCCCGCGCAGGGCGAGCCGCCACAGCAGCGCCGCGGCGTCGAGCATCTCCAGCGGCACCGCCGACGGCTTCGGCCGGATCGCGGTGTCGTAGACCTGCAGCGCACGGTCATGCTGCTCGAGGTCGAGATGGTAGAGCGCCAGGTGCCACCAGTTGTGGAAGGCAAAGCCGTTGTCGGGCGCCCAGTCGTCGCGCCGGCTGGTCAGCCAGTCGATGCCGTCGATCAGCCGCGCCTCCATCTCCATGACATGGGCGACCGCGTGCACCGCCCAGGGATCGCGCGGGTTGAGCGCCAGCGCCCAGCGGCCTTCATCCTCGGCACGGCCGTAGAGATTGGTCTCCTCCAGCCCGAAGGCATGCATGCCGAGGAGATAGCCATAGCCCGGCACCGCCTCGCTCCAATGCGGCAGCACCCGGGCGATGCGGTCGCGCAGCATCTGCGACTGGCCGAGATAGAAGTCGCCGAGATGGGCGAACTGGATCGCCAGGCTGTCGCGGGGATGGTCGAGCGCGACGTCGCCCCACAGCTCGATCGCGCGGCCCAGGTTGCCGTCGAGCCAGGCCCGGATCGCGGCGATGTGGCCGCGCTCGCGCTCGTTGGCTTTGTGGGACAGGGCTTCCGCCGCCAGGACGCTGTCGCGCATGGCCGGTTCGAGGTTCTTGTCGGTGGCCATCGCCATGACCCCGGCCTTGAAGCAATGGCCCATGACGAAGTCGGGGTCATGGGCGAGCGCCGCATCGACCGGCACAAAGGGATCGCCGAAAAAGCTGTGGGCCCGCTCCAGCGCGGTCTCGAACTGCTCCAGCGCGGCCTTGCTGTCCGTGGAGTAGCGGACGTCGCGCCTGTCCTTCAATGCCATTGCCATCCTCCCGATGCCCACCGGCGGGCTGACGGTTGGGAACCGCGGCCCGCGACTGTCGCCAGCGTAGCGATCGGTGCGGCGACGGCTATGAACAGGGTCACAAGGCGCGGCCGGCAGGCCCGGGAGCAGGCCGGGCCGGGGGCCGCCGATCACCGATAAGTCCCTAAATTCATTGTACGAACTTTTTTGGCGCCGCCCCTTGAAATTGCTCCGTCTGGCGCAAAAATCGCCAGCCATTGGCACTGCTCGATCGAGAGTGCCAGCAGCCGTATTCTCTCATCACAAAAGCATGGCAACCGAGGGAGAAAGACATGAAATTCAGGCCTTTGCATGACCGCGTCGTGGTCCGCCGCGTGGCGCAGGAGGAGAAGACCTCCGGCGGCATCATCATCCCCGACACCGCCAAGGAGAAGCCGCAGGAAGGCGAGGTGGTCGCCGTCGGTCCGGGCGCGCGCGACGACACGGGCGCGATCGTGGCGCCCGACGTGAAGCCCGGCGACCGCGTGCTGTTCGGCAAGTGGTCGGGCACCGAGGTGAAGGTCGACGGCGAGGAACTCCTGATCATGAAGGAATCGGACATCATGGGCGTCATCGAGGGCGCCGCGAAGTCGGGCCGCAAGGCCGCCTGAGGGGAGGAGAGACGCAAATGGCAGCCAAGGACGTCAAGTTTTCCACCGATGCGCGCAGCAAGATGCTGCGCGGCGTCGACATCCTCGCCAACGCCGTCAAGGTGACGCTCGGCCCCAAGGGCCGCAACGTCGTCCTCG
>CAYJQC010000025.1:0-66429 GCA_964372215.1 uncultured Rhodospirillaceae bacterium
GCCAAAGCGCTGTCGAAATCCCTTGCCCACCGGGGGCCGTCCACACATGAACCACATCACTGCAACCAGTTGGTGCGCCGCCGAGATGCGGAGCCCGGCGATAGGAGTCGAGCATGAATCCCAACGCTACCAAGTTGAACCGTATCGCGCGGCAAGCAACTGCCGCTACGGTCCTCGGCCTGGGCATGGCTGTGTCCGTTTCTTCTCTCTCCGGTGCCACGGAGAAGCTGGAATGGACGGTGGATCAGGTCAACAACATGTCGTGCAAGGAGTTTCTGGAAACCAAGGAAGTGGCGCGCCCGGGCCTGGTCTACTGGGTCGACGGGTATCGCCATCACGGCAAAGGCGGGACGATCGTGCGTCAGGACTGGTTCGAGTATCCGGTGGACCAGATCGTGACGGAATGCAAGAGCACGCCTGAGGCCAAGCTGGTCACCGTCGTCGAGGCGCACAGCAACAAGCACCACACCAAGTCGTAAACTCCAAGAGCCGGCCGGGATTCCGCGCGATCACGGCCGGCTCTTCCCTTTCGAGCACCGCGCGTCGGATATCGACCCAGGCCAGTTCAACTCCCACCAGGCAGTTGCCGAGACCATGATAGGCTCGGCCGACGGTCGGTTCGCGGCTCGGCGGCGAGCGGCCTTGCTTGCGACACCACAACTCCCGACGATGTCGGACCGGTTTGGATCGGCGCACTCCCCGAAGGCAACGCCTATCTCAACGCGCGACCACGACCATCTACGGTATCGCACTTTGAGGCTAGAACCGGGATCGCCAGTCGGCGCCGCCCCAGGAGATCTCGATGAAACCCGATAAGAAAGAAAAGACGGTACTCGTCCTGCAAGGTGGGGGCGCGCTCGGCGCCTATCAGGCGGGCGCTTTCGAGGCGCTGGCAGATGCCGGATACGTGCCCGATTGGATCGCCGGCATCTCGATCGGCGCGCTCAATGCCGCCATCATCGCCGGCAACCCACCCAACCGTCGGGTCGACCAGCTTCGCGCGTTCTGGGAGCATGTGTCCTCCCTGCTCGTCGCGGAACCCTTCGCGCCCGGCGCGCAGGCGCGCGCCCACTTCAACGACATGAGCGCGGTTTTCGCCGCCGCGGTGGGAATCCCCGGATTCTACCGGCCGCAGTTTCCCCCTGCCATCGTCATGCCGCCGGGGTCCCCCCAGGCACTCAGCGTCTACGATACCGCTCCATTGCAGGAAACGCTGGCCGAGCTGGTCGATTTCGATGCCCTGAATGCGGGAAAGGTGCGTTTGAGTGTCGGCGCGGTCAATATCGCTTCGGGCAACTTCGCCTATTTCGACACCCGTGACATGAAGCTGGCACCCGAACACATCATGGCCAGCGGTGCGCTGCCACCCGGCTTTCCGCCGGTGGAAATCGACGGCCAGTTCTATTGGGATGGAGGACTTGTGTCGAACACGCCGCTTCAGTACGTGCTCGAGGGCGGCGGCCCCCGCGAAGACATGTGCATCTTCCAGGTCGACCTCTTCAGTGCGCGGGGAATGCTGCCGTTGACCCTGATGGATGTCGAACGGCGACAGAAGGAGATCCAGTATTCCAGCCGGACCCGATTGAACACCGACGTCGCCACCGAGCTTCAGACCATTCGCAAGGCAGCCCGCCGTCTCTATGGCAAGCTGTCGAAGACTCTGCGCAACGATCCGGACGCGGTGTTCCTGAACGAACGAAGCAGCGACGCTGCGATTACGATCGTGCATCTGATCTATCGCCAGGCAAGCTACGAGCGGCAATCCAAGGACTATGAATTCTCGCGACTGTCCGTGGAGGAACACTGGAATGCCGGTGGCAACGACGTTCGCCGGACGCTGCAACAGCCGGCATGGCGTCGTCGGGGAAAGCCGGCCAACGGCGTCAGTATCTTCGATCTGACCCAAGACGGTGGGCGCTGACGACGCGTAAGCCCGCGCCTCGACTGGACATCGACGCGATCAAGGCAAGCGCCTTTGCGATGCCGCTCACCAATCCGCCCTATCCGCGCGGACCCTACCGCTTCGTCGATCGGGAATACTTCGTGATAACCTATTGAACGGATATCGACGCGATCAGAGCGATCGTGCCTGCGCCGCTCGAAGTCGACGACCAGATCGTCAAGTTCGAGTTCATCCGGATGCCTGATTCGACGGGGTTCGGCGACTATACCGAATCGGGGCAGGTGATACCGGTCCGCTTCGCGGGGCGGCGCGTGCCGGGAGCGCCGGGAACCAGCCTGGCCGCGAGATGGCGCGCGAAGTCGTGCAGTTCGCGCTCGAGCCCGCCGGCGCCGTCAGCTCTCCAGCGCCGTTCGGATCGCCCTGGCCAGGTCCCGCTTGCGAAACGGCTTCTGCAGCAACTGCACATCGGGGTCCACACGCCCATGATGGACGATGGCGTTGGCGGTGTAGCCCGACATGAACAGAAGCCGGAGCACGGGACGCTTTTGTCGCAGCGCCACCGAGAGCTGCCGGCCATCCATGCCGCCGGGAAGCACCACGTCGGTCAGCAGCAAGTCGACCTGCTGATGCGCCTCGGCTGCGGCGAGCGCAGCGGCGCCGTCGGCAGCCTCGATGACCCGGTAGCCGAGATCCTCGAGGAAGGTGACGGCAAGCCGGCGAACGTTCCTGTCGTCCTCGACGACCAGGACGACCTGTCCCTGACCCCGCTGCAAGGCGCCGTCGGATGTCTCCGCGTGGGCTACCTGTGACCCGGCATGCGACCGCGGCAGATAGATCTTTACCGACGTGCCCTGCCCGGCCTCGCTGTAGATCTTGATATGACCGCCGGATTGCTTGGCGAAGCCGTAGATCATGGCAAGACCCAGGCCGCTCCCCTTGCCGACGCCCTTTGTGGTGAAGAACGGGTCGAACGCCTTCCGCTTCACCTCCTCTGTCATGCCCGTTCCATTGTCGGTCACCGCGATCATCACATACTGGCCGGGCGCCACCTCGACATGCGCCGCCGCGTAGTCCTCGTCCAGGCGGGCGTTAGCCGTCTCGATGGTCAGCCTGCCACCCTCCGGCATGGCGTCGCGGGCGTTGATCGCCAGGTTGAGGATCGCGCTCTCGACCTGGGACGGATCGGCGACGCAGTGCCAAAGTCCGCCGGCGGCCACGATCTCGATCTCGACCTGCTCTCCCAACGTGCGCGCGAGAAGCGAACGCATGCCGCCGATGACCTGGTTCAAGTCGATGCTCTTCGGATTCAACGGCTGCTGCCGCGCGAACGCCAGCAGGCGGTGCGTCAGCCCGGCGCCGCGCCCCGCCGCCTCCATTGCGTTGCGGATGCGATCGATTCGCCGCTGGTCTCCCGGCCCGGCTTCCAGCTCGAGCTCGAGGTTTCCGATGATGATGGTGAGCAGGTTGTTGAAGTCGTGGGCGATGCCCCCCGTCAACTGCCCGACGGCTTCCATCTTCTGCGATTGACGCAGCTTCTCCTCGGTCTCCCGTTGCCGGGTCACGTCGAAGGCGACGGTCAGGACATATCTGATCCCGGTTCTCGGTTCGACCAGCGGAAGCTTGCTGGACGTCCACACCTCGCGACGGTTTCCCAGATCGTACTCGGTGTCATCGAATTCCATCGGCTCGCCCGTTTCGAGCACGGCGCGATTCTGGGCGGCGGATGCGCTGTGGTCATAGGAATATTCGGCGCCGACGGGGCGCCGCGGCTCATCCCCGCTCGGCTCGTCGAGGTCGTGATTCCATTTCGCCGCCGCCTCGGCCGGCGTCATGCCGTACAGCCCCGCCAGGCCCTTGTTCACGAACTTGTAGCGCCCGTGTTCGTCCCTGAGATTGATGGCGGCCGGCACCGTGTCCAGGACGGCCCGCAGTGCCCAATCCTTCTCCCACAACGATTCGCGGTCTCGGACCAGATCGGCCTTGAGCTTCTTGCCGTCGCGTACAGCCTTCAGGTAGAACGCCGTGACCACAAACAGGAGGGCAACCAGCAGGATCGCCGTCCAGTCGTCGGAGAAGCTCATGCCGAGGTCCTTTCCCCCTACCCGAACCAGGGCGGTCGATGGCGACCCCGCGCGGCGAAGCATCCGCAGGTCGGGTCAACCATCAATGCGATCTCTGGTCGCCACCTAGTACACCATCCTAACTAACCAGTCTGACTTTATGGACTGTACGCCGCAAGATGTTTGGGAGTTTGCTGCAGGCGTCGCGGCGCCCTCCGCCATCCGACAGGGGCCGCAATGCGCTAGCGTGCAGTGAGTTGGGAGTCTGCGGCAGGCGAGTGCGACCGCGCCGCCTACTCCGCCGCTCCGCGGCGCGCGCCGGGAGCGCCGGGAACCAGCCTGGCCGCGAGATAGCGCGCGAAGTCGTGCAGCTCGCGCTCGAGCCAGCTCCAGCGGCCGCTGCGGGCGAGCGGCGCCTGGCAGCCGCGATAGATGCCCTCGACCACGCCGCGGTCCTCGGCGTTGACCTTGTCGAAGAACGCCACCAGCTCGGCAAGCCACGCCTCGCGCCGGACGCCCAGGCTCGCCAACGCCTCGGGCGCGATCGCCGCGCCGCAGCGGACCTGGACCTGCTCGACCCCCTCGGGCCGCAGCGACAGGTACCAGAGGTGGTCGGGCGCCAGCACGTACACATGGGCCGGGAAGATCGTCGGCATCACCGAGGTATGGCGCCAGCTTCCCGCGAGCCTCGTGTTGCCGCCGTGGGCGCGGCCATAGGTGGCGTTCTTGTCCTTGCTGAAGGTCTGGTAGCTGAAGCCGTCATGGACCCTTTCCGGGAACTCGGTCTCCTCTACCGGGCATCAGGCGCCGACGGTGGCGCGGTGGGCGACCGGCAGGTGGTAGCTCTCCATGAAGTTCTCGGCCAGCAACTTCCAGTTGGTGTCCCAGAGGTGGTCCTGGCGCACGACCGGCACGTAGCCGGCCATGTCGTGGGCCTCGACCATCGGCAGCAGCGCCGCCATGCCCGGGCAGACCCAGTCGCGGGCAAAGATCGCCGCCTGTTCCAGCGCGTGGATCTCGGGCGCGCAGTAGAACCCCGGCGGCGCCGAACGGCGTGGCGGCGATCGCCGCCAGGGCATCCAGAGATCCCCGCGTTGCCGACGAGTTTTCGGCCACGGTCGAGCCTCCGCAGATCGAGCCGGGCACGGACCCGGCGTTCCTCATTCGAGGCGGCGTGCGGGCGGAGCGCAACGGGATTCGCGTCCGGGCCGGGGACAAGCGGCGAGGCGCCCCTCAGGCATGCCCGGGGCCGCTGCCGGTCGATCGTCCCGCCGCGGGCACGCCCAGCCCCATGATGAAGCTGTCCTTCGGCACCAGGGCGTGGGTGATGGTCCACAGGATATAGCCGTCCTCGGGCGCCGTGACCTCGGCGATGGCCTCGCCGTAGGTGTTTTCCGCCACGGCGACCACGGTGCCCTTGGACACCCTGGTCCCGGCCTCGACGCGATAGCGATAGAGGGCGTCGGCCGGCGCCGGCATCCAGACGTAGCGATCGATGAGCACCGGTTCGCGCCGCTTCGGCGGCGCCGCGGCGGTCATGCCCAGGGCCTGCGCGATCCGCAGGACGCCTTCGAGGTGGAAGATGACGTTCGCCTCCTCGATCAGCCCGACCCGACCGGCCTCGGCGAACGCCGCGTGCTGCCGCCGCGTGGCGCGGCCGGTGCAGCTCCGGCCCGGCTGGGCGAGGTGGGAGGGATCGAGCAGCACCACCAGTTCCGAATCGTAGCACGTCGCAAACTGGAGGTTGCGCTCATCGAACGTCGGATCGCCGATCTGCTGCGCCACCGTGAAGTGCGAGACGTTCTCGCAGAGGTCGCCGCCATGCATGTCCACGAAGCAATCGGCGTCGCCCGCCCAGTCGTTCAGAAGCGCCCATGCCACCGCCTCGGCGAAGCTGCCGTCGGGCCGCCCGGGAAAGGAGAAGTTGATGTTCTTGTCGTCCAGCGGGCAGACGTACTGCGATCTTACGGGGACCCCGGGCAGATTCACGATCGGGATGATCGACACCCTGCCCTTCAGTGTGCCGGGGTCGAAGGCCCGCTGCAGCCGGATCGACGCCTCGATGCTGGAGGTCTCGTTGACGTGAATTCCAGCGACGATCGCCAGGCGCGGCCCGGGAGCCTGTCCCACGATCTCGACCGACGGCCAGCGCCAACCGGAGAGAGCCGCGTAGGGGAAGTTCAACTCCTGCGTATAAATTCCTGGCTCAGGCATTTCCGCCCCTCTGGTTTCGTTGACACCGGGGTGAACAAGCTCTTTGATTTCATCCTGGCTCACAATCTCCGTATAGCGGGAGTGGGGAACATGTCGATCATCTATGCAGGCCTGCCTCGCCGACGCTTTCTCGCCGCCAGCGTGGCGCTGGTCGGCGCCTCTGCCTTGCCGTCGATCGCGCGCGCCGAGACCACCCTAGAGCGCATCAAGAGCACCGGTTCCGTCTCGGTCGGCATCGCCAACGAGAAGCCCTATGGCTTCGTCGAGACCGACGGCCGCCTGGTCGGCGCGGTACCGGATGTGATCGCCGCCGCGCTCGAGCCTTACGGCCTCAAGCAGATGAAGGCCGAGATCGTCGAGTTCAACGCGCTCATCCCCGGAATCAACGCCGATCGCTTCGACATCATCGGCGCCGGTATGTATATCCGACCGGCCCGGTGCGAGGCGATCGCCTTCACCCGCGCCGTGACCCGCGCCGGCTACGGCTTCGCCGCCCTCAAGGGCAACCCCAAGGCGGTGCACAGCCTGGCCGATGTCGCGGCCCATGCCGACGCCGTCATCGGCACCCAGAACGGTTCCGCCCAGGTCGAGGAGCTTGCCAAGGCCGGCGTGCCCGAGGACCGGGTGGTGCTGTTCTCCAACGCAACCGAGGCCTTTGCCGGCATGAAGGCGGCGCGGGTCGACGTCATCTTCTTCCCCGGCCTCGAGCTGGGCGACCTCTTGAAGACCGTGAACGATCCTGCGGTCGAGCGCGTCGAGCCGTTCAATCAGGTTCTCGACGACAAGGGCGAGCCCGAGTACGGCTACTCCGCGCTCGGCCTGCGCAAGACCGACACCGAACTCAAGGCCGTGCTCGACAGCGAGATCGGGAAGATGCTCGCCTCCGGGCGCCTGTTGGAGATCATCGCCCAATACGGCTACGGCAAGGACGAGCTGCCGACGCCGGAGGACACCGCCGAGAACCTGTGCCAGGCCTGATCGCTCCACGCTAGGTTTGGGACTCTGCCGCCGTTCGACCTGTTGCCGCAGCTCCTCCGAGGAGCTGCGGTAACGCTCCAGGTAACGCTCCTCAGCGCCGCGATCGCGCTGGTCCTGTCGTTCGTCGTGGCCTTCGCGCGCGCCGCGCCGTGGCGGCCGGTGCGCTGGGTGGCGGCCGGCTATGTCGAGGTGCTGCGCGGCACCTCGGCGATCGTCCAGCTGTTCTATCTGTTCTTCATCCTCCCCGCGTTCGGCATCTCGCTGGGCGCGACCACGACCGCCGTGCTGGGCCTGGCGATGAACATGTCGGCCTATGGCTCGGAGGTCGTCCGCGCGGGCCTCGCCTCGGTCGATCGCGGCCAGCACGAGGCTGCCGCCGCGCTCGGCCTCGACCGGCTGCACAGCTATCGCCTGGTGATCGTCCCGCAGGCGATCGTGATCATGCTGCCGTCGTTCGGCAATCTGCTGATCGAGCTGGTCAAGGCGACCTCCCTGGTCTCGCTGATCACCCTGACCGACCTCACCTTCTCGGGCCGGCAGATGGTGGTGACCACCGGCCGCAGCGTCGAGGTCTGGGGGCTGGTCCTGCTGATCTACTTCGCCATGGCCTATCCGCTGACCAAGCTCGTGCACCTCGCCGAGCAGCGCGCGGCGCGCTTCAAGTGAGGCCCCATGTTTGATCTCGAGTTCGCCGCCAGCATCATGCCGGCGATGATGCGCGGCCTCTGGGTCACCGTCATCGCGACCATCGGCGGCTTCCTGCTGGCGCTCGCCGTCGGCACGGTGATCGAGGCCGGGCGCCGCTCGCCGCTCCGGGCGCTGCGCCTGTTCTGCCGGGGCTATGTCGCGTTCATGCGCTGCACGCCGCTGCTGGTGCAGCTCTACTTCGTGTTCTATGTCCTGCCCGCCTACGGCATCCGCTTCGGCGCCCTGACCACCGGCATCATCTGCCTGGGCATGCATGTCGGCGCCTACATCGCCGAGGCCTACCGGGCAGGCATCGACGCCGTGCCCGAGGGCCAATGGGACGCCGCCCACGCGCTCGGCATGCCCAACCGGATCATCTGGCTGAAGGTGGTGGTG
The DNA here is from genome assembly GCA_964372215.1 of uncultured Rhodospirillaceae bacterium. GTDB lineage: Bacteria > Pseudomonadota > Alphaproteobacteria > Dongiales > Dongiaceae > DAIMFL01. The sequence goes on from CAYJQC010000025.1 coordinate 8,239, forward strand.
CCCCAGGCGATTCCGCCCATGCTGCCGCCGCTCGGCAATTTCCTGATCGGGCTGTTCAAGGAAACCCCGCTATTGGCGGCGATCACCGTGATCGACCTGTTCGGCGCGGCCAATGCCGTCGCCGGCCGGACCTTCAGGTACAACGAGCCCTATACCCTGGCGGCCCTGATCCTGCTGGCGGTCAGCCTGGTCGCGGCCTACGGCGTGAGAAGGCTGGAGCGGCGCTACGCGAAGCCGAAGCGCTAAACCCGGGATTTTTCCGTCACATCGTGGGTCTGGGTGCCGGGCGCGACACGGTCGGACCGACCGTGTGACTCATGTCCCAAGGCAGTCGCCGCCACGACATCGGACCGGCGGGCCGCGGCCGATGTCAACGGCGCCCCTTACTCCGGCGCTCGCGCGCCTTGGACGTCACATCTTGAATGAGGACAAACAGGAACGAGCCGGACCAGGCCAGCAGCATGAGACCGTTCAACGGCTCTATGCTGGCGATCACACGAAGTTGCCCCGTCGGCAGAATGTCTCCATAGCCAAGAGTCGAGTAGGTCTCTGCGGCAAAGTAGAAGAAGTCGAGACTTGTTACCGCCCGTTCGCCCACGAGTGAACCAAGCTGCAGGAAGCCGGAGCCAGCGCCATAGATGAACGCATAGAGCGCGATCTCGGCGACATGAATGGCGATGACACCGCCCAGGAGAGAAATCACCGTTGCGTAGCTTGCGCGGGCACTCCTGCCGACAACCCCCGCGAGGAAGCGCAGAGCCTCGAAATGAAACAGCGTGGTCGCCACAATCATCAAGGCCGCGATCAGAATGGCGCCTATCAAACGAAAATCCATCTCACTTCTTTCCGTAGCGGCGAGGTTTTCACCCCCAACATTCTAGCCTCTCCCTTGCGAGACGGTCTGCCTCGAGGATGTGAGCGAAGCATGGCTTGCAAGAGGCGGCTCTGTCGAAATGCAGCAACGCAAGGAATTCAGATTGGCCTCTTCACCGCAGCGGTGAATGCTGATGATCGCGAGAAGCATCGTTGGGGGAGTCGTGAAAACCGACGCGGCGCACCGACCGGCAATTCAAACTCCATGTTGCATTTACGCTTCAATCGAACGCCTTGTTTGCACACACGAGAGGGGGAATCGAGACGTCGCCATGGACTTTGACCGGGAACCGGATCCAGCGTCGACCCTGGGACTGTCGTTCCTCCAATGAATCCCGGACGAGTCGATGGCACCCATCTTCAACGACCTGTTCTTCAACCTCCAACGAGGATGGCAGCTGCCATCCTGGCTGATGCTGTCGCTCAGCGTCGGTACTGCATCGCTCGGGCTGTCCGAGGACTCGGCGCCCACGGTACTCGGCGCCATGATTGTGGCGCCTCTTGGGCAGCCCATCTTTGCGATGGGGGTGGTCTGAACCACAACATGCATCCTGCCATTGGAAGGGTCCGTCGAGCATTTGAGCCTGCTTGGCGATTTGCCGACCGGGCTGTTCAAGGAAGCCCCGCTGTTGGCGGCGATCACCGAGATCGACCTGTTCGGCGCGGCCAACGCCGTGGCCGGTCGGGCCTTCAAGTACGACGAGCCCTATGCCCTGGCGACGCTGATCCTGCTGGCGGCCAGCCTGGTCGCGGCCTACGGCGTGAGAAGGCTCGAGCGGCGCTACGCGAAGCCGAAGCGCTAAGCCGCCTGGCTTCGCCGTCGCGCCGTGGATCTGGTCGCCGAGCGCGACCATGCCGGCTCCTGCACGGGGTACGGATATGGCGTTCAGTAGATCGGGTGGCGCCGGCACAGCTCCAGCACGTCCGCGCGGACCGCCGCGATCGCCTGGCGGTCGGCCGGATCCCGCAGGGTGCGGTCGATCCAGCGTCCGATGCTCTGGAAATCGGCGGTGCCGAAGCCCCGTGCGGTGCCGGCGTTGGCGGAAAGGCGCAGGCCGGACGGGGCTTCGGGCGGACGCGGATCGAACGGGATCTGGTTCTTGTTGACGGCGAGGCCGGCCTGTTCGAGCGCCTTGGCCGCGACGTCGCCGGTGATGTTGCGGCTCGCCAGGTCGACCAGCATCAGGCCGGTATCGGTGCCGCCGGACACGATCCGGATTCCGGCCTCGGCGAGGCCGGCGGCAAGGGCGCGGGCGTTGTCGAGGACGGCCTGGTTGTAGCGCTTGAACTCGGGGCGCAGCGCCTCGCCCAGGCAGGCGGCCTTGGCGGCGACGCTGTGCAGCATCACCGAGCCCTGCACCCCCGGGAAGATGCCGTAGTTGATCTTGTTGGAGAGCGCCTCGTCGTTCCACAGCACCAGCCCGCCGCGCGCGCCGCGCAGCGACTTGTAGGTCGTGGTGGTGACGACGTGGGCGTGCGGGAACGGGTCGGGATGGAGCCCGGTGGCGACCAGCCCGGCGAAATGCGCCATGTCGACCATCAGCCAGGCTCCGACCTCGTCGGCGATCGCCCGGAGCGCCCTAAAATCGATGGCGCGCGAATAGGCCGAGCCTCCGGCGATGATCAGCTTCGGCGCGCTGCCCTTGGCCAGGGCGCGGATTTCGTCGAGGTCGATCCGCTCCGTCTGGCGGGCGACGCCGTAGGGCACGATCCGGTAGTCGCGCCCGGTCAGCGTCGCCGGATGGCCATGGCTGATATGCCCGCCGGCGGCGATGTTCATGGAGACGATGGTGTCGCCCAGCTCGAGCAGGCCGAGCAGCACGCCGGCGTTGGCGTTCGAGCCGGAATGCGGCTGCAGATTGGCGAAGCGGCAGCCGAACAGGCGGCGGGCGCGCTCGATCGCCAGCGCCTCGATGGCGTCGGCGAACTCCGCGCCGCCGTAGTAGCGCTTGTAGGGCAGGCCCTCGACCGTCTTGTTGGTCAGCACCGAGCCCTGGGCCTCGAGCACCAGGCGGGAGACGATGTTCTCGGAAGCGATCAGCTCGATGCCGTCCCGCTGCCGCCCGAGTTCGCCCCGGATCGCCTGCGCCAGCTCGGGATCGGCATCCAGCCCGGCGGTGAAGTAGCCTTCGTGCAGGTGGGACATGCGGGGCAAGCCTCGTTCGGTGGAGCGCTGCTCTTTCTTGCTGAGATTGGCGTGCGCGGCAAGCATTGCCGTGGTGAAACCGACGATCGAGAGCTGGCCCGCAAGCTCAGATCCCGCTCGCGCCACTGGTTCATATTACTATGATTTTGCTATCGTTTCACGCCATTGCACCGCCAGCTCCGAGCTTCAGTCGACGCGGCCTACGATTCCCGCTGGCGCGCTTCCTGGAATCGAAGGGCCTGGCCCAGTGCCGATGATTGCGGCGGGCCGTCGATGCCGCAAGGCCCGGCCGGCGAGCCGCCTCGGCGTAGAAACCGGACCGCGGAACCGGCTCGCCCCTGATCGGGAGAGATAGCAGACCTCCAAGGGTGCCAAGGCCTCCAAGGGTTGGACTGCCGTCGCGACGCGAAGCGACATTTGACAAAAGCCGCGATACAAATACTGATGGTCCGGCAACGTGTTGCCCTGTCCGCCCTGCATTCGAGGAAGTCCGCGATGCGCCTCAGAACCTGCACGACGCACGTGTCCCGCTCGCCGCTGCGGGCCGGCGCGTGCGAAGCAAGCGTGCCAACCCACCCGGCCTGGCGGGAGCGACGCTGAGATGGTCTCGCGGCTGACGACCGGCGAGCGGCAGCTGGCGCTCGTCATTCTGATCGCGCTCACGCTCTGCGGCCTGGCGATGGCGGGGGCGGGGCAGTCGGATCTGTTCGGCATCCATGGCTTCATCGTCATGGCGGCGTGCATTGCCATGGTCTTCGTGGTCATCGCCGGCTACTACACGCCGGAGCCCGGGGAAGAGCGGCTGGCAGAGTATTACGACGACCCGACCAGGGCCGGCCTCGTCATCGCCATGATCTGGGCCGTCGTCGGCATGTTCGTCGGCGACTGGGTTGCCTGGCTTCTCGCATATCCGGAAATGACGTTCGACGCGGCCTGGGCGAGCTTCGGACGATTGCGTCCGGTCCATACCACCGGGGTGATCTTCGGATTCGGCGGCAACGCCCTGATCGCGACGTCCTTCCACGTCGTGCAGCGGACATCGCGGGCACGGCTGGCCGATCAGCTGAGCCCATGGTTCGTGCTGCTCGGCTACAATCTATTCTGTCTACTCGCCGTCACCGGCTACGCCGTGGGCGTGACGCAGTCCAAGGAGTATGCCGAACCGGAGTGGTATGCCGACATTTGGCTCGTGATCGTATGGGTCACCTATTTCGTGCTCTACCTGCGCACGCTGGTGCGCCGGCGGGAGCCGCACATCTACGTCGCCAACTGGTACTACCTGGCGTTCATTCTGGTCGTCGCCATCCTGCACATCGTCAACAATCTGGCCCTGCCGATCTCGCTCGCCAAGGCCAAGAGCTATTCGGCCTTCGCCGGCGTCCAGGACGCGATGACCCAGTGGTGGTACGGCCACAATGCGGTCGCGTTTTTCCTGACCGCTGGCTTCCTGGGCATGATGTACTATTACCTGCCGAAAAGGGTGGATCGCCCGATCTATTCCTATCGGATGTCGATCGTCGGCTTCTGGGGCATCACTTTCTTCTACATGTGGGCGGGCTCCCACCATCTGCATTACACGGCTTTGCCGCAGTGGGTGCAGACACTCGGCATGACCTTCTCGTTGATGCTGCTCGTGCCTTCGTGGATCGCGGCTGGAAACGCGCTCCTTACGCTCAATGGTGCGTGGGACCGGGTGCGCGACGACGCCACGTTGCGGTTCATGATGGTGGCGGCGGTCTTTTACGGCCTGTCGACCTTCGAAGGGTCGTTCATGGCCATCAGGCCGGTCAACTCGCTGTCGCACTACACCGACTGGACGGTCGGGCACGTCCATGCCGGCACGCTTGGCTGGGTCGCGATGATCACCTTCGGCGCGTTCTACAGCCTGGTGCCGGCGTTATGGAAGCGCGAGCGCATGTACTCCCCGGCGCTCGTCGAAGTGCACTTCTGGCTCTCCCTCGCGGGCACGATCGTCTACGTCTTCGCCATGTGGAACTCCGGCATCATCCAGGGCCTCATGTGGCGCACCTACAACGAGACCGGCACGCTCGCCTATTCCTTCATCGACTCCCTCGTCGCGATGCATCCCTACTACATCGCCCGCGCGGTCGGCGGATTGCTGTTCCTGATCGGCGCCGTCGTCGGTTTCTACAACATCTGGATGACCATCCGCGCCGCGCGCGAGCCCGGAGACGCGGCGATCAGGGACGTTCCGGTCGCCTTGCCCGCCCGCGGCGGGGCGTCGGGCGTGGCGGAGTGATCGACAATGTTCGGATTGCACTACCGCCTGGAACGCCGCTCGATCGGTCTGGTGCTCGGCATCATCGTGGTTTCCAGCATCGGCGGCCTGGTCGAGATCGCGCCGCTTTTCACCATCGACGAGACCGTCGAGTCGGTGCCGGACATGCGAGTGTACACGCCCCTGGAACTGGCCGGACGCAACATCTACATGCGCGAAGGCTGCTATGCCTGCCATTCCCAGATGATCCGGACGTTGCGTGACGAAGTCGAGCGCTATGGCCCTTACTCCCTGGCGGTCGAGTCGAAATACGACCATCCGATGCTTTGGGGCTCCAAACGAACGGGACCCGACCTGGCGCGGATCGGCGGCAAGTATTCCGATGAGTGGCACGTCGCGCATCTGATCAATCCGCGTGACGTGGTACGGGAGTCGGTCATGCCGGCCTATGGCTGGCTCGCCCGCGACGAGCTCGAGATCGACGACTTCGACCTGCATCTGCGGGCCCTGGCGCGCCTGGGCGTGCCCTACACCGAGGAGATGATCGCCAATGCCACCGCCGACGCCCGCGGGCAGGCGATGCCTGACAGCGATCAGGCGGCGGGCGTGGCGGCGCGCTATGGCGAGGACACCCAGATCCGGAACTTCGACGGCATGCCGAACCGGCTGACGGAGATGGACGCGCTCGTTGCCTATCTCCAGATCGTCGGCCGACTGACCGATGCGGCGCAGCAGCAGCAGGCGACGGGCGAGTAGTGGCATGGACATCGGTATCGATCACGACACCCTGGTCTGGCTTTCGAAATCGTTCGGGCTGTTCTATCTGATCGCCATGGCGATCGTTGCCCTCGCCTACGCCTTCTGGCCATCCAACAAGACCCGCTTCGACCGGGCGGCAAGGGCGATTCTCGACCATGAGGACCGGCCGTGGAAATAGGTGAGCGCGATCCCTATACGGGGCACATGACGACGGGGCACGAGTGGAACGGCATCAAGGAGCTCAACACCCGGGTTCCCTGGCCGGTCTATTTCTTCCTGGGTCTCGCCGCGGCGTTCTCGGTGGTCTATTGGGTGCTGATGCCGGCGTGGCCGCTCGGCGCGACCTACACCAAGGGATTGCTGGGGATCGATCAACGGACCACGGTCGAGGCGAATCTCAGGCAGGCAGCCATGGACCGGGCGGCATGGATCCACGGGCTCGAGGCGGCGAGCTTCGAGGAAATCCTGGCGGACCCCACCCAGATGCAAGCCGTGCGCGAAACCGGCCACGCCCTGTTCGGGGACAATTGCGCGGTTTGTCACGGCACCGACGCCAGGGGTGGCCCTGGCTATCCCAACCTGACCGACGCCTCCTGGCTGTGGGGCGGGGATCCCGAAACCGTCGCCGAAACGCTCCGCGTCGGAATCAACGCCACGCACGATGAGACGAGAGTCAGCCAGATGCTGGCGTTTGGCCGCGATCAGATGCTCGACCGCGCCACGATTCTCAGCGTCGTCGCATACGTGCAGTCGCTCTCCAGCACACAGCCCGCCTCCGGCCCGCAGGCCGATGCCGTCACCGCCGGCAAGGAGGTGTTCGCCGAGAACTGTGCTTCCTGCCACGGGGAGGAGGGAACTGGCGGCCAGGAGTTCGGCGCCCCCAACCTGACCGACGGGTTCTGGATCTATGGCGGCGACCGGCAGTCGATTTTCACCACCGTCTTCAACGGCCGCCAGGGCCACATGCCCAGTTGGGATGGACGCCTGACGGTAGCCGAGAGGAAGATCCTCACGCTTTACGTCCTCGATCTCGGGGCGAAGCGGCAATGAGCCCGCTCGCAGGAACCGCGCGGCTCGCCGCCCGGAGACGTCGACCGACGGCGCCGATCGTCGTCGTGGGATTGGCTGTGGCGGTCGGGATCGCGCTTCTCGTCTTCGCCAATGCCCATCTCGTATATGTCGCGGTGACGTCCCAGCCGGAATGCGTCGCCCATTCGGAAAGCGGCGAGGCAGCAGCCGGAGCCGGCGCATTTCGGGCGGCGAAGCCGTCATGTTGAGCCGGGAGGCCGGAACGCCGCGATCCGCCCCACGGCCGGCGCAATGGAGGTGAAAGTGGCCACGATCCCGCCAGTCGTTCCGCCGCTTCCTCGGGAGGGCACGTTGGATCGCGGCCTGGCTGCGGGTGCCGCGCTGGCGTGGCTGCGCGCCGGCTGGCGGGACCTGACGGTGCAGCCGGGTCCCAGCCTGGCCTACGGGCTGTTCGTCTTCGTCGTCTCGTTCGCCGTCGTCTGGAGCATGTTCGCGCTCGGCTGGGACGACGTCCTTTTTCCCGCCTTGGCCGGGTTCCTCATCGTCGGCCCGATCCTCGCCGTCGGGCTCTACGAGAAAAGCCGCCGCCTGGCGAGCCGGGAACCGGTCGCGCTGTCGCAGATGATCTTGGTGAAGGCGAAATCAGGCGGCCAGATTCTGTTCATCGGCGCGCTCCTGTGCCTGCTGATGCTGCTCTGGATGCGCGCCGCCGTCATCGTCTATGCCCTGTTCTTCGGCCTGCGGCCCTTTCCCGGCCTCGATCACGTCGCGGGCATGCTGTTCACCACCCCGATCGGCTGGGCCATGCTGATCGTCGGCACACTGATCGGCGGGCTGTTCGCGGCCTTCGCCTTTGCCATCAGCGCGTTCTCGGTTCCCATGCTGCTCGGCGAACGGCTGGACGCCCTGACGGCGATGGGCAGGAGCATGGCGCTGGTCTGGAACAACCTGCCGGTCATGCTGACCTGGGCGGCGATCGTGCTCGGCCTGATCGGCATCGGCCTGGCGACCGGGCTGCTGGGGTTGATCATCGTCTTCCCGCTGCTCGGCCACGGCACATGGCACGCCTATCGGGCGATACGCTGAGGCACCCAACGGCCGCCCTTGATGGGCACGACGCCATGCTGGTGACACTCGACACAGCCGTGTGTCGCTGCTCCATCACCGACGCCGAGCCGCGCGTTGCGAGGCTCAAGGAGCACTGCCGGCCCGCGGGGCCTCGCCTCTGTCGCGACGGACGTTGGCAAGCTGGCGTCCCCGACGGGATTCGAACCCGTGTCGCCGCCGTGAAAGGGCGGTGTCCTAGGCCTCTAGACGACGGGGACATAGGGGCCGGCGCCCGTCATTACCCGCGCGGCCTCGGAAAATCAACTGCCGCGCCGCGGAGCCCGCCGAATCCCGCCGCTTTTCTGTGGGCGCGGCCGCCCGGTTCCGCCATAATCCGGCGCCGCGGCGGCCCGGCGTCGCCCTTCCAGCGGGAGGGATCGCAGGCCGGGGGGTTCGGGGGAACCCGCGCGCCGCCGTCACCATCCAGCGACCACCCACCCAAGGACAGAGGGGCCACATGAAAATAACCCGCATCGGCGCCGGCGCGCGCATGAGCCAGGCCGTCATCCACGGCGACACCGTCTACCTGGCCGGCCAGGTCGCCGACAACCCGGTACCGTCGGTCGCCCGGCAGACCAAGCAGGTGCTGCGCAACATCGACAAGGTGTTGAAGCAGGCCGGCAGCAGCAAAGCGAAGATCCTGAAGGCCAATATCTGGCTGTCGGACATCCGCACGTTCGACGAGATGAACAAGGTGTGGGACGGCTGGGTCGCCAAGGGCAATGCCCCGGCCCGCGCCACCGTCGAGGCCCGCCTCGCCGGCCCGCAGTACCTGGTCGAGATCATGGTGACGGCGGCGAAGTAGCACCGCCAGCGCCAGCGTCACCGACGACTGGGCCACCAACGACTGGGCCCCGGCCCGCTCCCGCCCCGCCTGGGGCTTGCGCGGACGGGGCCCTTTGATTCTGCGCCATGGTGATTCTGCGCCATGGCGGAGTCGCGGCGCCGGCGACGAACCGCAGCCGGTCAGTTGGCGGCGAACGCCGCGTCGTCGATCAGCAACTGCACGTCGTTGCGGCCCTGCCAGGTGTCGGGCCGCAGATGCCCGGCCAAGTGCATGGGCGCGCCGCCGGTCCGGAGCAGGGCGGCCCCCAGCGGCCCCTCGAGGGCGCGAAAGGCGATCGCCTTGAGCCGGGTACCGTCGCTGCCCGAGACGAAGCAGCGCACATGGTTCTCGCCGACCACGTCGGCCTTGGCGATGCGGAGCGCGGGCAGCGCGAAGCGCGGCTCCGGATTGCCGGTGCCGAACGGACCGAGACGGTCGATCTCTGCCATCAGCTCGCGGGTCGCGGCGCCGGCCTGCACCGAGCCGTCGATCGACAGGCCCGGCGTCAGCGCGCCGCCGGCGATCTGCGGCCGCAGCCGTTCGGCAACAAAGCCGCGCAGTTCGTCGAGCCGCGCCGCGTCCACGGTCAACCCGGCCGCCATGGCATGGCCGCCGCCGTTGACCAGCAGCCCGGCCTGGCGCGCGGCGATGACGACGGCGCCGAGATCGATGCCGGCGACCGAGCGTCCCGAGCCCTTGCCAACCGCGCCGTCCAGCGCCACCACCAGCGCCGGGCGGTGATAGCGTTCCTTGAGCCGGCTGGCGACGATGCCGATGACCCCGGGATGCCAGCCCTCGCCGGCGACGAAGACCGGGTCATGCGCGCCGGCATCCCCCGCCTCCCCCCGCGATTCGATCGCCAGGATCGCCGCGTCGAGCACCGCCCGCTCGATTTCCTTGCGCTCGGTATTGAGGGCGTCGAGCCGGGCGGCGATCGCCGCCGCCTCGGCCGGATCGTCGGTCGCCAGCAGGCGGCTGCCGAGATCGGCCGCGCCGACCCGTCCGCCCGCATTGACCCTGGGCCCCAGCAGGAACCCGAGATGCCAAGCGCTCGGCCGCTCGTCGAGCCGCGCCACGTCGGCCAGCGCGGCCAAGCCCGGCGACTGCCGGCGCGCCAGCACCTTCAGCCCCTGGGCCACCAGCGCCCGGTTGAGCCCGGTCAACGAGACCACGTCGCAGACCGTGCCGAGCGCCACCAGGTCGAGCCAGCGCATCAGGTCGGGCTCGGGACGAGCCAGCCCGTACCAGCCGGCGGCGCGCAAGGCGCGGTTGACCGCGACCGCGAGCAGGAAGGCGACGCCGACCGCGGCGAGGTGGCCCAGGCGTTCGCGCACCGCGGGCGCCTCGTCGACCCGGTTGGCGTCGATCACGGCGACCGCCGGCGGCAGGCGCGGCTCGGCCTCGTGATGATCGACCACGATGACGTCGAGCCCGGCGTCGCGCGCCGCCGCCAGCGCCTCAAAGGCGCTGATGCCGCAATCGACGGTGACCGCGACCTTCACGCCCTGGGCGTGCAGGCGCAGCAGCGCCGGCGCGTTGGGGCCATAGCCTTCCTTCAGGCGATCGGGGATGTAGACCGTGACGTCGGCGCCGACCGCGCGGAAGAAGCGCGCCAGCAGCGCCGACGAGGTGGCGCCGTCGACATCGTAGTCGCCGAACACGGCAATGCGCTCGCCAGTGGCTACCGCGTGCGCCAGCCGCGCGGCGCCGGCATCCATGTCGGTGAGATCGGACGGATCGGGCAGCAGGGCGCGCAGGGTTGGCGCCAGGAAGCTCTCGACCTCGTCCGCCGCGATCCCGCGCGCGGCCAGCAGCCGGCCGACGATCTCGGGCAGGGAGAAGCGCTGGGCGAGCGCCAGGCCCGCCATCGCGTCGCCGCCGCGCTGGCGCCAGCGCCGGCCGCCGATCGAGCGCTCGACGCCGAGGACAGCGGACTCGGCGAGAGGCGCAGACTGCTGCGGCATCTCGGTGGTCTTACCCCCTCCCCTTGCGGGAGGGGGTAGGGGGAGGGGTTTTCGCGTGCGGACGCGCGCGCATGGATCCTTGCCGAGGCCCCCTCTCCCTTCCATCACTTCGCGATGGGCCCCTCCCTCTCCCTCCCGGGGAGAGGGTTTGCGTTCGTCGCCCCGAGGCGATGTACACCGCTCTATCGGTCCATCGGGTCGAAGCCGGACTTGCGGGCGAAGTTGTGGTGCGCCTCGATGATGCGCACCGTGCCGGTCTTGGAGCGCATGACCATGGAATGGGTCATGGCGCCGTCGTGGAACCGGCGCACGCCCTTCAGCATGGTGCCGTCGGTGACGCCGGTCGCCGCGAACATCACGTCGCCGGACGCCAGATCGAGCAGCGCGTATTTGCGATCGAGATCGGTGATCCCGCAGCGCCGCGCCCGGCCCCGCTCGTCGTCGTTGCGGAACACCAGGCGGCCCTGCATTTGGCCACCGATGCAGCGCAGCGCGGCGGCCGCCAGCACGCCCTCCGGCGCGCCGCCGCTGCCGACATACATGTCGATGCCGCTGTTCGACCGCGAGGTGGCGATGACGCCGGACACGTCGCCGTCGGAGATCAGCATGATTCGCGCCCCGGCGGCGCGCACCCGGCCGATCAGCTCGGCATGGCGCGGCCGGTCGAGGATGCACACGACGATGTCGGAGACGTCGACTTTCTTGGCCTTGGCCAGGTTCTTCAGGTTCTCCTCGGGCGTCGCGTCGAGATCGACGACACCGTCGGGCAGGCCGGCGCCGACGCCGATCTTGTCCATGTAGACGTCGGGGGCGTTGAGGAACCCGCCCTCGCCCGCCATGGCGATGACGGCGAGCGCGTTCGGCCCGCCCTTGGCGGTGATGGTGGTGCCTTCCAGCGGATCCAGGGCGATGTCGGTCTTGGGGCCGCCCAGGCCGACCTTCTCGCCGATGTAGAGCATCGGCGCCTCGTCGCGCTCGCCCTCGCCGATCTTCACCGTGCCGTCGATCGCCAGGCTGTTGAGCGCGCGCCGCATGGCGTCGACGGCGGCCTGGTCGGCCGCCTTTTCGTCGCCGCGCCCCATCAGGCGCGAGGCCGCGAGCGCGGCCGCCTCGGTGACGCGCACTGCTTCCAGCGCCAGATTGCGGTCCATTCCGGTGATCGTCGACATGTGGTTCCCCGTGGTCCCCGTGCTATGGGCGGCGGCCTGCGCGGCCGCGTTACAGCGTCTCGATGCGGATCATCCGCGGCGGCTCGCGCATCGCCGCGAGCTTGCCGATGCGGGCCAGGGCCCGCAGCATAGCCGCCTCGTCGGTCTCGTGGGTGGTGAGAACCACCGGCACGGTCTCGTCGGGGGCGCGGCCGCGCTGGATCATCGCCTCCATCGACACCTGCTCGTCGCGCAGCGCCGCGGCGACGTCGGCGATGACGCCGGGGCGGTCCAGCACCATCAGCCGCACGTAATAGGCGCCGCGGTGGCGCGCCATCGGCGAGGCGGGCTGGCGCGACAGCGCCGCCGCCGGCACCCCGAAGGTCGGTGTCACCCGGCCGCGGGCGATGTCGATCAGGTCGGCGACGACGGCCGAGGCGGTCGGCCCGGCGCCGGCACCGCGGCCCTCGGCGACGCTCTGGCCGACGAAGTCGCCGACCGTCACCACGGCATTGAACACGCCCTCGACATGGGCGATCGGGGTGCCGAGCGGCACCATGCAGGTATGGACGCGCTGCTCGATGCCATGCTCGGTCGGGCGGGCGAGGCCGAGCAGCTTGATCCTGTAGCCGAGCTCCTCGGCGAAGGCGATGTCGACCGCCGAAACGTGGCGGATGCCCTCGATATGCACGTCGGCGAAACTGACCTCGCAGCCGAACGCGACGCTGGTCAGGATCGCGAGCTTGTGGGCGGCATCGACGCCGTCGACGTCGAAGGACGGATCGGCCTCGGCGTAGCCGAGGGCCTGCGCCTCGGCCAGCACGTCGGTGAACTCGCGCCCGGTCTGGCGCATGGTCGTCAGGATGTAGTTGCAGGTGCCGTTCAGGATGCCGTAGACGCGCTGGATCCGGTTGCCGGCCAGGCCCTCGCGCAGCGACTTGATGATCGGGATGCCGCCGGCCACCGCGGCCTCGTAGGCGATGGCGACGCCCTTGGCCTCGGCCGCCCGGGCGAGCGCGGTGCCGTGATGGGCGAGCAGCGCCTTGTTGGCGGTCACCACGTGCTTGCCGGCGTCGAGCGACGCCTCGACCAGCGATTTCGCGATGCCGTCCGAGCCGCCGATCAGCTCCGCCACCACTTCGACCTGCGGGTCGCGGGCCAGGGCCAGGGCGTCGTCATGCCAGGCGATGCCGGCGAGGTCGACGCCGCGATCCTTGGCCCGGTCGCGGGCGGAAACCGCCACCACGCGGATCGGCCGGCCGCAGCGTTCCGCCAGCACCGCGGCGTGCTGCAGCAGCAGCTTGACCGTGCTGGCACCGACCGTGCCGAGCCCGGCGATTCCCACCTTCAGGGGGGCGGGCGCGCCCGGCCGGCTCAATTTCGGCCCCTTGCGGCCGGCCCGGTGGCCCGCTGTCCGGCGCCGCGTTTGCAGACTGTCATTGCTGGAACCCAGAAACCTATCGGAGACCCTGTTGGAAGACCGGGATCGACCGGAAGCCCGCGGATCCCGGGAAATCCTGGATCGCGGCCCCGCAGCCCCGCCCGGTCGCGGCGGGTCCCCTTTCTAACGGGCCGGGCGAGGCGCGTCGAGACGCTCGACGGCCCGGCCTGTCCCGACTGCGACCTCAGTAGTCGAGGTAAATCTCGACCCGGCGGTTGCCGGCCTCGCCGGTCGCCTGGGTCTCGTAGTAGAGCGGCTGCTGGGCGCCGGCGGCGGCCACCTGGATCTGGTCGGTGGGCACCCCGAGCCGCGACAGCTCGCGCGCCACCGCATTGGCCCGGGCCAGGGAAATGTTGAGGTTGGCCATGTTTTGCTTGGCCACGTCGCCCGTTGCCGAACCCTGGCTGGCATGGCCGATGACGCGGACCAGCCCGCCGCGCTCCTGGTGCAGCCGGGCCACGTCCTTCAGCACGGCGATGTCGCCCCGGCTGAGCCCGGCCGAGCCATAGCGGAAGAAGATCAGCGCGACCGGCCGCGACTCGCCGCTCGGCAGCAGCCGGCTGGCAGCGGTCGAACCGCCGCCGTCGCCCAGTACCGCGTCCGGGTTGACGGTCACCGAACCGCCGGCGAGGACCTCGGGCTGGCCTGGCAGCGGCTGGCCCGGCAGCGGCTGGGCCGGGGCCGCGGACGCCGCCGGCGCGGGCGGACTGGGTACCTGGGTCACCTGCGGGGCCGGCGGCGGCGCGCTCTGGGCCGGCTGCGGCGGGGGCGCCACCGGTTGCGATTCGATCGCCGGCTGGGCTGAAGCCGCGGGCGCCGCGGCCGGGGCCGGCGGCGGCTCCGCCGGGGCCGGGGCGGCGGGCGGCGGGGCGGAAGCCACCGCCGGCGCCAGCGGCTCGTCGGTGTATTCCGCGTTGGCGCGATCGGCGGCGAGTCCCTCGGTGATGGCTGCGCGCTCTTCCGCGCTGCTGGTTTCCGGCGCCTCGCCCGGCACCGTGCCGAGATTGGGGAACGGCTGTTCGCCCTCCGCCTCGGCCGGGGCCTGGACCGTGCTCTCGGCCTCGGCGTCGCCGCTGCCGAAGACATCGGAAATGGTTCCCGACACGGTGCTGCAGGCGCCGAGCGGGCCGGTCACCAGCAGCAGCGCCAGGATACCGGCCGCCAGTCCCAGGCCCCGTCCGGGCGGGACCGCGATCGCGCAAGGCTCAGTCGGATCGGCGGATTGGATCAAGGCGGCTCCCCGTTCCTCGCGCCCCGCGGTTGTTTCGCGGGCTAGGGCGTCATACGTTGAGAAGGCCGGATGAGGGACCCGCCAGGCCCCGGATGGGGCCTCGGCGGGCTGGTCGCGCCCGGGTGGCTTTCTCTCAAACCTACTTTAAGAGTGTCGCGTATATCCAAGCCGGGCAATCATAAGGAAGCCGTCATGAGCGATCAACAGGGCGCCGACATGAAGATGCCGGACCCGGTCGAACTGTCGCAGACCATGGCCAGGATCGCCGAGCAGTCCCAGCGCATCGTCAGCGAGTTCCTGGGGCGCCAGAGCGCCGACGGGTTCGGCATGTCGGACCCGCTCAATGTCGGCCGCGCCTTCCTCGAGATGACCGGGCGGCTGATGGCCGATCCGGCCAAGCTGGTCCAGGCCCAGATGAACCTGTGGCAGGACTACATGAACCTGTGGCAGGCGACCGCCCGGCGGCTGATGGGCGAGGAATCCGAGCCGGTGATCGAGACGCCGTCGGAAGACCGCCGGTTCCGCGACGCCGCCTGGCAGGAGAACCAGCTCTTCGACTTCATCAAGCAATCCTACCTGCTGTCGGCGCGCTGGATGCAGTCGACCGTGCGCGAGGTCGAGGGGCTCGACGACAAGACCGCCAAGAAGGTCGACTTCTACACCCGGCAGTTCGTCGACGCGATGGCGCCCAGCAATTTCGTGATGACCAATCCCGAGGTGCTGCGCGCGACCGTCGAATCGAACGGCGACAACCTGGTGAAGGGCCTGCAGAACCTGCTCGACGATCTCGAGCGCGGCAAGGGCAACCTCGCCATCAAGATGACCGATCTCGAGGCCTTCAAGCTCGGCGAGAACATCGCTGTCACCCCGGGCAAGGTGGTGTTCCAGAACGATCTGCTGCAGCTCATCCAGTACACCCCGACCACCGCGACGGTGTATCAGCGACCGCTCCTGGTGATCCCGCCCTGGATCAACAAGTTCTACATCCTCGATCTCAGGGAGAAGAACTCGCTGATCAAGTGGCTGGTGGCGCAGGGCCACACCGTGTTCGTCGTGTCCTGGGTCAACCCGGACGAGCGCCTCGCCCAAAAATCTTTCGAGGACTACATGAAGGAAGGGCCGCTGGCGGCGCTCGGCGCCATGGAAAAGGCCACCGGCGAGCGGCAGTTCAACGTCATCGGCTATTGCCTGGGCGGCACGCTGCTGGCCGCCTCGCTGGCCTGGATGGCGGCCAAGGGCGACGACCGGGTGGCGAGCGCCACCTTCCTCACCACGCTGACCGACTTCGCCGAGCCCGGCGAGCTCGGCGTGTTCATCGACGAGGAGCAGCTCACCGCCCTCGAGGAGCGCATGAACGAGAAGGGCTTTCTCGAAGGCCACGCCATGGCCAGCACCTTCAACATGCTCCGGGCCAACGACCTGATCTGGTCGTTCGTGG
This sequence comes from uncultured Rhodospirillaceae bacterium, assembly GCA_964372215.1. Classification (GTDB taxonomy): domain Bacteria; phylum Pseudomonadota; class Alphaproteobacteria; order Dongiales; family Dongiaceae; genus DAIMFL01. Next base: position 24,440 of record CAYJQC010000025.1, read on the forward strand.
TCAACAACTACCTGCTGGGCAAGGACCCCTTCCCGTTCGACCTGCTGTACTGGAACTCCGACTCGACGCGCATGCCGGCGACGATGCACAGCTTCTACCTGCGCAAGATGTACCAGGAGAACCTGCTGTCGAAGCCGGGCGGGATCACCCTCGAAGGCGTGCCGATCGAGCTCGGCAAGATCAAGGCGCCGGTGTTCATGCTCTCCACCAAGGAGGACCACATCGCGCCGTGGAAGAGCACCTACGCGGCCACGAAGCTGTTCAGCGGCCCGGTCAGGTTCGTGCTCGCGGCGTCCGGCCACATCGCCGGCGTGGTCAATCCGCCCGACGCGAAGAAGTACAGCCACTGGACCAACAGCAAGCTGCCGGCCGACCCCGACGCCTGGCTGCGTAGCGCCGCCGAGCGCGAAGGCTCGTGGTGGCCGGAATGGGCGAAATGGGCCGCCAAGTTCAGCGGCGAGCAGGTGCCGGCGCGCCAGCCCGGCGACGGCAAGCTGAAGCCGATCGAGGACGCCCCCGGCTCCTATGTGAAGGTCCGGCTGCAGTAGCGCCTTGCCTTAATCTCTCCACCTTCCTGCGGCAGCATGCCGGCCTTCGCCATTGCGCAGGATGCCGCCGATGATCCGTCTTGCCGCCGTTCTCGCCGCCGCCCTGTTCGCCCTGCCGGCCGCCGCCGCCGAGACCTGGCGCGTCGGGCCCGCCCCATCCGACGTTCCCGAGCTCAAGGCCGCCAGCGTCACCAACGGCGACGGCCACACGGTCTATCTGTGGCGGCTCGAGGACGAGGCCGGCAGCCACGTGTTCTGCGAGCTGCACCTGGCCGAGGGCATGGCGTTCGACGGGGTCATGCCGGTCTTCCGCATCGACGACGCCGCCGCGGTCGACACCGCGGCGATCCGCGCCGCCGGCGACGCCCAAAGCGCGCTCTGGGGCCATGTCGGGCAGAGCGTGGCCTTCTGGCTGATCTCGACCGCGACCGGGCGGGTCGCCGATTCCGACCCCGGCCTGCGCCCCTGGCTCGCCGGCAACGAGCTCTCGATCAGCTTCCGCAGCGCCGACGGCCGCGAGCGGACCACCCGCTTCGCCCTCGCCGGCTCGGCCGCCGCGATCCGCAGCGCGACCGGGATGGCGCGGGACTGACGGCCGCGACGCTGCGGGATTTCGCCGGCTATACTTCGCCGCGATGCCCCGCACGCTCTCGATCGCCGACATCGCCGGCCGCTTCCCGGATTTCCGCGTCGCCGCCGTGGTCGCCGAGGACCTCGTCATCCCGGCGACGCGGCCGGCCGAGCTCGATCGCCTGATCGCCGAGCGCGAGGCCGCGACCCGGACCCGCGACCATGGCACGGAGCTTTCCGCCATCCCCGGCGTCGCCGCCTGGCGCGGCGCCTACAAGGCCTTCGGCATCAAGCGCACGAGCTACCGCTCCTCGGTCGAGCGCCTGGTCAAGAACGTGCTTGCCGGCCGCCCGCTCCCCGCCATCAACGGCTTCGTCGATGCCTACAACACCGTGTCGTTCAGCCACGTGCTGTGCCTCGGCGCCGACGATCTCGACCGCGTCGCCGGCGACCTCGCCTTCCGGGTTTCGCGGCCGGGCGACAGCTTCGTCGACATGGGGGCCGAGGCCGGCGAAGACCCGAACGACCCGCCCAAGGACGGCGAGGTCGTCTATGCCGATTCCGAGAAGGTGCTGTGCCGGCGCTGGAACTGGCGCCAGGACGCGCGCTCCATCGTCACGCCCGCGACGCGGCGCGCGGTGGTGACGGTGCAGGCGAACGGCGCCGGCGATCTCGACGCGGCGGTGGCGGATCTGGTGGCGCTCATCGAACGCTTCTGCGGCGGGCGCACGACCGTCGCCGTGGCGGATGCGGCGAACCCGGTCGTTCAGATTCCGTAGCGTACGGACGACGACAAGCTTGGCTTTCCTTCTGATGCACTCCCCACAAACGACGAACCCCCGTCCTGGGGGCGGGGGTTCGGGTGCTTGGCTTTGCGGCTGTAGGCGCGGGCCGAGGTCTTGACCCGCATCTTCAGTCGGCGGACGGCGGTCGCGTACGGGTTGCGCGGCCGCCGGGTCGAAGTCTTCTGCTTCATCGACCGATCCTCCTCCTGCGGCTCCCGGTGGGGCTGCCGGTCGGCGCTCATATAGGCCCGCCGCGGGCCTCAGTCCAGATAGCTCTGCGCAAGCTCGTAGTAGTGCTCGGCCGAATAGGGGAAGTAGTCGAGCTCGCCCTGGCTCAATTGGCGCATCAGCCGGGCCGGGCTGCCGGCCCACAGCTCGCCGCGCTTCACCTGCTTGTTGGGGGTGACCAGGGCGCCGGCGGCGACCATCGCCTGGCTCTCCACCACCGCGCCGTCCATCACGCAGGCCTTCATGCCGACGAACGAGCCGCTCTCGAGCCGGCAGGCATGGAGCAGTGCCATGTGGCCGACGGTGATGTCGTCGCCGATCACGGTGCAGAAGCCGGCCGCGTCGCGCCCGCCGTCCTTCTGGTGGTTGACGTGGATGATGGTGCCGTCCTGGATGTTGGTGCGCGCGCCGATGCGGATCGCGTTGGAATCGCCGCGCAGCACGCAGCCGAACCAGACGCTCGAGCCCGGCCCGATCTCGACGTCGCCGATGATGACCGCGGTCGGCGCGATGAAGGCGTCGGCGGCGATCACCGGTCGCCGGTTGCCATGGGCCATGATGACGCCGCCCACGATCGCGCTGCCGCCCCGGCTCATGGCGCCGCTCACGGGAACAGGGGCTGCTGCTCGAGCCCGGCGGTCTCGGCGAAGCCGGCCATCAGGTTCATGTTCTGGATCGCCTGGCCGGAGGCACCCTTGACCAGGTTGTCGATGACCGAGAGCAGGATGACCCGGCCCGGCACCCGGTCGGCGAAGACCCCGATGAGACAATGGTTGGAGCCGCGCACATGGCGGGTCTGCGGCACCTGGCCGGCGGGCAGCACCCGCACGAACGGCTCGCCCGCGTAACGCTTCGTCAGCGTCGCGCGCACGTCGTCGGCGGTGGCGCCGTCCGCCAGGCGGACATAGATCGACGACAGGATGCCTCGGCTCATCGGCACCAGATGGGGCGTGAAGTTGACGATGATCGGCTTGCCCGCCGCCTCGCTCAGGCCCTGCTCGATCTCCGGCCCGTGGCGGTGGCTGGCGACGCCATAGGCATGGATGCCCTCGCTGACCTCGGTGAACAGCGAGCCCTGCTTGGCGTCGCGCCCGGCCCCGCTGACCCCCGACTTGGCGTCGATGATGATGTCGTCGCCGGCAATCTGGCCGGCCGCGATCAGCGGCACCAGGGGAAGCTGCGCCGAGGTCGGGTAGCAGCCGGGATTGGCGACCAGCCGCGCCTTCGCCACTTCCGGCCGCTTGAGCTCGGTCAGGCCGTACACCGCCTGCTTCTGCAGCTCCGGCGCCTTGTGGGGGTGGCCGTACCAGCGGGCGTACTCGTCGACGTCGGCGAGGCGGAAATCGGCCGACAGGTCGACCACCTTCAGCCGCTTCGGCAGGCCGGCGACGATCTCCTGGGTGGTGCCGTGGGGCAGTCCGCAGAACACCGCGTCGACCGCGTCCCAGTCGGCGTCCTCGACCTTCACCAGATCGGGGAGCGCGAGCCCGCCAAGATGCGGGAACACCTCGGCCAGCGGCTTGCCGGCCTGGCGGTCGGCGGTCAGGGTGCGGATCTCGGTCTCGGGATGGCGCGCCAGCAGGCGCACCAGCTCGGCGCCGGTATAGCCGCTGGCGCCCAGGATTCCGATCCGCAGCCGGTTGGTGCTGGCCATGATCCCCTTCCTCGCCGTATTCGCCTCTCGAGGCCGCCTGTATAGCGCAATCCGGCCCGCGGTCGAGAGTTCTGTTCGCCAGAGTGCGCGGGACGGGTGGGACGGTCCGCCTGCAATCCCCCCGCGCTGGTGGCATCGCTTCGCGGACAGTTACAGGAATACGGCTCTTCGGCTAATCTCTCGTTGTCTCGTGCCGGGTGGCAGCACCCGACGGGCATCTGAGTGATTGCGCTAAGTGGATTCAACGACCACGGCTACCACAGGGGAGCAAGGGCATGATCACCACATCCTTGAACAGGATCATATTTGCCGGATTTCTTGCCGCCGCGGCTGTCGCTGCGGCCCCAAGCCAGGCTGGACCGGTCACGTCAGACGACCTGCTGAAAGCGCAGGACAATGCCGCGGAATGGCTGATGTACGGCCGCGACTATCGCAACTGGCGGTACAGCCCATTGGCTGAAATCACGCCGGAAAACGCGGCAAAGCTACAGCCGGTCTGGACCTTTTCCACCGGCGGGCAGTTTGCCGGTCTCGAAGCGACGCCGCTGTACCGGGACGGCGTCCTGTACTTCTCGGCCGACTATGCTCGGGTTTTCGCCGTCGACGCCCGATCCAGCAACATCGTCTGGCACTACGACCCGGAGTACGAGGACGGTCTGACCGCCATGCTGTGCTGCGGTCCGATCCACCGCGGCATCGCGATCAAGGACGATCTTATTTTCGTCGAGCGCCTCGACGCCAAGCTGGTCGCCCTCAATCGGGCCGACGGCACCGTGGCCTGGGAACAGACGATCGACGACTGGAAGAACGGTGTCACCACCAACTCGGCGCCGCTCATCGTCGGCGACCATGTCATCGTCGGGGTCTCGGGCGGCGAGTATGGCGTACGCGCTTATCTCAAGTCCTACAACGCCAAGACCGGTGCCCAGGAATGGCAGACCTTCACCATTCCCGCGCCAGGCGAGCCGGGCAGCGAAACCTGGCCCGCGGGCGACGCTTGGAAAACCGGCGGCGGTCCGACCTGGCTGACCGGCAGCTACGACGCCGACACCAACACGCTCTACTGGGGCGTCGGCAATCCCGGATCCTGGGCCGCCGACACCCGGCCCGGCGACAATCTCTGGACCTGCGCCATGCTGGCGCTCGATCCGGACAGCGGCAAGATCAAGTGGGGCTTCCAGTACACCCCGAACGACTCCTGGGACTATGACGGCATGTCGACGCCGATTCTGGTCGACCGCAAGGTCGACGGCCAGGACCGGAAGCTCGCCGTGGTCTCGAACCGCAACGGGTATTTCTACGCGATCGATCGCAGCAACGGTCAGTTCGTCTATGCCTTCCCACTGGTCGACGGCATCAACTGGACGACCGGCCTCGACCCGAAGACCGGCCGGCCGACCATCAACGAAGCCATGAAACCAAAGAGCGGCGGCGGCACGGTGGGGCCGATCGTGCCGGGCCTCGAAGGCGGCACCAACTGGTTCCCGCCGGCCTACGATCCTGACAGCGGCCTCTTCTATGTTGCCGTGAACCAGTGGGGCATGGGACTGACGGCGTGGGAGAAGGGCAAGCTTGTCTACAAGCCCGGCGATCTCTTCATGGGCGTCGACTACCAGATGTACCGCATGGGCGACACCATCGGCCGTATCATGGCCATTGACGTCGCCAACAAGAAGGTCGCCTGGGTCACGGAGAGCCCGCTGCCGCTGTTCGCCGGCATGCTGGTGACCAAGGGAGGCGTATTGTTCACCGGCGACCAGCGCGGCCGCGTCCTCGCCTTCGATGCCAAGACCGGCAAGGAGCTGTGGAAGTTCCAGACCGGTTCGGGCATCAACGCTTCGCCCATCACCTACGAGCTCGACGGCAAGCAATATGTCGCCATCCTGTCCGGGTTGGGCGGCGACCCGAGCTTTTACTACTCGGCACCCAAGGGCGGCATGCTCTGGGTGTTCGCGATCGACGGCAAGGTCGACGAGGGCGCCGGCTTCAATCAGCAGCTGATCGAGGAGATGCTGCCGGCGTACAAGCCCTGACGCGGGCCGCCGATTGAGTATCGCGCTCTTGCGCTCGAGCCAATCGACGGGGCGCCGTTTCAAGGCGTGCGCCCTCGCCATCCTCGCGGTGTTGCCGCTCGGGGTCTTTGCCGTCCCGAGCGGCAGCGCCGACGACGGGCTGACCGATCCGTATCTGGGTCAGCCCGAGGCGATCGACGAGGGCCTGCAGATCTATCGCAGCAAGTGCTATATCTGCCACCACAGCTCCGGGGCGCGTGGGCCGAACCTCTTCAAGACCAAACTGAGCGACGAAAAGTTCCTGGAGACGGTGATCAACGGCCGCAAGGGCACTCAGATGCCGGCCTTCGGTCTGCGTCTTTCTCCCGACGAGGTCTGGAAAGTCCACGCCTACGTCAAGTCAACGGATCACTACTGAACGGCGGAGACGAGCGCCGCAAACGAAAGGGGGCGTCCCGGCGGGACGCCCCCTGGTCGAATAGCCGGGTGGTCCGCGCTCAGCGCTTGGAGAACTGGAAGCTGCGTCGCGCCTTGGCCTTGCCGTACTTCTTGCGCTCGACCACGCGGCTGTCGCGGGTCAGGAAGCCGCCGGTCTTCAGCACCGGGCGCAGCGCCGGCTCGTAATAGGTCAGCGCCTTGCTGATGCCATGGCGCACCGCGCCGGCCTGGCCGGACAGGCCGCCGCCGGTGACCGTGCAGACCACGTCGTACTGGTTTTGGCGGCCGGCCGCCACGAACGGCTGCGCGATCACCATGCGCAGCACCGGGCGCGCGAAATAGGTCAGGTTGTCGCGGCCGTTCACGGTGACGCGACCCGAGCCCGGTTTCAGCCAGACGCGCGCGACGGCGTTCTTGCGCTTGCCGGTGGCGTAGGCGCGGCCCTGGGCATCGATCTTCTGCACGGCCTCGGGCGGCGCCGCCGGGGCGGCGGCGGACTTCAGGTCCTTGAGGTCCGTGAGGGTCTGGGTCTCGGCGCTCATGGGGCGGCGATCCTCTTGTTCTTCGGGTTCAGGGCGGCGACGTCGAGCGGCTCGGGCTGCTGCGCCTCGTGCGGGTGGCTGGCACCGGCATAGACCCGCAGATTGCTCATCTGCTGGCGGCCCAGGGGGCCACGCGGAACCATGCGCTCGACCGCCTTGGTGATGACCCGCTCGGGATAGCGGCCGGTGAGGATCTGCCCCATGGTCCGCTCCTTGATGCCGCCGGGATGGCCGGTGTGCCAGAAGAACTTCTTGTCGGCGAGCTTGTTGCCGGTGAGCTTCACCTTCTCCGCGTTGATCACGACCACGTGGTCGCCGTCATCCATGTGCGGGGTGAAGGTCGTCTTGTGCTTGCCGCGCAGCAGGTTCGCCACGATGCTGGCGAGGCGTCCGAGGACGAGGCCGTCGGCGTCGATCAAGATCCATTTCTTGACCATCTCCGACGGCTTGGCGGAATAGGTCTTCATCACTGTCCACTCTTCGAGGGAGGCCGCGCCGCTCTCCGGTCTACCGGGAGCGGGCAGCGGCGGCGGCGAAGGGCCACCGGTCGAGGCGCGGAGTATCGATATTCCCAGCGCTCTGTCAACCAAAAACCGGGGTATTACGGTCACTTAGAAGAGCGGTATCAGGATACCTCTAAGCCGCGGGCTGGGCCTTCCGGGGCGCTGGCGGGCGCGCCAGCAGCCGCATCAGACCGCCGCACAACAGGATCGTAGCGGCATAGAACGCCAGCTGGATGCCGTTCGGACGGGCGACATAGCCGACCAGCACATGCAGGACCTGACCGATCAGGCTGCGCTCGGACAGCAGGGCCGAGCTGTCCCAAAGCGCGCCGCCAAGGGACGGCAGGATGCCGGCCTGCACCAGGAACCCCGCCCCCTGGGCCGCCATGCCGGCGGCCAGCAGGACGATGAGCCAGGTGGTGACCGCGAACAGGTGCCGGGTCGGGATGCGCAGCAGGCCGAGATAGAGTGCCGCCCCCATCGCCGCGCCGCCGGCGAGCCCGAGCAGGCCGCCGCCGAGCATCGGCACCGTGCCGCCGCCGCCCGCCGCCGCGATCCCGTAGAGGAACAGCACCACCTCCGAGCCCTCGCGCAGCACGGCGACGCCGATCACGATCGCGACGGCATAGAGCGGCCGGGCCCCGTCGCGCACCGCGGCGCCGACCGCCGCCATCCGGGCGGCGATCTCGCGCCCGTGGCGGTTCATCCAGACCGTGTGCCAGACCAGCATGGCGGTCGCCGCCAGCAGCACCGCCGCGTTGAAGATCTCCTGGCCCATGCCGGCGGCCGCGCCGGCGATGGTTTCGGCGAAGCCGGCGACCAGCGCCGCCCCCAGCAGACCCGCGACGAGTCCGCCGGCGACCCACAGTCCGCGCCCGGCAATGCCGCGGGTTGCCGCCAGGACGATGCCGACGACGAGCGCCGCCTCGAGCACCTCGCGGAAAACGATGATTGCCGACGCCATCATGCTGCTGTCCGCTTCCCCAGGTTACTTGGCGACGATCTGGCCGAACGCGGTGTCGGTGTGGAACTCGCCGTAATAGTCATAGGTCCCGGGCTTCAGCGCATCGATACGCAGGCGGATTTCGGCCCCGCCCGCCACGACCTTCTCGCGATCGAGCTCCGGGCTCTCGAACTCCTCGGCGGTGTCGTCCTGGTTCCGGACGACGATCTCGAAGTCCTGACCCGCCGGCACTTCGAGCACCGCGGGGTCGAAGACATGGTCCTTGATGGTCAGGATGTACGGACCGTCCTCGGCCCGGACGGTAGTGGCGGCGGCCATGCCCAGACCGAGCAGGGCCGCGCCCAGGCAGGCTGCGGAAATCTTCAGGCGCAACATCGGTTCGCTCCACGAGATGCCACCCCGGTCGAGCCCGGGGCCAATTCAACTCGATCATAGGCAATTATGATAATGGTTCGCAATCGCAATCCTGGCGCCAATTGTCGCAGGCGCCGGCCGATCGAAACCCCTGACTCTTGAATCGGTGGACGCGGCTGGCGCAGAGTGCCGATGTCCGCAGGGGGCGCACCGCCCCGGCCCGAGGATTGGAGCCGATGTCGCAGGTAAATCGCCCCGTCGAGTCCGCGCTCCCCGCGGCAGTGCCGTCCGCCGCCGCGCCGCTGCTGCTGCGGGCCGACGCCGAGGGGATCGCCACCCTCACCCTCAACCGGCCGCAGCAGCGCAACGCCCTATCCCTGGCGCTGATGGCCGGCCTGCAGGCCGAGCTCGAGGCGATCGCCGGCGATGACGCGGTCAAGGTGGTGGTGATCGCCGGCGCCGGCCCGGCCTTCTGTTCCGGCCACGACCTCAAGGAACTGCGCGCCGACCCGCGGCGCCAAGCCTACGAAGCGGTGTTCGCCGCCTGCAGCCGCCTGATGCTGTCGATCATGCGCCTGCCCAAGCCGGTGATCGCCCGGGTCCACGGCATCGCCACCGCCGCCGGCTGCCAGCTGGTCGCCAGCTGCGACCTGGCAGTGGCCGAGGTCGGCGCACGCTTCGCCACGCCGGGGGTCAATATCGGCCTGTTCTGCTCGACGCCGATGGTGGCGCTCAGCCGCGCGGTGCCGCGCAAGCAGGCGATGGAGATGCTGCTGACCGGCGACATGATTCCGGCGGCGCGGGCGCGCGAAATCGGCCTGGTCAATCGCGTCGTGCCGGCGACCCGCCTCGACGACGAGGTGGCGGCGCTGGCCCGCCAGATCGCCGGCAAGAGCCCGCTCACCCTGGCGATCGGCAAGGAGGCGTTCTACCGCCAGATCGACATGGACGTCGCGGCCGCCTATGGCCATGCCAGCGAGGTGATGACCCGCAACATGATGGCGCGCGACGCCGCCGAGGGCATCGACGCCTTCATCGAGAAGCGCCCGCCGACCTGGCAAGGCAGCTGAGGCAATCCGCCACTCCATGACAGAGCACGAACACTATCCCGACGCGGCGCTGGTCAGGATCCTGCGCGGCGTCAAGACCATCGCCATGGTCGGCGCCAGCCCGGACTGGAACCGGCCCAGCGCCTTCGTCATGAAGTATCTGCAGCACAAGGGATTCCGCGTGATCCCGGTGAATCCCAAGGCGGCGGGACAGGCGATCAACGGCGAGACCTGCTACGCGCGGCTGGAAGACATCCCCGCGGCTGACCATCCCATCGACATGGTCGACGTGTTCCGCAAATCGTCGGAGGTCGAAGCGATCGCGGAGTCGGCGATCCGCATCGGCGCCAAGGTGCTGTGGATGCAGCTCGGCGTGCGCAACGACGCGGCCGCCGCCAAGGCCGAGCAAGCCGGCCTCACCGTCGTCATGAATCGCTGCCCCAAGATCGAGTATGGCCGCCTGCACGGCGAGCTCAGTTGGGGCGGCTTCAACTCGCGCATCATTTCGAGCAAGCGGCAGAAGCTGGGGACACGATGACGGGTGGCGACGGCAAGCGGCGGCACCCGCCCGGCCCGATCCAGCCCGGCTTCGAGACCCGCGCGGTCCATGCCGGCGCGCCGCCTGACCCGACGACTGGCGCGCGCAACGTGCCGATCTATCATTCGACGGCCTATGTGTTCGACGATGTCGAGCACGCCGCCGCGCTGTTCGACCTCTCGACCTTCGGCTACATCTATTCCAGGCTCACCAACCCGACCGTCGCCGCACTCGAGGAGCGCATCGCCTCGATCGAGGACGGGCGAGGCGCCACCTGCACCGCCTCGGGCCACGCGGCGCAGCTCGTCGCGTTCTTCTCGCTGATGAGCCCGGGCGACGAGTTCCTCGCCTCCAACCGGCTCTATGGCGGCTCGATCACCCAGTTCGGCCGCAGCTTCGCCAAGTTCGGCTGGAAAGCCCATTTCGTCGACGCCGACGACCCCGATAATTTCCGCAAGGCGCTGACCCCGCGCTGCAAGGCGATCTTCGTCGAGAGCCTGGCCAATCCCGGCGGCGTGGTGACCGACCTCGAGGCGATCGCGGAGATCGCCCACGCGGCCGGCATTCCGCTCATCGTCGACAACACCATGGCCTCGCCCTATCTGTGCCAGCCGTTCCGCTGGGGCGCCGACATCGTCGTCCACTCGACCACCAAGTTCCTCGGCGGCCACGGCAACTCCATGGGCGGCGCGATCGTGGACTCCGGCAAGTTCGACTGGGCCCAGAACGACAAGTTTCCGGCCTTGACCCGGCCCGAGCCGGCCTATCACGGCCTGACCTTCTACGAGACCTTCGGCGACATGGGCCTGATCATGCATTCGAAGGCGGTCGGCCTGCGCGACCTCGGTCCCACCATGTCGCCGACCAACGCGTTCCTGACGCTCACCGGCATCGAGACCCTGGCGCTCCGGATGGAGCGCCATGTCGCCAACGCCCAGAAGGTGGCCGAGCATCTCGAGGCCCACGATGAGGTCGCCTGGGTCTCCTATGCCGGGCTGGCGTCGAGCCGCTATCGCGCGCTGGCGCAGAAATACCTGCCCAGGGGCGCCGGCTCGGTCTTCACCTTCGGGGTCAAGGGCGGCTACGCGGCCGGCGTCAAGCTGGTGGAGGCCTGCGAGCTGTTCTCCCACCTCGCCAATGTCGGCGACACCCGGAGCCTGATCCTGCATCCGGCCTCGACGACGCACCGCCAGCTCAGCGAAGCGCAGCGCGCGGCCGCCGGCGCCGGCCCGGACGTGATCCGCCTGTCGATCGGCATCGAGACCGTCGACGACATCATCGGCGATCTCGACCAGGCGCTGGCCGTGGCGGGCTGATCGCCGGCTGCGCCACGGCCGGCCCTATCGCAGCAGGATCTCGCCGACCCCCAGCCACAGCACCAGCGTCGCCAAGGCCAAGCCGATCGCCATTCCTTCGGCCGCCTGTTCCAGCATCTTGCCCATCTCCGCCTCCCCCTCGAGCGATTGAGGGCGAACAATGTTCCTGTTTTGTTCTTATGTCAACACGCGGCTCAACTCCGGGGGCCGATCAGGCCGTCACGGCCTCGCGCGCCACCCGCATCCAGTTGTCGTAGAGACGGCGGGCGTTGCCGTTGAACTCTGCCATGTGCGCACCGGCCTTGGCGTCGAGCCCGGCGAGCGCGCCGCTGCCCAGCACGCTGTCGAGCGAGCAGGCATAGGCCGGCACCTCGCCCCACTCGCGCACCGTGTCGGCGGTCAGTTCGACGTGATACTGGATGCCGTAGGCGTGGCGGCCGACGCGCATGGCCTGTACGGCGCAGGCCGGCGAGCGGGCCAGCACCACTGCGCCGGGCGGCGTCTCCGCGACCTCGGCCCCGTGCCACTGCAGCGCCTGATGGCGCGGCGCGACGCCGGCGAAGATCGGATCGGCGCGCCCGGCCTCGTTGAGATCGACATCGAGGATTCCAACCTCCGGCGCCGCCATCTTGCCGACCCTGCCGCCGAGCGCGGCGCCGAGGAGCTGGTGTCCGAGGCAGAGCCCGAAATAGGGCATGCGGCGCTGCGACACAGCCTCGCGGATCGCCCGCTTCTCCGCCACCAGCCAGGGATGCTCGGCCTCCTCCCAGACGTCCATCGGGCCGCCCATCACCCAGAGCGCGTCGTAGCCGTCGAGCGGTGGGATCGCCTCGCCGGCATCGAGCTCGATCGCGTCCCAGGCGACGCCGTCGGCTGCCAGGAAGGCGCGGAAGATGCCGGGATGCTCGATGGCGATGTGCTGGAACACCAGAATGCGCATGTGGACCGTCTCTCCTGTCGTGCGGCGGGAAGCCGCGGGATCTACTCGGCCACCGTCGCCGCCGGGACCCGCAGCGGGCGGCCGGCGGACGGCAGCAGCATGCCCGCCGTGAAGGCGACCGCCGCCAGCGCCGACAAGGCGACGAACAGCCAGTAGAAGTCGCCGGTGCCACCGCGCACCAGGGCGACGAACTGCACCGCCAGCGGCGCGCTGCCGAAGGCGAACACGTACTTGATGCCGAAGGCCAGGCTGCGGTGCTTTTCCGGTGCGAAGCGGACCAGCAGCATGTTCTCCGCCGGCAGCACGGCGGTGCTCAACACCACGTTCAGCATCACCGCGATCATGAGCGGGCTGCCGCCGATGCCGGCGATGACGAAGAGCAGCGGCACCTGCAGCATCAGCCCCAGCACATAGACCGGCTTCAACGGATAGCGGTCGGCGAGATGGCCGCCGATGAGCTGCACGATCCCGGCGACGAGATAGACGATGCCGACCAGCGTGCCGATGCCGATGGTGCCGAAGCCGGCGAGGCCCGGCAGCCGGTCCTCGAACAGTTTCGGCGCCGCGGTCTGCATCGACTGGAAGACGAGGCCGGTCACCAGCATGGTGACCAGCAGCACGAAGAAGGCGCGCATGGTGTCGCCGCGCGCCGCCGGCGCATGATCGCCGCGCGCCGCGGCGCCATCGGGAATGCGGCCGGCGCGGACCATCAGCATGAAGACGACGCCGGTGGCGAGCGCGACGGCGCCGGGCAAGATGAAGGCGGCGCGCCAGCCGGCGACGTCGATCACCAAGCCGGTGGCGAAGGCGCCGACCGCCACGCCGGCATTGCCGAACATGCCGTTGAAGCCGAGCGCCTTGCCGCGCGCCACCGCGTTGCGCACCAGCCAGGGAATGCCGACCGGGTGGTAGATCGACGCGAACAGGCCGATGCCGCACAGCCCGGCGACGAGGTCTGCCGGGGTCCGGGCAAGGCCACAGAAGATCGAGGCCGCGCCGATGCCAAGGAAGAACAGCGCCATCATGCCCCGCGCGCTCCAGCGGTCGGCCAGCCAGCCGGCGGGGATCGCCCCGGCCCCGACCAGGAACGACGGGATGGTCCACAGGGCGATGAGCTGGGCGTAGGGCAGCTGCCAGTCGGCTTCCAGGGCCAGCACCATCACCGCGTAGAAGGCGGTGAACAGGTGGATGTAGAGATGCCCGACGGCGGCGAAGCCCTGGACCAGGATACCTGACTGAAGCCGCATGACGGGGCCTTTCCGGCGGGCGGGGAACGGCGCTGATCCTGCCATTGGCGCCGCCTGCCGGCAACATCCGCCATCCGCCGGATCGCCTCGCCGCGACCTCAGGAATTTCGTGCAATGCCTTGATTTGGCCAAACTCCTGCCCATTGGCCGACATCATGCGCGGAAATGCTGGAGGCTCGGCGTCGGACCCCGATTTCCACCCCGACGGACGACGCAGGAGGACACACCGAGTGCTGTTGGAACTACCGAGCTCCCGCCAGCCCGTCGAGCCGCCGCAGTCGGCCGATGCCGCAAGCGCGGAGTCGCCGGAGCCCACCGACATCGATCTGGAACGTGCCGCCTGGGATCCGGAGTATCGGCGCCAGGCCCTCACGATCCTGCGCCGGACCGGCCAGCCCAACGACGCCGCGCCGGCGCAACCCCCGGCAGCTCGCGAATCCACCAAGAAACAACCTTAACATTTTGCTGCAAGAGTCTCTGATTACATGAAATTCAGCCGACAACGCGCGATCACTCTCGCCATGCTTGCAGCTTCCTGCTAGCATGGCGCTTGAAGCTGGATGGCAGGGGGCGGGGAGCGGATCATGGCAATGCTCAAGGTGGTTGCCGAAGACGGCGAACGGCTGGCGCAGCATGACGGCCGACCGACACCGGTACAGCTTCACTGGCTGACGCGCGGCGTCGACCAGCCCGGCGGCAAGCTGCCGCTGTTCGACGAATGGGGACAGCGCATCAACGAACGCACGATCCGCTCCTGCATCGAGCAGGGCTGGGCCGAGCCATGGTTCACCAACCCGCTCAAGCCCGACTGGCTGGTGTGCAAGCTGACCGATTCCGGCCGCGTCCTGGTGACCGCGCACAGCCACTGAACCCGGCGCGCCCTGCGCCATGATCGTCGACCCTCTGGAGATCCCGGTCGGCCGCGACGACGCCGGACAGTCGACGGCGCTGGTCGGAACCCGCCACCGTTTCGCCGACCGGCGCGGCCCGCGCATCCTGGTCACCGGCTGCGTCCATGGCGATGAGATCACCTCGACAGGCGCGATCTGGTACCTGCGGGAGCGTCTCGCCGATTCCGCTCTGGCCGGCGCGGTCACCCTGATCCCCTGCGTGAACCAGCTCGCCGCGCGCGCCAGCCAGCGCCAGGTCCCGATCGAGGGCGCCGACCTCAACCGGCGCTTTCCCGGACGCGCCGGCGGCGCGTTGTCGGAGCGCCTGGCCGCCGCGCTGGTCGCCCTGCTCGACGAGCACGACGCGCTGATCGACGTCCACACCGCCGGCTGGTCGAGCCCGTTCGTGCTGCTCGACCACGTGCCCGATGCGGATCTGCACCGGCGCATCTGGCATTGGGCGGGCTCCTCCGGCTTGCCGGTGATCGACGAGATGCCGGCCGGCCAGTCCGACCTCAAGGGGCTCGACCGCAGCTGGTCGGCCTGGGCGGTGCGGCTCGGCAAGCCGGCCGTCACCATGGAGCTGTCGGGATTCCATCGGCTGGAGAGCCCGGCGGCCAGACGCGGCGCCGAAGCCCTCGGCGCGATGCTGGCCGGCGCCGTGGTTCTGGCGGAGCCGGCGCGACCG
Source organism: uncultured Rhodospirillaceae bacterium (assembly GCA_964372215.1). Taxonomy (GTDB): domain Bacteria; phylum Pseudomonadota; class Alphaproteobacteria; order Dongiales; family Dongiaceae; genus DAIMFL01. The sequence goes on from CAYJQC010000025.1 coordinate 39,706, forward strand.
GTCGCCGGCAGGACCTGCCGGCGCGAGCTCCACGCCGATTGCGGCGGATTGTTCGAAGCGCTCGCCGAGCCCGGCGACCATGCAGCCGCCGGCCAACTGCTCGGCCGCGTGCGCGCCCTGTCGGGTGAGATCCGCCAGGACATCGCCGCGCCGCAGGCGGGACTGATCCTGGCCCTGCAGCCGATCTCGGCGGTGCATGTCGGGTCGTGGCTGGCGACCCTGGCGGTCGCCGAGTAGCGGCGCCTCGCCCGCGGCCTCACAGGGCGTAATCATCGATCAGGGTGGGTCCGCCCGATCGGATCGCGTCCCAATTGTCGCCACCGTCGTTGTCGCCGCCAGGGCTGGCGCCGGGGTGGAAATCGCCCGCCCGCGGGCACCGGCCAGAAGCAAGAAAATGGGCCGCCCTCGCGGCGAGGGCGGCCCAGGTCTTCGATGCGGCTGTCGGGCCGCGTCAGGCTTCAGCCGAGCATGAGCTGGTTCCAGCGCTCCTCGTATTCGCGGGAGTACTTGTTGGCCTCCCGCTCGTCGAGGATGACCATGTTCTTGATGTTGTCCGGGCTCATCACCAGCACCTTCTTGGTCTCGGCATCGGCGCTCGCGGTCGCCGAGCTGAGCGACGGGCCGTAGGTCTTGAGCGCGAGCAGCTTGGCCTGCTGCTCCTCGGCCAGCGCGAAGTTGAGCGCCTCGTGCGCCAGCGCCGCATGGGGCGAGCCCTTCGGGATGACCCACCAGTTGCCCCAGGCGATTCCGTCATTGTAGGTGTAGTCGATCGGTGCATCCTCGGCCCTGGCGGCGAGGATGCGGCCGCTCCACGCGGAAGACAACGCCAGTTCGCCGGACGAGAGCAGCTGCGGCGGCTGGGCGCCGGCGCCCCAGAACACCGAGACATGCGGCTTCAGCTCCGCCACCTTGGCCAGCGCCATTTCCGCCTTCTCCTTGGTCAGCGGGAAGACCTCGTCGCGCTTGACCCCGGCGGCGAGCAGCGCCGCCTCGTAGTTGTAGTAGAAGTACTTGTACAGGCCGCGCGGACCGGGGAAGCGCGCGACGTCCCAGAAGTCCGCCCAGTTTTGCGGGCCGCCGTCGGGGAAGGCGCTGGTCGACCAGGCGAAGATGGTCGCACCCGTCGAGGTCGCGATGCCATAGGGCGCCACCCAGCCCGATTCCAGCGCGCCGGCGTTCGGAATCTTCGAGAGATCCAGCTCCTCGAGGAAGCCGTCTTCGCCGCCCTGATAGACGGTGCGACCGCCGACGTCGACCAGATCCCATTCGACCGCCTTGGCCTCCACCATCGCCTTGATCTTGGCAGTCTCGGTCGGCGAGGTGCTGATCGCCTCGATCCCCTTCGATGCCGCGAACGGATCGATGAACGCCGCCTTCTCCGCGTCGGACAGCGCGCCGCCCCACGAGGTGAAGGTGAACGGCCGTTCGGCCCGCGCCATCCGCGACAGCCCGCCGACACCCGTCAATACGCCAGCCGCGGCCGCGGTGGCGAGGAACTCGCGTCTCTTCATGGCCATTGTCAGTCTCCCTTTCCCTTGTCAAACGTCCGGCACGATACGCGCGGCGTTCCGCTTCCAGCTTACCTGGACCCGGGCGCCACGTCGCAAGCTGCGGTCGGTGATCTGCCGCGCCCAGATGTCGCTGCCGCTTTCCAGCCCAAGGCGCAGCGCGGTCAGCTCGCCGAGATAGACCACTTCCAGTATCTGCGCGGCGATTCCCTCGGGCTCGCCGACCAGCACATGCTCGGGCCGGATCAGCAGGCTGCCGCTCTGGCCGGCCCGCATGCCGTCGGCCGCGGTCGTCGTGATGCTGCGGCCGAGGGCCGGCACGTCGACCGTCGCTTCGGTGCCGTCGATCGCCACGATCCTGGCGGGCATCAGATTGGACTCGCCGACGAACCCGGCGACAAAGGCGCTCGCCGGCCTGTCGTAGAGATCGTCCACGCTCCCCACCTGCTCGATCCGGCCGTCGCGCATCACGGCGATCCGGTCGGACAGGACCAGCGCCTCCTCCTGGTCGTGGGTGACGTAGATCGTGGTGCGCCCGTGTTCCTCGTGCAACCGGCGGATCTCGAGCTGGACGCTGCGGCGGAGCTGCTTGTCGAGGGCGCCCAGCGGCTCGTCCATCAGCAGCACGTCGGGCTCGATCACCACGGCGCGGGCGAGCGCCACGCGCTGTTGCTGGCCGCCGGAGAGCTGCTGGATCTGGCGCGCGCCGTAGCCGTCGAGCTGGACCAGCTCAAGCGCCGCATCCACCCGCCGCGCGATCTCGTCCCTGGGCAGCCGCCGCACCTTCAGGCCATAGGCCACGTTCTCTCCGACCGTCATGTGCGGAAACAGCGCATAGTTCTGGAACACCATGCCGATGTTGCGGCGCCGCGCCGGCACGCGCGTCACGTCGCGCTCGCCGATGAAGATGGTCCCCGCGCTCGGCTCGAGATAGCCGGCCACCAGATTGAGCAGCGTCGTCTTGCCCGAGCCCGACGGACCCAGGAGCGTCAGGAACTCGCCGGCCGTCACCGCCAGGTCGGTGGGCTTGAGTGCCGCGACGGTGCCGTAGTCCTTGGCGGCACCGGCGAACCGCAGCGGAAGTCCGACCTTGCTCATCCCGACTGCTTCTCCGCTTTCCTGCTCAACCCCTGGGCCCCGCCGAACAGCAGGATGGCGAGCAGGATCATGAAGGTCGCCGCCACCGCGACGACCGGCGTGAACTCGATCCGGATCGCCTCCCAGATCTTTACCGGCAGGGTCTTGCTGGCATAGCCCGCCATGAACACCGCCACCACCACCTCGTCGAACGAGGTCACGAAGGAGAAGATCGCGCCGCCCACCAGGCCAGGCGTGATGTTCGGCAGCGTGATCGTCCGAAACGCCGTCCACGGGCTGGCGCCGAGGCCAGTCGCCGCGCGCAGCCAGTTCTCGTCGACGGCACGCAGCGCGATGCCGACATTGATCACCACGAAGGGCAGCGCCAGTAGCGCGTGCCCCAGGCTCATGCCGAGGATGGTGCCGCTCAGCCCGACGTCGAGGGCGCTGCGATAGAGCGCCACGGCGGTGACGATGACCGGAACGATCATCGGCGCCAGGAACAGCCCGGTGAGCAACCGGCGCCAACGCGGCGCGACCCGGGTCAGTCCGATCGCGGACAGGGTGCCCAGCGCGACCGCGAACACGGTGGCGATCACCGCCACCTCGAGGCTGTTGTAGAGCGCGCTGCGCCACTCCGAATCCAGGAAGAAGCTCTCGTACCAGCGGCTGGAATAGGCGTGGGGCGGCAGGTAGATGAAGCTCGCCTCGTTGAACGAGGCCGGCAGCACCGCCAGGATCGGCAGCACCAGGAAGGCCAGCACCAGCCCGGCACTGCCCTGGGCGAGGATCCGGATCCCGAGCGGCAGACGGCTCATCGCGCCAGCATCCCCTTCTCGAGCGGCAGCAGCCGGGCCGTCAGGGCGAGCAGGACCAGCACGAGCACCAGCAGCACCAGCGACGCGGCGGCCGCCAATGACCAGGCCAGGCGGTCGGTGATGAAACTGGCGATCAGCATCGACAGGGTGATGGCGTTGGCGCCGCCCAGCAATGCCGGGGTGATGAAGAACCCGAGCGACAGCAGGAACACGAAGGTCGCGCCGCCGAACAACCCCGGCAGGGCGAGCGGCAGATAGACGCGCCAGAAGGTGTCGAGCAGCCCGGCCCCGAGCCCGTCGCTGGCCAGCAGCAGGCGCCGATCGATCCGGGTCATGGCGGCATAGAGCGGCAGGATGGCGTAGGGCAGCAGCACATGCACCATGCCGATCATGACGCCGGTGTCGTTGAACAGCAGCGCCAGCGGCTGGTCGGTGACGCCGATCGCCTTGAGGAAGCGATTGATCGGCCCGTTGCGCTCCAGCAGGATCATCCAGGAGAAGGTGCGCACCAGCACCGAGATCCAGAACGGGAACAAGACCCCGTAGAGCACGACGGCGAATGCGAAGCCCTTCACGCGGCTGAGCAGATAGGCGACCGGCCAGGCCAGGATGACCGTGATCACCGTGACCGCCAGCGCCACCAGGAACGTGTTTGCCAGCACCCGCCGGTAGACGTCGCTGTGGGCCAGCAGCCCGAAGGTCGCGAAGGGGCCGGCCTCGTCGGTGAAGGCGAGGGAGAACAGCCGCGCCAGCGGCACCACGAAGAACAGCGCGAGAAACAGCACCGCCGGCCCGAGCAGGAGCAGGGTCTCGACGTGCCGCCGCCGCATCGCGTCAGCCGCTCTTCATGGTGTGCAGGAACGCGGTCCGCATCCCCTAGTGCCAGCCGCTATAGACGTCGAAGCCGCGCTTCTTGATCTGCCCGGCGACCACCATGCGCTGGATCTCCGAGGTGCCTTCCCAGATGCGGTCGACCCGGATGTCGCGATACAGACGCTCGACCGGGTTCTCGCGCATGTAGCCGCGCCCGCCGAGGATCTGCAGCGCCTTGTCGACGACCTGCCCGGCCATTTCCGAGCAGTGCAGCTTCAGCGCGCTGGCATGGGCGTGGATCTGCTTGCGGTCGGCGTTGCGGTCGATCTCCCAGGCCACCCGGTACAGCATGGTCTTGGCGGCGAAGATCGCCACGGCCATGTCCGCCAGCATGAACTCGATCGCCTGGAAGTCGCGGATCGGCCGGTTGAACTGCACCCGCCTGGCGGCGTAGTCGTTGGCGATCTCCGCCGCGCGGATCGCGGCGCCGAGCGCGTGCGAGGCGATCTGGATGCGCGCCTCGACGAACCAGTCCTTGGTCAGCTCCAGCCCCTGGCCGACGCGGCCGAGCATGCGATCCTCGGGAACCAGCGTATCCTCGAAGCGCAGCTCCGCATGGTCGAAGGCGAAGTTGTGCATGAACTTCGGCGAGCGCAGATGGGTCATGCGCTCGACCGGCTTGTCGACCAGGAACAGGGTCGGCCGATCGGGATCGTCGTCGACATGGGCGTGGACGATGATGAAGTCCGACGCGTTGTAGGACGTGACGAACCATTTCTCGCCGTCGAGGTGCCACATGCCGTTCTTCAGCACCGCCGTGGTCTTCACCATGCGCGGATCGGATCCGGCATCGGGCTCGGTGATGGCGAAGCAGCCGCGTCGCTCGCCGCGGCAGGACGGCAGCAGGTAGTCCTGCTTCTGCTGCGCCGTGCCGAACTTCAGGCTGACCGGCGGGCGCCAGACGCAACTCCACAGGCCGTTGGTCACCCGGCCGAGCTGTTCCTCAATGACCGTCTGCTCGAGCATGGTGAGCCCGAGCCCGCCGTTCTCCTTGCTGTGATTGATGCCGGCCAGGCCCCAGTCGCGCACCGCCTGCTTGACCGCGGCGCGCTTCTCCATGGCCAGTTCGCCATGCTCGTCGGCTTCCTGCTCGAGCGGGATGAGCACCTGATCGCAGAACTCGCGACCGCGCTGCGCGAGTTCCCGTTCCCGAGGGCTGAGTTCCAGATCCATGCGATCCTCTATGATGCCGTTGCGATGGCCCGCCGCGCGACGACCACGGCGTCGACGTCGACCGGATCGCGGGCCGAACCGGTGACGGAATCGAGGCCTGGGCTGCCTGCGAAGGGTGATCCGGACGGGATGTTAGTTCAACCGGTTTGCCGATTCCATGCCGCCCGGACGCGCCGCGCCGCCGCACCGATCGACGGGCCTCGCTTGTCCGGCACCGCGCGGGCGGTCAATGGCCGCACACAGCCCGCGGGTGGAGATTGCGACAATGGCCGCGTCATCACCGGCGGCCGGAGTCGAAAGCGAGCGCGTCGTTCGGCCGGGCGAAACCCGGACGGCGGAGATGCCCCATGCGGCCGTTGCCTGGGACGCTCGGTCCGCAAGGAAGGAAATGGTCGGAGCGACTGGATTCGAACCAGCGACCCCCAGACCCCCAGTCTGATGCGCTACCAGGCTGCGCTACGCTCCGACCGAGCGACTGATCGCGGGGCACGGCCCGCGCGGGGGAGGTCGTTATACTCGGGGCCGCCGGCCGGTGCAATGCCGGGCGGCGGCCGGCTGGCAACCCGCAGCCCGGATCCGCCGGGCGCGGCACCTCAGCCGGCGAACCGGCGCAGCTCGTCGCGCAGGCCGACCAGATCGGCCAGCAGGCCCTCGAGCTCGCCGCGCGCCTCGCCCGCGAGCGCCGACGGCGCTGCCCTGCCCGCGCCGCCCGCCGCGCCGGCGGCGGCCTCCGGCGCGGCATCGGCCTCGCCCTCGTCGGCGTCGGCCGCGGCGTCACGCTTGGCCCGCAGGGCGCCTTCCCGCATCAGGCGCTGCACGCCCTTGATGGTGTAGCCGTCCTCGTAGAGCAGCTTGCGGATGCGGCCGAGCAGATCGACGTCCTCCGGCCGGTAGTAGCGCCGCCCGCCGCCGCGCTTGAGCGGCCGGACCTGGGGAAACTTGCTCTCCCAGAAGCGCAGCACGTGCTGGGGCACGTCGAGCTCCTCGGCCACTTCGCTGATGGTGCGGAAGGCGGCGGCCGATTTCTCCAGGCGGCGGCTCACGGCGTCGGGTCCGGCCGGCTCGGCCTTCGCCGCGGCGGCAGAGCGCTGACCGGCGCGCTGCGCCGCGCTCACGACCCGGCTCCGATGGTCGCCGGCACCGCCCCGGGCATGCCGGCGGGCGCCCCGTCATTGACCCGGTTCTTCAGCACGTGGGAGGCGCGGAACACCAGGACCCGGCGCGGCCGGATCGGCACTTCCTGGCCGGTCTTCGGATTGCGGCCGATACGCTCGCCCTTCTGGCGCACGAAGAAGCTGCCGAACGAGGAAATCTTCACCGTCTCGCCCCGGGTCAGCGCGTCGGAAATTTCCTTGAGCACGGACTCGACGAGTTGGGCGGATTCGTTCCGTGACAGGCCGACCTCCTGGTAGACCGCTTCGCTGAGCTGCGCACGGGTCACGGTGCGATCGGACATAGACAACCCCCTGGACGCTCAATGGCCCTTGCGTCGCCGCCCAACGCGGGACCGGCGGCGGAGCCGGCATGCGAGCATGACACTATGATCTTCGACCGCCCCGCTCCCGGTGCGCGGCACCGGGCCACGCGGGCGATGCACACGACTCCTGGATCGAAAGGTTAACCGTCGGCGAGAAATCCGTCAATTACAGAGGGATGCTAAAGTTCCTTAAGAGCGCGGCCCGGTGCCTCCGGGTGCCCTTGCGGCCGGGGCCGAAGCCCTCTCACCAGCGGACCAGCGCCGAGCCCCAAGTGAAGCCGCCGCCCATGGCTTCCATCAGCACCAGATGGCCGGGCTGGATGCGGCCGTCATGGGCCGCCTCGGCCAGGGCCAGCGGGATCGACGCCGCCGACGTGTTGGCGTGGCGGTCGATCGTGACCACGACCTTCTCGGGCGGCAGATGCAGGCGGTGGCCCATGCCGTCGATGATGCGGCGATTGGCCTGGTGCGGCACCAGCCAGTCGACCTCGCCCTCGGTGATGCCGTTGGCGGCGAGCGCCGCGTCGACCGCCTCGGCCAGCTTGACGATGGCGTGGCGGAACACCTCCTTGCCCTCCATCCGGACATGGCCGGCGGTGCCGGTCGAAGACGGCCCGCCGTCGACATAGAGCATGTCGTGAAAGCGGCCATCGGAATAGAGATGGGTGGAGAGCACCCCGCGGTCGCGCTTGGTGCCGTCGCCCGTGCCGGCGCCGAGCAGCACCGCGCCGGCGCCGTCGCCGAACAGCACGCAGGTGCCGCGGTCGGTCCAGTCGAGGATGCGCGAGAAGGTCTCGGCCCCGATCACCAGCGCCGTCTCGGCCTGGCCGGCCTTGATGAAGTTGTCGGCGACAGCGAGCGCGTAGACGAAGCCCGAGCAGACCGCCTGCACGTCGAACGCGGCGCCGCGGGTGATGCCGAGCGCGGCCTGCACCCGCACCGCGGTAGCCGGAAAGGTCTCGTCGGGCGTCGCCGTGCCGAGGACGATGAGATCGACCGCCGCAGCGTCGATTCCGGCGCGACGCAGCGCATCCTCGCTCGCCTTGATCGCCAGGTGCGAGGTGAACTCGCCGTCGGCGGCGACATGGCGTTGCGCGATGCCGGTGCGCTGCCGGATCCACTCGTCGCTGGTGTCGATCCGCTTGGCCAGCTCGGCGTTGGTGAGCACGCGCTCGGGCAAATAGGCCCCGCAGCCAAGCACCCGTGACCTGGTGATCATGTCAGGCGCCGACGGCTTGCGGATCGGCGACCGACTGTTCGGTCAGCTTCGCGAAGTCCCCGCGGATCCGATCCAGCGAATGGTGCATCAGCATGTCGACGGCGACGCCGATCGCATTGGCGAAGCCGAGCGCGTCGGTGCCGCCATGGCTCTTCACCACCACGCCGTTGAGGCCGAGGAAGATCGCCCCGTTGTAGCGCCGCGGATCGGTGCGCACGCGCAAGGTGTTGAGCGCCGGGCGCGCCAGCAGATAGCCGATCCGCGCCAGCAGCGAGCTGCGGAAGGTCTCGCGCAAGAAATTCGCATACAGCTTCGCCGTGCCTTCCAGCGTCTTCACCGCGACGTTGCCGGCGAAGCCGTCGCTGACCACGACATCGACCGTGCCCTTGGCGATGTCGTCGCCTTCGACGAAGCCGTGAAAGCGGCCCGGCAGCGGCAACGCGCGCAGGGTCGCCGCCGCTTCGCGCAGGTATTCATGACCCTTCTGGTCTTCGCTGCCGACGTTCAGGATGGCGATCGACGGGTGCAGGATGCCGAGCACGCTGCGCGCGAACACGTTGCCCATGATGGCGAACTGCACCAGGTTGTTGGCATCGCACTGGACGTTGGCGCCGAGGTCGAGCATCACCGATTCGCCGCGCAGCGTCGGGAAGAACGACGCCATGGCGGGCCGGTTGACCCCCGGCATGGTCTTCAGCACGAACTTCGCCATCGCCATGAGCGCACCGGTGTTGCCCGCCGACACCACCGCCGACGCGGCCCCCTCGTGGAGCGCATTGATGGCGAGGCGCATGCTCGAGCCACGGCCGGAGCGCAATGCCTGGGACGGCTTCTCGTCGGACCGCACCACCTGATCGGTATGATGGATCGTGCAGGCGTCTTTGAGCCGCGGCGTCCGCTCGACCAGTCGCTTCAACCGCTCGGAATCGCCGAACAGCAGGAACTTCACCTTGGGAAAGCGCTGCAGGGCGATGCTGGCCCCCTTCACCACCATGTCCGGGGCGTTGTCGCCCCCCATGGCATCCAGGGCAAGCGCGAAGTCGGTCACCTGTCCTCCCGCGCGCCGAGGAGCTTCAGGCCCCGGCTCAGGATGCGCTCGCCTCGGTCACCTCGCGGCCATCGTAGTGGCCGCAGGCGGCACAGAGATGGTGCGGGCGCTTCAGCTCGCCGCAGTTCGGGCACTCGATGGCAGCCGATGGCTGCAGGGCGTGATGCGCACGACGCATGTTGCGGCGCGACTTGCTGACCTTTTTCTTCGGGACTGCCATGTCTTGTCTCTCGGTTCCAGGGCGCCGGAAAGCGCCCGTGTTCTAGCCAAATTGCCGGCGGGCGGCAAGCCCGGCCGGGATTTTCAGTATCGCCGCGAGCGCCGCGTCAGGCACCGTCCGCGGCACCCTTGCGCAGCTTCGCCAGCGCCGCGAAGGCGCCGGCCGCCGCCGTTCCGTCCTCGTTCTCCCCGCTCAGCGCCGCCGGCACGCTGGCCCCCGGCAACCGCGGGTAGGGATCGAGGCTGACCGCCAGCTGCTGCACCACCGCCTCGCCGAGGTCGATGCAGCCGCCGACGATCGGTTCGGGATCGTCCTCGGCCAGGCTCTCGACCTCGATCTCGGCCTCGATCGTCGCCGGGTCGACTTGCCCGAAGCGCATCGCCAGCGCCTCGGAACAGTGGCCCGCCACCGGCTCCAGGGTCACCACGCAGTTCTGTACCACATCGGCGGCGAAACGGCCGCTCAGTCGGATCAGCCCGTCCGGCAGCCGGCGCAGCCGCAGGCTCGCGGTCAGGCGGTCGAGCGCGCGAAGCCCCAGCCGGCTGGCCACCGCCGCCCGCTCCGCCGGGCTGGCCTCGATGTCCCGGGCCGATTCGCCGCTGCCGATCTGGTCGACCGGTATCGGCCGGGAAAACTCAGGCGTCGCGACGGAATCCTCAACCATGTCCCGATCCTCCCCTGCCGGGCGGTCCGGTCCAGGCGCCCGGCGTCGGGGCGTCCAGGCGGCGCGTCCATCCGGAGGCGCTCCGGGGTCGATCGGACCGGCCATCCACGGGGCGCGGCACCATAGAAAAGCCGCGGCAGGCGGTCAACGCCTCAATTTTCCGCCAGGTCCGGCGACCCGCCGCTCCGGCCGCGGGGTTCAGGCCCCGAGTGGCGGAAAATCGGCCCTGCCCGCCAGAATCGTCGCGCCCGGCTGCGCCGCCAGATGCCCGGCCGCGCGCCGCATATAGGCGGCGAGCAGCGCCGCAGCGGCCGGTGCCGGCGCCACCGTGCCGTACAGGTTGCGTTGGACGGCCTCCGCCAGGACCGGGTCCGGACCGGCCAGGCCGGCCTCGTAGGCCGCCAACCGGCCGAAGAACCCGCTGGCCATCCGCTTGACCCGGGGCGGCACGCCCAAATCGCCGGCGCCCATTTCGCGCAGCGAGGCGTCGAGATCCGCGAACATGGCGTCGACCACCGCCTGTGACAAGCCGGCGCCGGTCTCGCCTTCCTGCCGCAGGCGCTGCAGCAGCAGGAAGGCATGGAGGCCTATCAGTTCGAAGCGGCCGTCCACGGTGTCGGGCACCCCACCCGGGCCATAGAATTCCGGCCGTCTCGCCTGGTCGACGACGCAGCGATAGAGGGCGGTCGCTTGCGCCGCCAGCGGGTCCCGTCGAAACAACTTGCCGAGTGCCATATCGCCGTCCTGCTCCCGCTTCCGCCCTTCCGCGGTCGCCCTGGCTGGTAGTATAGTCCCGGCCATGCCGAGGTCACGCACCCGAAGCCCGCGCCGTGATCGCCGGGCGAACCGATTTCGCCACGGGCTGCTCTGCAGCCTGACGCTCGCGACGCTGCTCGGCTGTGCGCCGCAGATCGACACGCGCGGCAACCTGCCCGACCCCGACGCGGTGCTCGAGATCCAGCCCGGGATCGACGATCGCAGCAAGGTGGCGACGATCCTCGGCACGCCGTCGACGGTCAGCACCTTCGAGGACGACACCTGGTACTACGTCAGCCGGCGGACCGAACAAATCGCCTTCTTCGAACCGGAGGTGGTCGACCAGCAGGTGGTGATGGTGAAGTTCGGCAGCGACGGGCTGGTCAGCGACATGAAGGTCTACGGACTCGAGGACGGCCAGATCATCGAGCCGGTGGAGCGCACCACCCCCACGTCGGGCCGCGAACTCACGGTCCTGCAGCAGCTGTTCGGCAATATCGGCCGCTTCGCTACGCCCGAACAGTAGCGGCCGGCGGCTCCTTGCCGTAACGCAACACCCGCACCTGATCCAGCGTCACCAGCGCGCTGCCCAGAATCGGCTCGACCGCCGCCAGGAACTCCATGATCCTGTCCTCGGCGTCGACGAATTCGACCACCACCGGCAGGTCCTCCGAGAGCCGCAGGATCTTCGCCGTATGCAGCCGGCTCGAATGGCCGTATCCCATCGGGCCGCGCAGCACGGTGGCGCCGGCGAGCTGCATCTTGCGCGCCCGCAGGACCAGGGATTCATACAGCGGCTTGCCGTCGTCGCGGTCTTTCTCGCCGAGAAAGATCCGCAGCAGCACCGCGTTCTCCTGTAGTTGCATCAGCCGTCTCCTCAGCGATTCACGGCGACGGCCAGGGCGTGGCCGATCCAGACCGCCGTCAGGCAGAGCACGACCGAGCCACCGACATTGCCGGCGGCCCGCAGCCACTCGCCGTCTTCGACCAGGGTCAAGGTCTGCAGGCTGAACGACGAGAAGGTCGTGTAGCCGCCGAGCAGCCCGAGCATGACGAACTGCCGCGCCGACCCGCTCACCAGCCATCTGCCGTCCGGTCCGGTCATGGCGGCGAAGAAGCCGATGATCAGCGAGCCGACCACGTTGACGACAAGGGTGCCCCAGGGAAAAGTCTCGCCGAACAGGCGGGCGACCAGCCCCGAGCACCAGTAGCGCGCCATGCCGCCGAGCGCGCTGCCGAGCCCGACCCAGAGTACGGTCAGCTGCATCGCCGATACCTCCGGCCGGTGCGCGGGTGCCGCACGGCGCCTGGAGTTTCGTCCCGGTCGATCAATTCGGCGCCCTCCCCAACGGCCGATGGATGCGGGCGCGGGCATGAAAAAACCCGCGTCGCGCGGGCGGGCTCGGCACGCACGCCCCCGCCGCGCGGCATCCCGCAGCAGGAGTCATCAGCCGGAACGGCGGTTATCGGGGAACCCCATCCCCATCGCAGGCGAGACTACGAGGCGCCCCCGGCGCTGTCAAACAAGGGTGCCCGCAGCCAAGGAAAAGCCCCGGCAGATCGCTCCGCCGGGGCCCCCTCGATCGAACTCGGTCGCGACCGTGGCTCAGCCGGCGTGGGCGATGACCGCCAGCATCAGGATGGCCACGATGTTGATGATCTTGATCATCGGATTGATGGCCGGGCCGGCGGTGTCCTTGTAGGGATCGCCGACCGTGTCGCCGGTCACCGCCGCCTTGTGGGCGTCGGAGCCCTTGCCGCCGTGATTGCCGTCCTCGATGTACTTCTTGGCGTTGTCCCAGGCGCCGCCGCCCGAGGTCATCTGGATGGCGACGAACAGGCCGGTCACGATGGTGCCGAGCAGCATGGCGCCGATGGTGGTGAATGCCTCGCTCTGGCCGGCATAGGCCCAGATCACCAGGTACACGACGATCGGGGCCAGGACCGGCAGCAGCGACGGCAGGATCATCTCCTTGATCGCCGACTTGGTGAGCAGATCGACGGCGCGGCTGTAGTCGGGCTTCGCCGTCCCTTCCATGATGCCCTTGATCTCCTTGAACTGGCGCCGCACCTCGACCACGACGGAGGCGGCCGCGCGGCCGACCGCCATCATGCCCATGGCACCGAACAGGTAGGGCAGCAGGCCGCCGATGAAGAGCCCGATCACGACATAGGGATCCTGCAGGCGGAACTGCACGTCGAGACTCGGGAAGTAGTGCTTCAGGTCCTCGGTATAGGCGGCGAACAGCACCAGCGCGGCGAGGCCGGCCGAGCCGATCGCATAGCCCTTGGTCACCGCCTTGGTGGTGTTGCCGACCGCGTCGAGCGCGTCGGTGGTCTTGCGCACGTCGGGCGGCAGATCCGCCATCTCGGCGATGCCGCCGGCGTTGTCGGTCACCGGGCCGTAGGCGTCGAGGGCCACGACCATGCCGGCGAGCGCCAGCATGGTGGTCGCCGCGATAGCGATGCCGAACAGGCCGGCGAAGCTGAAGGCGATGATGATGCCGGCGGCGATCACGATCACCGGCAGCGCCGTCGACTCCATGGACACCGCGAGACCCTGGATGATGTTGGTGGCGTGGCCGGTGGTCGAGGCCTTGGCGACGCTGCGCACCGGGCGGTACTCGGTCGAGGTGTAGTACTCGGTGATCCAGACCAGCAGGCCGGTGACGGCGAGGCCGACCAGCGTGCAGTAGAAGATCTCGGCGCCGCTGACGATCAGCCCGCTGCTCATCACGAAGGTCGCGCCGAAGCCGATCTGCAGGTGCAGGACGATGGCGATGAGGATGGCGGAGATCAGCGCGGTGACGAACAGGCCCTTGTACAACGCGCCCATGATGTTGTTGCCGGCGCCCAGGCGGACGAAGAAGGTGCCGATCACCGAGCCGACGATGCAGACGCCGCCGACCAGCAGCGGGAACAGCATCATGATTTGCTGCTGCGCCGCATCGGCGAAGAAGATCGAGCCGAGCAGCATGGTGGCGACGATGGTGACCGCATAGGTCTCGAACAGGTCGGCCGCCATGCCGGCGCAGTCGCCGACATTGTCGCCGACGTTGTCGGCGATGACGGCGGGGTTGCGCGGGTCGTCCTCGGGAATGCCGGCCTCGATCTTGCCGACCAGGTCGGCGCCGACATCGGCGCCCTTGGTGAAGATACCGCCGCCCAGCCGGGCGAAGATCGAGATCAGCGAGGCCCCGAACGACAGCGCCACCAGCGCCTCCAGGATCGGCCGCTGCTCGTAGCCGGCGCTGCGCAGGTAGAAATAGTAGCCGGCGACGCCGAGGAGGCCGAGGCCGACCACCAGCATGCCGGTGATGGCGCCCGACTTGAAGGCGATGTCGAGGGCCGGCTTCAGGCCGTTGCGCGCCGCCTCGGCGGTGCGGACATTGGCGCGCACCGACACGTTCATGCCGATATAGCCGGCCGCGCCCGACAGGATCGCGCCAATGGCGTAGCCGATCGCCACGGGCCAACCGAGGGTCACGCCGAGGATGATCCCGACGACGATGCCGACGATGCCGATGGTGCGGTACTGCCGGTTCAGATAGGCCTGAGCGCCTTCCTGAATTGCGGCCGCGATCTCGCGCATGCGATCGGTGCCGGTTGCCGCCGCCAACACGGCGCGGGCGGCATAGGCGCCATAGAGCAGCGCCAAGACGCCGCAGGCCAGGACCAGCCAGTAGCTAGCACTCATTGATCGACCTTCCATCCCTTGAGAAAGCGAAGACGCTGCCGGCCCTATTTACTTGTGGCGGCAGCGGAAAAGCGCCGGGAACATAGGGGATTAGCCGGGCCAACGCAACCGCCCGCTGCGGCGGGATTCCGCGGATTCCGGGGCTCCCGGCGCGGGCCACCGCGCCGCCGGGGCGCCGGCGCGTCTCAGCGTGCGTCGGCGACTCCAGCGATCCTGGATCGCCGCCCGCGCAACCAGAGCAGCCCCAGGATGACTAGGGCGAGCGGCGGCAGGCCGGCCAGATTGACGGCGGCCCAGCCATAATGGCTCTGCAGCCAGCCGGAGCCGAACGAGGTCAGGGCGACCAGGCCGAAGACCAGGGAATCGTTGAGGCCCTGAGCCTTGGCCCGTTCCTCGGGCCGGTAGGATTCGGTCAGCAGGGTGGTGGCGCCGATATAGAGGAAGTTCCAGCCGAGGCCGACCAGCACCAGGCCGCCCCAGAACTGCATCAGCCCAGTGCCCGACAGATCGACCGCGACGCAGGCGGCGGCGAGCACGGTGCCCGCCAGCATGATGTTGAGCACGCCGAAGCGCGCGATCAGCCAGCCCGTGAAGAACGACGGTACGAACATGCCCAGCGCATGCCACTGGATGACGAAGGTGGCGTCGCCGAACTGGTAGCCGCAGGCGACCATGGCGAGCGGCGTCGCGGTCATCACCAGCATCATCATGCCGTAGCCGATGACCGCGCCGGCGATCGCGACCAGATAGGTCGGCTGGCGCGCGATCACGGCCAAGGGCCGGCCCGGCGTGTGGGCCTCCAGCGCCACCTGCGGCGGCATGCGCAGGAACTGCAGCAGCAGGCCGGCGAGCACGAACAGCAGCGCGATCACCGCGTAGGAGCCGGCGAACAGCACCGGCTCGAGCAGGTCGCGCGCCCACTTGGCGAGCTCGGGCCCGGCCAGCGCCGAGACCACGCCGCCGGCGATCACCAGCGAGATCGCCCGGCTGCGGAAGGCCGGATCCGCGGTCTCGGCTGCCGCGAAGCGGTAGTACTGGGCGAAGCTCATGGCGACCCCCATCAGCATGCCGCCGATGCAGAACGCAACGAAATCAACCGCATAGATCGCCCAGACCGAGACCAGCCCTGAGGCCACCCCGGCCAGGGCGCCCACGGTGAAACCGGCACGCCGCCCGACCCGGCGCATCAGCAGCGAAGCCAGGTAGGTGGTCATCATGGTGGCGGTGAACTGCAGGCCGAGCGGCAGGGTGGCCAGGGACTCGTCGCCCAGCATGGTGCCGGTCAGCGCCACCGAGGTGATCATGATCGAGGCCGAGCTCCAGACGATCGCCTGGCAGGTCGCGAGGATCAGGACGTTGCGGTGGCCGACGGTGAATCTCATGGCCGGCGACAATGGCGGCCGGCCCGCCGGCTGGCAAGCGGCGCCCCCCGATCCCCGCTCATGGCAGCCATGCAAAGCCACGCGAGGCGGCGGCCGACTCAGCCGTGCTTGAACTCGTCGAGATTGATGATCAGGACCTCGCTGACCAGATCACCGCCGGACGCCTGGCGCGCGACCCGCGTCAGATGCTGCTTGATGATGGTCTGGTCATAGCCGCTTTCCTCGACGAAGCGGCGTCCGAGCAATTCGCTCAAGGTCACCAGCAGCTGATCGTAGATGCGCGGCAGCATCTCGTTCACCGGGCCGAGGGCGGCCTCGTTCGGCAGCTCGAGCGACAGCTCGACGATGAAGGTGCGGATCGAGCCGTCGGCGCGGATCACCGGGACCGCCATCTTGCCCAGCGCGACGAAGGCCGGCCTTGTGGGCGCGGGCGCGGCGTCGGCGGCGCCCTCCGCCGGCGGCTCGCGCAGCAGGAACCACCAGGCCGCACCGCCGCCGCCCGCCAGCACCAACAGCACGATGAGGATGAGCAGGATCTTTTTCATGACAGCCATGGATGCGCAGCGCGCCGCCCGCCTGCGATCGAACAGGCTGCACCGTCATGGTGAACAGCCGATTAACGGTCAGAAATGGCGGAATCCAGGGGTATCGAGAACCAGGTCGCCGCCGTCCGGCACGACGATTCGAACCCCGCTGCCGCCGGTCATGCGGCCGATGACAGTGAGCGGCAGGTCGAGCCGGCGGGCGAGGCCGGCGATCGCGCCGAGCAGCGCCGGCGGCGCGGTGAACAGGATCTCGTAGTCGTCGCCGCCGCCGAGCACGCGGCGAATCAGCTCCGGGTCGGCGTCGAGCGCCGCCGCGGCGGCGGCGCTGAGCGGCAGGCGCACGGTCTCGATCTCGGCGCCGAGCCCGGAGGCCGCGCAGACATGGCCGAGATCGGCGACCAGCCCGTCGGAGACGTCGATCGCCGCATGTGCCAGACCGCCTTCGGCGAGCAGCGGCCCGAGCGCGGCCCGAGGACGCGGAAGACGGTAGCGGTCGATCAGATGTCGGCGCTCGGCAGCGCCGAGCGCGGCGAGCTTGCCCTGCAGCGCCAGCAGGCCGAGCGTTCCGTCGCCGATCGTGCCCGACACGATCACGGAGTCGCCTTCCTGCGCCGCGCCGCGCTTCAGGGCCGTGCCGCGCGGCACCTGCCCGAGGGCGGTGATGGACAGGGTGAGCGGCCCCGGCGTCGAAGTGGTGTCGCCCCCCATGAGCGCGACGTCGAACTCTGCCTGGTCGGCGGCAAGGCCGCCGCAGAACCCGGCGAGCCAGGCCTCGTCGAGGCCGGCCGGAAGGCACGCAGTCATGAAATAGGCGAGCGGGCGCGCGCCCTTCGCCGCCAGATCCGACAGGTTGACCCGGAGCGCCTTGCGGGCGACGAGATCGGGCGGATCGTCGGCCAGGAAATGCACGCCGGCGACCAAGGCATCGGCGGTGACCACCAGCTCCCTGCCCGGGTCGAGCTCGAGAAACGCGGCGTCGTCGGTGAGGCCCACCGCGCCGGCCCGGCCCGCGGCCAGCGGCGCGAAGTAGCGGGCGATCAGATCGAATTCTTCAGGCAGAGGCGCTGCGGCCACCGTCGCTTCCCAGTTCGTCGGGCCGGATCGCGCGGGCGACGCAGTCGAGCACGCCGTTGACCAGCCCGGGCTCCTTGCCGGCAAAGAACGCGTCGGTCAGGTCGACATACTCGGTGATGACCACCCGCGGCGGCACGTCGTGACGCTCCGACAGCTCGAAGGCGGCGGCCCGCAGAATCGCCCGCAGCACCGCCTCGAGCCGTTCCACCTTCCAGTCGCCGCTGAGACAGGCCGCGATCATGCTGTCGAGATCGTCGCAACCCAGCGCGACGCCGCGCACCAGATCGGCAAACATCTTGCGGTCGGCCTCGCCGAACGTCACGCCCTCGAATTCCTCCGCCAGGCGGTGGCGATCGAACTCGGCGATCACCTGGTCGGCGTTGCCGCCGGCGAGCTCCATCTGATACAGCGCCTGCACCGCGGCCAGACGCGCGGCCCGGCGGCGCCCGAATGCGCCGCCGCCGCCCCGCTTGCCCGCGTTGCCGTCGCGGTTGGAGGGATCGCTCATGGCGTCGCGCGCCGATAGAGGCCGAGCTGGCGTTTCAGCCCGATCATGGCGAGGCAGGCGCGGGCCACGTCGCCGCCCTTGTTCTTGCGATCGCGCCGGGCCCGGGCCCAGGCCTGCTCGCCGTTCTCGACAGTCAGGATGCCGTAGCCGAGGGCCAGCGAGTATTTGAGCGCGAGATCCTGCAGCCCGCGCGAACTTTCCTGGCAGACATAGTCGTAGTGGGTGGTCTCGCCGCGGACGACGCAGCCGAGCGCCACGTAGCCGTCGAAGCGCCGGCGCTCCGGGTCGAGCTCCTTGGCGCGGATCGCCATGCGGATCGCCGCCGGGATCTCGAAGGCGCCCGGCACCGCGAAGCGCTCGAAGCTGGCGCCGGCCTGCTGCAGCGCCTCGATCGCGCCCTGCGCCAACTCGTCGGCGATGTCGGTGTAGAAGCGCGCTTCGACGATCATGATGTGCGGCGTGTCGGCCATGTCCTGCTGTCGCCCGATGGTGAAGTGCGGTGTCGTCGTCCGGCCGGCAACGCCAGCGGATCCTGAATCGCTGCCGTATTCAGCCGGTCGCGTCGCCGAGCGGAATCGGCCGCTGTCCCACGATCCGCAGCCCATAGCCCTCGAGGCCGACGACGGTGCGCTGGGTGTTGGACAGCAGCACCATGTCGCGCACGCCGAGATCGAGCAGGATCTGGGCGCCGATGCCATAGTCGCGCAACTGGCCGCCGGTCGATTCCGTATGACCGATGCGGGCCCGCACGCGGTCGCTCAGGCTGGTCGGCAGGGGTTCCCGGATCAGCACCACGACGCCCCTGCCCTCGTTGGCGATGATGCCCATGGCCGCCTGCAGCTCGCCGCCCTTGCCGCTGGCCCGGTCGCCCAGTACGTCGTCGAGCACGCTGAGCGCGTGCATGCGCACGAGGACCGGCCCGGAGTCCGAGACGTCGCCCTTCACCAGGGCGATGTGCTCGGCATAGGCGACGCGGTTGACGTAGACCACCATGCGGAAGCCGTCGCCGAAGCGGCTGTCGAATCCGGCTTCCACCGCCCGCTCGACGATGCGGTCGTGGCGGCGGCGATAGGCGATCAGGTCGGCGATGGTGCCGATCTTGAGGCCGTGGCGCTGGGCGAAGGCGATCAGGTCGTCGCGCCGCGCCATGCTGCCATCGTCGTTCATGATCTCGCAGATCACGCCCGCCGGGTTGAGTCCGGCAAGCCGCGCCAGGTCGACCGCCGCCTCGGTATGGCCGGCGCGCACCAGCACGCCGCCGTCGCGCGCCTGCAACGGAAAGACGTGGCCTGGCGTGACGATGTCGGCGCTGTTCTTGCTCGGGTCGATCGCGATGGCGATGGTGCGGGCGCGGTCGGACGCGGAAATGCCGGTGGTCACCCCCTCGCGCGCCTCGATCGAAACCGTGAAGGCGGTCTGGTGCCTGGTGCCGTTCTGCTGCGCCATCAGGGGCAGGCCGAGCTGGTGGACCCGGTCCGGCGTGAGCGCCAGGCAGATCAGGCCACGGCCGAAGCGGGCCATGAAGTTGATCGCGTCCGGCGTCGCCATCTGGGCCGGGATCACCAGGTCGCCTTCGTTCTCGCGGCCCTCGTCGTCGACCAGGATGAACATCCGGCCGTTGCGGGCCTCCTCGATGATCGCCTCGGTCGGCGACACCAGTTCGGAGAAGGTGACCCGCCAGGCCTCGCGCTGCTGTGTGCTCATGCGCTTCCTCGCTCGCTCAGCCGGGCGACGTAGCGCGCCACGGGATCGACCTCGAGATTGACCCGGTCGCCCATGTGCAGGCTGCCGAAGGTCGTGTGATCCCGGGTCACCGGAATGATGTTGACGCCGAAGCGGTCGCCGGCGACTTCGTTGACGGTCAGCGACACGCCGTCGACGGCGACCGACCCCTTGGGCGCGATGAAGCGCGAGAGGGCCGCCGGCGCCGCGATGCCGAAACGCCAGCACTCGCCGTCCTGGCGGCGCTCGACCACCGTGCCGACCCCGTCGACATGGCCGGAGACGATATGGCCGCCGAGCTCGTCGCCGACCTTGAGCGGCCGCTCGAAGTTGACCTTCCGACCCGGGCTCCATTCGCCCAGGGTGGTGCAGGCCAGGGTCTCGTTCGAGGCCTCGACCGCGAACCAGCCGGGCCCCTTATCGACCACGGACAGGCAGACCCCGCTGCAGGCGATCGAGGCGCCGTGGACGATCCCGTCGGTGTCGTAGCCGGTCTCGAGGGTCAGGCGGGTAACCCCGCCCGGGACGACCGCGCGGACCCAGCCCAGGTCGGTGACGATGCCAGTGAACATGGACGGGAAACTAGGCTGATCGGCGAAAGGTTTCCAGCACGTCGTCGCCGACCCGCATGAGGCCGGCCGGGACGAAGCGCGGGGCGCCCGCGAGATCGTCGACGCCGAAGGCCTGGGCGGCCGCCAGCCCGTCGCCCCCGATCACCGACGGCGCCCGGAACCAGGCGATGCGGTCGACCAGCCGGGCCTGGAGCAGCGCCGCCGCGGCGTGGCTGCCGCCTTCGGCCAGCACCCGGGTCAGGCCGCGCTCGCCGAGCCGCCCCATCACGTCGGCCATGGCCAGGTTGCCGTCGGCAGCGGCGGCGATCTCGATTACCTCGACGCCGGCAGCGGCGTAGGCGCGCCGGCGCGCGGCGTCGCCGCCGGCCAGGGTCACCAGCCAGGTCGGGGCGGCGCTGGCGCTCGCCACCAGCTGGGCGGTGAGCGGCAGGCGCATCCTCGAGTCGAGCACCACCCTGACCGGCGAGCGGCCGGCCATCCCGGGCAGCCGGCAGGTCAACAGCGGATCGTCGGCCAGCGCGGTGCCGGTGCCGATCAGCACGGCGTCATGGGTCGCCCGCAGCAGATGGCCGCGCTGGCGGGCGGCGGCGCCGGTGATCCAGCGGCTTTCGCCGGTGTGGGTGGCGATGCGGCCGTCGAGCGTGGTGGCGAGCTTGAGCGTCACCAGCGGTCGGCCTTCATCGATCCGGGTGAAGAAGCCGGCGTTGAGCTCGGCCGCCTCGTCGGCGCCGACGCCGGTGGCGACGGCGATGCCGGCCTGGCGCAGCCGGGCGATGCCGGCGCCCGAGACCCTGGGATCGCGATCCTCGATCGCCACCACGGCGCGGCCGATCCCGGCCGCCGCCAGGGCATCGGCGCAGGGCGGCGTCTGGCCGTGATGCGCGCAGGGCTCGAGGCTCACATAGGCGGTGGCGCCCCGGGCCGCGTCGCCGGCCCGCGCCAGCGCCTCGGTCTCGGCATGGGGCCGGCCGCCGGGCTGGGTCCAGCCGCGGCCGACGACGACGCCATCCGCCGCGCCGCCGGACGCACCGGGCCGCACCAGCACGCAGCCGACCGCCGGGTTCGGCCAGACCCGGCCGAGGCCGCGGCGCGCCAGCGCCAGCGCCGCGCGCATATGGTCCGCATCCCCGGGGCGCGGCGCGCCGCCGCCGCCGGCGGCTGCCTCAGTCGCCATCGCCGCCGAGCTTGCCGACGAAGTCTTCGAAGTCCTTGGCCTCGCGGAAGTTGCGGTAGACCGAGGCGAAGCGGACATAGGCGACCTGGTCGAGGGTGGCGAGCGCCTCCATCACCATCTGGCCGATCACGCTGGTCGGGATATCGCTCTCGCCCGAGCTCTCGAGCCGCCGCACGATGCCGTTCACCACGCGCTCCAGCCGGTCGGCGTCGACCGGCCGCTTCCGGAGCGCGATCTGCATCGAGCGCATCAGCTTGTCGCGATCGAACGGCTCGCGCTGGCCGGTGCTCTTCACCACGGTCAGCTCGCGCAGCTGCACCCGTTCGAACGTGGTGAATCGCGCGCCACAGTTCGGGCATTGCCGGCGGCGCCGGATCGCGGCGTTGTCGTCGGTCGGCCGCGAGTCCTTTACCTGCGTATCCTCGTTGCCGCAGAACGGGCAGCGCATGATCCCCCCTTACTCTCGAGCCCCCCGGCTGGCCCGCTCAGGCCCGGTCGAGGCCCGGATAGATCGGAAAGCGGCGGCAGATCGCACCGACTTCGGTGCGCACCGCCTGCTCCACGGCCTGGTTTCCGCTCTCGCCGTCGGCGGCGAGACCGTCGAGCACGCGCACGATCAGCTGGCCGAGATGACGGCACTCGTCCGGGCCGAGCCCGCGTGTGGTGATCGCCGGGGTGCCGAGCCGCACGCCCGACGTGATGGTCGGCTTCTCCGGGTCGAAGGGAATGCCGTTCTTGTTGCAGGTGACGCCGGCCATCTCCAGAGCATGCTCGGCCGCCTTGCCGGTCAGCTTCTTCGGCCTGAGATCGACCAGCATCAGGTGGGTGTCGGTGCCGCCGGTGACGATGTCGAGCCCGCCCTCCAGCAGCACCGCGGCCAGCGTCCTGGCGTTCTCCACGACGGTCTTGGCGTAGAGCTGGAACTCGGGCCGCAGCGCCTCGCCGAAGGCAACCGCCTTGGCGGCGATCACGTGCATCAGCGGACCGCCCTGGAGTCCCGGGAAGACCGCCGAGTTGATCTTCTTGCCGATTTCCTCGTCCATCGACAGGATCATGCCGCCGCGCGGGCCCCGCAGCGTCTTGTGCGTGGTGGTGGTGACGACATGGGCGTGCGGCAGCGGGCTCGGATGCACGCCGCCGGCGACCAGCCCCGCGAAATGCGCCATGTCGACCAGCAGGAACGCGCCGACCGAATCCGCGATCTGGCGGAACCGCGCGAAATCGATCACGCGCGGGATCGCCGAGCCGCCGGCGATGATCAGCTTGGGCTTGTGTTCCTTGGCAAGGCGTTCGACCTGCTCATAGTCGATCCGGCTGTCCTCGCGGCGCACGCCGTATTGCACTGCGTTGAACCACTTGCCCGAGAGATTGGGCGGCGCGCCATGGGTCAGGTGTCCGCCGGCGGCCAGCGACATGCCGAGGATGGTGTCGCCCGGCTGGCACAGCGCCAGCACCACGCCCTGGTTCGCCTGGGCGCCGGAATGCGGCTGGACATTGGCGAAGCTGCAGCCGAACAGGCGCTTCGCGCGCTCGATCGCCAGCACTTCCGCCACGTCCACGTACTCGCAGCCGCCGTAGTAGCGCTTTGCCGGATAGCCCTCGGCGTATTTGTTGGTGAGGACCGAGCCCTGGGCCTGCAGCACCGCCAGCGAGACGATGTTCTCCGAGGCGATCAGCTCGAGCTGGTCCTGCTGGCGGCCCAATTCACGTCCGATGGCGGCATGAAGCTCCGGGTCGCGCTCGGCAAGCGGCGTGGTGAAGAAGCCTGGCAGGGCGGCGCGGGGGGCATCGGCGGCGGACATCTTTGCGTCGTTTCCTTTCCAGAAGGGCTGTGCGCGGGGGGGCGCGTCAGGCGAACTTGGCGACGCGGCCGGCGTGCCGGCCGCCTTCGAACGGCGTGCTCAAGAAGACACGCAGGCAGTCCTTGGCCACCTCGACTCCGATCAAGCGGGCGCCGAGCGCCAGGACATTGGCGTCGTTGTGGGCGCGCGCCATGCGGGCGCTGACGCTGTCGTGACACAGGGCGGCGCGGATGCCGCGGTGGCGATTGGCGGCCATGGAAATGCCGATCCCGGTGCCGCAGATCAGCACGCCGCGCCGGGCCCGGCCATCGGCCAGGGCCTTGGCCAGGGCATCGGCAAAGTCCGGGTAGTCGACCGATTGCGGGCCGCTGGTGCCGAGGTCGAGCACCTCATGGCCGAGCCCGATCAGCTCCTGCTTGAGGACTTCCTTCAGGTCAAAGCCCGCGTGATCCGCGGCGATGGCGATCGTCTCAGGCATCGTGGCTGTTTCGGCGTTCCGGACAGGTGATGGCGCTAAGCTACAATATGTCGAAGGCCGATGCCAACGCGCCACTACCGATGGCGGGAACGGGCGTCAGGTCGACTCACGGCGGCCTTTACGGGCCACAACATCCGCCGACCGATCCCACGACTCGCGTACTGTTATCTCAACTACAATCGGCCTGCACGCAATGGTAGCCGAGCCGCTAATTCTTGTAGCCTGGCAGAATCCTCAAGGAACTCGAACAAAACCAAGAACTGATCGGTCCGAACTACTCAAATTGGCATCCGGAATGATTGACATGGCTGATGGTCTGTGCCATGGCTGCTCGTACACATTACCAAATAAACCGAAAAAACCTCTTGGGATCGAGATCGATGCAGGAATCCGACAAGATTGCGGCTGAAGAACTGCTTCGGATGACCACCGAAGTGGCTGCCGCCTACGTCAGCAACAACGCCGTGCCAGCAATCCAGCTGTCCGACGTCATTCGAACCATTCATGGTTCACTCACCGCGCTCAACCATCCCGGGGGCAGCGCATCGCAGTCGCCGCCGACCCCGGCCGTGCCGGTCAAGAAGTCGGTGACGCCCGACTACATCGTCTGCCTGGAAGACGGCAAGAAACTGAAGATGCTGAAGCGGCATCTGCGCTCGACCTACGGGTTGACGCCCGACGAGTACCGGGCCAAGTGGGGCCTGCCGCCGGACTACCCGATGGTGGCGCCGAACTACGCGGCGCAGCGTTCGGCCTTCGCCAAGAAGATCGGCCTGGGTCGCACCGCGGGCGGCAAGGGCCGGCGCGGTCGCGGCGCCAAGAAGTAGCAGGCATCGGCGCCCCTCGCAGGGGGCGTATCTGCGGGCCCGCCGCGCGACCGGCGGCGCACACCGGGTCGCAAGCATTGCCCCCGGGACGACGGCGATGCCCGAAAGAAAAAGGGCCCGGCATGCGTTGCGTGCCGGGCCCCCCGCTTTCGCGAGTTCGTCAGCGAGTCTTACATCTCGCTGTAGTTGCCGTCCTTGAACACGTACCAGACGTAGCTGGCCGAAGTCAGGTCGCCCTTCGCGTCGAAGCCGATCTTGCCGATGACCGTATCCCAGTCGTGGCTGCGCAGCGTGGCAGCCACCTTCTCCGTGTCCGTCGTGCCCGCCTCGTTGGCGGCCATCGACCAGACCTGCATCGCGGCGTAGGTCGACAGGGTGTAGCCCTCCGGCTCGAAGCCGCCGGCACGGATCTTCTCGACGGCCGCCTTGGCCGACGGCAGGTTGCGGGCCTCTGCGGCGTTGGAGAACATCACGCCGTTGGCGGCGTCACCGGCGATCGAGGCGAACTCTAGGGTATTGAGCGAGTCCGGCCCGATGAGCTGGGCGTTGAGGCCCTGTTCGCGCGCTTGGCGGATGATCAGCGCGCCCTCGGTGTGGTAGCCACCGAGGTAGATCGCGTCGATGTTCTCGGACTTCATCTTGGTGATGAGCGCGGTGTAGTCCTGCTCACCCGCGGTGTAGGCCTCGTACATCTTTTCCTTCAGACCGGCCGCATTCATCACCGACATGGTCAGGTCCGCGACGCCTTTGCCGTAGGTCGACTTGTCGTGCAGGATCGCCACGTTCTTGCCGGCATAGTTCTTGGCGAGCCAGGCACCGGCGAAATCGCCCTGCTGGTCGTCGCGACCGCAGGTGCGGAAGATGATGTCGACGCCCTTCTCGGCCGGGCCCTCGGTGAAGGCCGGATTGGTCGAGGCCGGCGACATCTGCATGATGCCTTCCTCGATATAGACGTCGGAGGCCGGGATCGACGAACCCGAGCAGAAATGCCCGGCGACGAACACCACGCCCTTCGACACGAAGTCGTTGGCAACCGCCGGCGCCTGCTTCGGATCGCAGGCATCGTCACCGACATTGAGATGCAGCTTTTCGCCGAGCACGCCGCCCGCCGCGTTGATGTCTTCGACGGCGGCTTCGGCGCCGCGCTGCATCTGCATGCCGAACGCCGCGTAGTCACCGGTCATCGGGCCTGCGGTCGCGACTTCGATGTCTGCATAGGCGGAAGCGGCACCCATCGCCGCGGCGGAAAGCAGTGCCGCGGCCAGAGTGAGACCTAATTTTCTCATAGGAAGGATCTCCCTGTTTTTCCGAACTCTCTCGCCGTGCCGCCCGCGGCGGCCGGCGGTCTTCCCGCCGTCGTCGCCGAGGCGGCGCCGGTTGGAAACTGGGCCCAATCTAGCATGCGCAATGCCGGTCGAGAAGCCCTCCCGGACTGCGCCAACTCGTCGATTCCATCCACCCTATCAGTGCTTTGCGCGCCATCCGAACGGACCGGCACGCTCGTACAGCCACGGATACTGCCGAACCATCTTCTGGGTCAGGGTCAGGCGATAGGCGACCAGCGAGATGCCGATCAGCACCGCCGCGTCGATCGCGTAGTTGACCACCGACAGGCCGAGCGGCTTACCCTCGGAACTCACCAGGCTCTCGATGATGAAGCTGCCGTCGAACAGCGAGAAGGTCAGGAACTGGGTGGCGAAGGCCAGCAGCGCGCCATAGGCGACATTGTGCCACCACGGCCGCCAAGTCTCGGCGATCGCGTTCCCCATGAGGAATGCCGCGACGCCGGCGAGCATAACCACCATCCCGATGAATACCGCCAGCGATGTGCCGAGCACCGATTCCATGTCCGTCAGTTCCTCAATGCCCGCCTTCGAGATAGGCCGCGCGCACCTCGGCGTTGCTCAACAGCTCGGCGCCGGTGCCGGACAGGTTGATCAGGCCGTTTACCATGACGTAGCCGCGATGCGCCAGGCGCAGCGCATGAAACGCATTCTGCTCCACCAGGAACACGGTCACGCGCTGCTGCTCGTTGATTTCGCGAATCACGTTGAAGATCTGCTTCACGATCATCGGCGCGAGGCCGAGCGACGGCTCGTCGAGCAGCAGC
>CAYJQC010000026.1:0-59059 GCA_964372215.1 uncultured Rhodospirillaceae bacterium
GTCTGCAGGTGCTCGTAATCGAAGGTGAAGGGCTCGTAGTAGTCGTCGATCTCCGGCAGGTCCGGGTTGGCGAAGATCTTCGCCAGGATGCGCCACTTGGCGCCCATGCGCGGCTCGATCCGGCCATTGGCCCGCCGCCGCCACCCGCCGTTCCAGCGCTTCTGGTTCTCCCAGTCCTTGGGATAGCCGATGCCGGGCTTGGTCTCGACGTTGTTGAACCAGGCGTATTCCATGCCCTCGCGGTTGGTCCACACGTTCTTGCAGGTGACCGAGCAGGTGTGGCACCCGATGCATTTGTCCAGGTTCAGCACCATGCCGACTTGTGCGCGGATCTTCATTCTGCGGCCTCCCTTCCCGAGACGGCTGGGCCTTCGAGCCAGTCGACGTTGTGCATCTTGCGGACGATGACGAACTCGTCGCGGTTGGAGCCGACGGTGCCGTAGTAGTTGAAGCCGTAGGACAGCTGGGCGTAGCCGCCGATCATGTGGGTCGGCTTCACGATCGCGCGGGTGACCGAGTTGTGGATCCCGCCGCGCTGTCCCGTGGTTTCGGCGCCCGGCACGTTCACGATCTTCTCCTGGGCGTGATACATGTAGAGCGTGCCTTCCTTGATGCGCTGCGAGACGACGGCCCGCGCCACCAGGGCACCGTTGATGTTGTAGGCCTCGACCCAGTCGTTATCGACGATGCCCGCGCGCTGGGCGTCGATCTCCGAGATCCAGACGATCGGCCCGCCGCGCGACAGGGTGAGCATCAGTAGGTTGTCGGTGTAGGTGGAGTGAATGCCCCATTTCTGGTGCGGAGTGATGAAGTTCAGCACCACCTGCTTGCTGCCGTTCGCCTTGCCGTCGATGACGGGCTTCACCGATTTGGTGTCGATCGGAGGCCGGTAGACGCAGAGCCCCTCGCCGAAGGCCCGCATCCAAAGATGGTCCTGATAGAGCTGCTGACGCCCACTGAGCGTACGCCAGGGAATCAGCTCGTGGACGTTGGTATAGCCGGCGTTGTAGCAGACCTTTTCGGACTCGATGCCCGACCAGATCGGCGACGAGATGATCTTGCGCGGCTGGGCGACCACGTCGCGGAAGCGGATCTTCTCGTCTTCCTTCGGCAGCGCCAGATGGGCGTGCTCGCGGCCGGTGTTCTTCGACAAGGCTTCCCAGGCCTTGACCGCGACCTCGCCATTGGTCTCCGGCGCCAGCATCAAGATGACTTCCGCCGCGTCGATGTCGCTGTCGATCCGAGGCATTCCCTGGGTCGCGCCGTCCTCGGTGACTTCGCCGTTCAGGCGACGCAGGTTGTCGACCTCGTGCTCGGTCTTCCAGGAGATTCCCTTGCCGCCATTGCCGAGCTTCGACATCAGCGGGCCGAGCGCGGTGAAGCGCTTGTAGACGTTGGGGTAGTCGCGCTCGACCACGACGATCTGCGGCATGGTCTTGCCGGGAATCGGCTCGATCTCGCCGCGCTTCCAGTCCTTCACGTCCATGGCCTGGGCAAGCTCGCCCGGGGTGTCGTGCTGGATCGGAACCAGCACCACGTCCTTCTCGACGCCCAGCACCTCGGGCGCGACCTCGGAGAACGACTTGGCGATCCCCTTGTAGATCTCCCAGTCGCTGCGCGCCTCCCAGGCCGGATCGGCCGCGGCGGTCAGCGGATGGATGAAGGGATGCATGTCCGAGGTGTTGAGGTCGTTCTTCTCGTACCAGGTGGCGGTCGGCAGCACGATGTCGGAGTAGAGGCAGGTGGTCGACATGCGGAAATCGAGGGTGACCAGCAGGTCGAGCTTGCCGGTCGGCGCGTCGTCGTGCCAGGCGACCTCGTCTGGCTTCTGGCCGCCGTCCTCGCCGAGATCCTTGCCTTGCACGCCGTGGCTGGTGCCCAGCAGATGCTTCAGGAAGTACTCGTGCCCTTTGCCCGACGATCCCAGCAGGTTGGAGCGCCAGACGAACATGTTGCGCGGCCAGTTCGCGGGATCGTCCGGGTCCTCGCAGGACATCTTCAGGCCGCCGGACTTCAACTCGCGGACCACGTACTCCTTGGCGTCGACCCCGGCCGCTGCGGCGGCGCGGCTGATCTCCAGAGGGTTGGTCTTGAGCTGCGGTGCCGACGGCAGCCAGCCCATGCGCTCGGCGCGCACGTTGTAGTCGATGAGCGAGCCGTCCCACGGGCCCTCCGGCGCGGTCGGCGACAGGATTTCGGCGAGCTTCACCGATTCGTAGCGCCACTGGTCGGTATGGGCATAGAAGAACGAGGTCGAGTTCATCTGGCGCGGCGGCCGCGCCCAGTCGAGGGCGAAGGCGAGCGGCAGCCAGCCGGTCTGCGGTCGCAGCTTCTCCTGGCCGACATAGTGCGACCAGCCGCCGCCGGACTGGCCGACGCAGCCGCACATCACCAGCAGGTTGATGATGCCGCGGTAGTTCATGTCCATGTGGTACCAGTGGTTGAGCCCGGCGCCGAGGATCACCATGGACCGTCCGTTGGTCTTCTCGGCAT
The DNA here is from genome assembly GCA_964372215.1 of uncultured Rhodospirillaceae bacterium. Lineage (GTDB taxonomy): Bacteria > Pseudomonadota > Alphaproteobacteria > Dongiales > Dongiaceae > DAIMFL01. The sequence continues at coordinate 2,494 of CAYJQC010000026.1, forward strand.
TGCGCGCGAACTCGCGGGCCACGGTGACGATCTGGGCGGCCGGCACGCCGGTGATGCGCTCCGCCCAGGCCGGCGTGTAGGGGACGTTGTCGTCGAAGCTCTTGGCGACATGCTGGCCGCCCAGTCCGCGGTCGAGGCCGTAATTGGCGACGAACAGGTCGAACACGGTCGCGACCAGGCACTCCTCGCTCCCGAGCTTGATCGTCTTGGCGGGAATCGCGCGCAGCAGCACCTCCGGGTGGTCGGTGCCCTGGAAATGGTCGTGCTCGCGGCTGCCGAAATACGGGAAGGCGACGTCCACCACCTCGTCATGGATGTCGTCCAGGATCAGCGTCGTCTCGAGTTCGACTTCCTTGCCGCGGCCCTCCTTGGCCTCCAGGTTCCACTTGCCCTGCTCGCCCCAGCGGTAGCCGACGGAGCCGAGCGGCGCGACCGGCTTGCCGGACTTGCGGTCGATGGCGACGGTCTTCCATTCGGGATTGTTGACCTCGCCGAGCCCGTCGGCGAAGTCCGAGGCCCGCAACAGCCGGTCCGGCAGGTAGTGTTCGCCGCGCTTCACCAGGCGCACCAGCATCGGCATGTCGGTGTAGCGCCGGCAGTAATTCTCGAAGTACTCCGCCTGGCGGTCGAGATGGAACTCGCGCAGGATCACGTGGCCCATGGCCATCGCCAGGGCGGCGTCGGTGCCCTGCTTCGGGTGCAGCCAGATGTCGGAGAACTTGGCCGCCTCGCTGTAGTCCGGCGACACCACCACCGACTTCGCGCCCTTGTAGCGGACCTCGGTGTAGAAATGGGCGTCGGGCGTGCGCGTCTGCGGCACGTTGGAGCCCCACAGGATCAGGAACCCCGAATTGTACCAGTCGGCTGATTCCGGCACGTCGGTCTGCTCGCCCCAGGTCTGCGGCGAGGCCGGCGGCAGGTCGCAGTACCAGTCGTAGAACGACATGCAGGTGCCGCCGAGCAGCGACAGGTAGCGCGAGCCGGCCGCGTAAGACACCATCGACATGGCCGGGATCGGCGAGAAGCCGATGATGCGGTCGGGGCCGTAGGTCTTCGCGGTGTAGGCGTTGGCCGCCGCGATCATCTCGTTCACTTCGTCCCACTTGGCGCGGACGAAGCCGCCCAGCCCGCGCTGCTTCACGTAGGACGCGCGCTTCTCCGGGTTCTCGACAATCGACGTCCAGGCCGCCACCGGGCTGCGCAGCCGCCGCGCCTCGCGCCACGCCCGCAACAGCCGGGCGCGGACCAGCGGATGCTTCACCCGGTTGCCCGAGTACATGTACCAGCTGTAGCTGGCGCCGCGCGAGCAGCCGCGCGGCTCGTGATTCGGCAGGTCCGGGCGGGTGCGGGGATAGTCGGTCTGCTGGGTCTCCCAGGTGACGATCCCGCCCTTGACGTAGATCTTCCACGAGCAGGAGCCGGTGCAGTTGGCGCCGTGGGTCGAGCGCACGATCTTGTCGTGCTGCCAGCGCTTGCGGTAGCTGTCTTCCCAGCTCCGGCTCTCGTTGGTGGTGACGCCGTGACCACCGGCGAATTCGTCGACGTTCTTCTTGGCGAAGAAATTCAGACGATCGAGCAACAGGCTCATGGCAATTCTCCGGACTAGCTGGCGTTGGAGGTGGCGAGCTCGCCGGTATCCCGGCCGCGCTCGACGTCATGAAGCAACCCGCCACGCCGCGTGTAGACGTACCAGGTGAGGGCGGCACAGGTCGCGTAGAAAATCATGAAGCCCCACAATGCTGCCGAGGGCCCGCCGGTCAAGGTGATCGACGTGCCGTAGGACTTCGGGATGAAGAAGGCGCCGTAGGCGGCCACCGCCGAGGTGAAGCCGATGATCGCCGCCGATTCCTTTTCGGCCTGGCGGATCCGATCCGGACCTGCGAGCTGCGGCATCAGCCGGTCGATCTCCTTGCGCATGATCACCGGGATCATCTGGAAGGTCGACGCGTTGCCCACGCCCGTCGCAAAGAACAGGATCATGAACATCGCGAAGAAGCCCCAGAACGCGCCCGGCTGATCCTTGGCCGCCAGGAAATAGATGACGCCGCCGACCGCCGCGATCATCAGCAGAAAGGTCCAGAATGTGACCCGCCCGCCGCCGAACTTGTCGGAGATCCAGCCGGTGGCCGCGCGCGACAGGGCGCCGATCAGCGGCCCGAGGAAGACGTATTGCAGCGAGTTCATCTCGGGGAACTGGGTCTTGGCCAGCAGCGGGAAGCCGGCGGAATAACCGATGAAGGAACCGAAGGTGCCGGTATAGAGCCAGCACATGATCCAGTTGTGGGTGCGGCCGAAGATGACCGACTGTTCGTTGAACGACGCCCTGGCCGAGGCGATGTCGTTCATGCCGAACCAGGCCGCGAAGGTCGCCACGATCAGGAACGGCACCCAGATGAAGCCGGCGTTCTGCAGCCACAGCTTGGCGCCTTCGCTAGTGACCGTCGGCTCTCCGCCGATCACGCCGAACACGCCCGCGGTGATGACCAGGGGCACCAGGAACTGCATGACGCTGACGCCGGCATTGCCGAGGCCGGCATTGAGCGCCAGCGCGTTGCCCTTCTGCTTCTTGGGGAAGAAGAAGCTGATATTGGCCATCGAGGAGGCGAAATTGCCGCCGCCGAAGCCGCAGAGCAGGGCCAGCACCAGGAAGATCAGGTAGGGGGTGTCCGGGTTCTGCACGGCGTAGCCGATGCCGAAGGCCGGAACCAGCAGCGACGCCGTCGTTACCGTGGTCCACAGTCGGCCGCCGAAGATCGGCACCATGAAGGAATAGAAGATCCGCAAGGTGGCGCCGGAGAGGCCCGGCAGGGCCGCCAGCCAGAACAGTTGATCGGTTGTATAGGTGAAGCCGATCGCCGGTAGCTTGGCGACCACCACGCTCCATACCATCCAGACCGAGAAGGCGAGCAGCAGATTGGGGACGGAAATCCAGAGATTGCGCCGGGCGATGCGCTTTCCCGTCTGCTGCCAGAAAGCGTCGTCGTCGGGGCGCCAGTCCGCGATGACTGACTTGTGTGGAATGGCGAGCTCCGGCCTGTGGATCTCGACCATTTCCGGCAGCTCGGGCAGCGCCGCCGTTACCGGCTCCGCCGCCTGCTGCTCCATCCGCCGGATCGCGAAATGCATCCACAGCAAGGACACTGCGACAATGCCGAACAGCAGCATGAAGCAGGTGGTCCACACGCCGGTCAGGTCGTTCATGACGCCGAAGGCGATCGGGAGCACGAAGCCGCCGAGGCCGCCGATCATGCCGACCAGGCCGCCGACCGATCCGACATGGCCGGGGTAGTAGACCGGTATGTGCTTGTAGACCGCGGCCTTGCCCAGCGACATGAAGAAACCGAGCACGAAGATGGTCACGACGAAGGGAACCAGGCTCATCCGGGTCGAGAACGCGATCGGTCCCTCGATGCCGTGGATCACGTAGTCGGTGTTGGGATAGGACAGCATGAAGGTGCAGACGGCGGAGACCGCGAAAGTCCAGTACATCACCTTGCGGGCGCCGTACTTGTCGGACAGGAAGCCGCCATAGGCCCGGAACAGGCTGGCCGGAATCGAGTAGAAGGCGGCGAGCAGGCCGGCGGTCTCGATGTCGAGCTGGTAGACGTCGATCAGATAGTGCGGCAGCCACAGCGCCAGGGCGACGAAGGCGCCGAACACGAAGAAATAGTAGAGCGCGAAGCGCCAGACCTGCAGCTTCTTCAGGGGGTCGAGCTCGAGCCAGGTGCTGCGCGGCTTCTGGCCGCTGGCCCGGCGGGCCGTCACCACCGGATCCTCCTTGGTGGTGAAGAAGAACAGGATTCCGGTGACGAACAGAACCACCGCGTAGACCTGGGCGGTCTGCTGCCAGCCGAAGGCGACGAGCAGGAAGGGGGCGCCCATCTTGGTGATGGCGGCGCCGACATTGCCGACACCGAAGATGCCCAGCGCGGCACCTTGGCGCTCGGACGGGTACCATCTCGAGACATAGGCGATGCCGACGGCAAAGGAACCGCCGGCCAGGCCGACGCCGAGTGCCGCCAGCAGGAACATCGGATAGGTGCTGACCGTGGACAGCAGCCAGGCCGCGACGGCGGAGGCGATCATGACCAGCGCGAACATGCGGCGACCGCCGTACTGATCGGTCCAGATGCCGAGAAAGATCCGGCTGAGCGAGCCGGTGAGGATCGGCGTGGCGACCAGCAGCCCGAACTCGGTGTCGCTCAAACCGAGGTCCTGCTTGATGCGCACGCCGATGATCGAGAAGATCGTCCAGAGCGCGAAGCACATCGCGAAGGCGAAGGTGCTCAGGCCGAGCGCCCGGTTCTGATCTGCCGGCGTGACGCGATCCAGGTGGTGCATGGCAATGCCTCTCATATGCGGCGCGCTGGAATGCCAGCGAATTTGAGGGGAGAATCGCCACGGCCGACGGCTGCTGTGCTTGACCTGGATCAAGCCGTCGTGGCTTTTCCGATGAAATCGGTGGCGCCGGCGCAAATCAAAATCGACCGGATGACATTCGTTGTTTAGACGATGCGAATTGTTCTCACGGTGTTTGATTTTTGCTATAATTGATCTTGACATTCATCAAGAAATATACGGACAGGCCCCATGCGTGCCGAAGAAATCCCGGCGATTCGCCAGCTTCCCCTATTCGCCGACATGGCCGAGGCCGGCTTTGGCGCCCTGATGCAGGCCGCCTATCTCCAGATGTTCCCGCCCCAGGTGCAGCTCATCAGCGAGGGAGACCGGGCGGATTTTCTCCACGTGGTGGTGGAGGGCTGCGTCGAGCTGTTTGGCCAGGGCAACGGTCGGGAAACCGTGCTCCAGCTGGCGCGGCCGGTCTCCACCTTCATCCTGGCCGCCGTGCTCAAGGACGCGGTCTACCTGATGTCGGCGCGCACCACCGAGAAGTCCCGGGTCCTCATGATCCCGGCGGAGAACATCCGCGCGGCCGTCGAGAGCGATGCGGCCTTCGCCCGCTCGATCGTGGTCGAGCTCGCCTTCTGCTATCGGGCGATGGTCAAGGAGCAGAAGAGCCTGAAGCTGCGCACCGGGGTGGAGCGGCTGGCCAACATGCTGCTGCACCTCCACCACCAGCAGGGCGCGAACGGCGATCTGACGCTGCCCTGCGACAAGCGGACCTTGGCGGCGCTGCTGGGCATGACACCGGAGAACCTGTCGCGGGCCTTCGGCACCTTGCGGCCCTATGGCGTGGAGGTGAACGGTGCCGAGATCCGCTTGTCGCTGCCCGACGATCTCGCCGGCCTGGCCAAGCCGAACCCGCTGATCGACGATCCCGACACGTAGTGCGACGGCTGACCTGGGATTCCCACCTCCACCCCCGCCCCCACCCCCGCCCGCGTCCAGTCGAGGTCAGAGGGGGATCCGCTCGATCACGGCGGGCTCGTCGTTCCGCGGGCTGTTCACCCGCGTGCTCACGGGATAGGCCGACATCCGTCTGGCCGGATAGGGCTCCAGCAGCGCCATCGGGATCGCCGTGTCCCGGCTCTCCAGCCAGGCGTCGTAGGTCGCCGGGTCGATGATGACCGGCATGCGGTCATGGATCGACGCCATCAATTCGTTGGCGGCCGTGGTGATGATGGTGAAGGACTCCAGCGGCTCGCCGCCTTTGGTCCAGCGCTCCCACAGGCCGGCGACGGCGAACGGGCTGCCGTCCGCCATGGTGATCCGATAGGGCTGCTTGGCGCCGCCGGACCGCTTCCACTCGTAGAACCCGTCGCACGGCACCAGGCAGCGCCGGGCCTTGAAGGCGGCCCTGAACGACGGCTTCTCGGCCACCGTCTCGGCCCGCGCATTGATCAGCTTGTTGCCGATCGCCGGATCCTTGGCCCAGGACGGCACCAGCCCCCAGCGCAGCAGCGCCAGCTCGCGGCGCCCCGCAGCGTCGAGCCGAACCACCGGCAGCAACTGGGTCGGGGCCGCGTTGTAGCGCGGCCGCCACTCGGCCGGCATCTGCGTGACCGCGGTGAGCCCGTACAGGGCGACGAGCTCCGCCCAGGTCAGGAGATTGGTGAACCGGCCGCACATGAACGCGACCATAGCCGAATGCCACTGCCCGCTGCCATGCCGGCATCGCGAGGCCGGCCCGGCGGCGAGGCCCAGGCGATCAGAGCAACTTGCCCGGGTTCATGATGCCCTGGGGGTCGAGCGCCGCCTTGATCCGCTCCATCAGCTCGAACTCGATCGCCGGCTTGTAGCGCCGCACCTCGCCGCGCCGGAGCTGGCCGAGGCCGTGCTCGGCGCTGATGCTGCCGCGATGGCGGGCGACGACGTCGTGGACCACGCGGTTGAGCCGGGGAGTCTCGGCGAGAAACGCCGCCGGCGCCATTGCCGCCGGCTGGATCAGGTTGAAGTGGATGTTGCCGTCGCCGAGATGGCCGAACGCGTAGACGCAAGTGCCGGGCAGCGCCGCCTCGACCGCCGCGCGCGCCTCGGCCATGAAGCCCGGCACCGCCGCGATCGGTACGGCGACATCGTGCTTGATGCTGGCGCCCGCCGGACGCTGCGCCTCGACGATGGCCTCGCGCAGGAACCACAGGCGCGCCGCCTGGGCCTCGCTGCGGGCGATCGTGGCGTCGCGCACCAGACCGTCCTCGGCGGCCTGGGTGAGGGCCTCCTCGGCGATCGTTTCGAGCCGGCTGTCGGTCTGCGCCGAGGTGACCTCGATCAGGACGTAGACCTCGTGGCGGGCGGGCAGGGGATCGAAGCTGTTCGCCACGTGGCGCATGGCGAGCTCGAGTGCCACGCGCGGGATCAGCTCGAAGCTGGTCAGGCTGTCGCCGGTCGCCGCGCGCATGCGGCCGAGCAGCGCGACCGCCGCCTCGTGGGTGGCGAGCCCGACGAACGCGCAGACCCGCTCGCGCGGTCGCGGGAACAGCTTCAGCACCGCCGCGGTGATCACGCCGAGCGTGCCTTCGGCACCGATGAAGAGCTGCTTCAGGTCGTAGCCGGTATTGTCCTTGCGCAGGGCGCGCAGCCCGTCCCACACCCGCCCGTCCGGCAGCACCACCTCGAGCCCGAGCGCGAGGTCGCGCATGTTGCCATAGCGCAGCACCGCGATGCCGCCGGCATTGGTCGCGAGATTGCCGCCGATCCGGCAGCTGCCCTCGGCCGCGAGGCTGAGCGGGAACAGCCGGTCGGCGGCCGCAGCCGCCTCCTGGACCTGCTTCAGCACGCAGCCGGCCTCGACGGTGATGGTGAAGTCGCCGGGATCGATCGCCCGGACGCGGTTCATGCGCTCCAGCGACAGCACCAGGTTCCGCCCGGCCGGGGCCGGCACGCCGCCGCCGGCCAGCCCGGTATTGCCGCCTTGCGGGACCACGGCGACAGCCGCCTCGGCGGCGATCGCCACCACGCGCGCCACGTCCTCGGTGCGGCGCGGCCGCACCACGCACAGCGCGCTGCCGCGATACATCCCGCGCCAGTCGATCAGGAACGGCGCCATCGCGTCGGGGTCCCTGATCAAGTCCTCCGGGCGCAACACGGCGCCCAGCGCCTGGAACAATCGCGTCTCGGTCATTCGGCGGCGGAGGGCTTGGATCGGGCCATGGGATGCCTCGCGGGAGCATTTGTCGTGCCGGTCGGCGGCGGGCAAAATTTCTGTCCGTGGCCGGCCACCGGGGGTGGACGGCCGCCGGTCTCCGATCCTTCTCGAACCGGGGCGGAATGTACAGGCTCCAGCGGCGGGCCGGCGCGTCCGGTGTCCGCGGATGGCGGTACCGGACCACGGCATTGTGCGGCGCCGCCAATCGCGCCACCATCGAGCCGCTTCGGGGCGGGTCGGAACGGGCACCGGAAGCCTGTTCGCAGGGATCCGGCGATCGGCATCAGGCCGGAATCCGCATGGTCGGGGGAGTTCATGGGGGACGCGCCGCGGGTCCTGATCTTCGGCACGCGCGACTGGATCGGGATCTCCCGGCTGCCCGGGGCGCTGGCCCGGGCCGGCTTCGACGTCGCCATCCTGGCACCCCGGAATGCCCACATCGCGCATTCGCGCTTCGTCGAGCGCTGTTATCTCTACGAGCCGTCCGAGCGCTCGCCGGACCAGGAAGATTTCGCCTCGGTCACGGCCCGGATCTTCCGGTCGCTGGTGGCGGCGATCGAATCCTGCGGCCCGCGGCTGGTGATCCCGGCCGACGAGGACGCGGTCACCCTGCTGCGGCTGTTGCCGGGGTCGGGGACGGGCGGCCCGCCGGTCGAGATTTCAGCGGCGGCACTCGACGTCATGCGCCGCTCGATCGGGGCACCGTGGTTGTGCGGCGTCAGCCGCAATCGCCAGCTCGCCATGACACTCGCCCGCCGCCACGCGATTCCGGCGCCGGTCCAGGCGGTTCTCATGACGATCGAGGATGGCCTCGACCTTGCCGGGCGGTGCGGCTATCCGATCGTCCTGAAGACCGAGGGCAGCGTCGCCGGCGCCGGCATCCGGCTGTGCCGGGACGAGGACGAGCTGCGCCGGGAGCTGCACAGCCTGCTCGCACGCTGTGCCCGGCACTCGGCGCCGCCGCCGATCGGCCAGCAGTTCATCGCCGGCCGGACCGCCATGCGCAGCGTGGCGGCGGTCGCCGGCGCCGAGCTCGCGGGGATCAGCGCCCTGAAGGAGCGGGTGCATCCCGAACCGTTCGGGCCGAGCAGCGTGGTACGGTCGATCGACGATCCCGGCATGGCAGAGGCGTCACGGAAATGCGCGGCCGCCCTGGAGCTGACCGGCTTCGCCAGCTTCGACTTCATGCTCGGCGCGGCGGACGGGCGCGCCTATCTCATCGAGATCAATCCGCGCCCCTCGCCGATCATCCATCTCGGCGCGCTTTGGGGCAGCGACCTGTGCGGCGCCCTCCATGCGGGCCTCGTGGGCGTCGCCTACCGCGCGTCGCCTGCCGATCCGTCATGCCAAGTGGTCGCCCTGTACCCGAACGAACAGGCGCGCGATCCCGACAGTCCCTATCTCACGAGCGCGTTTCACGATGTGCCGCGCGATGATCCGGAGCTCGCGGCGAGCCTGGCCCGAACCTTGCCTTAGCTCGCCGCGCGCTGCCGGCCATGGATCAGCAGCATGACGATGATCACCACGCCGTAGATCACCTGGCGCCCCGCTTCCTCGATCTGCATGACCGACAGGATCGATTGCAGCAGGGTGATCAGGATTAGCCCGGCCGCCATCCCCATGTAGCTGCCGGGCATCGCCGATACTTGTTCCGGCCTGGACGCCTAGCCCCCGATACTGTTCTTATTGGTTTGATCTCACAACCGATCGCCACTCGATCGGCGATCGGCACCGGATCCAGGGGGCGTTGGAACCCAGCGCATGGGATGGACGAGGATTGGTCACGAACATGCGGCACGCGCGATCTCGGCAGCGTTGCGGATTCTGTCGCAGCCTGCCGGCGCCGGGCTTTCGATCGCGCTGATTCTCGGCCTGTTTGTCGTGGTTCCCTATCGAGAGCTCCTGCGCACGACCGACGAGACCACGCAGCGCCGCGCGGATCTTCTGGCCGAACAGACCGGGCTGCGAGCCCAGACATACCTGAGCGCCATCATCAATGCGATCGCGACACTGAGCGCCCGCGAGCCGGCGACGACATTCCAGTCCGAGCCGGCATTCCAAGATTTCGCCGCCGACATCGATCGATCGTTCCCGGGCATCGTCGCGGTAAACTGGATCGACGACGGCTATACGATCAGGTGGGTCTTTCCGTTCGCTGAAAACCGACCTGCGCAGGGCGCCAACCTGTCCGACCATGTGCAGGCGGGGCCGGCGATCCGCGCCGCCGACCGAAGCGGCGAACCCCGGATGACACCGGGGTTGAATCTGCTGCAGGGGGGCACCGGCTTTGCCGTGTATCTCCCGCTTGCCAATGCTAATGACAATCGGCGGGCCGGCTTCGTCAATCTTGCGTTTCGCGATGCCACGCTTCTCGGTCGGATCTTCCCGAATTGGGACGATCCGCAGTCTGCTCTGATCATTTCCAACGGCGTTCGCGACGTGTTTTCTCTCGGTGCCCTGGCATTCGCCGAAGACGAGATCGTGTCAACCTACGACATTCCGATTCTCGATCAGTCCTGGCGTGTCAAGGTCCTGGTGGCAGTGCCTCATCGCACGCTGGACGGGCTGCTCGTCATCGGGCTCTCTCTGGCGGTTGGCATCGGGCTGGCGATGAGCGAGGTGTTGCGCAGGCGCCATCGAGCGATGGAGTCCGAACGCCGTCTCGCGGTCATTGGCGAGAATGCGCCTGCCGCCATCTATCAGCGCGTGCTGTGGCCGGACGGCCGCGTCACTTTCCCTTATGCCAGCTCTGGGCTTGAACATCTTCTGGGTCCGGCGGCGACCTCGGACCGGTTGCGGCGGGACCCGGGGTACATCTGGGATCGGGTCCGCCCCGAGAATCTCGACCAAATGCGGGAGTCGATCGAACGCTCGGCGCGCAACATGACGCCGTGGGACGAGGAGTTCCGCGTCCTGCGGGATGATGGCAAGACGATCTGGCTCAATGGAATCTCGCGGCCCTACCGCGATGCGCGAGGCTGCGTCGTCTGGGACGGCATACTCATCGACATCACCAAGCGCAAGGAAGCCGAACTGGCGCTGGCTCAATCGGAAGAGCAGCTTCGTCAGCTCCAGCGCATGGAATCGATCGGCCAGCTCACCGGCGGCATCGCCCACGACTTCAACAACATGCTCACGGTCGTCCTGGGCAACCTGGACTTGGCCGTGAGCCGCCTGGAGGACAATCCCAGGGCCCGCGAAGAGATCTTGCTGGCCATCGATGCGTCGGAGCGCGGCGCGGAGCTGACCCGTCGGTTGCTGGCCTTCGCCAGGAAGCAGCCGTTGATGCCCAAGCCGCTCGACGTCAACGATCTCACGCGGGGTGTCGAGAGAATGGTGCACAGAGTCCTGGGTGACAATGTCGACGTCGAGCTCGATCTCGCCGCTTCCCCTTGGGTGGCCTTCTGCGACCCGGCCCAGCTGGAAAGCGCACTCGTCAACCTGGCCGTCAACGCGCGCGACGCGATGTCCGCCGGCGGCCGCCTGACCATGTTGACTGCGAATTGCGTACTCGACGATGCGTTCGTCCAGGCGAATGCCGACGCACGAAAAGGGGAGTACGTGGCGATTTCCGTGACCGACACCGGCTCGGGAATGTCGCCGGAAGTCGCTGTGCGCGTCTTCGAGCCGTTCTTCACCACCAAGGAGTTTGGCAAGGGGACCGGTCTCGGTCTCGCCATGGTCTATGGATTCGTGAAGCAATCGGGCGGGCATGTCGTCGTCGACAGCGCGCCCGGGCGGGGCACCACCGTGACTTTATACCTGCCTCGCGCCCGGGCGACGCCGGATTCCCAGGATGCGGCATGATAGGCGGCGCCGGTCCGCAATCTCGAGCGTCGCGCCGTCGGTTCGCGCCGACTCCGTTGCACAGGCACGTTTCCGCCCGATTCCGCCGCGGTCCTCAGCTATGCGCCCCGAACTCCCCGGGAAACAGCCCGGCGAGATAGCGATAGATGAGGCGGCGGGCCGCGGCGCGATCGAATCCTTCGCCCTCGGCCATTATGTCCTGCCAGATGATCTCGCGCAGTCCGGCGAAGGCCTTCGCGGTCGCTTCCGCGTCCAGATTCCGGTATCCGCCCCGCTCGATCAGCAGTCCGAAAAGCAGCACCAGATCCTTGAATTCGTCGCGATCGACCTGTGCCACCCGGTCCAGATACACCCGGCGCGCACCGGCCTCGCCCCAGAAGCCATACCACACCGCGATCTTGTTCACGCTGGCGACCGCCGGGTCGAGATAGAGATCGACCAGCCGGCCGAGCGCCGCCGCCGGATCGTCGGCGCCTCCGGCGGTGGCGCCGCGGCGCGCCGCGTCGAACTCGGCGCCGGTGTGCTCCAGGGCGGCGATCAGCAGCGCCTCCTTGCGCTTGAAATGCAGGATCACCGTGCCGGCGGCAATGCCGGCCGCGGCCGCCACCCGGTCGATGGTGGTGCCGGAAAGGCTGTGCTCGGCGATCACCTCGATGGTGGCCGCCAGGATCTCGCGGTGAGTGCGCTCCGCCGACAATGCGCTGCGCCGTGGCGTGACGGCGGCCAATGTTTCAGCCTGCTTCATCGGGGATGCATCCTGCGGCGCCGTCATGCGGCCGGCGCTCGCTCGAGGAACCTGTCCATCGCGTATCGCAATTCATCATGAGCGTAAACCGCTTTCAGGCGCTCGCCGGGACGATCGCATCCGGCATCGCCGCGCCGATCACCACGCCGGCCTGGGTCTGCCGGAGCGCATCGATCTCGATGTGGCAGCGAATCTCGTGTCCATCGGTCGAACGCCGTACCGGTGGCGCGACCTCGTCGCAGATCGTGCCGATTCGCCGTGGGCAGCGCCGCTGGAACGGACAGCCCCGCGGCGGCGGGTTCGACTCGATGGCGTCCTCGGCGTCCAGGCGAGGCGTCAGATCCGGATCGGGCTCGAGCACGGCACCCAGCAGCACTTCGGTATAGGGATGGAACGGCGGCGCATAGACCTGCTCGGTGCTGCCGAGTTCGCACAGGCGGCCCTGGTACAGTACGGCGACGCGGTCGGCCAAGCTGCGCACGACCGCAAGGTTGTGCGAGACGAAGACATAGGTGGTTCGCTTTTCGGCGCGCAACTGCACCAGCATCGCCAGAACCGCCGCCTGGACCGACACGTCGAGCGAGGCCGTCACCTCGTCGCACAGCACCAGGTCGGGGTCGGCGGCGAAGGCGCGCGCGATCGCCACCCGTTGCTTCTCCCCGCCCGAGAGCTGGCTCGGCAGGCGCTCGAGATAGTGGCCGCCGAGCCGCACGTTCTCCAGCAGTTCGATGCTGCGCCGCCGCAGCGCCGCGCCCGACAGCCGAAAATACAGCCGCAGGGGGTGCGCGAGAATCTCCGCCACGGTCTGGCGCGGATTCAGCGACTCGTCCGGGTTCTGGAAAATCAACTGGATCTGCCGACACAGCTCGAGCGCGCGATGTTCGACCCGCTGATCGAGGGCGGTATCGCCGCCGAAGCGCAGGCTGCCGGCGGCGGGTGGCAGCAGTCCGGTGACCACCCGCAGGACGGTTGACTTGCCGCAGCCGGACTCGCCGACCAGCGCCAGGGTCTCGCCGCGCTGCACCGTCAGGTCGATTCCGGCCACCGTGGGCACCGGCGCGGGCCGGCGCAAGACGCGATCGAGGAAGCCGGGCCTGGCATAGCTCGCCGCGAGGTTCGACGACTCCAGCAGCACGGCGTCGCGCCGCTCCGTCGCATGTGCCGCCGGCGCGGATGATTTGGTTCGGTCGAACGCGGGAAGCTCGGCCGTCCGGTGACAGCGCACCTGCCCGGATTCCTCCGGCAGCAGGTCGGGGCGGTGCTCGCGGCAGCGCGGCTCGGAGCTCGGGCAGCGGTCGGCGAAGGCGCAGCCTGCGCCGACCGTGCCGAGCCGCGGCAGCTGGCCCGCCATCGGCACCGGCAGCAGGCCGTCGCGCAGGCGCGGGATCGAGAGCAGCAGGCCGCGGCTGTAGGGATGGCGCGGCTGCTTCAACACGGTGCGGACCGGTCCCTGCTCGACGATCTCGCCCGCATACATCACGACGACCCGCTGGCAGACCCGGGCGATGACCCCGAGATCGTGGCTGATATAGACCATCGAGGTGCCGCTGGACGCGGCGAGCTCGCGCAGCAGCTCCAGCACATGGGCCTGGGTGGTGACGTCGAGCCCGGTGGTCGGCTCGTCGAGCAGCAGGAGGTCGGGCTCTCCGGCCATCGCCATGGCGATCGCCACGCGCTGCTGCTGGCCGCCCGAAAGCTCATGCGGATAGCGCGCCAGCAGCGCGCTCGGATTGGGCAGGCGCACCTGGGTGAAGAGCTCGACCATCCGTTCCGGCCAGCGCTCGCGCGGCAGCGCCGAATGCAGCTTCAGCGTATCGGCGATCTGTTCGGCGATGCGCAGGTTTGGCGCCAGCGCCTGTCCGGCATTCTGCGGCACCAGGGCGATCTTGCCGCCGCGCAGCTCGGCCAGGCGGCTCTCGGGGAGCGCGAGCAGGTCCTGGTCCCGGAACCGGACGGCACCGGCGAAGGTCCTGAGGCCGGTCTTCAGGTAGCCCATCATGGCCAGCGCCAGCGTGCTCTTGCCGCAGCCGGATTCGCCGACCAGGCCGACCGCCTCGCCGGCGCCGACGGTAAGATCGATGTCGCGCAGGATCGGGATCGCGCTGTCGCCGAAGCTCAGTCCGACGGACAGGTTGCGGATCTCGATGAGCGGCGCCGCCGTCATACCGGCGCCTTCTGGGCGCGGTCGATGCCGAGCGCCTTGCCCAGCGCGTCCGCCGTCAGGTTGATGCCGATGATCAGGCTGCCGAGCGCCACCACCGGCGGCAGCACGGTCCAGGCCGCGAGCTGCAGGTAGAGCCGCGCGTCGGAGACCATCAGGCCCCAGTCGGCGTTGGGCGGGGAGATGCCGAAGCCGAGGAAGGACAGCGAGCTGAAGCCGAGCAGCATCCAGGACCATTCCATGGCGCCCTCGACCAGCAGCACGTCGCGCACGTTCGGCAGCAGTTCGCGGAACACGATGGTGCCCACCCGCTCGCCGCGGGCGCGCGCCGCGGCGATGAAGTCGCGGGCCACCACGTCGAGCGTCGCGGCGCGTGCCACGCGCACCACCGGCAAGCCATAGAAGAAGGCGAGGGTCGGGATCAGCACGGTGCCGCCGGTCCCCATCACGCTGATGATCATCAGCACGAACAGCAGCCAGGGAATCGCGAGCAGGGCGTCGATCACCCGCATCAGGGACTCGTCGACCTTGCCGCCGACCAGCCCGGTGACGATTCCGAGCAGCCCGCCCCAGGCGATCGCCAGCACCGTCGCCACGGTGGTGATGACCAGGGCCTGGCGGCCGCCGAGCAGGGTGCGGCTGAACACGTCGCGGCCGAGATGGTCGGTGCCGAACCAATATGTCGCCGACGGCGCGTGGAGCACGTCGGCAGCGTATTGCATGGTGAAGTCGTGGGGCGCGAGCCAGGGCGAGATCGCCGCGATCAGCAGGTGCAGCCCGACCAGGACCACCCCGACCAGCCCCGACGGGGTCGACGCCACGTCCGCCAGCAGTCGCCCGGCGCGGCCGAGTCGGCTGCCGCCGGCATGTTCGAGAGGCTTGGCGACGCTCGACATCGCGCTAGGCCCGCGCCGTGCGCAACCGCGGATTGAGCATGAGGCTCAACAGATCGGCGCCCAGGTTCACGGCGATATAAATCACCGACATGATGAGGGCGATGCACTGCACCGTCGGCAGGTCGCGGTCGGAAACCGCATCGACCGACAGGCGTCCGATTCCGGGATAGTTGAACACCACTTCGATCACCACGACGCCGCCCAGCAGCCAGGCGATGGTGAGGGCGACCAGGCTGATGGTCGGCAGCAGGGCATTCGGCAGCACGTAGCGCCATACCATCTGGCGGTACGGCACGCCCTTGAGGCGGGCCATCTGCACGTACTCGCTGGCCAGCACCTCGATCACGCTGGTGCGCACCATGCGCAGGATATGCGCGGTCATGATCAGGGCGAGGGCGATGACCGGCATCGGCAGGGCCGGCAGCAGATCGGCGATCGGCGCCCCGACATTGGCCGTGACGATTCCCGAGGACCACCCGAGCCAGGCGCTGAAGATCAGGATCAGCAGCGTGGACGAGACGAACTCGGGCAGGGTCATGGCGACGATCGCGGCGGTCGAGACCACGACGTCGGTCGGTCGGTCGCGCCGCAGTCCCGCCATCACGCCGAGCGCGATGGCGGTCGGGATGCCGACCAGGGCCGCGGCAAAGGCCAGCAGCGCCGTGTTGCGCAGCCGCGGGAAGACCACGTCCGCGATCGGCTTGTGCCGCTTCATGGAATAGCCGAGATCGCCCTGCAGCATGCCGCCCGCCCAGTCGGCAAAGCGCTCGGCCGCCGGCCGCTCCAGGCCGAAGTCCCGGCGGCAATTCTCCAGCCGCGTGCCCTGGGCGGCGCGGCCGAGATAGGCAGTGCAGGCGTCGCCCGGCAGCGACTCGACGGCGACGAAGATGAACATGGCCACGCCCACCAGCGTGGCCAGGCCCCAGAACACCCGGTTGAGCACCAGCCTCAGCATGGCTCAGATTCCGGCGCCGGACGGGCGCGGTCCGGCACCGCCGGTGTCTGCCCCGCCCCGCCCGTCGCAGGCACCGGTCACTCGACCGTGATGCTCTCCCAATGCAGGCTGTCGGACATCACGGGATCGACCCCCTTCACGTTGGCGCGGAACACCCGCGCAATGTTCCGGAAGTAGGGGATGAAGGCGCCGCCTTCATCGAACAGCTTCTGCTGGGCCTCGACGTAGAGCGCCTTGCGCTTGGCGAAGTCCGGCTCGGCGCGGGCCTGGTCCAGCAGCGCGTCGAAGCCGGGATCGGCGTAGTAGCTTTCGTTCCACGCGGCATCGGATCGGAAGGCCTCCGCCAGGATCTGGGCCGCCGGGCGCTGGCCCCAGCCGGTGACGAAGAACGGCTCCTTCATCCAGACGTCGTCCCAGTAGCCGTCCGCTGCGGTCATCACCAGGTTGACGCGGATGCCGGCGGGCTTCACCTGCTGCTGATAGGCCTCGACCAGGCTGACATAGGTCGCCCCGACATCGCTGGTGAAGACGTCGACATCGATGCCGTCGGGATAGCCGGCCTCGGCCAGCAGCTTCTTCGCGCCCGCGACGTCGGCGCTGCAGCCGCCGTCCCAGTGATAGGGGTCACCCGGCCAGACCGGGTTGTCGCAGGCAACGTGGCCGCCTTCATCGCCCAGGACGATCTGGATGATTGCGTTGCGGTCGACGGCGATGCGCAGCGCCTTGCGGACCCGCGGGTCATCGAAAGGCTTGGTATCGGTGCGCATGATCAGCCCGTCCCAATCGCCGCTCTCGACGCGCTGGGTGGTGTACTGCGACGGGTCGGAGAACAGGGCGAGCTGCTTCGGGTCGATCGAGTCGATGTAGTCGATCTGGCCGGCCTGCAGCGCCTGGATGCGGGCGACGCTGTCGGTGATGGCGATGATCTCGACGCGGTCGACTCCCGGCTTGCCGCGGAAATGGCTGGGATTGGCGACCAGAACCGTGGTGCCCTCGACCTCCATGGTGTCGACGGTGAACGGGCCGGTGCCGATCGGGTGCTCGTTGATGGTGTCGCCCGAGCCCTCGGGGATCATCAGCGCGCGGTAGTCGGTGAGCAGGATCGGCAGGTCCGCGTCGGACGCCTTCATCACCACCCTGACGGTCAATGGATCGACCACGTCGACCCGCTCGATGTTTTCGAGCACCGGGCGCAGCGGCGAATCGAGATCGGGGTCGATCATGCGCATCAGCGAATAGGCGACGTCGCCGGCATCGAACGCCGACCCGTCGGAGAACGTCACGCCCTCGTGGAGCTTGAACTCCCAGATGCGCTCGCCGTCCTCGGCGTGCCACTCGGTCGCCAGCTCCGGCTGCGGCAGGCCGCCGGGGCCGGAAAAGACCAGGCGGTTGTAGACCATGTTGATGGCCGGCCAGAACCGGTTGGTGTCGTACGGATCCATGCTCTCGGCACCGCCGCCCTCGAGCTCGTGCGAGATGCGGAACACGAACTCGGCGGCGGCCGGCTGCGTCAGCAGCGCCGCCGGCATCAGCACGGCAAACGCCGCGCTCGCAATCAACTTGTACATCGGACTCCTCCCTGGGGCTTCGCGACGGGCGGCGGCGCGTTCGGAGCAGCCGTTCGCCCGGATTTGCGGACATTCGTCGGCAGCGCGCTGGCGATCGTTTCTGGCCGGAAGCTTGAATGCCTCCTGGTTCAGCCCATCAGTCGACAATTGACGGCGCGCGCCGATATGTCAAGATGAATGAACGCTCATTGAGAGGTAAATTGTGCAATGCGCATTGTAACTTACAACACACAATACGGGGTCGGCCGGGACGGAAGCTGCGATCTCGGCAGCACCGTGGCGGCGGTTCGGGACGCCGACATCATCGCGCTTCAGGAGATCGAGCGTTTCTGGCCGCGCACCGGCAACGCTGACCAGCCAGCGGAGATCGCCCGCCTGCTGCCCGACCACCACTGGGTCTACGGACCCTACTTGGATGTGGACGGCAGCCTACGAAACCCCGATGGCAGTCTGGTGAACCGCCGGCGACAATTCGGCGTCATGATCCTGAGCCGCTGGCCGATCCTCTCCTCGCGCCTGCACCTGTTGCCGAAGTTCGACACCGTGAAGACTTTCAACATGATCGCCGGCATGCTTGAGGCGGTGATCGACGCGCCCGGCGGCCCCTTGCGGCTCTACAATGTTCACCTTTCGGACGTGACCCCGGCCGAACGCCTGGCCCAGATCGAGCGGATGTTCCAGGTGCTGAATTCGGCGCCGGTCGAGGGCGGGGTGTGGTCCGGCTACGACCCGGAATGGGAGGCGGTGGATCCGCCGCCGCCGATGCCGCGCGACGCGCTGGTGCTCGGCGACTTCAACACGGTGCCGCGCTCGCCGGAATACGAGGCGCTGGTGGGACCGTTCGATCCGGACTTCGGCTACGGCCGCGTCGACGTCTCGCACCGGCTGATCGATGCCTGGGTGGCGACCGGACACGGCGAAATGGAGGGCGTGACCTATCCGCTCGACACTGCGCGCGGCTACACCGAAGAGTACCGCATCGACTACTGCTTCCTGACGGCGGGACTTCTCCCGCGCCTGAAGTCCTGTCGGATCGACTCCGAGGCGCCGGGTTCCGATCACCAGCCGGTGTGGATCGAGCTCGCGGACTGAGGACGTGGCGCCGGCGGCCGGGCGCTTCCCAAATGGAACGGGCCCGGCCATACGACCGGGCCCGCGGAAGCAGGCAAGCGCGGAGCCTCAGAGATCGGGCTGTGGCGTGATCCGCAGATAGGGCTTCAGTTTCTTGTAGCCCTTGGGGAAGGTCTTGTCGGCCTCGGCGTCGGGCATCGAGGGCACGATGATGCAGTCGTCGCCATGCTGCCAGTTGACCGGCGTCGCCACCTTGTAGTTCGCCGTCAGCTGCAGCGAATCGATCACCCGCAGAATCTCGTCGAAGTTCCGGCCGGTGCTCGCCGGATAGGTGATGATCAGCTTCACTTTCTTGTCCGGTCCGATGATGAACACCGAGCGCACGGTCAGGGTGTCGTTGGCGTTCGGATGGATCATGTCGTAGAGGTCCGACACCTTGCGGTCGGCGTCGGCCAGCAGCGGGAAATTGAGCTTCGCGCCCTGGGTTTCCTCGATGTCGCCGACCCACTTCTTGTGATCCGAGAGTGGATCGACGCTGAGGCCCATCACCTTCACCTTGCGCTTGTCGAACTCGGGCTTCAGCTTGGAGACCTCGCCGAGTTCGGTGGTGCACACCGGCGTGAAATCCTTGGGGTGCGAGAACAGCACCGCCCAGCCATTGCCGATCCAATCGTGGAAATGGATCGGACCATCGGTCGATTCCTGTGTGAAGTCGGGCGCGGTATCGCCAAGTCTCAATGCCATGGCGTCATCTCCTTGTCTCTGCCGGGTATAGCGTGTGGCGCGCGCCACGAAGCGGCGCCAGCCTGCAACGCCTCGGCGGCAGCCTATTTCACATCGCTGCTGCGTTGTTCTTGCAGACCCCGAGGTTATCAAACGTCCAAACAACGGACAAGCAAGCTCAAGCCGCGCAGCGCCCTACTCGGGAAGGCGGTTGCTGGCGTTCGCTTCGCCTCCGGCGCCCTTGCCGGCACCGCCATTGCCGGCGTTTCCATTGTTCTTGGCGAAGGCGTCCTGGCCGCCCAATCCGTTGGGCGTGACCGAGATCGGCAGTGTCGCGAAGCTGAAGGCGACCGCTGTGGCGAGGAACAGACGGCCAAGGTGGCTGGCGGGCATCGCGGTCTCCTGTCGTTGGGTTCGTTCGCCCGCCATGCGGGCATTCCCGATCGGCCGGCGGATGATAGGATGGGCGCGAATGCGGGTGCCAGCCCGCAATAGGCGGCTACAGCTTTGCCACGGCATCCTCGTCCGTGCGTGGAGCCCCGACCGGCACGTCGGCCAGGACCTTGGGGTGGATCGGGAACACGGTGGACTGATGAGCGCCGGCCCGACTGACCCCTCGGCGGCCCGCTCGCCGATCCTGCGGGTCCTGCTCCCGTTCACCGCGGCCTTCTTCGTGCAGGAGATGCACCGCACCGTGAGCGCCGTCGTCGCGACGCCGGCGATGGCGGAGCTCGGGCTGTCGGCGGCCGAGATGGGGCGCGCCGCCAGCGTCTATTTCCTCGCCTTCGCCGCAGTCCAGCTGCCCCTCGGGCTGTGGCTCGATCGCTACGGGCCGCGGCGGGTGATCGCGGCGTTCCTGGCGGTGGCGGCGATCGGCGGCGCGGTGTTCGCCGCGGCCCCGGGCGGCGCCGGCTTGACCCTCGGCCGGGCCCTGCTCGGCGCCGGCGGCGGCGCCTGCCTGATGGCGGCGTTCAAGGCCAACGCGTCGTGGTTCCCGATCCGGCGCCTGGCCCTGGCCAACAGCGCCGTGCTCGGCCTCGGCGGGCTGGGCGGGCTGGTGGCGACGGCGCCGGCCCAGATGCTGATCGAGCTGGTCGGCTGGCGGACCGCCTATGGCGGGCTGGCCGCCGCCACCCTGGCAGTCGCGGTCCTGGTGCTGGCGGTCGCGCCCGAGCGCGCCGAGGCGCAGCCGCCCGCGTCCGCCCCGGGCTGGCAGCAACTCGCCCAGTATCTCGCCATCCTGCGCAGCCCGGTGTTCTGGCGGATCGCGCCGGTCGCCAGCCTGCTGCCGGCGGCCATGGTCGCCTATCAGGGGCTGTGGGCCGGCCGCTGGCTGCTCGATGTCGCCGGCGCCGGCGACGCGACGGTGGCGCGGAGCCTGTTCTGGCTGGCGGCCGCCATCGTCCTCGGCTACGTGCTCTGCGGGGTCGCGGTCGACGTGCTGCGCGCGCGCGGCTGGAGCCCGGTGACGGGGCTGGCCGTCGGTGTCGCGCTGGCGATCCTCTGCCAGCTCGCGCTCGCGTCCGGTGCCATCACGGTGGCGCTGCCGCTGTGGACCCTGTTCGGCCTGTGCGCCGCCGGCACGGTGGCCTTCTATGCCGTGCTCACCGAGCGCTTCCCGCCGGCGCTCGCGGGCCGCGTCAACAGCGCCCTCAACTTCATCCTGTTCGCGACCGCCTTTGCCCTGCAGTACGGCATCGGCGAGATCGCCGCGCTGTGGCCGACGGGACCGCAGGGCGGCTATCCGCCCGCGGCCCATCAGGCGGCCTTGCTCGGCGTCGCCGCGCTGGAGGCGGTGGCACTCGCCTGGCTGCTGCGGCCCGGCGGCGGCGCAGGATACCGCGGTTCTATTTCCACTATCGAATAAAAAGCGGCTTGATTTCAGTTCATCTGCAAATTAATCGACCATTTACACGTATGGTCATGTACTGGTCACAGGAATACTGGTCCGGCACTTGCGGTCGTGGAGGGCCACCGATGTTTGCCAAGACCTTTGTCCTGCTGGCCACGGTTGTCGTCGCCGCGCTCACGCTCGAGCTGGTGTTCGGCGTCCATCTCGGCATCGCCCATTGGGTCCATCGCGTGCTCGGGCCCGACGAATGGGACATGGTGCGGCTGAGCTGATCGGCGGCAGGGCCGGTTGACGCCCGCGTGCGGGCCGTCTAAAGCCTTGCCTTGCAGGAGCCGGCCGCGCCAGCAAACCGGCTGGTCCACCCGCTCTTGTCTTCACGGACCTCGGGGCGCGCGGACCTCCCTTGCCAATACATCTCGGCCTCGATACCGGCGGCACCTATACCGACGCGGTGCTGTTCGACCCCGCCACGGGCGTGATCGCCGCCGCCAAGGCGCTGACCACCAAGCACGACCTGACCCTGGGACTGACCGCCGCGGTCGAGGCGATCCTGCCCCAGGCGACCTCGGCCATCGACCTGGTCTCGGTCTCGACCACGCTGGCGACCAATGCCCTGGTCGAAGGCCATGGCAGCCCGATCTGCCTGCTGCTTGCCGGCTACGACGCCCGGTCGCTCCAGCGCGCCGGGCTGCGCGAAGCCCTGCGCGGCGACCCGGCGGTGTTCGTCGCCGGCGGCCATGGCGCGACCGGCGACGAGCAATGCCCGCTCGATCTCGACGCCGCGCGCCGCGCCATCGCCGAGCACGCCGCGCGGGCGGCGGCCTTCGCGGTTTCCGGCTTCTTCTCGGTGCGCAACCCGGCGCACGAGATCGCGCTCAAGGCGCTGGTGCGCGAGATGACCGGATTGCCGGTCACCTGCGGCCACGAGCTGACCTCGAAGCTCGACGCGCCGCGGCGCGCCTTGACCGCCGCCCTCAACGCCCGGCTGATCCCCCAGCTCCAGCAGCTGGTCGAGGCGGTGCGCGCCTTGCTGTCCGCGCGCGGCATCGCCGCGCCGCTCATGGTGGTCAAGGGCGACGGTTCGCTGATCGATGCCGAGCTCGCCATGAGCTGTCCGGTGGAGACCATTCTCTCCGGCCCCGCCGCCAGCGTCGTCGGCGCGCGCTATCTCTCGGGCGAGCACGACGTTTTCGTCTCCGACATGGGCGGCACCACCACCGACGTGGCGCTGTTGCGCGACGGCCGGCCGGTGCTCAATCCCGACGGCGCCGTGGTCGGCGGCTGGCGCACCATGGTGGAGGCGGTCGCCGTGCACACCTATGGCCTCGGCGGCGACAGCGAGGTCAGGCTCGACGAGGTCGAGGGCCTGGTCGTCGGCCCGCGCCGGGCGATGCCGTTGAGCCTGCTCGCCCATCAGCATCCGGCGGTCCTGGAAACCCTGGCCGCCCAGCTCGGCGCCGAGCCGGGCCCGGCCCATGGTCGCTTCGCGCTGCGCCTGCGGGCGCTCGATGCCGGCGAGGACAGCCTGAACCGAGCCCAGCGCGAACTCTGGATGCGGCTCGGCGGCGGCCCGATGGCGCTGACCGAGATCGATTCGAGCTACGTCGCCGCCCAGGCGCTGCTCCGGCTCTCCGATCGCGGTCTGGTGATCATCGCCGCCTTCACGCCAAGCGACGCCGCCCATCTGCTCGGGCGCCAGTCGTCCTGGTCGGCCGAAGCCGCGCGCCTCGGCGCCGCCCTGTGGTTGCGCCGGCTCGCCGCCGGCGGGGCGCCCGCGGCGCCGTCGCCGGAGGCGTTCGCCGCCGAAGTGTCCGAGGCGGTCATCGTGCAATCCGGCCGCGCCCTGCTGTCGACGGCCCTGGCCGAATCAGGCGATCCGGCGATCGGCGGCGTCGGCAGCTTCGGTCGCACCCTGGTCGATCGCGCCCTCGCGGGCGGTCACGTGGAGGCCGCGCTGTTCACCCCCAGCCTGGCCCTCAACCGGCCGATCGTCGCCATCGGGGCGCCGGTCGGCGCCTATTACGACGAGGTGGCGCGCCGGCTGGCCACCCGCTCGATCATCCCGCCCCATGCCGATGTCTGCAATGCGGTCGGCGCGGTCGCCGGCGGCGTCATGCAGCGGGTGACGGCGCTCATCACCTCGCCGGCCGACGGACGCTTCCGCGTTCATCTGCCGTTCGGTGTCGCCGACTTCGTCGATCTGGAAGCGGCCGCCTCCCACGCCGAGGCGGAGATCGCCAGGCTTGTGCTGGAGCAGGCGCACCGCGCCGGGGCCGACGATCCCCAGGTCCAGGTGACCCGCGACGACAACATCGTCACCGACGGCGGCGGCGGCAGCGTGTTCATCGAGAGCAGGATCGTCGCGACGGCGGTCGGGCGACCGCGGCTGGCGAGGTAGCCAGCGAATCTCACTTTCTTGAAAACGCCCCTTCCCCCACAAGGGGGGAAGGGGCTCACCGTGCGAATTGGCGCCTCGGTGCGCCCCATTTGCGCCCGCCCTGTCTCGCGAGAGGGTGGGAGCCTACTCCGCCAGTACCAGCGTGTCGTTGGGCATCCAGGACAGCCACAGCTCGTCGCCGATGGCGACGTTGGGCGTGGTGCTGCGCCGGTCGTTCGGCAGGTTGGCGTTGACGATGACGCCGCCCGGCGTGTCGAGATAGATGTGGCTCTCGTCGCCGTAATAGGCGACCTCGCGCACCGTGCCCCGGATCCGGATCCGGGCCCGCTCCGGCTCGTCGTGGCTGATTTGCACCTTCTCGGGGCGGACCGCCACGCCGACATCGCCGGCGGCGTTGCCGTCGAACGGCACCGAGATACGGTTCAGCCCGGCGACGTCGATCTGCACCCCGCCATTGCCGACGCCGGCGACCTTGCCCTCGAACAGATTCATCTTGCCGATGAAGTCGGCGACGAAGCGGCAATTCGGGAACTCGTAGAGCTCGGCCGGGGGCGCGATCTGCTTGACCTTGCCGCGCTCCATGACCGCGATGCGGTTGGCCATCGACAAGGCTTCGTCCTGGTCGTGGGTGACGATCACGAAGGTGATGCCGACCGATTTCTGCAGCCGCACCAGCTCGAGTTGCATGGCCTCGCGCAGCTTGGCGTCGAGCGCCGACAGGGGTTCGTCGAGCAGCAGCACCTTGGGCCGCTTGACCAGCGCCCGCGCCAGGGCCACGCGCTGGCGCTGACCGCCCGAGAGCTGGCTCGGCATGCGCGCGCCGTATTCCTCCATCTTGACCAGGGCCAGCGCCTCGCGCACCCGCGCCTCGGTTTCTGCTGCCGGCACGCCGGTGACGCGCAGGCCATAGCCGACATTGCGCGATACCGTCATGTGCGGGAACACGGCATAGGACTGGAATACCATGTTGACCGGGCGCTTGTTCGGATCGACGCCTTCCATCACATGGCCGTCGATGACGATCTCGCCCTCGGTCGGATACTCGAACCCCGCCAGCATGCGGAGCAGGGTGGTCTTGCCGCAGCCCGAAGGTCCCAGCAGCGCGAAGAACTCGCCCTCGTCGATCTCGAAATCGGCGTTGTCGACGGCGAGGACGGTTTCTCCGAAGCGCTTGGTCACGTTCCGGATGGTGATGATCGGTTTCTTGGGACTATCCATGGGTTGTCGACTGCTTGCCGGAGCGCGACTGGATCCACATCGCAAGGACGGTGAGCGCCAGGGTGAGCACGATCAGCACCGTCGAGGCGGCATTGACTTCGGGCGTCACGCTGAAGCGGACCATCGAGTAGATCTTGACCGGGAAGGTGGTCGAGCCGGGGCCGGAGGTGAAGAAGGTGATGACGAAATCGTCGAGCGACAGGGTGAGGGCGAGCAGCGCGCCGGCCACGACGCCGGGGAGCATGTAGGGAAAAGTCACGTTCCAGAACGTCTGCCACTCACTGGCGCCGAGGTCGCGCGAAGCCTCTTCGAGCGAGCGGTCGAAGCCCGACATGCGCGCGCGCACCACGACGGCGACGAACGGAATGGTGAAGGCGATGTGGCTGACCGTCACGGTGAACAGGCCGAGCGGAATCTGCACCGAGGCGAAGAAGGCCAGCATGGCGACGCCGAGCGAAATCTCGGGGATGACGATCGGCAGGTGCATCCAGCCGTCATAGGGCTCCTTGCCCGGAAAGCGGAAGCGGTGCAGCGCCAATCCCAGCATGGTCCCGAGGATCGTCGACACCACGGTCGACCACGAGGCGATGATCATGCTGTTGAAAAAGGCTTCGTGCAGCGAGGTGTTGTTGAAGGCCTGGACATAGTACTTCAGCGTGAATCCGCGCCAGGTGATGTTCAGCTTGCTGTTGTTGAAGCTGAAGGCGATGAGCGCGACGATCGGGAAGTACAGGAACACGAACCCCACGAGCATGACGAGCTGCAGCCAGAGCTTGCGGCTGTACTCGAGCGGAGTCGGGCGCTCGCGGCGACGCTTGCGCGCGACGGCGGTACTGGCCGCGGGCCGGTCGGCGGTGGTGGCGGTCATGTCAGTAGCTCACCCCGCCCTCGCGGCGCGCCACCACGGCCTTGATCCACAGGAAGAAGAAGGTCGCGTACATCAGCATGAAGGACAGCGCCGAGCCGAACGGCCAGTCGCGGGCCTGGCCGAACTGCTGGGCGATCAGGTTGCCAATCATGATGCTGTCGGGCCCGCCGAGCAGGTCGGGGGTGAGGAAGGTGCCAAGGCTCAGGATGAACACCAGCATGGTGCCGGTGAAGATTCCGGGCAGCGCCAGGGGGGTGAGCACCGAGATGAAGGTGCGCCAGTGTCCGGCGCCGAGATCGAGGCTGGCCTCGAGATAGGACTTGTCGAGCTTCTCCAGCGTGGCGTAGAGCGGCAGGATCATGAAGGGCAGGTGGACGTAGACCAGTCCGATGATGACCGCGTACTCGTTGTAGAGCAGCTCCAGCGGCTGGAACTTGCCGAACGCCGCCTCGGCGCCGAAGGCGCCGAAGATCCAGTTGAGCTGATCGTGGATCCACTCCAGCGCAAAATTCACGTAGCCGCGGGTGCGCAGCACCGCAATCCACGAATAGGTCCGGATCAGCAGGTTGGTCCAGAACGGCAGGATCACCAGCAGCAGGAGCAGATTGCGGTGCTTCGGTGGCGAGAAGGCGATGCCTATGGAGATCGGAAAGCCGACCGCGATGCAGAGCACCGTGGTGATCACGGCGATCTTGGCCGATTTCGCCAGGATCGCCACGTTGATCCACTCGACAGCCCGGGCGTAGTTCGCGAACGACAAATCGAGCAATGTCTCGCCCAACGGCCCGCGCTCGCCGAAGCTGTAGACCCAGACGATGCCAAGCGGCGCCGTGAAGAAGATCACCAGCCAGGCGGTAGGGGGCAGGATCAGAACGCCGAAGGCGAGCTTGCTCTGACGCCAGTCCTGCATGTTGCCCCCCGCCTGGCCGGTCCTAGCGCGGCCGGATCAGGCGGCCTGGATCTCGGTCCAGGCCCTGTCGTAGACCGGCGTGAAGTCCTCGACGTCGACCAGTGCCTCCGACTTGGCGACCACCTCTGCCGAGGGATAGATCGCCGGGTTTGCCAGATCCTCGGGGCTGATGAACGCCTTGGCCGCCTGGTTCGCGGTGGCGTAGTGGATCGTGTTGGCGATCTCCGCGTTCACCTCGGGATCGTGGATATGGTTGAGGAACGCATGAGCGTTCTCCGGGTGCGGCGCCCCGGCCGGGATGCAGACGTTGTCGGTCCACACCATGGTGCCCTCGGTGGGCACCACGTAGCTCACGTCATCGTCCTCGTCCATGGCATGGACCATGTCGCCGTTCCACTCCATCACGATGTCGACTTCGCCCGACAGCAGCAGGTCCTGGCCGTTGTCCTCGGCAAAGGTCTTGATGTGCTTCTTCTGCTTGATCAGCAGGTCGCGGGCCTTGGCGATTTCCGCCTCGTCGCGGGAATTCATGCTGTAGCCCAGGTACTTGAGCGCCACGCCGATGACCGCGCGCATGTCGCCGAGCAGCGCGATGCGCCCACTGTACTTGTCGCTGTCGATGACGTCGGCCCAGCTCTTCGGCGTTTCCACCACGGACTTGCGGTAGCCGATGCCGATGGTGCCCCACATGTAGGGAACGCCGTATTTCAGCCCCGGGTTGAAGCTCGGGTCCATGAAGTTGGGATCGGGGTCGATGTTGGAGAGATTGGGGATCTTCGAATGATCGATCATCTCCAGCATGTTCCTGCTGATCATCGTGGCGACCATGTAGTCGCTCGGAAAGATCACGTCGTATCCGGGGTTGCCGGTCTGCAGCTTGGCGAACAGTTCCTCGTTATTGGCATACAGATCGTACTGCACGTCGATGCCGGTGGCGTCCGTGAAGCTCGAAAGCGTGGTTTCGCCGATATACGTGTCCCAGTTGTAGACGTTGAGTTTCTTCTCTTCCGCAGCCCAGCCGCGCCGGGCCGCGCTCGCGAAGCTGACCCCCACGGCGGCGATGCCGGCATTCTTCAGGAAGTTACGCCGAGAGAAACGGGTGATGGCCGATCTCTTCATCGCTGTCTGTCTCCTCTGCTCAAGAATGGCACCGTTCGTCCCGATGGTCCGACGATGGACCGCACGACCCATCCTGGTTGTCGCGTCGGGGGTGCCAAATTGTTGTCTGTTGAAGCCTCTAAGGTCGACACGGATCGCCAACCTGCGTCTGTTCACCAAGTTTACATACTGGCTTGTTCAATTGGAAGCACACCAGAACGCGCCTGACAAGCTTTTCGCCACGACTCGGCCACCATATGTCGCGGTGCAACGTGTTGGGATGGCGCGGAAATCCGACCGGCGTCGAATCGGCGATCGCCTCGACCCCGGCCATGTCCCGCCGCGCGCGTCACCGCCGGCGTAAGCACCTGAAGGATTCACGCGCCGGTCGATTTGAGCCGGGTGCGCGCGAGCTCGCCGGCGGCGTCGAGGATTGGATAGGCCACCGAGGTGAGGTGCGAGTTGATCCGCTTCAGGTCGCGGATCACGTCGAGATGCAGGCTGCTGGTCTCGATGCTGGCGATCTTGCCGCTTCTCAGGCGCGCGAGGTGACTCTCCGAGGCCTGGCGCTCGAGCTCGCGGAAGGCGACCTTTTCCTCGAGCAGCCGGCGCGCCAGCTTGACGTCGCCGGCGAAGAATACGTTGAGCGCCAGCCGCAGGTTGTCCATCAACCGGGCATGCATGCCGCAGATCTCTTCCAGTCCCTCCGGCGAGAACTGCAGGCGGTTGCGGATCTTCTTGTTGGCGAGTTCCATCAGGTTCTTGTCGACGATGTCGCCGATATGCTCGAGATTGGTGGTGAAGGTGATGACGTCGATCGCGCGCTTGTTGTCGCTGGGGTCCAGGGCCTCGCGGCTGACTTCCGACAGGTAGATCTTGATGGCCTCGTGCAGGCTGTCGACGGAATCGTCGAGCCCCTCGACCTCCTTCAGCAGCTTGCGATCGTCGTTGCGGAATACTTCGAGTGCCTGGCCCAGCATGCGCTCGACGATGTCGCCCATCCGGAGGGTTTCGCGCGCCGCGTTGGCGATGGCCACTGCCGGCGATTCCTGCGCCGCCGGATCGAGATAGCGCGGCTTGCCGGATTCTTCGGGCACCGGACGCTCGGGCAACAGGCGGTTGCATAGCCGCGCGGCGGGGCCCACCAGGGGCAGGAACACGATCGCGAGCGCCAGGTTGAAGGCGGTGTGGAAGTCGGCGATCTGCCGCCAGCCCGCGCTTTCGATCAGCCCCAAATAGGGCGTCACATAGGACAATGCCGGCAGCACGGCGACCACGCCTAGCGTGCGGAACATCAGATTGCCGAGCGGCACGCGCCGGGCCTCCGGCTCGGCACCCAGCGTGGCCAGCAGGGGGGTGACGCCGCCACCGAGATTGGCGCCGAGTACCAGGGCGAAGCCGAGCGGCAGCGCGATCACCTCGTGGCTCACCAGCGAGACCACCAGCAGCACCACCGCCAGGCTCGAGGTCGACAGCACGGTGAGCAGCGCAGCCACCACGACAGCGACCGCCGGCTCGCCGGCGAGGGCGGCCAGGATGTCGGTCAGCACCGCCGACTCGCGCATCGGCGCGGCGGTCAGCGAGATCAGCTTCAGCCCCAACAGCACGATGCCGAGGCCGACCGCCGTGCGGCCGAGGTCGCGCGGCCGCGTCGCCTTGGCGCCCATGAACACGGCGACGCCGACCACGATCAGGAACGGCGACAACCAGTCGAGGTGCAGCGAGAACAGCTGCGCGACCACGCTGGTGCCGACATCGGCGCCGAGCATGATGGCGAGGGCGGCGGTGATCGAGACCAGGCCCTTCGAGGCGAACGAGGCCGCCATCAGCGCGGTCGCCGTACTGCTCTGCAGCAGCATGGTGATGCCGAGCCCCGATAGGAATGCCGAGACCCGGTTGCCCATGCTGCGGCCGAGCGTACGGCGGAGGTCGCCGCCGAAGGCGCGCAGGATGCCCGTGCGCACCATGCGCAAGCCCCAGAGCAGGAGCGCTGCGGCGCCGAGCAGGTTCAGCAGGAAATGCGTGCCGTCGATCGAAGCCTCCTGTGGAGCGTTCTAGCGCGGAACTGGACTCCGCAACGGACCGGAATCGAACCAGCCGCCCGCCGGGCGGCTGTCACAAAATCGTAACATAGGGGCCGTTTCGGGGCCGCGTCTATCGTCAGGGCGACCATTGCGGCCCAGCGAATTGACCACTATCTGCGGGGGCCGCGCCGCTCCACCACGCCATCCGCGGTAAGGAAGTGATTGGCCAGTACCCGCTCGGCGTGTGTCATGCGCCACGACAGCATCCGGCTGAGGTGGTCGAGAACCAGTCTCTGGTGGGCCGGATCGTCCGCCAGGTTACGCGTCTCGCCGGGGTCGGCCTGCAGATCGAAGAGCAGCGGCGGCAGGGCGGCGAAATGGACGTACTTGTAGCGCCGGTCCCTGATGACCGCGAGGCTGCACTGGTCGCTGGTGATCCCCAGCGCCGTCTCCGGTTCCTGGCGCACCACGTCGCGGAAATCGTATTCCCAATGGACCTCGCGCCGCCAACTGGCCGGCGTGGCGCCTTCGAGGAACGGAACCAGCGACTGGCCATCGCATTGCGCCGGCACCTCGAGGCCGAGCCAGTCGAGGATCGTCGGCATCAGGTCGACCGCCTCGCTGAACTCCTCGACCACCCGGCCGCGGGCGCGGTCCGCGACGTCGCGTGGATCGCGAATGACGAGCGGGATACGATACGCCTGATCGAAATAGCCTTCCTTGCCCCACATCCAGTGGTCGCCCAGCATCTCGCCATGGTCGCAGGTGAAGATGATGAGCGTGTGGTCGTACTCGCCGGTCGCTTTGAGATGGGCGACGATGCGGCCGATCTGGTCGTCGACCTGGCTGATCATGCCGTAGTAGGTGGCGCGGATCTGGCGGATCTCGGTCTCGTCGATCTCCTGCAGATTGCCGGGGTGATCGGTGTACCAGCCGATCTCGCGCTGGCCCTTCAGGGTATGGGCGAGATAGGGATGCTGGGCCGCCTCGGCGTCGGGCGAGGCGGCGCGCTTCGGCATCGCCATGTCGGCGGCGTCGTACATGGCGTTGTACGGCTCGGGCGCGATCACCGGCGGGTGCGGCCGCAGGAACACCGGGTGCACGAACCAGTTCTGGTCGCGCCGGGTCGACAGGTGGCGCAGCAACGCGTCGGCGATGAACTGGGTCTCGCTGTCCTCGGCGGAGAACACGGTCGGGCTGAAGGTGTGGCCGCGTCCCGCCGCGCCGGGATAGTCCTTCACCGGCGTGTACACGTCGTGGCGTCCGGTGATCGGATAGCCCTTCGCCTTCAGGTCGGCGATCCAGGCCGCCATGTGGTCGGGCAACTGCAGACCGACGGTCATGCCGGGCAGCACGCCCTCATAGGTCCTGAGCGCCGGATCGCCGGGCGCGTAGCGGCGCGGATCGACACTGGTGTCGGTATAGCCGAACAGGGTCGGATCGTAGCCGCCCTTGCGCGCCTCCAGCGCCAGGTTGCTGTGGCGCGCGTCGAGCGGCGTGCCGTTGCGGCCCGAGCGATGGTTCATCAGGTACATGCCGGTCAGCATCGAGGTGCGCGACGGGCCGCAGGGCGAGGCCTGGCAGTAGTGGCTGCGGAACAGCACGCCGTCGCCGGCGAGCGCGTCGATGTTCGGCGTCTTCACCACGGGATGGCCGACGGCGGACAGACATTCGCCCCGCCATTGGTCGGCGGAGATGAACAGGACCTTGCGGATCTCGGTGGCGGACATGCTCGGTCAGGCCTTGATGCGTTCCATCCGGGGATCGTAGAGCGGCGCCAGATGCAGTTTGGCTGTCACCCGCTCGGTCGCAACCTCCAGCTCGTACGTGCCGGAGGTCAGATAGTCGGTGCTCACCCCTTCCGGGTTGCGCACGTA
Source organism: uncultured Rhodospirillaceae bacterium (assembly GCA_964372215.1). Classification (GTDB taxonomy): domain Bacteria; phylum Pseudomonadota; class Alphaproteobacteria; order Dongiales; family Dongiaceae; genus DAIMFL01. The sequence continues at coordinate 34,211 of CAYJQC010000026.1, forward strand.
ACCGTAGCCGATGTTGATGCCGAGCGTGTAGCCATAGCCGCCGGAGGTCAGCCAGCCCACTTGGCGGCCGTCGCGGAAGATGGTCTCGCGTCCGAGCAGCACGATCGCGGGGTCGTCCACGGTGAAGCCCGCCAGGCGCTTCCTGAGCGGCTTCCCCGCCTGCTCCGCCAGCGCCTCGCGCCCCTGGAAGGGCAGGTTCTGCTTGAGCTTCACCGCCCAGCCGAGCCCGGCCTCGAGCGGCGTGTGGTCCGGTCCGATATCGGATCCCCAGGCGCGATAGCCCTTCTCGAGCCGCAGCGACTCGATGGCCCGGTATCCGGCATTGGCCAGCCCGTGGCGCTTGCCCGCCGCCGTCAGCGCCTCGTAGACCGCGAGGGCGCATTCGACGGGGATGTGCAGCTCCCAGCCCAACTCGCCGACATAGGTCACCCGCAGCGCGCGCACCGCGGATCCGGAGATCATCAGCTCGCGCATCGTGCCGAACGGGAAGGCGGCGTTCGACATGTCGGCGTCGGTCACCGCCTGCAGCACCTCGCGCGCCTTCGGCCCCATCAGCGACAGCACCGCATAGGCCGAGGTCACGTCGATCAGCCTGGCATCCAGGCCGTCGCGGATGTGCCGCGCGATCCAGGCGAAGTCGTGGGTGGCGAAGCCGGTGCCGGTGACGATGTAGTAGGCGTCCTCCGCCTGGCGGGTCACCGTCAGGTCGCACTCGATGCCGCCGCGGCTGTTCAGCATCTGGGTGTAGGTGAGGGCGCCCGGCGCCTTGGCCACGTCGTTGGCGCAGATCCAGGACATGGCCGCCTCGGCATCCCTGCCCACCAGCAGGAACTTGGCGAACGAGGTCTGGTCGAACAGCACGACGCGCTCGCGGCAGGCCGTGTGCTCCGCGCCGACCGCATCGAACCAGTTCTGCCGGCCATAGCTGTAGACATCCGTCGGCGCCATGCCCTTGGGCGCAAACCAGTTAGGCCGTTCCCAGCCGAGCTTCGAGCCGAAGCAGGCGCCCTGGTCCTTCAGCCGCTGATAGAGCGGCGAGATCCGCAGCGGACGGCCGCTCTCATGCTCCTCGTGCGGCCAGGCCATGGTGTAGTGCTTGCCATAGGCTTCCAGCGTGCGCGTGCGGGTCCAGCCGTCGTCGCGGTGCAGCGCGCCGAAGCGGCGGATGTCGACCGGCCACAGATCCATCGGCGGCTCGCCACCGGCGACCCATTCGGCCAGTGCCCGGCCGGCGCCGCCGCCGGACGCGATGCCGAAGGCGTTGAACCCGGCGCCGACATAGAAACTCCGCAGCTCCGGCGCCTCGCCGAGGATGAAGTTGCCGTCGGGCGTGAAGGATTCCGGCCCGTTGATGAGCTGCTTGATGCCCGCGGTCTGCAGCGCCGGTACGCGGGCCAGCGCCTGCTCCATGAGCTGCTCGAAGTGATCCCAGTTCGAGTCGAGCAGGGTGAAGTGGAAGCCCTCGGGAATGCCGCCCTGCGCCCACGGAATCGGGTCGGGCTCGTAGCCGCCCATGACCAGCCCGCCGACCTCCTCTTTGAAATAGATCAGCCGATCGGGATCGCGCAGGGTCGGCAGGTCGCGGGTGGCGCCATCGATCGGCTCGGTCAGCATGTACTGGTGCTCGATCGACTGCAGCGGCACCGAGACCCCGGCCATGCGGCCGATCGCCTTGGCCCACTGGCCGCCGCAATTGATCACCGCGTCGCAGGCGATGTCGCCGAGCGCCGTCGCCACGCCGGTTGCCCGCCCGTCCTTCTGATGGATCGCGGTGACCGCGCAATTCTCGATGATCTGCACCCCGCGCTGGCGCGCGCCCTTGGCCAGCGCCTGGGCGATGTCCGACGGGTTGGCCTGGCCGTCGGTCGGCAGGAATGCGGCTCCCACCAGGTCCGACACGTCCATCAGCGGCCACAGATTCTTCGCCTCGGACGGCGTCAGCAGATGCATCTCCAGACCGAAGCTGTGCGCAGTGGTCGCCTGGCGCCGGATCTCGGTCATGCGCTCGGCATTGCAGGCGAGCCTGAGGCCGCCATTCATCTTCCAACCGGTCGCCTGGCCGGTTTCGGATTCCAGCTTGCCGTAGAGCTCGACGCTGTACTTCAGGAGCTGGGTGATGTTGGCGGAGCTGCGCAACTGGCCGACCAGGCCGGCCGCGTGCCAGGTCGAGCCGCCGGTCAGCTTCTGGCGCTCCACCAGCACGATCTCCTTCCAGCCGAGCCCGGCCAGGTGATAGGCGGTGCTGCAGCCGATGATGCCGCCGCCGATGATGACCGCGCGCGCATGGGTCGGAAGGGAAGCCATGGATGTCCTTGGGTCCGATCGGTCAGAAATCTTGCAGCGCGCTCCAGGCCCGGTCGAAACGCGCCATGTTCTCGGCCGTGTAGGTCTGGTAGTCGAAGGTGAGCCTGGAGTGGATCTCGGACACCATGCTCCACATGGTCTCGCGCAGCAGCGAGGCGCATTTCATGGCCTCGTAGCTGCGCCGCCGTTCCGGCGTGAGCGGCCCCTCGAAATAGGCCTCGAGCAGCCGGGTTTCGTCCGCCGGCGCGACTTCGTTGTTGGAGCAGAGGTTGCCGAGGTCGAAGAGCGGGCTGTTGAAGCCGGCATAGTCCCAGTCGATCAGCCACAGCCGCTTGCCGTCGTCGAGGAAGTTGGCGGCCAGCAGGTCGTTGTGGCCAAACACGATGCGGACCGGCCCGACCGTCTCCTCCAGCGCCTCGGCGATGCCGAGCAGGCGCGGCAGTTCCGGGATCATGCGGCTGCCGCCGTCGCGCAGGGTCCCGGCATAGTCGCGCAGCACGTGGAACACCCAGAACATCAGCACCGGCCCGCGCATGGCATAGGGCATGTCGTCGTGGCAGCGCCGGATCAGCGGCAGGATGCGCTCCAGCATGGCGGGCTGGCGCACCAGCTCAGGCGTCAGGGTCCGGCTCTCGACATAGCGCATGACCAGCGCGCCGGGGGCGTGGTGGACGACTTCGGGCGACAGGCCGGCCTCGAAGGCGGCGCGGTTCGCCGCCAGCTCGTTGAAGCGCATCACGCCATGGACCGGGATGTCGTCGCCGATTCGCACCACGAAGCGCTCGCCCCGGTCCTCCACCAGGAAGTTCGCGTTGGTGATGCCGCCCTTGAGCGGCTCCGGGTCGACCGGGCCCGACCAGAAGCGAAGCGCCTGCACGCGCTCGATGGGCGAGGGGGCGTTCATCGGGTCCGTCAGGCGAGGCCCCGCCGCTCCCGCGCGCGCCGGCTGGCGGCGCTGATCAGGCGGTCGGCGACGATGCCGATGAAGGCGACGGTCAGTCCGGCGACGATGCCGCGCCCGGCATCGGCCTTGGCCAGCGAGATGAAGACCTCCTGGCCCAGGTCGCGGGTGCCGATCATGGCGGCGATGATGTCCATGGCGATCGCCAGCATGACCACCTGGTTGATGCCGAGCATGATCTCCGGCAGGGCGAGCGGTATCTGCACCCGCCACAGCAGCTGGCTGCGGGTGCAGCCGGACACCTTGGCCGCCTCGACCATCTCGGCCGGCACCTGGCGGATGCCGTGGTTGGTGTAGCGGATCGCCGGGGTGATGGCGTAGAGGATGATCCCGATCATCGCCGACACGTCGCCGACCCGGAACAGCATGACCGCGGGAATCAGATACACGAAGGCCGGAATGGTCTGCAGCGTGTCGACGATCACCGTCAGGATCCGGTCGGCGGTATCGTTGCGCGCGGCCAGGACGCCGAGCGGAATGCCGATGGCGCAGGCGACGATGGTGGAAAAGCCGACCAGGTAGACGGTGATGATGGTTTTTTCCCACAGCCCGGTAACCGCGGCGAAGAGGGTCAGCAGCGATACCAGCAGCGCCAGCCGCCAGCCGCCGAGCTGATAGCCGGCGAGGCCCAGAAGGGCGACGACAGCCGCCCAGGGTAGGCCGAGCAGAAGGCCTTTCAGCGGATTCAGCACGTAGACGAGCAACTGCGTGCGGAACCATTCGATGTAGTCGAAGAAGGTTACGGTGATCCACTTCATCAAGCCGTCCCACATCGGCGCCGTGGTGATGGTGACCGAGCGCGGCAGGACGTGGAGCACCGGCAAGAACACGCTCAGTACGGTGGTGACGGCCAGAATGCCGAGCGCCAGGACCAGATAGGGATGGTTCCGCAGGAAGCCTCGGTCGGGCACATGCGGGGCCGGCTTCCGGTGGGCGGCCGCCTGGCTCAGGCGGTCGAGCGCGATCGCCATCAGGACGATCGCCATACCGGCCTCGAAGGAAACGCCGACCTTGAGCGCGCGCAGCGCCAGCAGCACGTCGTAGCCGAGGCCCCCGGCCCCAATCATCGAGGCGATGATCACCATGTTGAGCGTCATCATGATGACCTGGTTGACGCCGACCATGAGCAGCGGCCGCGCCGAGGGCACCAGCACGCGCCACAGATGCTGCTGGCGGGTGCAACCGGCCATGTGGCCGAACTCGCGGATCTCGTGCGGCACCTGGCCGAGGGCGAGGGTGGTGGCGCGCACCATCGGCGGCACGGCGTAGACCAGGGTCGCAAGCATCGCCGAAACCGGATTGTTGCCGATCAGCATCAGCATCGGCAGTAGATAGGCGAAGGCCGGCATCGCCTGCGCCAGGTCGAGGGCCGGCACGATCACCGCGCGGTTGAAGCGCGGCGAGCGATAGCCGGCGATGCCGATCAACAGGCCGATGCCGACGCCCAGCGGTACGCAGATCACGATCAGCGCCAGTGTCGTCATGGCGCTGTCCCACTGGCCGAACACCGCGAGATACAGGAAGCACGCGCCGACCAGCAGCGCGAGGCGCCGCCCGCCATACACGTAGCCCAGGATGGCGGCTGTCGCAGTGACCCCGACCCAGGACAGGCGCGGCAAGACCGGCGCATCCTGGGCCGCGCCCAGCTTGAAGTCGCGGCTGAGCAGGTCGAGGGCGAAATCGATCGGGAACTCGAGCACCGCACTGATTGCGCGGGTGAAGTCGAACACCACGCTGATCACCCAGCGCACGATCAGGCTCACCCACTTGGCGAGCGGCATTTCCCAGCCCCTGGGATAGACGTCGAGCCAGCCGATGTCCGAAAGCGCGACGAGCGCGGTGACGACGAAGGCCGCGAGCCAGATCCAGCGCCAGGGCGAGGCCGCTCGGCCATCGCTCCCGGTGCCGACGACGACTGCGGTCATTGCGCCCGGCTCCGCCCGGCCAGGATGTCGATCACATCGTCGCGCTGGATCTGGCCGATGACGGCGCCGCCGCCGTCGACCACGGCGAAAGGCCTGGTGTCGCCGACGATCTCGGCGGCGAACACCGCGACTCGCGCGTCGGCCCGGACCCTGCCGCCATGCGCGGTGGCGGGCGGGGCGGGGCGCATCACCGCCCCGGCGGAGATCAACTTTGCGTGCTGAACGTCGCGCGTGAACTCCGCCACGTAGTCGGTTGCCGGGCGCACCACAAGTTCCTCGGGTGTGCCGACCTGGATGATCTGGCCGTCCTTCATGATGGCGATGCGATCGGCGAGGCGGATCGCCTCGTCGAAATCATGGGTGATGAAGACGATGGTCTTGTGCAGCACGTTCTGCAGCCGGATGAACTCGTCCTGCATCTCGCGCCGGATCAACGGATCGAGGGCCGAGAACGGCTCGTCGAGGAACCAGATTTCGGGCTCGCCGGCAAGGCTGCGGGCGATGCCGACGCGCTGCTGCTGGCCGCCCGAGAGCTGGCGCGGGAAGTTGAGCTCGCGGCCCTGCAGCCCGACCAGCTCGATCACCTCGTGGGCGCGCTTGCTGCGTTGCGCCTTGGGCACGCCCTGGACGGCGAGCGGGAAGGCGACGTTGTCGAGCACGGTCAGGTGCGGCAGCAACGCGAAATGCTGGAACACCATGCCGATCTTGTGGCGGCGCAGGTCGATCAGCTCGCGCTCGCTCGCCTTCAGCAGGTCGCGTCCCTCGAACATGACCTCGCCGGCGGTCGGCTCGATCAACCGCGACAGGCAGCGCACCAGGGTCGACTTGCCGGAGCCCGACAGCCCCATGACGATGAAGATCTCGCCCTGGTACACGTCGAGGCTGGCGCGACGCACGGCGCCGATCAGCCCGGCGTCGAGCAGATCCTCGCTGCTGGCGTCGTCGCGGCCGCGCATGAAATCGTCGGCGCCGCGGCCGAAGACCTTCCAGACATTGCGGCAGGCGAGCGTGACCGGGCGCTGATTCGCTGCCGGACGGGAGAATCCCCCGGGCCCCTGGGCGGGAGAGGAGGGCTGCGGCGGCATGCTGGTGCTCTGTCGGTGAGTGGCGGTGGTCATCCGGCGGGCGAGGCTCCGGTCGCGTGGGGCTTCTGGATGGGCGGTGCAACATCCGGTGGCGCTACGTCCGGCTTCCGGCATATCGGACGCGGAACGGGCGGAAGCTGCCTTCCACCCGTTCCCGATCCGTCAGCCGAAGGCGCAGCGCCTCAGGCGATCGTCACGCGCCGTCCTATTCGGCCCACTTCTTCCAGGTCGCCTCGTTCTCGGCGACCCATTGGGCGGCGACGTCCTCGATGGTCTGGTTCTCCAGATCGACCTGGCCGCCGAGCAGGCCCAGCCCCTTGGCGTCGATGCTGTAGTTCTTCGCCACCTTGTACGCCACCGGCCACTTGTCCTTCATGCCGGCCCAGCCGTACTTCCAGATCTCGCCGAACGGCTTGCCGCAGTCATAGGCCATGTCGGGATTGATGCCCCAGGCCGGGTCCGTGTAGCACTCCGGCGTGTATTCCGGGAACTCGACCCACTCGCCGTCGTACTTCGCCGGTGCCCAGTGCGGCGAATAGATCCACAGCATGATTGGCGCCTGGCGCGAATAGGCGGACTCGAGCTCGGCGAACATCGCCGCGTCGGTGCCGGCATGGACGACCTGGAACGGCAGGCCGAGCGCCTGGACCCGCTCGTCGTCGAAGCCTTCCCAGGTCACGGGACCGCCGAGATAGCGGCCCTCGGGCGCGGTGTCGGGGGTCGAGAACGCCTCGGCGCAGGCCGGATCCTTCAGCGCCTCCCAATTGGGCAGGCCCGGGCACTTCTCCTTCATGTACAGCGGATACCACCACTCCTCCTTGGCCTTGGGGCCGAGGGCGCCGAGACGCTCGGTCTTGCCGGTCTCGTCGGAGGCCTTCATCGCTTCGCCGGCGGTGGTGTCCCAGTACTCCATCGCCACCGTGATGTCGCCGGTGGTCAGGCCGGTGGTCAGGCTCGACAGGTAATCGGCGGTCACATACTCGACGTTGTAGCCGAGCTTGGTCAGGATATCGCCCAGGATATGGGCGTTGATGTTGACGCTGGTCCAGTCGAACAGCGCGATCTTGATCGGGTCGGTCGATTCCGGCGCCTGCGCGGCCGCCGGCATCGCCGGGCCGCCGGCCGCGAGCGCCAGCGAGATCGCGCTGGCGCCGGCAAGGGTCCTGAAGCCTTTCACCATGTCGATGTCTCCCTCGTTTTTCTTTGGATGCATCCCCGTCGGCACCGGTCGCTCCCGCGTCGGACGATGGGACCGCCATGTGCTCATTGGTCGCAGCATGAAAGCCTGGATCGTGCGGACGTGCAAGACCGATGAGCCGCCGCACCGGCCCGGCGGCCGGCCAAATCAGCCAATTGGTCTAATGGTGGTCGAGGCCGAACAGCTCCGGCGTGAAGGCGAGGGCGCCGTCGGCGCCATCGGTCACCTGGACCGCGAGACCGGGGGCGGCGGGCAGCAGGTTGTCGGCGAAGAATCGCGCCGCGGCGATCTTGCCGTCGAGGGTCCGGCGGTCGATACCCTCCGCCGCCTGTGCCAGGAGCCGCGCCGCGGCGAGCGCCTGGCGGGCCGATGCGGCGCCCCCGGCGGTCAGGCCGAACAGCGCCAGATAGGGCGAGGCGCCGGCCAGCGCTAGGTCGACGTCTTGCGGGAAGGTCGCCAGCAGCCAGTCGGTGGCGCGCGCCAGCTCGCGCGCCGCCGCGGCCAGTCGCCGGCCGATCCCGGCGCAGGCTGTGCCCTGGGCCGCGAGTTCGGCGACGACCGCGTCGATCTCGGCCAGATAGGCGCGTGCCGCGGCACCGCCGTCGCGCATCAGCTTGCGTCCGACCAGGTCGTTCGCCTGGATGCCGTTGGTGCCTTCGTAGATCGGCGCGATGCGGGCGTCGCGCAGGTGCTGCGCGGCGCCGGTCACCTCGATGAAGCCCGCGCCGCCATGAATCTGCACGCCGAGCGAGGCGATGGCCACGCCCTGATCGGTGCACCACGCCTTGACCACGGGAATCAGCAGGTCGATGCGCGCCTGGTGCGCGGCGCGGGTGGCCGGGTCGGGATGCCGTTTGGCCATGTCCAGGCAGGCCGCGGCGTCGTAGACCAGGCCGCGCATGGCGTCGATGGTCGCCTTCATGGTCATCAGCATGCGGCGCACGTCGGGATGGCGGACGATGGCGACCGCGCCGGGCTCGCTTCTGCCCGCCGCCCGGCTCTGGACGCGTTCGGCCGCATAGGCGCCGGCCGCCTGGTAGGCGCGCTCGGCGATCGCCAGCCCCTGCACGCCGACCGAGAGCCGCGCGTTGTTCATCATCGTGAACATGTACTCGATGCCGCGATTCTCTTCGCCCACGAGATAGCCGACCGCACCGTCGTTCTCGCCGTAGGACATGACGCAAGTCGGGCTGGCGTTGATGCCGAGCTTGTGCTCCAGCGACAGGCAGCGCAGGTCGTTGCGCTTGCCGGGCCGTCCCTCCGCGTCGGGCAGGTGCTTCGGCACGATGTACAGCGAGATGCCCTTGACGCCCGGCGGGCCGTCGGGACTGCGCGCCAGCACCATGTGCACGATGTTCTCGGCAAAATCGTGCTCGCCATAGGTGATGAAGATCTTCTGGCCGCTGATGCGATAGCCGTCGCTGCCATCGCTCTCCTTGGCGTGCACCGCGCGGGTGCGGATCGCGCCGAGATCGGTGCCGGCCTGCGGCTCGGTCAGGTTCATCGTGCCGGTCCAGCGGCCCTCGACCAGCGGGGCCAGATAGCGCCGCTTCTGGTCGTCGCTGCCATGCACCTGCAGCAGTTCGACCGCGCCCTGGGTCAGCAGCGGGCACAGCGCGAACGACATGTTGGCGGCGTTCCACATCTCCTGCAGCGCGATGGCGATGGTCCACGGCAGGCCCTGGCCGCCGTGGTCGGGATCGAACGGCACCGCGTTCCAGCCGCCCTCGACAAAGCGGTGATAGGCGTCGGCGAATCCGGCCGGGGTCCGTACCACGCCGTTCTCCAGCCGGCTGCCTTCGCGGTCGCCCGGCTGGTTGAGCGGCGCCAGCACGCCGCCGGCGAGCTTGCCGGCCTCCTCGAGGATCTGCGCCACCAGGTCGGGCGTCGCCTCGCCATATCCGGGCAGGGCGGCGACTTCGCCCAGGCGGGCGATCTCCTCGATCACGAAGCCCATGTCCCGGATCGGTGCCTGATATGCGCTCATCGTCGAAGCTGCCTCCCTCTGGCGGGCCGGCATGCTAGCATTCGCGGTGTCGCCTTCCCAGCCGCTCCGGACCGGCGGCAGACCCATGCCAGTCGAGAGGAAAGCATCGATGCTCGCGCGCGCCGCATTCGCCGTCGCCCTTGCCACTGCGACCATTGCAGCCACCCCGGTTCGGGCCGGTCCGGACGAGATCGTCGCCGCGCTGAAGGGCACCCCCGCGACCTTGTTCGATCTCGGCCTGGCACGGCTCGAGGCCTATGTCGCCGCCGACGGCATGGCCGGCGGCTACGGCGCCTTCGTGCATTATCAGGACCGCGAGATCCTGGTGTTTGCCGGCGACATCGACGCCGCCGGCGACGAGGCCGCGGCGCGCGCCTTGATCCAGCGGCTGAAACGCCTGGCCGATGTCGATCCGGTGACCGGCGAGCCGAACCAGCCGGCCTCGGCCTTCGCGTCGATGTTGTCCTTTCCGACCCGCGTCGACGAATACACGGTCGATGGCACCTACATGGAGACCCTCGATTCGATGTTCCGGCTGAAGGCGTCGCTCGGTGTCGCCGGCAATGGCGACGCGGTGGTGTGCTCGAGCAAGCTGCTGTCTCCGGACGTGGTCTGCGTGCGGGAGTAGCCGGGGGCTCGCCGGCTGGAGCGTGCTCCGATCGGACCTGCTCGGTTCGATCGGTGAATCGTGCCCTACTCGATCGAAGGAAGGGTACGATTCACCGATCAGGTTGAGTCAACCTGATCGGATCGTGCCCGACGCGCGCGGCGCGGCCGCGCGGCGCAGGCGGTCGTTGATGGCGCGGCCGAGCCCGCGCTCGGGTATCGCCATTGCGGCGATCCCGCGCAGCCCGGCGCGATCGAGATCGCGCAGCAGCGCGAACAGGTTGGCGGCCGCTTCTTCGAGATCGCCGCCGAGACTCAGATTGGCGGTGACAGCGGCGCCCGGCAGCGGGTCCGGACCGAAGGCGAGCAGCGCCTCGTCGGACTCGACCGCGGTGGCGTCGAGCCGCAGCGGCAGCTCCGGCGCATAGTGGCTCGGCAACATGCCGGGGGCATGCGGCGCCATCGCGTCGTCGACGCTCGCCGCGCTGAGCGGTCCGATCTCGGCCGCCAGCGCCTCTTCGGTGATTCCGCCATGGCGCAGCAGCGCCGCCGGCGCGCGGCAGAGATCGACGACCGTGGACTCCAGCCCGACGGCGCAGGGTCCGCCGTCAAGCACCATCGCCAGGGGGCCGGGATCGTCGGCGAAGGCCTCGGCGACATGCCGCGCCGTGGTCGGGCTCACCTTGCCTGATGGATTGGCGCTCGGCGCGGCGAGCGGCCGGCCGACCGCCTCGAGCAGGGCGCGCGCCACCGGATGTGCGGGCACCCTGACCGCCAGGCTGTCGAGACCGGCACTGGCCAGCAGCGATACCGCGCAATCGCCGCGGCGCGGCAGCACCAGGGTGAGCGGGCCGGGCCAGAACCGCGCTGCCAGGCGCTCGGCGCGGGCGTCGAGCGTCACCAGGCGCCGGGCCGCGGCCAGGTCCGGCAGATGGACGATCAGCGGGTTGAAGCTCGGGCGGCGCTTGAGCGCGAAGATCGCCGCCACTGCCCGGTCGCTGGTGGCGTCGCCGCCGAGTCCATACACGGTTTCGGTCGGAAAGGCGACCAGGCGGCCGGCGCACAGGGCCGCCGCAGCGGCGGCGAGCGCATCGGCCGTGGGCGCGAGAACGGGCAGGGCGGTCGCCATGGCAGCGGGCTTTACCATGCCGTCAGGGGTGTGACAAAGCGGGAGCGGGGAAAGTTGCGGTATCCGCGCATAGCGGCGGAGCCGCCGACGATGTCGGGCGGCTCCGTCTGTCATCATTGTCTAGGCTCGGCCCATCCGCGGCATGATGCCGAACCGAGAGTCGCCGCAACGATTTGCGGCGGCTGAGGAAGTGGCCGGAGAACCGACCACAGCGAAAAAATCCTGCGCCTGTATGCGCGGCGAGTCAATACTGCGGCCCGCGGCACCGGGCCGCGCCGGCACTCAGCGCGCGCGACCGCGCGCGATGAAATTCGGGTTCTCGAAGCCCGGCTTGCCGTACAGCAACTCGCCGCCGTCGACCGTGGTGATGCTGCCGCCGGCGCTCGCCAGCACCGCATGGGCGGCGGCGGTGTCCCATTCCATGGTGCGGCCGAAGCGCGGATAGAGATCGGCGGCGCCCTCGGCGATCAGGCAGAACTTGAGCGAACTGCCGGCGCGGATCCGGCCGGCGACACGCTGGGTCGCCAGATAGGCGTCGAGCGCATCGGCGCTGCCGTGCGACCGGCTGGCCAGGACGATGGCGCCGTCGGCGGGCTGCACGCGCGCGGTGATCGGCTGCGGCGCGCGCTCGCCCTCCTGCCGGGTGGCGCGTCTCGGGCCGGCGCCGACATAGGTGACGTCCCGCGGCGGCACGTGCACCACGCCGATGGTCGCGCGCTCGCCCTCGATCAGCCCGATGTTGACGGTGAACTCGCCGCTGCCGCTCAGGAACTCCCGCGTGCCATCGAGCGGATCGACCAGCCAGAAGCGTCGGCCCGCGGTGCCGGCGCCAATCTCGGGCACGTGCCCGCGCGCCGCCGCCTCCTCCGAGACCGCCGGAATGTCGGGGGTGAGGTCGCGCAGCGCAGCGACGATCAGCGCATCGGCCACTTCGTCGGCGGCGGTGACCGGCGTCGCATCGGCCTTTGTCCGCACCGCCGGATTGTTGCCGTAGTACGCCATGATCTTCTCGCCCGCCGCGCAGGCGATGCGGCGCAACTCGGCGAGGAGCCTGGGGTCGTCGGCTGGACTGGCCATGGGCGCGGGCATCTGAGGGCGGGTTGCGGGGCGGCTCGGCCGGACGGCGGCGCGACCCGAGGGCGAGGCGGCGCATCATAGGGGGCTGGCTAGGAGCCTCCAATCCGATTCTGGTACTGAATTGTTCGTGAAATGCCAAAGGGCTCAGTGGAGCTGCCCTGCCGGCATCGAATGACCGAATGGATTCAACGGTGTATTGTTATCAATACTCAATGATGTAGAGTGAATTCGAAGTCTTGGCCCGATGCGGCCTGGACGCCGCGCGCTTGGATTTGGAGGAGGAAGGACAGGCCACGGCCTGCCACGTCATGCCGCATCAAGTACGTATCTCGATCGTGGTGATCGGCTATGCGCTGATCGCCTCCAGTTGGATTGTGTTCTCGGACAGGTTGGTGCAGGGAGTCCTGGCCGGCGGTGCGTATTCGGCACTCTGGTGGCAAACGGCAAAGGGCCTCGGCTTTGTCGCGGTCACGTCGGGAGGGTTGTATCTGCTGATGCGCTGGTTGTTCGGCGCGATCAGCGAGGTCGAGTTGGCTCGGCTCGACAGCGATCGGCGCATGGCCCTGCTGTTCGAAGCGGTCCACGATCAGGTGATCGCATTCCTCGATTCCGGCGGGACGATCGTCAAGAGCAACCGCGCCACCGGCAATGTGCTGGGCTGGACTCCGGAGGAGATGATCGGCCGGCATGTCGGCGACATCGTGACCGACGATGGCCTGGCCGGACACACGGTCGATCAGGTTCTCGAGGTCGTGGCGCGGACCGGTCGCATGGAGCAGGAATGCTGGCTGCGTCGCAAGGACGGCAGCCGCTTCTGGGCCGATGTCGCGATCGTCAGTCTCGACATGGGCGGCGGCGGCAGCGGCGGCTTCGCCGTGATCGCGCGCGACCGGACCGCGTGGCGCCGGGCCGAGGAGGTCCTGCACGCCGGCGAGGAGCGGTTGCGGGAAAGCGAAGAGCGTGCCCGGCTGATGATGGACAGCAGCGTCGATGGCCTGATCACCATCGACACGCGGGGAATCATCGAAAGTTTCTCCGGCGCCGCCGCACGGATCTTCGGCTATGAGCCGGACGATGTGATCGGCCGGAACGTCCATGTGCTGATGCCGGAGCCCGATCGTTCTCGGCACGACGGCTACCTGGAACGCTATCTGTCGACCGGGGAGCGGCGGATGATCGGCAGTGGTCGCGAGGTCCAGGGGATGCGGGCCGATGGCAGCTTGTTTCCGATGGATCTGGAAATCAGCGAGGTGGTTTTCGGCGGCGGGCAGCGGCGGTTCGTCGGCACGGTGCGCGATCTCAGCGAACGCAAGAAGATCGAGGATCAGCTTCGCCATGCCCAGAAAATGGAGGCGGTGGGCCAGCTCACCGGCGGCATCGCCCACGACTTCAACAACCTTCTGTCCGTGACCCTCGGCTGTGCCGAGCTGCTGCAGGAGATGTTTCCCGACGATCCGCGCGCCAGCAAGCTGAGCGCCACCATCGTCGAGGCCGGCAGGCGCGGCGCCGACATGACCCGGCGCCTGCTGGCGTTTTCGCGGCGCCAGGCGCTCGAGCCGATGGAGATCGATCTGGGCGAGCTGTTGGCGGAGCTGCACGACCTGCTGGCCCGCTCGCTCGGCGAGGATATCGAGATATCGATGATCGTGCCCGCGGGCCTGCCGAGGGCGATCGTCGATCGCGCGCAGCTCGAGAACGCGGTGATCAATCTCGCGATCAATGCGCGGGACGCCATGCCCGGGAGCGGACTTCTCACCATTGCGGTCGACCGGGCGCGTCTCGATGACGACTATGTTCGGGCCAATCCCGATGCCGTGGCCGGCGACTATCTCGTGGTCGCGGTCTCCGATACGGGCGCCGGCATGCCCAAGGAGGTGGTGGAACGGGCCTTCGATCCGTTCTTCACCACCAAACCGGTCGGCAAGGGCACCGGATTGGGCCTCAGCATGGTCTATGGCTTCGCCAAGCAGTCCGGCGGCCACGTGAAGATCTACAGCGAGATCGGCGTTGGCTCGACCATCAGGCTGTATCTGCCGCAGTCGCCCGGCACCGGAGTAGCGGCGCCGGCGAAGGTCCGCGAGCAAGAAGCGCCGCCCGGCGGCAGCGAAAGAATCCTGGTGGTCGAGGACGACAGGCTGGTGCGCGAATATGTCACCGATCGGCTGATCGATCTCGGCTACGTGGTGACCGCCGTCGGCGACGGACCCGCGGCGCTTGCCGAGATCGACAGCGGCCGGCCGATCGACGTCCTGTTCACCGACGTGGTGATGCCGGGCGGCATGAACGGCCGCGAGCTGGCGGAAGAGGCGCTGCGCCGGCGCCCCGGGCTCAAGCTGCTGTTCACCACCGGCTACACCGAGGATGTGATGGTGCTGCAGGGCAAGCTCGCGCCTGGCGCGCAGCTGCTCGACAAGCCCTATGGCAGGGCCACGCTCGCCCGCAAGCTGCGCGCGGTGATCGAGAGCAGGATGGAGTGAGCCACGGGGTGGCGCGCTCCGGCGATGTTGTCTGCGACTTTGTCCCGGTCGATTGTCACGGTGCCGCGAACGGGGTCGGGCCAGCCTGTTCGATCGGGCGTTGCGACGTGCTCTGCTGCAATGCATTGTGCAGATGGAGCTTGATTCTGGCGGCGTCATCGGTGGCGGAGACTTCGACATAGGCCACGCCAGCCTTGCGCAGAGCCTCTTTCTTCACGGCGTCACGGGCGGCGGCGTCGCGCTGATAGTGCCCCCGACCTTGATATTCGAACACGGCTGCCGGGTAGCCCCAGGGGTCGATGATCAGGATGTCGACGCGTTTGCTGTTGATGGAACTGAAAGCGTGGCTGTCGTCGGAGCCGATGATCTCGCCGAGGCTGGTTTGCGCGAATACGCGATAACCTCGATGCATCGCGTGGACTTCCCGCTCGATGGTTCTGAAAACGTGATACTCGGACTTGTTCATGGTCTTCTTCTTGTGGAATTTCGCCCTCATGACAAAGCGCAGCTGGTTCGCGGAATCCCCCACGCTGTATCTGGCAGCCCTGGCCCTCCGGTTCTGGAGCGAAACCCGGAAATGAACGTGATAGGCGGCGAGCGCGCCACCCAGCGCGACCAGCGCCCACAGGGAGAAATCGTTCACCATTGCCTCCGAGGTCAGCGAACGCCGCCGAGAGGTTCCATATTCTGACTCAGATCTGAATCAAACGTTGCCGGCAAGGCCAAGACTCGGCGTGGGTTCAGGGCGTTTACGATCCGCCCATAGGCGACGGCCGGAGCCCAAGGGGATCGGATAACGGACGATCGGGCGCCATCGCGAGGGCCGAACTGAGCGGATAGCCTCGTCGCCTGGGCGATTGACCTCGCAGCGTACCGGCCCCCAGACTTGTCGATGTCAACGAAGAGGGGGCCGATGGCATGGCGCCGGCGGAAGAAGAAGCGATCGGCGAGGCGACCGCGGCCGGCGAGATGCCGCCCGACCGGATGCACCGGGTCGCGGTGGAGGGCGGCGACGTCGCCGTGTACGTCTATGGCGCTGGCCACGGGGAAACGATTTTCGCCATCAATGGCGGGCCGGGTGTCGGTTCGGCCTATCTCCGTCGCGCGCTGATCCCGCTGGCCGGCCGCGGCTTCCGCGTGGTGATCCACGACCAGCTCGGCACCGGGGCCTCGGACCGGCCCGACGATCCCGGGCTGTGGACCCTGGCGCGCTACGTGCGCGAGCTGGAGGCCGTGCGGCGCGCCTTGAGGCTCGGGCCGGTGCATCTCCTCGGCCATTCCTGGGGCGGCATGCTCGGCATCGAGTATCTGCTGACCCATCCGGAGGCGGTGCGCAGCGCCGTCCTGTCGAACACCAGCGCCGACATTCCCGCCCATATCGCAGAGGTGCGCCGCCTGCTCTCGGCCTTCGGCGGCGAGACCCTGGCAATGGTCGACCGGCACGAGCGCGAAGGCAGCATCGCCAATCCCGAGTACCAGGCGATCTCGACCCTGTTCTACACCCGACACAGCTCGCATCGTCGCCGCGAGCGGCACGACGAAACCGTTCGCGACCTAAACCGGCAGATCCAGGAAGCTCTATGGGGCCCGGCCGAATTCTCGGCGTCCGGCGAACTGGCGCGCTGGACCCGGCTCGCCGAGCTGCGCCGCATCGCGGTGCCTTGCCTGGTGCTGGTCGGCGCCTTCGACTACGCGACGCCGCGCAGTGCCGCGCTGATCCACGCCGCGCTGCCCGACTCCCGGATGGTGGTGTTCGCCGATAGCGGCCACGCCGCCTATCTCGACGAGCCCGAGGGCTACTACGGCGAGATCGAGCGCTTCCTGGCCGGAGTCCGGCGGGCCGCGGCGGCGAATGCGGAAAAGTGACTGGAAATGGTGGGCGCAGTAGGGATTGAACCTACGACCTCTCGCGTGTGAAGCGAACGCTCTCCCGCTGAGCTATGCGCCCATTTCCGCAGTGGCCGGCCCGGCATTTTGCCCCGGGGCGACCGAAGGGGCTGTCTTTATGCCACCGCGCGCCGGGGTGTCAACCGGCGACCGGCCGCCCGCCGGCGACGGCCCAGACGCCGCCGGCGTCCGGACCGTGCTGGCATCGGCCGGCCGGCGGCCTTAATGTCGCCCCGATTCGAGGCTGTATTGCCGGCGAGTCCGGTTCGCTCGAGCCGATTCACTGGGGAAAGGTCGGAAACGCCGGCATGAATGCAGTTCAGCCACCGCAGCGCGCACCGGCGATCGGCTCGCGAGCCGTCCGCAATCGGATGCTGGCGCTGGTCGTCGCACTGCTGCCGCTCGCCGGGCCGGCCGCCGCCGCGGAAGGCGACTTCGTCCGCCTCGGCTATGCCGGCTTCCTCGGCAACATCCAGGTGGTCGAGGCCACCGTCGGGCTGGACCTGCCCCAGGGCGCGGTCCCGGCCGGCGCCTACAGCATGGCGCTCGATATCGGCATGAGCGGCCCGATGGCCAAGCTGGTGCCGTTCAGCATGAGCGCGGAAAGCCGCGGCAGGGCCGGTGCCGGCGGGGTGCAGCCGGCGCGCTACAGCAGCATGACCCGGATCTACGACAGCGGCCAGGCGGTGAACCTGACCTATGGCAGCGGCGGCGCCGTCGAGATCGTCGCCGAGCCGCCGACGGTCCAGGCCCGGCAGGCGCGCGAGCGCGGCACCGCCCAGGGCACCCTCGATCCGCTCTCCGCCGTGGTCGCCCTGGTCGACGAGGTGATCCGCACCGGCGGCTGCCGCGGCCGGGTCGCGGTGTTCGACGGCGCCCGGCGCTACGACCTGGAGGCCAGCCCCGCCGGCACCAGCCAGGTCGAGAAGATCGGCATGTCGATCTATGAGGGGCCGGCGACCGAATGCGCGATCAAGCCGGTGTTCCTCGACGGCTTCCGCCCGGCCGACGTCGAGGCCGGGCTCTATCCCGACAGCGCCACCCTGTGGATCGCCGAGGTGATTGCGGGCGCGCCGCAGGTGCCGGTGCGCGTCGTCGGGCGCAGCGCGCTCGGCACCCTGCGGCTCGACCTGCTCGAGGCCTGGGCGATGGACAGCGCCGCCGCCTGCGGCGAGCCGGCGGCAAACTGCTGAGCCGCCGGGGATCAGGCGAACGGCGCGCGGCGCAGCAGGGCGGGCAGGGCGGCAAAGTCCTCCAGCACCGCATCGGCACCGAGCTCCGCCACCGGCACCCGGCTGTAGCCATGGGCGAAGGCGATCACCGGAACCCCGGCGGCGCGCGCCGTCGCCATGTCGACCGGGCTGTCGCCGATCATCACCGCGGCGCCGGCGGGTGCGGCCAGCGCCGCCAGCACGGCATGGAGGTGGCCGGGATCGGGCTTCCTGACCGGGCCGCTGTCGCCGCCCTGCACCGTCGCGAAGAAATCGAGCAGGCCGAGCGCCGCCAGCACCGCACGGGCCGGTCCGGCCGGCTTGTTGGTGCAGATGCCGAGCCGGTAGCCCTCGCCGGCCAGCAGCGCCAGGGTCTCCGGCACCCCCGGGTAGGGCCGGGTCAGGTCGGCCACGACCGCCTCGTAGGTGGCGACGTAGCGCGCGGTGCGGTCGGCCAGCGCCGCCCCCTCCAGCATCCGCCCGACCCGTGCGAAGCCGCGCTTGACCAGCATCGCCGCGCCGTCGCCCACCATGCGCTTGATGTCGGCGAGCCCGACCGGCGGCAGCCCGTCCGCGGCCAGCACCCGGTTGAGCGCGGCCAGCAGGTCGGGCGCGCTGTCGATCAGCGTGCCGTCCAGGTCGAATACCAGGGCATGTGGCGCGGGCACGGGTCGCGTAACTCTCCGGCAATGCTTGGCGGCGAAACTCGGGAGCCGGGGACTTGGACGCGATGCCGGCCCTATGGCACCCTGACCGTCGAGGCGACGGCTGTATCAGCGGCGCGCGAGTGTCGCCCGGCCGCCGCGCCGCCAGCAAGAGATCCCTGCGTGAGATGACCCTGCACCCCGCCGCCGCCGTGATCCTTGCCGCCGGCAAGGGTACCCGCATGAAGTCGGTCCTGCCCAAGGTGCTGCATGCCCTCGCGGGCAAGCCGATGATCGGCCATGTCCTCGACGCCCTGGCGCCGCTCGGCTGCGCGCCCGTGGTGGTGGTGCTGGCGCCCGGCATGGACCGGGTCGCCGCGGCGGTCCAGCCGCACGCCACCGCGATCCAGCAGGAGCAGCTCGGCACCGGCCACGCCGTCATGGCGGCCTTCCCGGCGCTCGGCAAGGTGACGGGCGACGTGCTGGTGCTGTACGGCGACACGCCCTTCATCTCGACCGCCACCCTGACGCGCATGCTCGAGCGCCGGCGCCGGGCCGACGATCCGGCGGTGGTGGTGCTCGGCATGCGGCCCGACGATCCCGGCGAGTATGGCCGGCTGGTGATCGGCGCCGACGGCTATCTGCGTGCCATCGTCGAGTACAAGGACGCCGATTCCGACCAGCGCAGCATCCGCCTGTGCAATTCCGGCGTCATGGCGATCGACGGCGCCCATTTGGCGAGTCTGTTGGAGAGAATCGGCAACGACAACGCCAAGGGCGAGTACTACCTGACTGACATCGTCGCGATCGCCGGCGCGCGCGGGCTCAACTGCGCGGTGGTCGAGGCCCCGGTCGACGAGCTGATGGGCATCAACAGCCGGGCCGAGCTGGCGGTCGCCGAGGCGGTGCTGCAGGACCGCCTGCGCGCGGCGGCGATGGACGGCGGCGCCACGCTGATCGATCCCAAGACCGTGTGGCTGTGCCACGACACCAGGCTCGGGCGCGACGTGACGGTCGGCCCCAACGTGGTGTTCGGCCCCGGCGTCGCCGTCGCCGACGGCGCCGAGATCCGCGCCTTCAGCCATTTGGAAGGCGCGATGGTCGGCGCCGGGGCGGTGATCGGGCCGTTCGCCCGGCTGCGGCCGGGCGCCGAGATCGGCGACACGGCGCGGGTCGGCAATTTCGTCGAGGTCAAGAACACCAGGTTCGGCGCCGGCGCCAAGGCTAACCACCTCAGCTATGTCGGCGACGCCTCGGTCGGCGCCGGCGCCAATCTCGGGGCCGGCACCATCACCTGCAACTACGACGGCTACGACAAGGCCCGCACCGAGATCGGCGCGCGGGTCTTCGTCGGCTCCAACAGCACCCTGGTGGCGCCGCTCGTCATCGGCGAAGGCGCCTATGTCGCCGCCGGCAGCGTGGTGACATCGGACGTGCCGGCCGACGCGCTCGCGGTGGCGCGCAGCCGCCAGGTCGACAAGCCCGGCTGGGGCGCCGAGTTCCACCGGCACAAGCGGGCCGGGCGCAAGCCCAAGACGGCCGGGAAGCAGGAGGGCTGAGGCCATGTGCGGCATCATCGGCATCATCGGCAAGGCGCCGGTGGCACCCCTGCTGGTCGACGGGCTGAAGCGCCTGGAGTATCGCGGCTACGATTCCGCCGGCATCGCCACCGTGGTCAACGGCCATATCGACCGCCGCCGCGCCGAGGGCAAGCTCGCCAACCTCGCCGCCGTGGTCGCCGAGCGGCCGCTCGCCGGCACCATCGGCATCGGCCACACCCGCTGGGCGACCCACGGGCGGCCGAACGAGACCAACGCCCACCCGCACGCCACCGACCGGGTCGCGGTGGTGCATAACGGCATCATCGAGAACTTCCAGGAGCTGCGCGACGAGCTGACCGCCAAGGGCTGCCGGTTCGAGACCGAGACCGACACCGAGGTGGTCGCCCATCTCTTGAGCGACTACCTGGCGCAGCAGATGTCGCCGGAGCAGGCCATGGGCAAGGCGATGGGGCGGCTGCACGGCGCCTTCGCCCTCGCCGTGATCTTCGCCGGGCGCCACGACCTGATGATCGGCGCGCGGCGCGGCAGCCCGCTGGCGGTCGGCTATGGCGACGGCGAGATGTTCATCGGCTCCGACGCCCTCGCCCTGGCGCCGCTCACCAAGCGGATCTGCTATCTCGAGGAGGACGACTGGGTGGTGCTGACTCCCGGCGGCGCCAGCGTGTTCCACGACGGCCAGCAGGTCGAGCGCGAGATCAAGCAGACCGCGCTGTCGGGTGCCGCCATCGGCAAGGGCAACCACCGCCACTTCATGATGAAGGAGATCTGCGAGCAGCCGGCGGTGATCGGCGACACCCTCCAGGTCCTGGTCAACCCGCTGACCCGCACGGTCGAGCTGCCGGCCCTGCCGTTCGACTTCGCGGTCGTGCCGCGGCTCACCATCGTCGCCTGCGGCACCGCCTATCTCGCCGGCTTCGTCGCCAAGTACTGGTTCGAGCAGATCGCGCGGCTGCCGGTCGAGGTCGACATCGCCTCGGAGTTCCGCTACCGCGCGGCGCCGCTCCCCACGGGCGGCGCCACCATCGTCATCTCCCAGTCCGGCGAGACCATCGACACCCTGGCCGCCCTGCGCTACGCCAAGTCGCAGGGCCAGAAGATCCTGTCGATCCTCAACAACGTCGAGAGCACCATCGGCCGCGAATCCGACCTGGTGCTGCCGACCGTGGCCGGGCCTGAGATCGGCGTCGCCTCGACCAAGGCCTTCACCACCCAGTTGACCGTGCTGGCCTGTCTGGCGATCGCCGCGGCGCGCGCGCGCGGAGTCATCGACCACGCCCGCGAGGCCGCCCTCACCGACGCGCTCGCCGAGGTGCCGGCGCGGGTCGCCGAGCTGCTCAACCACGACGACAAGCTGAAGGCGATCGCCGAGCAGGTCGCCCAGGCCCGCGACGTGCTGTTCCTCGGGCGCGGCAGCTCCTACCCGATCGCGCTGGAAGGCGCCTTGAAGCTCAAGGAAATCTCCTACATCCACGCCGAAGGCTACGCCGCCGGCGAGATGAAGCACGGGCCGATCGCCCTGATCGACGACAGCGTCCCGGTCATCGTGGTGGCGCCGACCGACGAGGTGTTCGACAAGACCGCCTCCAATGTCGAGGAGGCGATCGCGCGCGGCGGCAAGGTGGTGTTCATGTCCGACGCAGCCGGGCTGAAGCGCCTCGGCAAGAAAGCCTGGGCCAGCATCGAGCTGCCCACGGTCGATCCGTTCGTGGCGCCGATCCTGTACGCCGTGCCGGTGCAGCTCTTGGCCTATCACGCCGCCGTCGCCAAGGGCACCGACGTCGACCAGCCGCGCAACCTGGCGAAGAGCGTGACGGTGGAGTAGGGCGCGACCGGCCGCGGGAGCGGCCGGCGCCGGGCTTCAGCCCTTGCGCAGGCCGCGCAGCGCGGCGAACCGCACCATGCGGCCGGCGTCCTCGTCGAACAAGGCGACGCGCAGGCATTTCAGGCTGTCGCGCAGCGTCAGCCGGGTGACGCCGGGAAGCTCGGGCAGGACGGCCTGAAGGTCCCGCAGCCGGTAGTTCGGGATCCGGCTGCACAAATGATGGGCGTGGTGGATGCCGATATCGGCGGTCAGCCAGCGCAGCGGCTGCGGCAGGTCGTAGAACGAGCTGCCCTCGATCGCCGCCCGGTGGAAGTTCCAGTTGCGGTCGCGGGCCCACGAGGCGGTCTCGAACTGGTGCTGCACGTAGAACAGCCAGACCCCCGCGGTGGTCGACAGCAGCACGATCGGCGCCTGCAGCATCAGCGCCTCGGTGAAGCCGAGCCACAGGCCGAGGGCTGCGCCGATCACGGCGATCGCCAGGTTGGTCAGCATCACGCTGGTGAACACCTCGCGATGGCGCATCAGCTCGAGCGGCAGGCGGAACTTGAGCACGAACAGATAGAGCGGCCCGATGCCCAGCAGCACCAGCGGGTGGCGATAGGCGCGATAGGCCAGCCGCCGCAGCCGCGGCAGCGCCAGGTACTCGCGCACCGTCAGCATGCTGATATCGCCGATGCCGCGCTTGTCGAGGTTGCCCGAGGTGGCGTGGTGGATGTTGTGGGCGCGCCGCCAATAGCCGTGCGGCGTGAGGGTCAGCACCCCGATGGCATGGCCGATCAGGCCGTTGAGCCGGGCCGAGCGGAAGAACGAGCGATGGCCGCAATCGTGCTGGATCATGAACAGCCGGACCAGCAGCCCGGCCGCCGGCACCGATAGCAGAAGCGTCGCCCAGTAGGCGTCGTTGACGGTCAGCGCCATGGCCAGCCAGATGGCGGCCATCGGCAGCACGGTGTTGACCAGCTGCAGCACGCTGCGGCGCGGGATCGGCGCGGCGAAGGGCGCGACGATGCGGCCCCACTCGCGCGCCGTGGGCGCCGCCTGGCCAGTGGACATGTGGCCGGTGGATGTGGCCGACGGAGGGACGGCCGAAGCCGGCGCAGGCGGGTTCCGCGGCGCGCCGGATGCGCCATCGGCGCAGGAAGTTTGACTGGAGATTCGACCAGATCCTTAGGATGTGCCTGGGAAATTCCAGGAGGGGGTACGCCGGTCGCGCCCCGGGGCGGCCCAGGCTGCGGGGCATTTATGTGGCATCACCGCCCGGCAGATCAAGCAGCATGGCTGACCGGACGCGGCGCGGCCCGATCCGGGTCTACACATCCAGGGTTCGCAAACTGTTAAGATGCCGCCCGCGACGTGTCCGAAGGACGGGCGGCAAGGCGGGACATGACGATGGCCGAAACGACCCCGGCGCCGATCCGCGGCGCCTGCGCCTGGCGTGGCGCCGACATCGCCGATTCGGCGCGCTGGGTGCGCGACCTCCCGCCCGCGTCGATCGCCGAGATCGACGCCGCCCTGGCCCGGGTGAAGCGCCGCGGCCTGACCTGGCATCAGGTGACGGCGGCCGATTTCCCGCTTCCCGCGACCCGCGGCCTCATCGACGGCGTCGCCGACGAGCTCGAGCACGGCCTCGGCCTCATTAAGCTGCGCGGGCTGCGCGTCGACCGCTACGCCGAGGACGAGCTGCGCTGCATCTGGTTCGGCCTGGCGCAGCATCTCGGCCGCCCGGTCTGGCAGAACAAGTCGGCCGAGCTGATGCGCGCCATCCGCGACGAGGGGGCGGCGGTGGTGGGCGCCCGCTATGGCCAGATCGGGGAGGGCGGCCAGGCCTTCCTGTCCTCCTATGCCCGCACCCTGTCCAACGGCCAGCTCCGCTTCCACACCGACCGCTGCGACGTGGTCGGCCTCCTCTGCGTGCGCCAGGCGCGCGCCGGCGGCGCGAGCCGCCTCGCCAGCTCGCCCGCCATCCACAACGCCATGCTGGAACGCCGCCCCGACCTCGCCGCCGCCCTCTACCAGGACATCTGGCGGAGCCGCCTGGGCGAGGAGCCCGGCGGCGAGGCGAGCGCCTATCCGCTCCCCGTCTTCGGCCAGCTTCAGGGGCGCTTCACCAGCCACTACTCGCTCACCTATATCGAGGCGGCGCAGAAGCTGGGCCAGGTCCCGCGCCTGACCGAGACGCAGCGCGCGGCCATCGAGATGCTGATGGCCCTGGCCGAGGAGCTGTCGTTCGAGATGCGCTTCGCCCCCGGCGACATGCAGTTCCTCAACAACCACGTGATCTACCACGCCCGCACCGCGTTCGAGGACGACGCCGATTCCGGCCAGGACCGGATGCTGCTCCGCGTCTGGCTGTCCATGCCGAACAGCCGCGCGCTCCCCGTCAGCCACGGCGTGCTGTGGCGGGAGACCGAGGCGGGGGCGATGCGCGGCGGGATCGGGCAAGAGAAGGTGGGGTAGGGGAGCGTGTCGGCAGCCCGAAACAGGGCCGGGCCCGCGGGCAAAAGCACATGCTGGCGCGCCGCACATTCCGCGCGCGGCGCACCGGCGAGGTGATCCACCGCGACTGGACCCGCGTCGCCTTCCCCGACCCTCTATCATTGCGACCCCTCTATTGTTACGACGTGCTGCGCGGCCTCGACTACCTCCGCGCCGCCGGCGCAGTCCCCTACGACTCCTCGCCGAGGCGATGGAGGTGGTGCAGGTGCGCTGCTTCCGAAATGGCCGATGAACTATCTCCACGCGGCGCAGGTTGAGTGCGACATCGAGCCCGGCGTGGGCCCGGCCAGCCGCTGTAACAAGCTGAGGGCGATGCGGGTGCTGGAATGGGTTAGAGAGGTGAGGGAGCAGTTTTCGAAATCACTCTCATGTGCGGCCAATGCTCGACTCGCCCTGCAACTGGCTTACGATCTAAACCAGCTACCTAGTGCACTGACTCAGACGGAAGGTACAGGCCGTCGGTTGATCTTGGCGAGGA